>JADGAT010000137.1 GCA_015231885.1 SAR324 cluster bacterium
ATTAAAATATCTTGAATCTTATTCATTAATTAAGCAATGCTCTCTTATCCTTCTCGTTGGAGATGCAATATTTTACTAGGGTTAGATTACTTTCAACTTGCGAGAGTTGAGTATGATGAGAAAATGACTGACGCAACCGACGTTTTGTTGAAGAAGCGAAGAAAAGTTGGTAAGTGGCCGTTACAAGAAAAATCGCTTTTAACAAAGTTCATTGTCCCCCTCCACACAACTCATTGCTAGCATTCGGCAAGGAAAGATTAGAAACGTGAAAATCGAACATGTAGCTATCTGGGCACGAGATATCGAAATGTTGAAGGCATTTTACGAGAAGTATTTTCATGCACAGGCGAATGATAAATACACTAATCTAACCAAGGGGCTTTCATCGTATTTTCTGAGTTTTGAGTCTGGAGCAAGGATAGAAATTATGCAAAAAGATTCCGTGCCCGAAACAACAAATGATCCCTATGAACAGTTTACAGGATACATTCATTTGGCATTTTCAGTGGGAAGTAAAGAACAGGTTGATTTCTTGACAACAAGATTGAAAGAAGACGGGTTTGAAGTTTTGGATGGACCGAGAAGAACCGGCGATGGTTATTACGAAAGCGCTGTCTTGGATCCTGAGAAAAATCGAATCGAAATCACTACATAGACCATTCACGAAGCAAGTCAACCATGAGAAAATTCGGCGCTACCAAGAGAAGGTAATCGCAAAAGTTACCAGGAGTCCATTGTGACACAAACTGAGTACAAAAAGATGCTGGCAGGACAATTGTACAATCCATTTGATGCAGAGTTAGTCCATGCACGTGAACTTGCACGAAATCTCTGCCAAAGACTCAATGCCACACGTGAAGATCAACAGAAAAAACGTCGAAACATTCTTCAGAAACTGTTTGGTTCAGGAGGAAAAGATGTGTGGATGCAACCGCCTTTTTTCTGCGATTATGGGAGCAATATTTATCTCGGTCAGAAGTGCTTCTTCAATTTTAACTGTGTTGTGCTCGATGTGTGCAAAGTTACTGTGGGAGACCATGTCATGTTTGGTCCTGCCGTACAAATCTATACAGCCACACATCCGCTGGATGCTGATATGCGCCGCACGCAGGAATATGGAAAACCAGTTAGCATTGGATCTAATGTCTGGTTTGGTGGAGGCGCAATCATCTGTCCAGGTCTAACTATTGGCTCCCGTTCTGTTATCGGTGCAGGTAGCGTAGTCACACGGGACATTCCCGATGGGGTATTTGCCGCCGGAAATCCTTGTCGAGTTGTTAAACATATCGAGACATAGTCTGTTGAGAAAAACATTGCATGCTGCACAATACGGTCGAATGGACGATTACCACTTAATGCGGAAGAAGCCATAAATCAATCCTGAAGCAAAACTATCCCCTTCTCCAACACGATTCAGAATTTCTAAATCAAGACGATGGGCTTCTCAGATGGACTCGCAATTCCTTTTAAGGCATTATAGATTGGTTTTTAATTTAGGAAGGCGAAAACAATAACTTAGCAAATTTACTTGTCTTTTCAACGATCTTCTCCGTTGCTTTACCAGTGTCATGGCAAGCTATGGGCCCGATAAAACGCTTTGAATCTCGATGAAAATCCTGTGTAACTTTCACATATTATTATTTTCGCCTTCCTTGAATTTCAGCTTCGGATTCACATAGAATCAAGAAACTTTATTTTGAAAAATTAAATCCTGGAGTTTTTTTAAACTTTGTCTCAGCTGTTCTTTAACAGGCGAGTTTTTCTCTGAATAAGTGAGAACAAATCGGGCGGTTCTGAGAACATCCCGCCATCTAGGTTTTGCAGGAAGGTTTTGCAGGCTTAAATACCGATCAAAGGTCCGTACCCGGAAGAAACCTTTGTCCAGATGTACCTTCCAAATATGACTTTCTTCAGCCAACTCAATTTTAGAGGAACCAGTGGTCATCTCCCAATGATTCAAGGAAAGTGTTATGACCTGCACGACCATTTCCCTGAGTGCATGGCCGGAGTCTCCTTCAAACACAGAGTCAATCACAGTGTTTATGTTATTCTCTAATGCTCGTATTGTCTTTCCTGTAAAACTTAATTCATCGATAATATCATTGATGGCTTCTAAAAACAGATCCTTACTAACTTTCTCCGAATTTTGAAACTGCTTATGAATAAAATGTAATTCGTCCGTTAAATCCTGCATCGCGGTTTCTAGAATTTCTACTTTTTTACGGCTGAGTTCCAATTCTGTTAAGATTTTTTTATTGGATGTCAGAGTAGGTTTGGTCGACATAACCGTTTTCTGATTAGAAAAAAATATTAAAAAATGATTTTTGCCTTTATACTCTCATGGATTTTGTACTGCAATATTAATATCAAACAGGATTACTTCTGTGTTATGCATGCTTATAACGCTACTCGGCTCATCATGCACAACTCACAAATGCCAAGGAGTTCATTATGACCGCACGATTCGATCGGTTTCCCAACTCTGTCTCTTTGAAAAAAGGCATCGCTTATCGGTTAATTGTCTATATTTTAATCTGCAGTTCGATGATCACACTGGTAGGGACAGGATACCAACTATTCTTAGAGTACTGGCGAGACATCAATTTAATAGAAGATCAAATGGAGCAGATACAAAAAAGTCACTTAATGGGATTGATTAACAGTTTGTGGATGACTGATACTCAACAAGCAAAGGTTCTGCTTGAGGGGGTTGTTCGTTTGCCGGATATACAATATTTAGAAATCCAATCGACAGAAAGAGTTTGGATTTCAGCAGGAACTCTGAAAGAACACAATATCATCGAAAAACGATTTCCCATGAACTTTTCCCACCAGGGAGAAGATTTTAATTTGGGGAGTTTGTATGCTGTTGCCACATTAGAGCGAGTTCATCAGCAATTAATCGACAGGGTCTTGGTGATTCTCATGACCCAAGGCATTAAGACCTTTTTAGTATCAACCTTCATTTTCTTTATTGTGCAGTTTATCTTGACTCGGCATCTGAGTACTATGGCTAAGTATGCCAACCAACTCAATGCCAAAAACCTTCATTCACCTATCCAGCTCTCCCGTAAATCAAAAGATGATGAACTGGAAGAAGTTATCATAGCCATGAACCGCATGAGAGAAAATTTAAAAACATCTTATACGGATCTTCAAGTAGAACTTCATCACCGTCTTAACGCAGAAAAAGCCTTGATTGAACATAAAGAACACCTGGAAGAAGAAGTTGAAGCACGAACAGCGGCATTACAAAAAACAAATGAACAGTTGCAGGACGAAATTCATGTGAGGCGGCAAGCTGAAGAACAACTCAAAGTTTCTCTTCAAGAAAAAGAGATCCTTCTTCAGGAGATCCATCATCGCGTCAAAAATAACATGCAGGTGATTTCTAGCCTGTCGCGTTTGCAGTTCCGCCATATCAAAGATGAACGGGTAGAGCAATCAGTCCATAATCTTCAGCAACGGATACAAACGATGTCAATCATTCATGAAAAGCTTTACCGGTCAGATGACATTGGCAGTATTGATTTCTCTGAATTTGTAGAGGAGTTGGTTCACGAGTTACTGATATCCTACTGTGTTACCCCTGAACAGATTTCCTTATCAACAGAGATTGAAAAAATTCATTTAGGAGTCCATTATGCCATACCTTGTGGCTTGATCATTAATGAACTGGTAACAAATTCTTTGAAATATGCATTTTCTGATACGATCCTCGGAAAAATATCCATTCAGATGCATCAAAAACCAAATCATCGGATTTACCTGGAAGTCAAAGATAACGGGATTGGCATTCCTGACGATTTAGATATAAAAAACAGCAAATCGATGGGTCTGCGTATTGTATCAATATTAATTCAGCAAATCGATGGGGAGTATCAAATCGAACGAACGGGTGGAACTATTTTTAAATTCCAATTTGAGGAGAAGAAACATGGGCAAACCCAAAATATTAGTGGTTGAAGATGAAGCTATCATTGCCGAAGATATTCAATATTGTATAGAAGATACGAACCAATATACATCCAAAGTTTCCAATTCGGGGACCAAAGCATTGGAAATTATTCCTGAATACCAACCCGATTTAATCTTGATGGATATTATGCTCACAGAAGAACTCGATGGAATTGAGACGGCACAAAAGATTCAAGAACAATATGACATCCCCATTATTTATTTAACTTCATTTACCAGCAGACAGATGTTGGATCGCGCAAAAATGACATCGCCTTTTGGTTATATTATCAAACCATTTAAAAGACGGGAACTGTTTGCCACCATCGAAATGGCCATCCATAAACACCAGATAGAACAGAAACTACAACAGAATTTTCGTCTGAGCAGCCTTACATTACAAGGAGGGATCGCTTTACATTGGGATGACTGCCAAAATAAGTTATTTCAATTATTTGAGACTGTTGCTGATCAATTATCTCATGAATTTCGCGAGGAGTTTACCTCACTCTTTGAGGAAGCCGAGGTACTGTGTCAGCATTTAAAAATGCAGGCTTTGGTAGGAAAGTTGTCAAAACGTAAATTTTCTCTCGAAGATATTCTATCCTTTACTGGAAAAATTTTCACCCGCATGTATCCGAACTACACTCTAAAAGAAGATTACGAAAAAAACCTATGGTCCGTTGCTTTGGATGCTGCTAACCTGGATCAATTGTTCTTAGAGCTATTAGAAAGTCTGCGTCAAACGGATTCTGCAGGAAAAGCCATGAGCCTGACTGCTCAAAATATATCCACTGATACAGGCAATGCTGCTGAAAAAGAATTGCCTGATGGAAAATATGTTCAAATTACTATCGAGAATAAACTTAATGGAACCAAACCAGATGCCACAAAACAAGTGTTAACTTCTACGTTGGCGAACCCTTCAGAGGTATTTAAAAAAACCGTTACCAATGTAAAGGATATTTTGAAAAATCACGGAAATATCCAGTTTGCTCATTGCCCTGATTCTCAAAAAATTCAGTTTCAGCTATTTTTAAAAGTTGTCTAATTTTTTATTGCAGAGGTTTTGAATTATTCGCAAAAACATAGTATAGTCCTCATCTGTTCTTATGCACCACAAGCGCATCAGGTACTCAACCCCCCAGTCCAAAAACCTTTCATGAATGAGGGGGATCGGTTGAGCTTTCGTTTGCCTTATAGTACTCCTCGCCTTGAATACAGCACATCCGATAGAATCTTTTGTATGAAGCAAGTACTGGTTTTCACTGATTTAGACGGCACTCTGCTGGATCACGATACTTATTCTTACGCAGCAGCCTCAAAGGCCCTTTTTGAACTAAAAAAACGCAACATCCCAGTAATCCTCAACTCCAGTAAAACCATGGCAGAAATGAAACTCTTGCGCCAATCGATGGAACTCTGGCATCCCTTCATCATTGAAAACGGAGGAGCTGTTTGCGTTCCACAAGGATACTGGACGTCGCCACCAGAAGTATTCAGTGATTTTGATGTTACTTTTTTTGGTGTTCCGTATGAAAAACTCATCGAGCTGCTGGATCAACTCAGAGCAGAACACGGCTATCAGTTCCAGGGATTTCACGATATTTCTTCAGAAGTACTTTCTTCCATCACTGGACTTTCAAAGGCACAGGCCCAGCTAGCTCAAGCACGATTGTGTTCTGAACCTGTACAATGGAAAGACTCCTCTGAATCCTTAAAAACCTTTCAAGAGGAGCTACAGACCCATGAATTACAAACATTGCAGGGAGGGCGTTTTATGCATATCCAGGGCATTGTGGATAAAGGGCTGGGGGTGCGTTGGTTGATTGAGCAATTTCAGCAGCAAAAAGATATTACAGAAGTATTCAGTATTGGCCTGGGGGATAGCCCCAATGACTTGGCAATGCTGTCTGAAGTGGATATTCCTGTTGTGGTCCGAGGCGTCAACTTACAGGCAATGCAGCTGGAACATAAATCATCCGTCATTTATACGTCAGAGTCTGGTCCTAGAGGGTGGCAGGAAGCCATCGACTCAATTATCAACGATTATTTCTAAAAGGAAGTTATGGGCGATTATTTTCAAGGTGGAGTGATCACAACTCTCCATAATTTAACAAACCGGAGTACCGAATATTTAGAAGCAGAATTGGTCAGCTTTTCTAAAACTTCCCCGATGAGCCTGGTTTTACCATCACTGTATTCTGAGTTAGAAGGAAATGCCTTATCAAATATTGTTAGTGAACTCATACCAGTCAATTACCTGGATGAAATTGTGATTGGCTTGGATCGTGCCGACGCCGATCAATTTGCAAAAGCAAAAAACTACTTTGGACGACTGCCGCAGCATCATCGGATTTTATGGCATGACGGTCCTCGTTTGACGAAACTGGACCAAATTCTGCAAGAGGAAGGGTTGGCTCCCAGAGAGATGGGAAAAGGCCGCAATGTCTGGTACTGCTATGGCTACATTTTGGCTTCTGGTCGTGCGACAGCCATTGCTTTACATGACTGCGACATCACCACCTACCGACGCCAACTATTAGCACGACTCCTTTATCCTGTTGCCAACCCCCGTTTTAATTATAAATTCTGCAAGGGATATTATTATCGGATTGCGGATCAAAAACTCAATGGCCGAGTCTCTCGATTGCTTGTAACCCCTTTAATCCGGACGTTGAAGAAAATGTTCGGGCCACTGGAATATTTAGAATTCATGGATAGTTTCCGCTATCCCCTGGCAGGAGAATTTTCCATGCAGGCTGACCTATTGCAGAATTTGCGTATTCCTAGTGACTGGGGACTGGAGGTTGGCGTGCTTTCCGAAGTTTACCGGGACTATGGAGCCCAGCATGTCTGTCAGGTTGATATTGCCGATGCTTATGATCATAAACACCAGGCCCTTTCTCTTGAGAATCAAGAAACGGGACTTGCCAAGATGAGTACGGATATCGCAAAAGCCTTGTTTCGAAAACTGGCATCCTCCGGGGTTGTTTTTTCTACGGAAACGTTTCGTACCGTCAAAGCGTCTTATTTTCGCATTGCGCTGGATTTTATAGAACAATATTACAATGATGCCTTAATGAATGGATTGAAGCTGGACCGTCATGTTGAAGAGCAAGCTGTTGAATTGTTTGCAAAATCCATCATGTGGGCAGGAGAACGCTTTTTGGACAATCCCATGGAAACTCCATTCATTCCGAGTTGGAACCGGGTCATTAGTGCCGTTCCTGAATTTTATAATCTCCTGTTTGATGCAGTCGAAGCCGA
>JADGAT010000138.1 GCA_015231885.1 SAR324 cluster bacterium
AAAAAAGAGGGGAGAAGGCATGGCAACACCATCATCAGCTCTTGCGCAATTTGGGGGAACTCCGGTGCGAAGTGCTCCCTGGCCAAAATGGCCCGTTGCTGATTCCCATTGCCAACGTAACTTACTGAATGTGTTGCACTCTGAATTGTGGGCAATTAGTGGTTGCAGTCAGAAACAAGACTTATTTGAAAAACAGTTTGGGAGCGATTTTGCGGATTTCTGTGGAATGCGTTATGGAGTTCCATGTGCTAATGGAACCGCAGCCTTAACAATAGCAATGGAAGCTCTTGGAATTGGGCCGGGTGATCAGGTGATTGTTCCGGGAGTCACTTGGGTGGCTTGCCCCTCATCAGTGTATCAGTTGGGTGCTGTTCCGGTGCTGGTGGATATTGATGATAAAACCTTGTGCCTTGATCTGATGAAGGTAGAGGAAGCGATCAATAGCAAAACCAAAGCCATTATGGCAGTCCATCTTTACTGTTCGTTTGTTGATTTAAAAAAACTAAAAAAACTCTCCAAAAAAACAGGTGTTCCAGTAATTGAAGATTGCTCACAGGCCCATGGTGCAAAATGGGGGAAACAGCGGATAGGAAGCTTTGGGGAAATATCAACTTTCAGTTTGCAACAGAGCAAGTTGTTGACCTGTGGTGAAGGGGGCGTCTGCCTAACTAATAATCGAGAACTCTATTACCGTATGCAGGAGTTTCGTGCCGACGGAAGAAGGTATGGTGGTACTGTTAAGCCCTGGAACGATTATCAAATCAAGAATTCTGGCCTGGAAAGTGGTAGAAACCTCTGCATGTCGGAATTCCATGCCGCAATTGCTTGTGCCGCACTGCCTAGATTGGATCAACAAAACCAGTGGCGAAGAGATAGAGCCCACCATTTGGAAACCATGCTCCAGGAGGTTGATGGTGTCGAAATGGTTGATTGTCCAGAAGATGTCTCCGAAAGAACCTTTTATCGCCTTTGCTTTCGTATCAATCGCACAACCTTTCAAGATGCTTCAGTTGCAGCAATTTCAGAAGCAATGTCGCATGAGTTGAAGTTGTTAGTTGATCGTATTGATCCTCCATTGAACCAACATCCACTCTATGATCCCCGAAAGTCACCCCGACTTAAATCCAATAAGGAAAGACAGCAACGCTATAACCCGCAACTTTTTACTCTTCCTGCTTCCGAAAAAGCCTATGATAACTGCATAACAATGCCTCACCAAATGCTTTTAGGGGATGAGCGGGATATGCAAGAGATTGTCATGGCCTTTCGGAAAATACAAGCGGAAATTGGACAGCATCTTTAAAAGGTTTTTGGTGTAAAAAATGTTAACACGCCCAGCTGAATCATTAGAAGTTGTTGAGATTGAAGTTAACGACTTCTGCAATAGAAGCTGTATGTATTGTCCAAATAGCTTGCTCACTGGTAACCGATCAGAGAAAAGCAAACATATAATGAAGCCTGAACTATTTAGATCAATAATTAGTCAGCTTGCCAGTTTGGATTTCTCAGGACGACTTTCTTTTCACCTCTATAATGAACCTCTTCTTTGTCCAAATATTGAAGAGTATGTCCATCATGCTCATAAAGAATTACGGAAATCTTTTATTGTTCTATATACGAATGGCGATCTTTTAGATGATGAAAAATATTGTTCTTTAATGAAATCAGGGGTGGATCAGATATTCGTAACACAGCACGACTATGATGCTGTAAAAAAACGTCCCAATCAAATAGTTCAATCCCCAAACGATTTTGAAGTATCAAGCAGAGGAGGTGCTTGCAAGACAAATCATACAAAGCTGCCATTAAGCTATCCCTGTTATGCTCCAACGAATATGATGATTATAACAGTCACTGGTGATCTCCTTTTATGTCATGAAGATGCTTTTCGAGATTATGTGATTGGTAACTTACAACAAAGCCCAATAGATGAAGTTTGGAATTCAAAAAAAATAAAAGCAATACGTGCGGCTCTTGTTCAAGGAAGAAGAGATGTAGCAACAACTTTATGCCGCCGCTGTGACTGTAGGCTCTACTTTCGACCAGGAGTAGCAATATGAAAAATAGATATGCACTGGGAATACATGTGGGACATGATCGCGCTGCATCATTGGTAAAAAATGGTATGGTGATTGGTCATATCGCCCAGGACCGACTGGATCGGGTAAAATACTCCCAGTCGTATGCTATACCATTTATGGCAATCAATGCTTTACTAACTGAGGAGCGAATTCGAGCTCATGACCTATCTGTAGTAGGCATAACATTCTGCAATGTAAAAATAATTCGTTTTTTACAAACCCTTAAGGAGGAATTTCTATATTACTATAAAATACGTGACATTGCTTTTTTTACATTATCACATCATAAGGCCCACGCTTATGCTGCTTGGGGAACCAGTGACTTTCAGGAAAGCTTGGTCCTAACTTCAGATGGAGCAGGAGACATTATTGATGGGATGTTTGAAGCTGAAAGCCTGTTTAATGTAAAAAAAGGAAAAATAAATTTACTTGAGAGGCGCTTGCAAAGCGCTTATCCTGACATGGAACATCAACCGCAACTGTTCAATTATGCCTTGATGGATGAAACAATTAAGGCCAACCCAATCAGTTTAGGGCAGAAGTATGAACAGTTCACACACCTGATTGGGTTTGGATCATTTGGTGATGGAAAAACCATGGGACTAGCCTCCTATGGCACCCCTCTATTTGACCTTCATGACTATCTGTTTAATGGCTTTGATTTCTCGTTAACCTATGGCTCCCTTTTGGACCGTGTCAACCAGTTAAAAGAAAAATCGGGGATGGGATATCAGGAATTTATTTACACTTATCGCCATGACTTGGCGGCAACAGCACAGGCATTTATTGAACGGGCATTGAAAGGGATCCTGCTTTGGATTTCAAAACGATATAAAAACAGATCTATTTGTTTGGGAGGAGGAGTCTTTCTGAATTGTGTTGCAAACCATAAAGCAATTAGAAGCGCTTTTCCATTTGAGAAGGTGCATATTTTACCAGCAGCGGGTGATGATGGGCAATCAATCGGGGCGGCAATTTATGCTTACCATACTCTTTTTGATACATTTATTCCAACATCCAAAGTATTGCCCTATTTAGGGCCAAAGCAAGATAAAAAGAGCATTGTAGCTGCATTGAAAAATTTTAAGCTGAAATATAATTATCTTTCAGATAAGGCTCTATCACGTCGAATGGTAAAGCTATTGATTAGTGGGAAAGTCATCGGCTTGTTTCGGGGCCGATCAGAACTCGGACCGAGGGCTTTAGGGCATAGAAGTATCTTGGCCGACCCCAGAAGAAAAGATATGAAGGATCGCTTGAATAAAGAGATTAAATTTCGTGAGTCTTTTCGTCCCTATGCGCCAATGGTGACAGCAGAAGATCAGATGAAGATTTTCAAACTAAAGGGAGAATCTCCATATATGCTATTAGCGGCAAAAGTCAGATCTTCATATCGAAAAAAGTTGCCAGCCATTACCCATATTGATAACTCGGCACGAATTCAAGCTGTATATCCCAAGACAGAACCATTCTTACATTCCCTTATTAAAGCCTTTGGCAAAAAGAGTGGAGTACCAGTTCTGCTAAATACCTCCTTTAATTTGGCAGGTGATCCAATTGTAGAAAGTCCTCATGAAGCAATTTCAACATTTCTAAACTGTGGCATGGACGTTTTGGTTTTAGGTAACTGTATTATCGAAAGAAAAGAGTAGTTTGCATCCCCACGATTTATTCCAAGTCATATTTCTCTAACAGCAAAGGCTAAGGGCATAGGAGGTAACAGGATCACGGATGATTGCATTTTGGTTGAGAGGTTTTGCAAGAGACCCATATTTTTCAATGTTTTTCAAAATAGGTTTCAAAAGTTCTTCTAGTTCTGTGTGTTCCTTTTCGTAAAATGTAATTTTACTCAACGCTTGATAAACGTCTTCTTCACCATTGTGTTCGTATAAGAACCTAATGTAGTTGCTATATACGAGAATATTCCCATATATTAACTCCATTCCTCCAAAAAAGAGAAGACTTTCTGAGTTCATATGCTGTATTGAAGTTTCAAAATATTTATATATAACATCTGGCTTTTCTTTTTTTCGAGTGGCTATAATTGCTTTTAGGTTGAAAAGTTGCCAGGAAACGTAGCCTGTTCCATAACGGACTGCATTATCGATTCCAGCATCAATGTATCTTTCCGCCATACCAAGATGCTCCGGACTCCACTTCGACAATAAGTAGTGCAGGGAGCCGATTAATAGCTGGATTCGGGGAATGGATGAGGCATAACTGTCCGTTATACATTTTCTGAATAGCCTTCGACTTCTCTGAAGAATATTAAGAAGCCCTTCCTTCTGTTCATATTGAGTTTGAATAAGGGAGATAAGAAGGGAGTGCTCAGTCAATGTTTGATGCCTTTCAGCTCCGCAGCTATTAGAAAAAGAGAGAGCAGCTGTCAAAAGGGCCTGACAACGGTCCGGATGTGAATGCTGTAAAACGATAGAGTCATCCAGGAAATGAACAGCAAGGAGCTGCGGATCACGTGCATTTTTTGCTGCCATCTTGGCTAGCTTTCCATAGCTCCGAGCAACGTGTAAATGGTTGTGCATGCGATAAACGTCTTGCAATCGATTGTAAAGATCAAAATGAAGATTATATTCTGTTTTCAGTGATTCTTTAGTTTTTACATCCCCTTCAATTTCAAGCATTATCTTTTTTGCTTTGCTGATCCAGCCACTATCCATGTAAGCATGGGCTTCCAATTGTTTCAGCAGGGTGGCATAAATAGTGATCTCTTTTTTTGAAATACCTCGGATTGCCTGAAGTGTCTTTCTGGCACTGATACAATTTTTTGCTCCAATAAGAAGAGGTTGGTGGTGAACACCCATATATGCTTTTGTTAACAGTGTTTTAATTAAGATGACTTTATCAGTTTTTATTGCTTTGAGGGCACTATACAAGGAGTCAAGGTAGGGAATATAGGCGGAGTCTAGGTCAACAGAGCTGTAGTTTTCTATTTTCTCAATGGTTTCCACAATCGGGCGATATAGATGAACAGCCTTTTCATTATAGCTCGCCAGTTGGGCAACCCGACCTTGATCAAAGGGTTCCAGGCAGTTAAAAATCTGAGGATATGAAACAATATACTGGCTAACCTGAAATGAAATTTTCCTATTTTCCAAGCGCTGATTGAAAAAAGTTAAAAGGTTTTCATGTCCCCAGCGAACTGTATCTTGGGTGTCATAAATAATAAATCGTCGTTCAGCTAATATATCTTGGAAATCTCCATCATCTATCTCTTCAAGGGCTAAATTTCTGACACGCATGGGGATTTGAAATCCAAAAAAAGCCGCAATATGGAGGAATCGTGCCAGAGACTTCCCGTATTTTGTTTTTTCCAATGAAGCCAGCCTTAAGGAATACAGAGTTTCTATAGAGCTCGGAATCCCCATCTTCGAGTTGAATGTTCTAATGTTTAGAATTCCAACAGTATTTCTATTGACAATTTTGACCATTTTTGTTTCTAATAAATATTCAATACACTGTATAATGTTGAAAGGGATGTTTTGCCCAAGTCTTGTTATTTTTCTCAGTGCAAAGCGTGGGATATTTTCAATAGTGCTTCGAATTAAATTTCTGGAATCTTTTAAAGAGAGAGGCAATACTTCATGATTTTGAATAGTCTGAATATTTCGATCAGAGCTTGAATTTTTATTTTTACTCTCTTCAAGTTTAATTAGCTCAATGAGACTGAGGTAGTCGTCATTGGGGAAAGTATCATCATTTCGACCTGTAATAATTAAAAATACTGCTCTTGCGGATGATTTTATTTGTTGATCCAATAGAATCTGTTTAATTCCTTTTAATGTATCTGGATCTGCATGGTGAAGGTCTTCCAAAATCAATACAGGGGTCATAAATTCATTATCTATATTGCTGATTGTTTCTTTTATTGATGCGGCTGGATTACTCTCATTAACAATCAGGTCAAACGTCTCTTTTACTCTGTCCTGAAAATTTTTCAAAAATTCTTTTATTCTCCCTCTTCCAAAATAGACCCTTAAAATGAGGATTGCTGAAGCGTTTCTTTGTTTTAACACTTCATCAATTAAGCGACTTTTCCCAACCCCGGCCTCCCCTGTAATGCTTATAAGGTTAAAACCATTTCCATGATCAATAAGATCAATGATTTCCATTATTTGCATTTGATTAGTGGTGCCAAAGTATCGAGCTTCAAAGGCCAGGGAGGTGTTTTTAGCCAAAACCGAGATAGGGTGCTGCTCCCCGTTGACCTGAACAACAAATTCAAGGTGTTCTTGGCCATCATTGTGCTCTCTTTTTGCAGTTAACATAAAGGCCCTGGAACACCATGGCTCCAAGTAAAACTTAATCTTTGGTTTCTTAGACACCCAATTTCTGTCTGTCCGAAGAAAGGCTTGGCATGGGCGCCTTTTTTCCGAATAGTTTCTAATAACAACAGCGGTTTGAATGCCAACCTGATCACCATCTATCCGTTGCGTCTGATATTCAACAATAGTTGGTTCAATCTCCGATGGAATAGTCAAGCTTTCTGACAAGCTTACCTTTCTTTTTTTGAGATATCGAGATAACAAGTAGAGGTCAATGTTGATAAATTCAATACCGTTTGCCTTAAGATTGTTTGAAGCGGTTTCATGCTCAAAAGGAGTCAAAGAACCATTTGTTACAAGGATATAATAATTTACTTTTTCTCGTAGGGATTGTGCATAATTATTAGCGAAGTTTGATATTCTTCCTCCTGCATTGGCTGTCCATTTGCATTCAATATATATTTTCAGCTGCTTTTCTTTTTTCTTTAGATCGAGATCAAACAGCTTGATTCCACATTTTGATCTTATAATGATATCACGACCTTTATCTCCCGAAGCTGGGGATCTTTTAACTTCCACTAAGTTTGCCAAGGACCCTAATTCATGTGCAATAAATTGGTAAATATACTTTTCAAATTCTAGTCCTGTTTTTGTTTTATCATCCCATTGGCATTGATTGTTTGGATGATTCTTTGTGTTATATCTAGCTTTTGAAGCCATTTTCTTACCTTTAAC
>JADGAT010000139.1 GCA_015231885.1 SAR324 cluster bacterium
TGTGGATTTAAGACCCTACATTGTTTATGGAAAAGACATTTATGTGCAGCCGGGGGGCCTCACTCGAGTCGCGTTGACCAAAGGCTCACTGGTTGTTAATTCATCACAAGGTGGAGGAAGTAAGGATACCTGGGTCTTATAAAGATCAATTAAAAAAAAGAAACAAACACATAGAATAAAGGAAAATTTATGCTCAGTCGCGTGGCAAACTCAATTTACTGGATGTGTCGATATATTGAACGGGCGGAAAATGTCGCGCGTTTTATCAGTGTCAATCTCAATCTGCTGCTGGACATGCCTTCAGAGGCGGGAAAACATTGGGAAGCTTTGGTTTTAGTAACAGGCGATCAAAAAATTTTCGAAAAAAAATATCAGAATTATGATAAAGAATCGGTTATCCGATTTTTGACATTTGATCGGGAGTATCCCAATTCTATTTTAACCTGCTTGGCTGCCGCAAGGACAAATGCTCGGTCCATCCGTGAGGTGATTTCTTCTGAAATGTGGGAGCATTTGAATAATGCCTACCTTGAGCTGGCAGAATCATCGGGCCCCGCTTTCGCATTAGAAGACCCCCATCGCTTTTTCAAGATCATTCAAATGCGAAGCCATATGTTCAATGGTCTGATGAACTGCACGATGAGCCATACCGAATCCTGGTATTTTGCTCATATGGGAACGATGCTGGAGAGAGCTGATAAAACGTCCCGCATCCTTGATGTGAAGTACTTCATGCTGCTTCCTCGAGCTGACCTGGTCAATACACCGATTGACAATATCCAGTGGACTGCTGTGCTGAAGTCCGCCAGTGCCTTTGAAATGTTCCGTAAAGAGTACCGTCGGATTAGTCCTAAGAACGTAGCAGAATTCTTAATCTTCAATATACAGTTTCCTCGTTCAATTCTTCACTGTGTCTCTAAAATTAATTCGTACCTTGGTACAATTTCAGGTTCACCAGGAGGAATAGTGCGCAACTCTGCAGAGAAACAATTGGGCAAACTGGAGGCTGACCTGGGATATGCCGATATGGAAGAAGTCATGAGTGTTGGTCTGCACGAATACCTGGATAGTGTTCAGAATCGACTGAATCAGGTTGATTCAGCCATTGGTGTTACCTTTTTTAACCTCAAACTTCTGATTAATACTTCAACCAATATTCAGAGTCAGAAGTAAGGCGCAATGGAAATCGCCTTCAGCGCACCTTGAATTCACAAATATCCGGCTAATTCTCAACAGATGAACCCATCCGCCACTCAAATCGCACCAACGTCTCTGCTCAATTCGATTATTTGTCCGCAGAATGCCTATTGCGAAACATTGGAAAAACCTGGAATGGCTCGTGATCACTGGTTGCAGCTGGTTACGACTCTGGGTCGGTTTTCCCTGGAAGAATTGAATCAATACCATGAACGAGCTGCCCGGATGCGTTATGAAGATGGTGCGGCTTTCAATCCTTTCAAAGATTTGTCAGAGCCTGTGACTTCGTGGACGCTGGATATGCTTCCGCTTCCGCTTCCGGTCTCAGAATGGAACATTATTGAAAGGGGATTGATTCAGCGAGCCGGTCTGCTGGAAAAAATACTAGCCGATGTCTATGGTCCGCAGGAACTGATCAAAAGTGGAAAAATACCAGCAGAAATAATATACAATAACCCAAATTTTCTTATCCCCTGTCATGGTATTCAACCTGCTGCAAAGCGTTTTCTAACCTTCTATGCTGCCGATCTTTATCGTGATGTGGATGGGTGCTTTCGCGTGTTAAGAGATTATGGGGCCAACCCCGCTGGTTTGGGTTATGCCCTGGAAAACAGAATGGTGGTCTCGCGTACGTTTTCTGAGTTTTATCATGAAAATCCCGTCAGGCGCCTGTGGCCTTTTTTGCAGGCATTTCATCAGGATTTCATTCAAAAGGTACTTCTCAATCACGACGATCCCGATATTGTCCTGCTCTCTCCAGGTCCGGCAAGTCCGATGTATTTTGAACATGCTCTCCTGTCGCGTTACCTGAACTGTCCTTTGGTGGAAGGGGAAGACTTGACCGTCCGGGATGGTGAAGTGTTTTTAAAAGAACTTTCAGGGCTTAAGCCGATCCAGGGAATTTTTCGTCATCTAGCCGATAGTCAGAGTGATCCGTTCGCTCTTCGCAAGTCAACTTCAAAGGGTGTTGCAGGCCTCATCCAGATATCAAGGGAACAAAACGCTGCTGTTATCAATCCAATTGGCAGCGGATTCATTGAGACCCCTGCGCTGGCATCTTTGCTGCCTGTACTCCACCAGCATTTACTGAATGAAAAAATGATTCTGGAGAATCACCCAACCTGGTGGTGCAAAAGCATGGACAGTCTAAACTTTGTGCTGAACAATCTATCCCGGCTAACGGTCATGCCCGCAATGAGCCGGTCTGTCAAGCTCCCTTCTGACCTGGCTTCTGCTATTCGTGAAGCACCACATGCCTTTGCAGCCCAGAAAACGGTGTTCCCCTCCAGTGTCCCAGTCTGGGGAAAACAAGGATTCCGATCCAGTTATGCCGTTATGAGAGTGTTTGCATTTGCCTCAGCGCAGGGTTTTTCTGTAATGCCGGGAGGGCTGGCCATTGTTGCTGATGAAATCAGTCACTTATTGGGAAATAGCTTTGATAAACAGCAAAGCAAAGACATTTGGGTATATTCTGATAAACCATTAGAACACACCCATGAAATAAAAGACGTTCGCATCGTAAGCAACTTTAAACGCGGCAGTGACCTGCCCAGTCGTGTTGCCGACCATTTGCTCTGGCTCGGTCGCTATCTGGAACGGGCGGAGGCAAGAGTTCGCCTGATACGTTCAGTCTTCCAAAGAATGACCGGAGAACACCATCTTAAAGATATACCAGAAATTCCTTATTTATTGGACATGCTTAGAGCACAGCATATCATTCCCAAACTGGGGGAAAATGAGGAAGAATTCAGCCATTTTAGAGAACTGGCTCCGCACCTGAATCAGGCTTTATATCATCAGGAGCAAACGGAAAGTATTATCTCTATACTGAATCAAGTTCAGAGATCGGCCAGAAATGTGAGGGATCGGTTGTCCTTTGAAACCCTGCGTGTGATCAATAGGCTGGGAACCTTTTCTGAGCGCTCATTCAGAGATCCCCTTGAATTGCTTGACGATATCCTTTTTGCGCTGAGTGCCTTCAGCGGATTAGCGATGGAATCAATGACGCGCGGGCTGGGATGGCGTTTTATGGACTCTGGAAGACGAATTGAACGAGCTATCCTTTTAACGGATCTGATTTACATGGGAGTTTTAAAAAACAAGGAAACCGCTCACAGTAATTTGGAAGTCCTGTTAGAAATGAGTTCCAGCATCATGACCTATCGTTCTCGTTACAAAGCGACATTTCAATTTGCACCTGTCCTTGATCTTTTGCTGATTGATGAAAGCAATCCGAAGTCTCTGGCATTTCAATGCAGTCAATTGGCCGATCATGTGGAGCACTTGCCTAAAAAAAATGAACTGAGGTTTTCCAGTCCGGAGGAAAAAATATGTCTTGAAATGCTCACATCCGTTCGGCTGCTCGACCTGACCAGTTTGAAACAGGGATATAGCGTTATCGAAAATATACGGCTTACTGATTTTATTCAATCAATCACCTCAAAAATGAAGATGCTGGCCAAAGAAATCAACATTCATTACCTGACCAGAGTACCCTCTGTTCCTCATTATTCCTCTTTTCCGAGAGACAGAGAAACATGAATTACCAAATCAATCACCAGACCATATACAATTACTCTGAGCTGGCTTCGATTTCTCAAAATGAATTGTTTCTTTTCCCTAGAGAAACGGAAAAACAAAAAGTTATTCAAAGTACCTTGAATATCTTTCCCAAACCTCAATATACGAGGCAGAGAGTGGATTATTTCGGCAATATCACTCAGGTTTTTATGGTGCAGCATCCTCATAATGAGTTGTCGATTACAGCCAGCAGCCGAGTGATGACCCTTGTTCCTGAAACGCCGGTCATCGCGGGTACTCCTCCGTGGGAGTCCGTTGTACAAAGGCTGGGTGTTCATGAACACCCAGAAGAGCTTGATGCATACCAATACGTGTTCATCAGTCCTCAAACAGCCATCACCTCCCAAATCAAGTCCTACGCTCAGCTGTCCTTTCCGCCGGGTATGTCCATATTGGCTGGTGCCGTGAATTTGACCAACCGGATCTTTACAGAGTTTTCCTATGATGAATCAGCGACGACTGTGGATACTCCTGTAGAGCAAGTACTCTTGAACAAGAAAGGTGTCTGCCAGGATTTCGCCCATTTTGCCATCAGCTGTTTGAGGTCGCTTGGAATGGCCGCTCGTTATGTCAGCGGGTATCTTGAAACAGCTCCTCCTCCGGGCAAACCCAAAATGGTTGGTGCTGATGCCTCTCATGCCTGGTTTGCACTTTTTGTTCCCGGTACAGGCTGGGTCGATCTGGACCCTACTAATAATATAATGACTGGTGAGCAGCACATCACGGTCGCATGGGGCCGCGACTATACTGATGTCACACCCGTAAAAGGTGTTGTGATGGGAGGAGGCAGTCATTCGCTGTCGGTCAAAGTGGATGTTTCCGCTGACAGGCAATGCTCCTTGGAATTTTAATTTGATGGGCACAAAAAATGATACGCATGTTCTTTCTTATCCTATGTATGACGTTGGGAATAGGGGCAAATGCTGACCCTGCCCACACCATAATGACTCAGGAGTCTCCCGCTCAGAACATCAAAACACAACAAGCAAATGTGGCTCGGTTTATTCAAAAAAAACTCTACGGACGAATCCAGTTTTCCAAGGATTACTCTGCACTGAGCATCAACACCGCAAAATCAGGCACCTTCAGAATCAGGCTCTTTGATCTCAATGTAGATCAGCTGATACTGGCCCCAAATGCCCAACTCAAACTCAGCTGCAAAAAACAACGTCCTTTGTGTTTCCAGCCAGTCGGTTTTGAAGGCTCAAGCACTTCTTACCGAACGCAATTGACACTTAACATTGAAGATGTTAGTGATGTCAACCGCCTGAAAAAAGCGTTTCAAGATTTGATCAAGCTTCTCAAAGATGCGGAAAAACAGCAATTTGGCTACTGACTTCGAATTATTTGGTATCAATGTATGTCCAAAAGTATGACCACCCTATGATAGAAAGGTATTTATGCTCAAACGAATCGGATTATTCTTAGCAACGAATGTTGCCATCATTGTTGTTATTTCTATTCTTCTGAGTTTTTTTAATGTTCAGCCCTATATGACAAGGAATGGCTTGAATTATCAGTCGTTGTTCATATATGCCGCAATTGTAGGCTTTACAGGCGCTTTCATTTCGCTGTTTATCTCAAAATGGATGGCAAAAATGGCGTATAGCATTGAAATCATTGATCGACCCGGCAACCGGACAGAAGAATGGCTTTTTTCCACTGTCAAGCATTTGGCATCCGAAAATGGTATTGGCATGCCGGAAGTTGGGATTTATGACAGTGCCGAACCCAATGCCTTTGCAACGGGCTGGAATCGCAATTCCGCTTTAGTTGCGGTATCTACCGGTTTGCTCGAATATATGGATGAGGACGAACTGGAGGGGGTTCTTGCTCATGAGGTCGCTCATGTTGCCAATGGGGATATGGTGACATTGACTTTAATTCAAGGAGTGGTCAATACGTTTGTGATTTTCTTTGCCCGCATTGCCGCATTTTTGGTTTCCCAGTTTTTTCGCGGCAATGACGAGAATGAAAGCAGCATGTCGTCTTCATTCGCCTACTATGGCATTGCAATGCTCTTTGAAATCCTGTTTGGGATTTTAGCAACCATGATTGTGATGTGGTTTTCTCGCTATCGGGAATTTCGTGCAGATTCAGGTTCTGCTGATCATGTTGGATCACGGAAGATGATCAAGGCACTGCAAAAATTGCAGCGACTCCGTGAAACTCCTGTTGATCCAAGAGGCAAAGAGTTTGCCACCATGAAAATTTCAGGAAGGCATACCTGGATGAAGTTCTTTTCCAGCCATCCTCCTTTGGAAAAAAGGATCGCAGCTTTAGAACATCATCAATGATGCCCTAACATCTGCAACGAGCCGGACTTCGGCTCGTTTGGAGTGGTCAACTGAAAAAAAAATCTCTCTAATCAAGAAAGGTCAATATGAATGGACTGATCAACCTTGAAGGTAAAAAAGGATTGGTTGTTGGCATTGCGAACGAATCGAGCATCGCCTTTGGATGTGCCCGAAAATTCCGAGAAGTCGGCAGTGATTTGGCAATCACCTACTTAAACGAAAAATCTAAACCCTATGTTGGGCCTCTAGCAGAACAGTTGAACAGCTCAATCACTGTTCCTTGTGATGTTCGTATCGAGGGGCAGCTGGAACAAGTTTTTGAAGTGATTGAACAGCAATGGGGACACCTAGATTTTCTACTCCACTCCATTGCCTTTGCTCCTCGCGAAGACCTCCACGGCCGAACGATAGATTGTTCTCAAGCAGGGTTTCTCGAGGCCATGGATGTTTCCTGTCACTCTTTTATTCGCATGGCTAAGTTGGCAGAACCTTTGATGAAAGAAGGCGGCTGCCTTTTAACCATGACCTACTATGGTTCTGAAAAAGTGGTGGAAAATTATAATCTGATGGGGCCGGTAAAGGCAGCGTTAGAATCCTCAGTACGTTACATGGCGGCTGAGTTGGCCTCTCAGCAAATTCGGGTCCATGCAGTATCTCCTGGCCCTCTAAAAACAAGAGCCGCTTCGGGAATTCAGCGTTTTGACGAACTTCTGGAAAAAGCAAAAGAACGGGTTCCGGGATATGAATTGGTTTCCATTGACGATGTCGGGGCACTCTCCGCGTTTTTAGTGAGTGATGCCGCCAAAGCCTTGACAGGCAGTTTGATATACGTAGACCGTGGTTTTAATATTCATGGTTAGGGCCCGTACATAAATAACCTTTACAGATGACTTGTCTTTTTCCTCGTCTACGGTGTTGTCTTCAAAGGCACAT
>JADGAT010000013.1:0-40190 GCA_015231885.1 SAR324 cluster bacterium
AAAAATACTTTGATTTTTACAATCACCAGAGACCTCATCAGTCTCTAAATTCGTCGACCCCGGTAGAAATTTATCATGGATAAATCTAACATATATAAAGGTGATTTTTGTCTAGACAATGGGGTCCACTATATCAATCTGTTACATGAATTCTTCATAGAGATAATGGATACTGATTTTATTGAATAAAATCCAACTCTGGATTCACATATTATCCATATCTAAAGCCAGGACTTGCGTAGCAGGCGTTTGGCCTTGTTCTGGGGAAGAGAGTTCTTTGGCAGATTCTTGTTTCAGAGGTTCAACCTTATTTTCCTCCTGCAAAGTAAAGTGGGTTAACATTTGCTGAAGTTGTTTTGTTTGTTGAGAGAGTTCCTCAGCTGTAGCGGCTCCTTCCTCAGAATTTGCTGCATTTTGCTGAGTAACATTTTCCAACTGGCTGATTCCTAGATTGATTTGAGTGATCCCTTCAGTTTGTTCTCGACTGGAAGCATCGATTTCTCCCATCAAATCAGCAACTTTTTCAACGTTATTGACAATTTTTTTCAATGATTCTGCGGTTTCCTCAGCGGTCTGCTTCCCATCCACTACCTCATGAACTGCCTTTTCAATCAGTTCCTGGGTTTCTTTGGCTGCGTTAGCACTTCGAGCAGCAAGATTGCGGACTTCGTCAGCCACTACCGCAAAACCTTTTCCATGAGTACCTGCACGGGCGGCTTCGACCGCTGCATTCAAGGCCAGGAGGTTGGTTTGAAAGGCAATTTCATCAATGACATTTATAATCTTGGATATTTGCTGGCTGGATTCATTCATCCCCGACATTGCTGCAAGCAGGTTTTGCATTTGTTCATCACCCATTTGAGCACTTTTCCTTGTCGATGAGGCTAATTGATTGGCTTGATTGGCGCTTTTTGCATTTTGTTCAGTTTGTGAAGAAATTAGCTGCATTGAAGCAGAAATCTCCTCAATTGCACTTGCCTGGGTACTTGCACCTTGAGCGAGATGTTGGCTCCCCTCTGCAATCTGTGCGGTTCCTTGATTGATCTGATTTGAAATTGTGGTGATCTGGTTCATCATAGTATTGAGCGAGCCAACCATTTGCCGGAGAGATGCATAAATTCCAGTACCGATCATACCGATTTCAAACCTAATGTTGAGGTTGCCCTCAGCTACTTGTTGGGCCATATCTGCGATCACTGGAGGTTCTCCTCCGATTGGTTTTTGAATGCTTGTGGCAAAAAATAAGGCAAGCCCTACCACAATAATACCGATAATTCCTCCGATGATAAGAATGGAAAGCATGAGAGCATTAACCGGTTCTTTCACTTCGGATTCATCGATTTCAGCTAGCAAAGCCCAGGTAAACTCACCAATTTTTATTGGAGTGAAGGCCGAAAGTACAAGATTACCATTGTAATCCCTAACAATTTTAGCTTCCGTTTTTCCCGAAAAAGCATCTGTGGATGCCTCGGTATCCACTCCATTACGTTTGACAGTTCCAGAAAAAGAAGCTTCCACCGAATGTCCTTCTGAATCAAGAAAGGAATCTGAACGCATCCGCTTATCCGCTCCTACTAAATAGGATTCACCAGTCTTTCCCATTCCCTCACGTAGCTGCATGATATTGTTGATAGCGTCGAGTGGGAGTTGCAAAGCAACCACCATCTCAACTTTATCTTTATTTACCACAGGTTGAGCAATGAACGCAGCTGGTGCACCGTTACTGGGAGCATAAGGTTCAAAATCAGCAATGCCATACTGCTTTGTCGTCAATACCTCTCGAATCAGCTTGCCCAGATTACTATCCTTGTATTTTCCATTGACTAGATTGGTTTGGTAGTCAGGTTCTTTTTCTATTGTATAAAAAGCCTGTCCCTCTGGATCAATTAGAAACAGATCATAATATCCATAAGCTTCTTTATACTTTGTATAAAAATCTTTTTCTTCTCCCTCAACGTGAGGAACAAATGCCTCTGCAATGTCAATTTTAACATTCAGAGACCAAGTGATTCCCCCAATATCAACAGGAGTATAGGCAATAATAGTTGGTTGTTTTCTATAATCTTTTACATAAGCAACTCCTGTTTCGCCTCGTTCATGTACGGCTCGTGTGGCAGTAATATCAACTTTTCCTTTTTCAGGATACTTAAATGATGCGATAACTGATCGATTCTTGGGGTCAAGATAGGAATCTGAACGCATTTGATAGTCTGGTCCTACCAGAATAGTTTCCCCCGTCTCTCCAAGCCCAACGCGTTCCCCCATAATTTCATTGAGTCGATCGATCGGCATTTGGAACATCAATACTCCAATCTTTTTATTGCCGTCAAAGATGGGCGATGCAATAAAGCTGGCAGGTGCTTCATAAGAGGGCATGTACAGGGCATAATCAACCAGTACCACCGCATCTTTATCAGTGGCTTCATTTGCTTTTCGAAAAGCTTCTCCAAAGTTTGTTTTGGCATAGGGACCGTCGATCAGCGAAGTGCTGTAATCCAGTTCTTTAAAAACAGAATAAACGATATCTCCTGTTTCTGCATCGACGAGAAAGATATCGTAGTAGCCAAATTTTTCTAAGTACTCTCTGATAATCGGATGAACTTGGCCGTGCAATCGGCTGTACTTGGACGGGTCTGGGGCCTGATCAAGCAGATGCTTGGAGCCTAATGGGTTTTTATTAGCCTGGATATAATGGTATTGCAAGGCAACCGAATCTTGGTCCAATTGCTGAAAATAATTTTGTAAATCAGGAGATTTTCCTTCATTCTGCTTCTTGTATTCTGATGCAAATTCTCCTTCATAATAACTAAGTAGCTCTTGTTTCATGCGTTGCAGTGCACCAGGGGATATCGAATTATCATTGCGAAAAAAACGAAAAGAAGTCCCAAGGTCACGCATCGCTTCTACAATCATCTGATCGTTTGAGAAAGTGATAATCTGATTATTGATCGTTTGGAAATATCGTTTGATAGCGCTGCGTTTAATTTCTCTTACTGCAACCGATTTATTAATTGCCTCTGAACGTAGGGTATTCACTGTATCAACGAGCACCCCCATATCGCTTTTACGTTCTTCAAAGAACTTTTCAATTTGGTATTTTTTGATTTCCCGAATAGTAATCAATTGATTATACGATTTTTCCATCAGGGCTTCTTGGGCCAGATTACCAGCCCTCCATTCCACCAAAATCAAAGGAATGATACCTATGAGCAAAAATAGAATAACTAATTTTGATTTCATATTGAGATCGTTTAAATTTGCCATATTTCCTTGTTGTGTAGTATTGTTAGGTTGACATCTATACTGGACTTTAACGTATAGCATTTTGTCTGTAATAGCTCAGGATTCACTATTGGTATAATCGGCATTTATCGAGTCATTTCGGATAAAATGTTGTTGAACCTGAGCCGGGTGTACAAAGCGATTCATGTGTCTTTATTTATGGGTATTGTATAGAATAATGGGGGGAGAAAAGCAATAGTGAATGGGTTGAGACAGGGCGATTGCACGAATTCGGATGTGCTATTGGGAAACAATGGAAACGTCCCAAAACACGAATCAGGGAACTTCTAAAACTAAAAGTTCCAGAACGGCAGGCCATTCTGGTGGGACTCAGCCGAAAGGGATATTGAAAATTTTCCAAAATCCTGTCAACCAACATTGGACTGACTCACCAAGCTCTCGAAAAACAGAAAATCGTTTCTATCAGACGGTTATGGATCAAATGTCACTATTCTGTGATTTTACCTTTTGTTCATATTGAGTTGATTATCCAATTCTCTAATTTCAAATCAGGTACTCTTTCAAACTCTCTTAAATTATTTGTGACTAATCGACAACCTTGACTACGAGCATGCGCTGCGATCATCATGTCCATATTTCGTATTGGAGTTCCTTGATGTTCGAGATAATATCGTATTTTAGCATAATGGTTTGCCGCTTCGACGTCCCAAAGATCAACCTTTAACCGTGCGACGAATTCTTCTACAATATTTTGATTCATTTGTTTTGATGATGATTTTTCAACTCCAAATTTCAATTCAGCGTAGGTTACTATAGAAATACAGATTTGACCTTGTTTGATTTTCTCAAATTTTGATAAGACTTCAGAAGGTCGTCGCTTGATGATATAAATACAAATATTGGTGTCTAGCATGTACATTAGAAAAACCCTTCTCTTCCTTGAGGTGGCAGATCTTCCCTTTCTGTCATAAAATCATCTGAAGCCAAGGGAATTTTCTCAAAAAACTCATGCCATGATTTAGGTTTGGAAGATAAAACCACTCGATTACCTTCTTTCCAAATGAACACTTCTTCACCATCAAAACGGAATTCTTTAGGGAGTCTAACAGCCTGACTTCGTCCATTCTGAAATAGTTTCGCAACTCGCTTTATCATCAGTTCAGACAGAACTTTTAGAGTCGTACTATCTCACTCCAAAGTGATTTGGCCGTGCCTCACTTGAGAAGCTATCAGCTGTCAGTATTCAGCTTGCAGCCTTTTGGCAAATGTTCGATTATATTTTATATTCATAGACTTGTTTCGTTATTTGGAGTGCTCCCTGTGTTTTTAGAGCAGGGCGTTCCTTTTTAATCAGGTGAATCGTCTCTGTATTTTTTCTTGCAAGAGATATTGCAGTTTTTTTTGTAAATGTTTTTTCCCTAATTTTTTTTAATAGTTCAAGGAACAACTGCGCCAGGGTTATCCTGCCTTTCAGGATTTCTTTTACTCTTTGCTGTAATTCAAAGAGTTGATTGATCAAATGAGCGATTTGGAACAATCTGTAATAATTTTTGGTGGCTCTCATAGAGACACGGGAAAACTTGTGCCCTAAGGCAGTCCCGCTGTTTTTGATTGAGAAAGCCTTGATTTTCAATGCGCCACCTCTGCCTTCCAGTAATCGTCATTTCTAGAGCGGCGTGATAAAAATTCTCTGGAGTTCCTTCTCCATGACAGCTGCTACATAATTTCAGAAATTCTTCTGTTTTCATTTTATGCAAGAGAAGATTGACAATGCTGTGCAGAGTCCGGTAACACTAATTAAAGAGTGTGATGGATTTTTATGATCAACCCCCTGCAATTGTGAGGCGATATGGCAAGTAAGAAAACTCCCCGTGGGCAATCATCCAGTAAGACTAAAAAATCAGTTCAATCGATTTCCGATCCTTCTGCGATGGAGACAGGCAATGAGGATCAATATATCACCAGTGTTCTCTCACATCTTCCCAAGAAGAAAACCTTGCACCAGTTTGCCAAGTTATTTTTGCGAGCCTTCTCATTTCGAGTATTGCAAAATTTTAGTCATAAAGAGTTAGCAGAATTTGTTCAGGAACGTTTTCGCTTTTTTAATGAGGTGTTGCCAGAAGGAGGGGGATTCCGTATCTATAATCCCAAATTGAGTAATAAGACCCTGTTGGAATTTGTCTTTCCAGATGCTGCTTTTTTGCTCATTACGATCGATAACTTGTTACGAGAGTTTGGGATACGAGTGACTTTCAAACTCCATATTCTGTTATCGATGGAAACGGATGACAAAGGAATCCCTTCATCATTCATAGCGCCTTCTCCCGAGAGTGAGCGCATTGTCATGGTGTATATTGAATTTGAGGAATATACAGATGAAAAATTACTCAATAATTTGCATGCCAAGGTTGAAAAACATCTGAACGCGGTTCAGATTGCACACCGGGATCATGATGAAATTATTAACAAATTGGTATCCCTAAAAAAGAATATTGCATCTTCTGCCATGACGCCGCCAGAACCCAAAGAAGAATGGGTGGATTTATTAGACTGGTTGATGAATCAGAATTTTTCTATCTCGGGTTATATTCAACTGCCTTTGTCAGGCATGGAAAATAAAAAATTATTAAGACCAACGGCTGGTAGCGGGCTGGGTATTTTTTCTCAAGAATACCTGACTAAATATGAGACGAATATTTTGGAAAATTTAATAGCCGATGTGTGGCATAAAAGAAATGCAGTATCGCCGTTTCGGCTGGATACCGTAAAAGTTAAAAGTCCTGTTCAGCGTTTTGAAAATTTGATGTGCCTTAGTTTAAAAATTCCTAATAAAAAAGGATTGCCAGAACAGCATATGTTTTTGGGATTGATTCGACAAAGTTCCCTACAAGCAAAAAAATCAGAAGTTCCGGTGATTCGCTATAAAATGGAGTACATTTATCAGAAAAAGAATATGCTCGAAAATAGTTTCTACTATAATGAAGTTGCTCGTATTTTTACGGATATTCCTCATTTTGAACTGTTTCGTACTTCGGCAGACAGCCTTCTTCAGATGGTCGAAAATCTCTTATCAATCACGAACCCTTATGACATCTATTGTTTTGCTCAAAGTGATCTTGAGAATAAAAAACTGCAATTGATTATCGCCCTCCCTCCCTCCATTTTTTCACATAAAAATATTCAAATTATCGTAGATTATCTTAAAATTCAGGCACCTTATTCAGATTATGAAATCATAGAGGTGAGCGGGTGGCACACCAGCAGACTGCATGTTTATTTTGATTTACTGGGCGATGGGTCATGGGTTCCGGACATTCCTGTTTTGGAAGATGAAATCGGAGAGATGATCAATTCCTGGGAAGAAAAAGTCCGCCAAATCATGTATGAAGAATACCCCAGTAGTTTGAGCGACAAATTATCCGCTTTTTATTTACCCCTGATGCCTCCCCATTATCGTATCAGGAATACGCCTGAAGATACGGTGCGGGATATCATGATTTTGGAAAAGCTTGCCCATGGTAATGATATTCAAATCAATCTTTCTCCTTTCTCGGTACCAGGCTCTGATTTGGCAGGAAAAGTCTCTGTAGTTCATTTGTATACTCGCCCTAAGCTGGATCTGATTCATGTGATGCCTGTTTTGCAAAACATGGGTTTTTATGTGGTCGATCAATTGACTGCCCGAATGGGAAACAGTGAACACACATTTGGCTACATCCATACCTACCGTGTGCAGGATCAGAAGGGACAATTGATTGATATCCAGCGTCATAAATTACGGGTTCAAGATCTGTTGATTGCGGTTGTTGAGAAACGTACAGAAGATGATCCTCTCAATGCGCTTGCTATTCTGGGGGACATGGATTGGAGAGCCATCAATGTGCTGCAATTGTACCGCAATTTATATCTGCAGCTTGGAAGAATGCACACCCGGACAAAAATCAATACGGCACTGCAGGCGCATCCGAACCACGCCAAAAATTTATTTGAATATTTTAAAAGTAAGTTTTCTCCAGCAGATCAATTTGGAGATGTGGAATATCGTAAAACGGTGTTACTGCCTCAAAAAAAACAAGAGTTCCTCGATAGCCTGCGTAGTGTCGATGAGGTTGCTGATGATATGATTTTGAGGAGGCTGTTCAATTTGATAGAAAATACTCTGCGTACTAATTTTTACATTCCTAAACCTCCGTCGGATACTTTCATTTCCATCAAACTGGAATCTCGAAAAGTAGAACAAATGCCAGTACCTGTGCCATTCCGCGAGATATATGTCCATGATGTGGGAATGGAAGGTACCCATTTGCGTTTCGGCCCTGTTGCACGAGGCGGATTGCGCTGGTCGGACCGTCTTGATGATTTTCGTACAGAAATATTGGGCCTTGTCAAGACACAGCAAACCAAGAATGTTGTGATTGTGCCAGTCGGTTCCAAAGGAGGTTTTATTGTTAAAAAACAATCGGCTACTCGTGAAGAAGCGGCTGCTGAATCTAAAAAACAATATCGAAAATTGATCAGTGGTTTATTAGATATTACGGATAATCTGGATGCAAATCGCCAAGCCAGGCATCCTGCTCATATCATTCCCTATGATGGTCTGGATCCGTATTTGGTGGTTGCTGCAGATAAGGGAACAGCTACTTTTTCTGATACGGCAAATTCGATTTCGGCCCAATATCAATTTTGGCTGGATGACGGATTTGCTTCTGGAGGCTCGGTGGGGTATGACCACAAAAAAGAGGGAATTACTGCACGTGGCGCATGGGAATGTGTCAAACTTCATTTTAAAGAATTGGGCAAAGATATTCAAACCGAACCAACCACAGCCATTGGAATTGGTGACATGAATGGGGATGTATTTGGCAATGGAATGCTGCTCAGTGAGGCAATCAAGCTGCAGGGGGCCTTCAACCACATGCATATATTTTTAGACCCTGACCCCGATCCTGCGATCAGCTGGAAGGAAAGACAGAGATTGTTTCAGCTGCCTAGCTCTACCTGGAAAGATTATAATGCCAAATTGATGAGCGCTGGCGGTGGGATCTATGAGCGAAAAGCAAAAGAAATCTCGTTGTCGCCACAGGTTAAGAAGATGCTGGGTGTAGAAAAAGATATCTTGAATGGAGAAGAAGTTATCCAGGCGATTTTGCGAATGGAGGTGGAATTGATCTGGTTAGGTGGTATTGGAACCTATATGAAATCGGATAATGAAACCCACTTTGATGTGGGCGATCAGGCAAACGATTCTGTTCGAATCAATATTTCAGAATGCAATGCGACAGTGATTGGAGAGGGAGCCAACCTTGGATTGACCCAGCTGGGAAGAATCGCATTTGACCAAAAAGGACACCTCAATACCGATGCCATTGATAATTCTGCTGGTGTCAATATGTCGGATTATGAAGTCAATATCAAAATTTTACTCCAGCAGCTGTTGCTGCAGAAGCACTTGAAATCCATAGAAGAACGTAATGAAATTCTAGAAAAAGCTACAGATGAGGTGTCCGAGTTGGTCTTAGCAAATAATCGAGGGCAGCATCGCTTGCTGTCGATGGATCAAATTCGTTCTGCCGAAAAATTTCGTCTTTTTAAATACCTGATTCGGTATCTCATCGTAGAAAAAGGGTTGGATGCTCAAAGCGAGTCTATTCCAAGTCGCGGTGAACTAGAGAAAATGGAAAAAGCTTCTGAACGGATGTCACGTCCTGTTTTAGCAGTGCTCCAAGCCTATGTCAAAATGTCAATTTACAATGAATTATTGGCATCGGAACTGCCCAGTGATCCTTATTTAGAAACAACCTACCAGGCGTATTTTCCAGAGACAATTTGTAATCGTTTTGGAAATAAAATCAGTGGACATCCCCTCAAACGCGAAATTATTGGCACGCTGCTCACGAATAAAATTGTGAATCAAGCAGGGATGACCTTCTTTTTCAGGATGGAGCAACTGACCAATCGTGCTACTGCTGATATTGCGAAGGCTTATTTGATTTTTGATGAAATTTTGTCAGGCAGCAAATATCGTGAAAAAATCTTATCCGCAAAAGAGGTGCAAGAGAAAGAAAAATATCAGATTTTGATTAAGTTTGAAGAAGTGATGCAGGTCTTGACGCAAAGTCTGTTGCAGCTCGGGAAACCTTTAGATTTTAGTATGATTGAGAAGTACAAAGGGTTATTGGACACATTGAAAAAAGCATTGGTTGCTTCAGAAAAAAATAATTGTGCGATTGTGGACACTATGGAAGAATTAGGTTTTACTAAAGAACTGGCAAAAGAAATTAGCATTTTCGATCAACTGGCCATGGCCCCGGACATCATTTATTTGCATGAATCCGAAGGAATTGAGGTTCCTACCGCATTGCGTTTGACAACCCTGGTTGATGAAATATTTGGTTTTCAATGGCTAAGAGATAAAATACAAAATATTGAATTGAAGACAGATTGGGATCAATCCCACCAGGACATTTTGGCACAAACTATTGGATTGCGTAAGATCAATTTAATACGTTTGCTCTTACAGCATCATGATAAAGCTTCTTTGGGATCGATATCTTCTGAAGAATTGTTGGCTTCTCTCAGTAAACAGTTTGCTATTCCTGTGGCTGCACACTTTCAAACACTTGATCAACTGAAAGCAGGTTCTCCAATCAATCTGACAACCTTGTCTGTCAGTATCAACCGGCTCAATTTTCTGGACATGATCCAGGGATGAGTCTGTTAGGGCTTGATCTTATTTTCGGCCAGCAGTTTTTGAACCGTATTGGTCAATTCGATGGTAGAGAATGGTTTGGTCACATAAGCATTTGCTCCGGCATCCATTCCTTTCTGTATATCGGTATCCCGGTCTTTTGCGGTCAAAAGAATTATTTTTGTGTGCTGAAACTCGGCTTTGTCTCGTAATATTGCACATATTTCCACTCCGGTTCGGTTGGGCAGCATCACATCCATCAGGATCAAATCAGGGTGTATAGCTTTTATCAGCTCCAAAGCCTCTTCCCCGCTTTTGGCAAGATGAGATTGATGTCCCTGTTGTTTCATTAAAAATTGAAGAGATAGCATGATCATGGGATCATCTTCGACAATGACTATTTTTTTAGTGTCCATGGATAAACCATATTAGTTAAGAGAGTAAAGGAAGAGTGAAGTAAAAAATGGCACCTTTCTCACTTCCAGATGCCACTCCAATGCGACCGTTGTGATACTCAATGATGTTTTTACTGATCGACAATCCCAATCCACTGCCAGAATAAGTTTTATTTTGAGGATTCTGAACTTGACGAAATTTTTCAAAAATGTGTTCTTGATCTTCTTGTTGAATGCCTACCCCATTATCTCGAACCAGCACTTGTGCCTTCGATCCCAGATGATTGAGAGTAATCCAGATTTTTCCTCCCTCTTCTGGGCAAAACTTGACCGCATTGGAAAGTAAATTGATCATGACCTGGGTCAGTCGGTCATGATCCCCAAAGATTTTGGGGTGGGAGTCAGGCAAATTACACAGCATTTCAATATTTTTATCTTTTGCCAGCTGGCTGGTGGTCGTAATGGCATTTTCAATAATGGATTGTATCTCAACGGGTTCCATGTTCCATTTCATTTTTTTAGAGTCCAGTTTTTCAAAATCAAGAACATGGTTGATCAACCGGGTCAAGCGTTCTGTTTCTTTGATAACGATGGCTAAAAACTCTTCTCTTTGGGCACGTTCTAAGTCGGGTGTATGGTAAATGATTTCAGAAAATGCCCGCACAGAGGTCAGGGGTGTTCGCAGTTCATGAGTGATCATCGAAATGAAATCATCTTTTAAGGTATCCAACTCAGTCAGGCGCAGATTGGCTTTCTGTAATTCTTCATTGGCGTGCAGTAGTTGTTGTGATTTTTCTTCCAGTTGTTGACTATAGGAAATAACTTGCTGGGTCGCATCCAGCATATTCATCACTTCCTCCATTTTTAATGGTTCGGCACCAACAACAGATTCTACCATAATCCTTGCAGAAACCGATCCAATGGTCCCTGATAATAAATTTTCTGTATATTGCACCAAGTCGGCATCTGCCTGTAAGTTTTCCTGAAGTTCAAACTGATTCCGGGTAGCATATATTTGCAGGGAGTCTTCTGTACGCCTCTTGCCTAAAAAGCGTTCTAACAATTGACGCAAGTCATGGGTTGACGCAGTCCCCTTCCATAATTTGGAGTGGCTGTGATCAATGGAGTAACGCATGACATCAATAAAGAGACTGGCTTGACTGCGGTCTTCTGCTCTTTGTGGACTCAATAGGGAAATACCAATATACAGACTGGTGTTGAAAAACAAACTCCAAAAAGTAGCCTGTGCAATAGGACCCATTGTCTCAATTCCGAATAGCTGAGAGGGTTTTAAAAATTCTATTCCAAACAAACCCTCTTGCAAAATGGATTGGGGGAAAAGACCGGCCTGGGTTAGTTGACTGAGCAACAAGGTGTACCCCCAAATGGAGAAGCCCGCCAGCAAACCAAATAATGCTCCCAGCCGGGTACCACTTCTCCAATACAACCCTCCAATGACGGAAGGCGCAAATTGCGCAATTGCCAGAAAAGACACCAGTCCTGTGGATACGAGAGATGCCTCGCTGCTGGCGATTTGAAAGTAGAGGTAACTGGTAAATAAGATCAGCACAACACTGCCTTGGCGGATGAACAGCAGGATTCTGTTCAATGCAGGGCCTTCTTTGATTTTTACCAGAGGGAGGCTGATGATAATAGGAACTACCAGAGAATTACAAATCATGGTGCTCAATGCTAAGGTTTCGACAATGATCATGCTTGTGGCGGCTGAAAGACCTCCAATAAAAATCAACCAAACCAGAAAATCCTGTTTGAAAATAATGGGAAGTCCCAATACAAAAGTATCCGCATCCATGGTGTTTGGAAAATGAAGGCGTCCTGCCAGCGCAATGGGGAACACAAATAAATTAATTAAAAAGAGGTAGAGCGGAAAAAGCCAACTGGCACGATCCAAGAAGGATTCGTTGACATTTTCCACCACGGCCATTTGGAATTGACAAGGCAGGAGTAAAATGGCCAGCATGCCCAGTAAGCTCAGAAAAAACCACTCTTCATAAGAATTATTTTTACTTCGTAATGTCCAAAGAGATTCCAATTCTGGAATTTGTTTTGCTTCTTTCAGCAAATCTCCAAATCCATTGTAGATGCCATAGACGACAAACAAACCAAGTGAAATAAATGCTACGAGCTTTATAATGGATTCAAACGCAATTGCGGCAACCAAGCCTTCGTGACGTTCTGTTGCATCCAGGCTGCGTACTCCAAATGCGATCACAAAAATAATCAGCAGGGTAGTGATGTAGAACGTAGTGACTTTGGTAAATGGAAGAAAGGTTAAGGAAAAAGTAATGAATTCTTCGGGGAAATCAACAATCAACTGGAAGCTGGAACTGATTGCTTTGAGCTGTAGAGAAATATAAGGCAAAATACCAACAACAGCTACAATGGCTACAACGCCTCCCAGCAATGAGCTGTTTCCATATCGCGAGGAAATAAAATCGGCAATGGAAGTGATTGAATAGAGTTTGCAAATGCGTATGATTTTGCGAAGAATTCCTGTCCATAGAAACGCCATCAGCGTTGGCCCCAAATAAATGGGGAGATACATAAAACCCTGGGTGGCTGCACTGCCGACATTTCCATAAAATGTCAATCCGGTACAATAAACAGCAAAAGACAGCGAATAAATGGTGGCGTTGTTGATCAGGCTTCGCCCTGCTTTTCTTTGTTTGTTTGCATAGTAGGCGATACCAAAGAGTAAACCAAAGTAAGCCAGGGCTAGTAAAAACAATCCGAAATTGGCAATCATTGCAATTCTTTAGTTTCCGTCGGGAGGGGATCCTTCTTCTCAATAATCCAGCAGGCTAATGCGATTAAAACAAGCCAGAGGGCAAAAAAATAAAAATAAATCAAGGGCATGCCAAACACCCAATATTGCGGGCTAAATAAAGACAAAACGGGATAATTCAAAAGGAACAATCCTACTAAAAATATTCCAATCAGTTTTTGTCTCATATCATTTACCAATCCTTATTATGGGTTTGAATAAACTTTGTTGCCAGTAGCTCAAAGTTAGTAGAAAGGAGGAAAATATCAATAAATTTACTAGGTTGCCAATGAATATCAACCATTGGGATGAAAAAATGAAGAAAAAACTACCAAATTTACGAACAGACAGACTGACATTATAATCTATAATAATAGCATGAGTCATTCAGTTTAAAATACAATACCAACATTGGAAAGGGATAAAATGAATATAAATCAAAATCCCTTGGAACATTCCACCGAAATTTTCATAATTGTACCTGCTTTGATGGCTTTTGCTGGTTTGTGGAATAGGTGAGTTGGTCGGGCTGGTTCTATGAAGGGATCATGCGTTTGAATGAGACAGAAACCTTCTCCGCTATTGGGAACAGAAATTGACGAAATAAGAACTAAAAGAGTCCCAGGATGTCCTTTCCCAGGACGGTGAGGCAGTAGAGGAGGGCAATGGATCCGAAAAACATATGAACCCCGCTTGGTTGTCCTTCTTTGCTTCGGTAGGTGATACCATGATAGGCGATTATGCCTGTAACCACAACAAAAACAATGTCAATGAATTTAGGGTCGGACACGGAGTGCTTCCTTTTTATTTGGTGGAAAGAAATCAGGCTTATTTTTTCTCATCCAGAACTCCTTCATATTTATATCCTTGTTGTTTTTCATCTTCCTCAGGAACACGCAACAGTCTCTTGTCAGGAAGTTTTTGAAGTTCTTGTTCCAGGTAATTTGCCCGATCGGCAATGGTTGGGGGGGTGTCTGGCTGATTACGAAGAAAACGGGTCAAAAAACCAGCCCCCTCAGCCAATCCCGGATCAATTTCGATGGCACGTCTATAATCCTGCAAAGCTTCCTGGTATTTTCCTAAGAAATCATGGATAATTCCCCGGTTGGCATACGCTGCACCAAAATCAGGGCGCAACTCCAGGGCAATATTGATAGTTTCAAGTGCAAGCTTCATTTGGCCAATCCCTTTCAGGGACAGGGCTTTTCCCAAATAAGCTTCGGAATGAGAAGGAACTTCTTTGATCGCTCCCTCGAACTCCTCCAATGCTTCTTGATAATGCCCATCTTCCAAACGTAGATTCCCAGTCCTGTAATGTAGACTGGTTTGATCTTCCAGCCCCCCGGTGATGTAGCTGTAAGTGGTTATGCCAATAGTCAAAACAGCCGTGCCCATGGCCAGCCATTTCAGAAACTGGTAAATTTGGGGGTCCATTTCGGTGCTCATACGGATATAGGCAATAAGGTTCGGTTAAACATAAAAGAAAAAGTGATCGCAATGATTCCGGCAACCAATTTTGCCCGTCTCTTTTGTTTCTCATTTTCTTCGTCTGTTGTGAATCTCCCCAGCTGTCGCTGTATTTTCCGTATCTGAATTGTAAAGACTAACTTATTCAGCGGGAAATAAAGGAGAAATGCCAATACAAAAGAAGTACCCCAGTACCACATTAAAATTTGTAGATTTTCCATTATTTTTTTAAATAAAGAGGTGGTGTGCATGAGCTGAAATCACAATTGCTGGCGCTGTATCATGCTCGCCTAATTTAGCAAAAAAAAAAGGAAAATCAAGGTGTAGCAGCAACAGGAATTGGTGAGTAACGGGAAAAATACAAAAAAAGCAGGCAAGCCTGATGCACCGGCTACACCTGCTTTATACGAGTAGACTCAAAAATATTGAAAACGGCTTATGGTTTTTTACCCAATATTTTTTCTTCCCAGATATCTTCGGTTAGAGCTTCAACCTCTTTATGGGGTAGTATCGACAGTTCCATCTTGTAAGCGATGAACCACATCATGAATACGCCAAAGACCCACCAGACAATTTGCCAGGTCCAAATAGATGGAATTCCAAAGGCCCATGTCGTTGAATCGTTAGGATCACCAAAGAACGTATTTCCAATAACAGCACCTGGTCCAATTCCAAAGAAAAAGAAGAGGAGAACAATGATCCAGGCAACAGGTACAAGCCCCTTTTTCTCTTCAGGCAAACCAGCATGTTCTTGGAGAAAATTATGGTATTTCATGCGGTGTGCGGTGGCATCAGAATTTTGTGTCATTGCAGAAATAATGATAGCAGCTCCTAGGTTGAAATAAATTCCCCATCCTGCAGAGTGCATGGTCCATGGCCAACGCCCCCAAGGCAAGGCGCCGCCTGTTATTTGCTGTCCGATGGTCTCTGTGAGAGTCACTGCAATAATTCCAAAGAAAAGTCCCCAGGTAACTCCTTGCCGAGTGAGCCATGGAAACCAGCAGACACCCAGCAAAGCGGGCCACATCTGAAATCCGTAAGCAACGGCCAGTCCCCCAAGCAATACGAGAGCATCAGTAGCCACTGTTGCCACAACCAATGCACCACCCACGATAAACGCAACACCAAGTCGGCCAAAAAGAATTTGAGTGGAGTGTCCCGCGTCAGGGTTGATGTAGTGTTTGTATAAATCTCTGGTGAGCATACTGCCTGCAGTCGACATGTAAGCAGCACCCGTGGACTGCATGGCTGCCAAGGCGCAAACTGCCAGCAAACCAACCAGCCATGGAGCAGTAGGTCCTACAAGATTAATCAAATGAGGAACCAAGCCCCCTTGATTGAATAAACCAGCTGCGTTCCATTGGTTGATCTCCATGACATTGGTTGCCAATCCTGCCTCCAATAATACTTTATTTCCGCCAAGAAGGTGAGCCGCAAACGCTTGGGCTGCCGTAAAGAAGAAAAGGATAAAACCAATACAGAAAGAAGAGGCCCATACTTGTTGTGGTGCAAAAGGCTCTGGGGTTTTATTTCCAAATCCCCACATGGTGAAAGCCGGTGCAGACTGAATTCCCATCAGGGCAAACATATAAGTCAACACCATCATACCTGTCCAGGCACCACCCGCTGCTTTTGTTCCAGTACCAATAAACTGGATCATACCAGGAATGGCAATATAATGGCTGTATCCGTCAGGAGTCCGATTTTTATCACTTGCTACTAAATTAACAATTCCTTCTTTGAGAGCATCAATACCGCCAATCTGGTTGATACCGATTATCCCAAGAACCACAATTCCTCCGGCAAGCAGAAGACACTGCATGGTGTCTACATAAGCCACCGCTTTCATTCCTCCGGAAGCCACATAAATAAACACCACAATTGAAAGCATCCACATACCTACTTCGACACCAAGCATTCCGTCAGTCAGGACGTTGAATAGAAAACCGGATGCACGTAATTGTAATCCCAGGTAAGGAATTGAAAAGAAAAGAGCTACGGTTACAGTAAGCAGTCGAATACCTTGGCCTTGAAAATACTCGGCAAGCATCTCTCCAGGTGTTACAAAACCGTAACGTTTGCCAAGCATCCACTGACGCTTTAAGAAGACAACGCCGGTAAGAGGAATGGTAATTGTATAAAAAGATGCGTAAGCATACTGAAATCCATCACGGAAAATCAAGCCAGGATGCCCAACAAAGGTCCATCCTGAAAAAGATGTTGCTGTTGCCGCCAGTACAAATACCCATAGAGGGATTGAACGGCCTGCTACCATGTAGTCACTAGCAGTTCTACTCTGAATTGCGCCTTTGATTCCCCAAAAAACACAATAACTCCAATACATGAGTACAAACGCGAATAACCATATTACTTTTGCCTCCATACTTATCCTCCAAGTAAGGTTACATGTAAATTAAGTTAAAAAGAGCTGCCTTTTACTAGCACACCCCGTTCTTTTGTCTACTCGGGAAACTCCCTGGTAAATTTACTAGTTGGAGCTTGATAATTGAATTTCTTTTAAGGATTATCATTTAGGATTGCTCAAACAATAACTTACCCAATCTACTTGTCTTTTCAACGATTCTCTGTGTTGTTTTACCGCTTACATAGCTAACTATGCGCCCGATAAAAAGCCTTGAGTCTCGATGAAAATCCTGCGTAACTTCCGCATGTTATTATTTTTGCCTTCCTTAACAACACCATTTTTTCCGATGGATGGGTTTTCTGCGATGAACGATATTTATTTTTTTAGTAATAATAACAAAATTTTAACAAAAATAAAGAGTTGGGTGGATGACTTGGGAACAGTTTTACAAATTAAGGCGGATAGTGCCTTATTGAAACGGGAAGCATTACTTGCTGCAGATATTTTTTTTATAGATTTTGATGAAATTTCCAAAAATTTTTTTCAAGACTTTTTTAATTTTTATGATTCATTGCCCAAACCAGTCCCATTACTGCTGTTATCACAAAACTTTTCTCAGTTGCCTCCAGAACTTTGGGAAAACTCATGTATTGATTTTATTGAAAAGCCGCTGCAAAAAGAATTAATCCGAAAACGGGTCCAACACGCATTGCATCAGACAACTATTTTAAGGAAATCCTGGCAGCAGGAACAGCTGCTGGCAGAAAGTGTCCGTAATTTGCATGCAGTTAAGGAAGAAAATAGGGCCATTCAGGAGGAGATGAAGCACCTTCTGCAGGAAATACATCACCGAGTCAAGAACAACCTGCAGATTGTGTCAAGCATTTTGACTCTGAACTCTACCAATGCAGAGAATCCCCAATTGGAAGAAATTCTTAGGAATACACAAAGCCGGGTGGATACCATTTCACTGGTTCATAAAAAGCTGTATGAATCTTCAAACCTGACGGAAGTGGAAATGGAGGGTTATGTTCAGCAGCAAATGACTAATTTATTCAACCATTTTCCTCTACGCTCTAACCATATTTCTTTGGATTTGCAAAGTAAATCGGTTTGGTTGAATGTGGATCGGGCTATTCATTGTGCGTTATTGGTCAATGAGTTGGTGATCAATGTGTTTCGCCATGCATTTCCAGAAGAGCAGGCAGGCCAGCAGCTAAGAGTTCTCATTGGCCCCGTGGGAAAAAAACAGGCAGAATTGGTGATCGCCGACAATGGTATTGGCTTGCCGGAGCATATTGATCCCAGTAGGGTAGAAACAACCGGGTTGTTGTTGGTGTATCATCTGGTCCAGCAGCTTGGGGGAACCATGGAAATCAAAAGGAACGCAGGCACTTCTTTTCAGATTCAGTTTGCCAGGGGGTAAATAATCATGTCAAATACTCAGATCTTGATTGTTGAAGATGAGGTCTTTATTGCATTGGGCATTAAAAAGCAATTGGAGAACTTTGGTTATTATGTATTGGGCATTGCCTCTTCAGGGGATGAGGCTTTATCCAAAATAGTAGAGGCGCGGCCGGATTTGGTTTTGATGGATATTGTTATTAAGGGAGAGATGGATGGTATTGAGGTCGCAAAACGAATTCATGATCAATTTGAAATACCCATCATTTACCTCACGGCTTATAGTGACCATGCCAATCTGCAGCGTGCCAAAACCACAGAACCATTTGGATATCTGCTCAAACCTTTCAATGATCGGGAACTGCAAATCACCATCGAAATTGCTCTTTACAAAGATCGTGTCCAGAAGCGGATGACGGATCAACAGCGCTGGTATTCCTCTATCTTAAACAGCCTGGGAGAGGCGGTGATCACCATGGATGTTCACCAGACTGTGCTGTTTCTCAATCCTGTTGCAGAAACCATTTTTCAATTAAAAAAACAAGACAGTGTGGGCCGGAGCTTGATGGAAGCCTGTTCGTTATGTTCCCAAGTACCCGATTTGGAACAATTGGTTACCAAAGTCTTGAATGAACAGGGAACTGTACGAAAATCCAACTTGTGTTATGAAACCTTGGATACCCGAATTATTCTGGATTTGTGTATCACTCCCATCAGGAACGAGGAAGGAGCACTCAAAGGTGTCGTTTTGATATTTAGTGATAAAACAGAACAAAACCAGATGGAGCTGCTTATCAAAAAAACAGTCCCGGATTTGGAGCAGGATATTTTATTTCCTTCCCTTACCTTGCGAGAAAAACAAGTATTGGAACATATTGTCGAAGGAGAAGCCACCAAAGTCATTGCCGATTCTTTGAACATCAGTCCCCGTACCGTTGAGTTTCATCGTTACAACCTGATGCGTAAATTCAATGTGCAGGACATTCCTTCTCTGGTCCGTCATGCCATTTCCAAACAGCTCGTGCCAGTAAATTGATTTTTTATCCTACCAGCAGGTGTGAGGCACTTCCCGCTATTTGTCCAACCTGAAAATAGCATGAGGATTGCATTCCTTTTATGTTTGGCTATTGGCAAGATGACAGCCTTCCATCTTAGAATCCAAACAGAATATATCCCTATGAGCAACTTTTTTGCTTATTCGTACCGCTCCCTGATCGTCTTGATTTTCTGGGGCACCTTGGCAGGACATGGGCATGCCCAAATCATTTATCAGCTCAATTCGGACCCTGCAATCCAACCTTTACTGTTATTATCTTCTGTGGACGAATACATTCCAGAAGCAGAAGTGAGCGATTCCCTGGATTCTTCGTTAAGTATGCCTTCGCTTGCCGTAAGAAATCAAATTTCTAAAATTGATCTTGTTCTGGCTACTTTGCGAAAGAGGAGAGTGTCGCTATTTTACCGAAAAGGTGATTCTTTGGCTCAATATATTTCTGAAGACGATGATTTGAGGGTGACTGGCGAAGACCTTCCTTCTGACTTATTTGATGATTCGTGGACAATAACGCTGCCTGTCTCATTGAATGGAGACATGCTTGCCCTAAGTGGTGGTGCTTCAATTACATCGGACAGAGAGGATCTCAGCAATGAAGACTACAATTCGGTCATTGCCTTCAATTATCTGCTGAATCCGGATTCTGATGTATCCTGGAGGTTTGGCGTGTTTCAGCGTTCTTTTCTGGGAGAAATTACCCCCGTGTACCCTCTGGGGGAAGTGGCGTTTCGTGAGCCCGATTTTGAAGTTGCTATTGGAGCGATTCATTTACCGGAACTTCCCAGTGTTGCGGTAGTACCGTTTTTTCGATTCACTCAGAAAACTAAGATGGATTTCTCAATTGAAGTCCTCTATCCGTTGAAATTATCAGTTTTTGCGCTTTTTTTTGAGAACATGTCTGCTGAGTTAATCCTTGAGAAACAAACGAATTTTTATCGACTTTCCCAGAAAGATCCATGGGACAGCTCTGTTTTCAAAACAGTTGAACTGCATTCTGCTCTGGAAGTTGGTTACCATTTTTGGGGAATCTTTCTGTTGAAGGCAGGAGTGGGTGTACTTTCTGATCGGAAATACAGCATTTTGGACAAAGACTTGGACAGCATTACTAATTTTTCTCTGGAATCCAACCCCTTCCTCACCAGTAATATTGCGTTGGCAATTGCGCCGCTGGCAGACTAACCTCATCCGTTAATAGAAAATTTTATTTTCTGTTTCTGTATAGTAATGGCGTAGATAACGTGCTACATACAGTTGCATACCGTCATGTCTCCTGGGAAAATTATGAATAAGGAATCAGAAATAAGGGTATTGGTTATTGAAGATGAAGCGGGAGTGAGGATGGGTATTTCTGCTTATCTGGACGATCAGGGTTTTACCGTGTTAGAGGCTGAAAATGGTGAAATTGGATTGGAAGAATTTCATAATAATGACCCGGATGTCCTTTTAGTGGATTTGTGGATGCCGAAAATGGATGGCTTTGAAGTATTAGCGGAAGTGCAGAAGAAATCTCCAGAGACTCCTGTTATTGTAGTATCGGGTGCTGGAGTGATTGAAGAAGCCATCAAAGCCATTCACTTGGGAGCATGGGATTTTATTGCAAAACCAATCCAGGATATGTCGATTATTGAACATGCGATTCAGAAGGCGTGGGAACGTGTTGTATTGTCTCGGGAAAACCAGAGGTATCGTGAAAATCTGGAAAACGAGGTACGTAAACGAACATTTGAGTTGCAAAAAGCACATTCAGAGTTGGAATTGCGGGTTGTCGAACGTACCAAACAGCTGGAAGAGCAAGCTCTTGAACTGGTAGAAGCCAAAGAAGCGGCTGAGGCAGCCAACCGAACCAAAAGTGCTTTTTTGGCCAATATGAGCCATGAGTTGCGCACTCCCATGAATGCGATTTTGGGGTTTGCTGAATTGATGGGGCGCGATAAGTCCCTCAATACCACTCAACAGGAATATTTGGGCATTATCATCAGGAGCGGTACTCATCTGCTCGATTTGATCAATGATGTGCTGGACATGTCAAAAATTGAAGCAGGACAGGTTACTCTGAATGTAGAAAGTTTCGATCTTCATCAAGCCCTGCTGAACATTGAAAAGATGGTGCGTTTGCGGGCAGAAAATAAAAATTTATGCTTCACTCTCAATTATGATTCAGATCTGCCTCGATACGTCAGAACCGATGAAAATAAATTGCGCCAGATTCTCTTGAATTTACTTGGCAATGCCATCAAGTTTACGGAGGAAGGCTGTATCTCACTGCGAGTGGAAAGCAGAAAATTACCGATGTTGAATGAGGAAAATGACATACCGGGTCTTTTTTTTGAGGTTGAGGATACTGGGGCTGGAATTGCTCCCGATGAGATAGGTGTTTTGTTTGATCCCTTTACGCAGACAAAAAGTGGACAGAATGTCCAGGAAGGCACTGGATTGGGATTGTCCATCAGTCGAGAATTTGTATGGTTGATGGCAGGGAATATTGCGGTTGAGAGTCCTCCACTTCGTTCCACAATCCATGATGGGCACACAAAAGGAGGTCCCGGAAGTTTGTTCAAGTTTTACATTCGGGTGGAATCAGCTGGAGCCCAGGAAATTCAGATCAAGGAGAGGGGTCAGAGAGTGATTGGTTTGGAGCCTGGCCAGGAGGCATTTCGTATTTTGGTTGTTGAAGATAAAATAGAAAATCGATTGTTCTTGAAAAAATTGCTCCAGCTGGTTGGTTTTGAAGTGCAGGAAGCCTCCAATGGAAAAGAGGGGGTGGAAAAGTATAAAAAGTGGAATCCCCATCTTATTTTAATGGACGTGAGGATGCCTGTGATGGATGGTTATGATGCAACCAGACAAATTAGAAAGCATGAATTGGAAGCTCAAATAGATCAGTCCCGGCAAATTCCAATTATCGCATTGACTGCCAGTGTGTTTGAACGCGATAAATCCTCTGTCCTGTTAGCAGGTGCAACCGATTTCATGCGTAAGCCCTTTCACGAGTCAGAGCTTTTTGAGGCAATGGGTAAATATCTGAAGATTCGTTATCTTTATTCCGATTTAGAGGATCAGGGAGAAGGATTCATCCCAAACATCCAGACATCTATTTTCTCTAAGAATCCATCAAATGATGCTTTACTGGCAGAAGCTTTGACCGGACTGCCTGAATGGCTATTGAGCCATCTGAGACAGGCCACTTTGGAGCTTGATGTAGAAAAGATGCTCGACCATATCGCACAGGTACGAAAGCATGATCACGTTTTAGCGGAGTCCTTGGAAAATTTAGCAAAAAATTTTCAATATGAAAAACTGCTGTCTTTCTTTGAACAGTAGTTGTATCGCTTTTCATGGGGTATGAGGACATGAACAACAAAACTGGAAATATAGAACAAGAAGCTGAACCCAGAGGCAATGTGCTGGTTGTTGATGATAATCCGAATAATTTGAGGCTGTTGTCTGGGATTTTGACGGCGAATGGCTATAAAGCGCGCTCTGCACCCAGTGCCTCTCTTGCATTTCGCTCCGCAAAAGCCAGCCTTCCCGATTTAATCCTGCTGGATATCATGATGCCGGACATTGATGGGTTTGAAGCATGTCGACAATTCAAGGACTCCCCTGAAGCACAAGACATTCCCATCATATTTTTGACCGCAAAAATGGAGATGGATGACATGATCAAAGGGTTTGAATTGGGTGCTGTGGATTATATCACTAAACCTTTTAATTCAAGGGAATTGTTGACTCGGATCAATACGCATTTGCAATTGAAGCGGAATAAGGAAGTTGTGTTGAAACAAAAAACAGAATACCAGGAGCTGCTTCATGTGTTATGCCATGATTTATTGAATCCATTGAATGGTTTGATGCTGGCATTGCAGCACGCAAAAGAGGATCCATCCATCCTTGTGGAAAAGAGAAGCATGATGCTGCATGCTGTTCAGAGTGGTGTGAAAATTGTAGATTTGGTGCGGCAAATGAGAGCATTGGAAGAAAAAAAATACCAAATGACCTTAATTCCCGTCAATCTTAAGGAAGTGATCTCTCATTCAATCAACATGCTTCAGGATCAATTCATTCGAAAGGAGATCACGCCGGTCATCAATGTTGATGAGACTTTGATGGTGCAGGTGGAAGAAACATCATTTATTAACTCGGTCATAAACAATATTTTGACCAATGCCATCAAATTTTCTTTTTCCGGTTCATCAATTATGATTGATGCGGAGGGAAAAGAGAATCGGATTATTTTGGTTGTCAAAGATACCGGGGTGGGTATGTCTGAAAAGCTGCTGCAGGACATTTTTAAGCCGAATAAGGCAACGACCCGCAGCGGGACCAATGGGGAAAAAGGCACGGGCTTTGGAATGCCCTTGATGAAAAAATTTGTTGTGGAATATGGAGGCAGCATTGAAGTTTTTTCTCAACAGCATACAGAGGATGCCAAAGAGCATGGTACACAAGTCGTGTTGACATTGGCGGCAGGGTCAGGCGATACTTCTCGAAGCGATGACCGAATCCATTAAGAGCTGCATAAAATGGTATACAATGCACACCAGCAGCGCTGCGGTAGCTTCTGCTGCATTGATCACCGTCAGGATGCTGATAGCAACAGGCAGTGTCTTTTGAGAAGCAACAAAAAGCAATGCCTTTTTTTCCTTATTTTTCAATTTAAGAAAAAGCCCTCCACTCGCATTTCCCAATAATAGCAATAGGTGTGCAAAAAAAGCAGCAGCCAATATTTTCAATAAACTTGGAATATCAAGAGTCATCAAGATTTCTGAAGAAGCCGACATGGATATCCATACAATCAAAATAACACATGCGGGTGGAATTTGTTTGATTGCGGAGGGCTCTTGCTTTTCCTGAAAGAACCGTCTGGCTTGATTTCCTACGAGGAGCGGTGCCAGTACATAAAGTACCAGGTCTTGGAGTAATGGGAAGGCGGATACAATGATTTCATCATCAACTTTCAAACAAAGGGGTAGAATGAAAGGGATAGTGAATACCCCAATGATGTTGAGTCCGATGGTCATCATTAAGGCCCATCGCGTATTGCCCCCTGCTACTTCAGTCAGCACAACCCCGGAAGATAGAGTCGGAGGAACAACAGAAGCGACAATTAACCCAAGGGTCATTGCAGAGGACAGTTGAAACAGATGGGCAAGGCCCAATCCCAGAAATGGAGCGACTAGCAGATTGGTAAAGAATGCAAAAACAAATGTTTTCAAAAAGCTCAGATTCCATGGAATTTCTTTGTACTTGGTCTGATAACCGTATATCAAGAAGATACTGATTACCATCCATGGTACCAACCCATGCTGCTTCAAATATATTCCTGGATTTGGAATCAGCAATGCCACAACGATAGCAATGATTAAGCCAAGAGGAAGCACATTTGTTTTAAAAAAATCCATGTATGCTATGGCAGGGTACTTTTGTCGGATTCTAAACGAAGTAAGGCGGGAAACCCAGTTTGGGTGGGAAGATCCTGCAGGATTTCCCGAAGTTCGTTTAATCTTGGTAGGAAGTCTTCTTTTTTCTGCTGGGCATCTTGCAGGTTTTGGTAGAGATTGTCACAATCAATCAGGGCACTTTCCATTTGCAAGGTAAATTGTTTGATGATGCTTTCAATGAGCAGCTCCAGCCCCTTGCATAAGTAGAGATATTTGATGTTTTCCCGGTAATTCAGTATGTCAAATTCCAGGCTATGTGAAGCATCTTGTTTCAACTGCACTAAAAGCTCCTCCCAAAATTGTTGATCCATCAGAGTCGGGTCCTGTTCGGCATTCTTGTCTTTTTGTGTCTGAAAAACACTCAATTTTTTCTGAAATAACCGTTTCCCCAGTAAATAAAAACTTTTCAGCTTTTCACGGGCATGGCAATCCAGTGTGGAAGAAAACATCACAAATGAAACTTCAGGAAATTGTAAAGAAATCTCATCCTGAGGGGGGAGGAGAGGAGAAACGTCATGAACCTCACTATGAGAAGTTGCTGTTTGTGGAAGTAAGTTGAAAGCCGGAGCACATATTTTTTGCAGGTGTTCCAAGTATTTGTTTTGCAGTGATTTCAGATGATCCAATAGCGGAGCATTCAGTTCTTCTGTGACAAAAATTAACAGTTGGTGTTGTAAATTTTTATAAAATTTGATGGTTTGCATAGAAAGATTGTCTTCTGACGCAGAAAACCCGGATGGGAGTTGATAATTTTGGATAAACTGATGAAGTTGAGAAACAATGAAGCTGGAATCTTTCTCAAACAGAAGATTGACATCATAACCCACTGTCTGTCTCAATTGCTTGTATGCTCCATTCAATGCTGCTTGCAAAGATTGATGGGCTTCCTGCAGTTCTTGATTTCTTTTTTGCATGGTTTCCTGCAGTTTTTGCAGCTGCTGGGTGTCTTCATGATTGGCTTGATGAGCACTTTCTGTAAATTCCCATATCTTTTGTATTAAATAGTACCAATGGGAGGCCTCACTTTTTTGAATGACTTCTTCCGCATGCTGGATAGCATATTCTTGTAAAATATCTTCCAGCTGGGCCCATTGTTTTTGGTGATATTCAATAAGAGGGGTCACCATTCTCCAAAGCTGCAGTTGAGATTCGACTCTAGGAGAGCGAGGGGAAGATGATTGTGAGAACAGTTGATATAATGCCGAAACTCCAAAAATACGAGGTTGGCCTACCCATTGTCTCAAGTCAATTTCTTGCTGTTTAAGAACACGCTGGGCATCTTCCAGAGATTCATGTTCGGTGAAATCCAAGTTGATCACAAATAAAGTGTGCTGGAGCAGTCCTAACTGTTTCAATGTTTGCAAGAGCACCAGATCGGCCTGTCGTAATCCGGTACGCGAACTGATGACGTAGATGACAAGTGAGCATTGGGCTAAATAACTTTGCACCATGGCAAAATGGTGAGGGTTGGGTGAATCACTTCCCTGACAATCAGAAATTTCAAGGCGCGATAGTATGTCTAATGGAAGATCCAACTGAATGTCCTGCATATACACCGCATATTCTTTCTGACTGACAAACTCTTGATGACGCTGAAGCTCTTCTTCTTTTAAGAAGAGGTTCGATTCGGCGTCTTTTAAGTAACCATGAATTGCAGAGTAGCCTTGCAGGAATGATTCTAAGAGTATGCGCTCCTGGTTTAAGTTTTCATATTGTTCAGAAAATTCAATAGAATGTTTTTCCAAAAACTCTTTCAAAAACTGTCGATCTTCTGGCTTATTCAAGCTGGGAGATCGATCCAAATCATGATGAACTGCCTGGGCGAGGATAACATACGCATTTTGTACTTCTTGGTCAATGGTCGGCCAGGATTTGAATCGTATGGATGCACCAGGGGAGGAACCATAACGCACGCGAGTGATGATGGAAGTGAGAACACCAGCTCCGCGTTTTAATAAATCTTGTTTCAGCAAGGCATTGGAGAGTGAAGATTTGCCGGATTTGATGGTCCCAATAATTGCCAGACGCACCATGTTTTCCTGCAGCCTTTTTTGGATCGTGTCCAGTGCATTTTCCCATGCCTGAAACTGGGATGGGGCATGGTGAAATAATTTTCTTAATTCTTGAATGTATTGGCGGGTTTCTTCCAGAGGGAGGCCTTTCATTTCCTATCTCCAATCTCATCAATTGTTATCATCGTGTTATGTATCTTCTCTTGACTATGGAATGTTCAAACAATAACTGACCCAATCTATTGGTCTTTTCAATGATCTTCTGCGTTGCTTTACCGATTACATAGCTTGCTATGAGTCTGATAAAACGCCTTGAACCTCGATGAAAATCCTAAGCAGCTTTCGCATGTTATTATTTTAGCCTTCCTATGTTGTTTGATTTCCCAAATATTGTGATCCAATGATGGTGATATCATCGTCGCAGGGATTGCCTTCACTGAAGGTTTCGACTGTTACCAGCAGCTTATTTAACAATTCTTTGATTGCTAATCCCCGGTTTTCTTCTAAAAAAGTCTGCAAGGCCGGTATGCCAAAAATTTTTTGTTGGCTGTTAGACCACTCAACAATGCCATCGGTGTAGAAAATAACTTTGTCTCCAGGAGACAGCTGGCAGGCTTTTTCTTCATATGGAGGAATAAGGTCTGATGTGAACATGCCCATGGGAAGACCTCCTCGCTCTTTAAATGGAAAAACAGGAGATCCGTTTGCCGGAATAACCATGAATGGGGGGTGTCCTGCATTGCAGGTAAGGACCTTTCCATCAGAAAAAATTTTAGTATAAATGCCGGTGATGAATTTATCTTCAATATGACGCTGCGCTAAGGCTTCATTCATGATGGTAACGGTTTCATTAGTCGTGTTGGTTTCTGTTGTACTCCCTATCACAAATGGCACCATCATGGTAATGAAGGCTGCCGGAATACCATGACCCGTAGCGTCTCCGATGAATATTCGCTGTTCATGTTCTCCACCGGTAGAAAAATCGATGATGTCTCCAGATACTTTTCCATAAGGTTTAAAAATCCATGTGGTCGATAGAAATGAGACATTTGTCAAGTCCCTCATCACGGTGTTTTGGATTCCCGCAGCCAGGTTGAGTTCAGTATCCAGCTCTTCATATAGACTCTGGATTTCTTCCCGGGAGTGCTTCAGCTCCAAATGGGTTTTCACTCTCGCCAGCAGCTCTTCTCGATTGAATGGTTTGGTCACATAGTCGACGGCTCCTGTTGTAAATCCCTGCACCACACTTTCTGTTTCTACTTTTCCGGTGAGAAATATGACCGGGATGTCCTTGGTCTTTTCAGATGCCTTGAGGTGGGAACACACTTCAAACCCATCCATCTCCGGCATCATGATGTCCAGAAGAATTAAATCAATATTTTGTGTTTGGGCCTGGGTGAGTGCATTTTTTCCATTTTGTGCAAAAGCCAGTTTGTACCCCTCTGATTTCAAGAAACTAGCGACTACCTGAATATTTTTTGGAACATCATCCACAATTAAAATGCTGGAAGATTTGGTTGTTATTGGCTTGTTCATGAATATCCTTTCTTCTTCAATTTTAAGTCGTTTCCTGCTTTGCCTTTTCTATCAGCATTTTGAGTTTTGTTTCATTTCCATCAAAAACGGTAGTATCAATTTGTTCTAAAATGTCCAGGTGAGGGCAATCATAATCTTTGCACATCTTTCTTATAATTTCTGTTTTTTCAAGAATTTGTTCGCCTTGAAATATAGGGAGTTCCAAGAGTTGATTGAACTCTTCCTGCATATCTTTTTTAACCGATTCAGGCAGGGGCAGGAGTGTTTTGGCCTTTTTCGGTCTGGTTTGGCGTAAATGTTTAGCAAGTATGGCAAACAGATGTTTGAAGTCAACAGGTTTTGTCAGATAGTCATTAAATCCTGCCTGGTAAGCCGATTTTTGCTGCTCTGTGAATGCATCAGCAGAAAGGCCTATGATCGGAATGTCAGAGAACTGCGGGTATTTTCGAATGTTCTGGGTGGCTTCCTGCCCGCTCATCACCGGCATGTGAATGTCCATTAAGATCAAGTCGGGAATCTGCCGGTTTGCTTCCAAGGCTAATACTTTTTTTATTCCCTGAGAACCATTTTCGGCCTGTTGGATTTGAATTCCCAATTTTTCAAACCAAACTTGCAGCATCTCCTGATTCATGAGGTTATCTTCGATGACTAAAACCACATTATCCTCACAAAAAGCAACATTATCTTCCGAGATACTTGTATGTTTTTCTTCAGCCCCTTCTGCTGTTTCCAGTGGAATCAGAACAGAGAATGTGGAACCTTGATTTGGAACGCTTTCTACGGAAACATGCCCTTCCATCAATTTTACCATTTTTTGAGTAATGGCTAAGCCCAGGCCGGTTCCTTGAGAAGGGCGGGTTAGACTTCCATCAATTTGTTCGAAGGCATCAAAAATCAATTCCCACTGATCTGGAGCAATACCAATACCCTGATCGATGACCTGAAACTCAATAAATTCATTTTGTTTGCTTGCTTTGATGCGCACTGCTTTTTTTTCAGGAGTGAACTTGATGGCATTACTGACCAGGTTCATCAGAATTTGATTCAGTTTTGTCCGGTCTGAATAAATCATGATAGGCAAATCGGAATCAAAATCATAAGTAAAGTCTACCTCTTTTTGGATCGCCTGAGCTTTATTGATGTGGTAAACTCCTTGAAACAAAAGTTTCAAATTCAGCACTTCTTTGGAAACTCCCATTTTTCCTGCTTCTATTTTGGACAAATCCAAAATATTATTGATCAATTCAGATAAATTATTTCCTGCCACCTTGATGTTGTCCAGATATTGCCTGATTTTTTTGGGGAGCTCATTTTCTTTGGCATAATCAAGTACGATATGGCTAAAACCAATAATAGAATTCAAGGGGGTGCGAATTTCGTGACTCATGTTGGCAAGAAATTTGGTTTTTGCATCATTTGCGGCTTCTGCTTGATTTTTGGCAATGTGTAATTCTTCTTTAGCTGCCTCTAAATTGCGCGTTGTGATCTCATATTGCAGTGCTTTGTGGGTTGTGATCGTCAGCTTCTCGGTCAGAATCATGGCGAAGATTCGGTAAAAAGTATTGTCCAGTGTGCCTGGATCAATGGCTGTATATTGGCCGATATCTTTGGTGACGATACTAAAAAGATGGACGTGTGATTCAGAAACTACAGTTTCTGTACTTGGCTTGGGATTGATGACGCTCATTTCACCAAAAATGTCTCCTTTGCGCTGTAGTTGAAAAATCCGTTCTCCCTTAGTGTAAATTCCAATAATGCCACGATTTAAAAAGTAAAGGCGATCATTGACTTCACCTTCCTTGATGATTTTGCTGTCTGGAGGGTAGTGCTTTAAGTCAGCCAGAGGAACCAGCTGTTCGAGTAGAGGATCGGGCAAATGGCCGAATAAGCGGGTGTCCTTCAGGTAGTCCAAGATTCCCTGGTTTCCACTGAATAGATGTTTGTCCGTTTTGTTGTCCATTCGGTTTTTGTAAATGATCATGGTTTTAGAGTCATCAATAAGCCGGGTTCTGTTCTTGCTGTACCAGCAAGTCATAGTCATTTATCTAGAATTCTCGTTACCAAGAATTTCAAGCATCCTACCCAACTGCTAGACGGGCCGCCTAATTGCAGTTCTATTTGGACTTGCAACGAATGGGGTTTACATTGCCGCCTTTGTCACCAAAGGCGCGGTAGGCTCTTACCCTGCCTTTTCAACCTTACCTGTGTCCATGAAAGACCATCGGCGGTATATTTTCTGTTGCACTTTCCATCAGCTCACACTGCCTGGCGATTAACCAGCATTCTGCCCTGTGTTGCCCGGACTTTCCTCTCGTGCTTTTCAACACCAGCGACTATGTTTCAGACTCTAAAAGATTTCTATATTCGATAGAGGCTTGTCTAAAGTACCAGAGGAACGGATAAGATGTCTATCAAAATTAAAGGATTATTTTCCCTGTCAGGCAGAATCTGCACGCAGTTTGCCAATACGGAAAGCAGAAGTGGAAATCCAGACTCCAGCTAAGACAAGAATGGCACCCAAACTTTGCAGCATTGTGAAATGCTCATCCAAAATCAACCACCCTAAAAACGCAGTAAAGACGGGAATGAGGTTCACATAGGCCGAGGCGTGGCTGGCTGAGATCGTTCGCAACGCATGGTTGTACAGTCCATATGCTCCGAAGCTGACAATGGTGCCCAGATAAGCCAGTGCAAATGATGGAACGATGGGGAAGGCTGTGGGATAAATGGTCGAAGGAAAAATTAAAACAGGTGCGAAAAAAAATGCTCCAATCAGCATTTGGAACGCTGTCAGAAAAAGTGCAGAATACCTTGCTCCTAAATGCCGGGCTAAAATAGTGTAACCTGCCGCACAGATCATGGCCAGCAACTCTAAAAAATTGCCCAATATCGGATTAGGAGCATCGATCGTACTTGAATTATCAAAGCTGAGGATACCGATTCCAGCACATGCAGTGAAAAATCCAAATAGGACTGTTGGTGTGATTTTTTCTTTTAACAATACTCCTGCTGAAATTGCGACCAGTAATGGCAATAATGCTGTCACCATTCCTGCCTGGGAGGCTGTCGTGTATGTCAGTGCGTAAGCTTCAAATATAAAATAGAAGCATGGCTCAAAAAGAGACATCAACACCAGATATTTCCAATCGCCTTTATGGTAAAGGGTTTGCCTTAATTTTTTGTAAAAAAACAGGAATATGCAAGAGGCGATGATCATTCTCCCGAATACAATCAACAAAGGATCGTATGCCTGGAGAGCCAGTTTCATAGCGATGAACGAACTCCCCCAGATCAGCATAGCAAGGATTAGTTCTAAGATTGGAAGGAGGTGAAAATTTATTTTAACCAAAGGGGTTCCTTTTGACGAGAAGGGGGTGAAGGTTTGAATATATCTTATTCAATTGTGAATAGCTATAATATGTTGATTATTGACTAGGGGTGAGTGTATGATTTTTGCATTTTCCAACTAATGTCGTAATTTTTAATTTTCATTCTTAATATGGAGGACTATGAAGTTGTTTAAGCAGAGCTTATGGATTTTAATGCTGTCTTTTGTGTTATCATTGTTTGTTGGATGCAGCGGTAGCGGTGGTAGCAGCAGTAATGACGATGACGATGATACTACAGCAGATACGGAACCGACCGTTAATACATTCAACATCAAGGACAATCGTATTCTGTTTGGTAGCCAGCACACAACATTTGGTGATGATGGTGTAGCACTTTCAAATACAACGATCAGTGCTTCAGATGCTTCGATCGTAATGACATTTGACGAAACAGGGGCAGCCGGAACATTTACTGCTGATGTCTCTATTAAATTGGTGCGAACCAATGAGGGAGGAACCTTTAAAGAGATTACTTTGAAAATGCCTGATGTTAAGTTTTCAGGAAGCGCTGTCAGTATTTCCTTGCCATCAAACACCCCATTTCAAGTCGATGTCACGTTTTCTGATGACAGTCAAGTGGGAGCCTCACCCACTCAGTCTAGTGCTTTTTCTGCATCAAACAATCAAATTAGTGTAAATTTAGCTCAGGTATCAGCACAAGCCAGTACCGTTTTGCAGGGGAATGACTTACTGGAAGGGGGAAGTTACACATTCACCCTTACCTTTGGCAGTGGCGTTACCATTAAACCAAATAATGTGCTTACAGGGAGTTTGACGGTTCAGTAAGGAAGGCGAAAATAATAACATGCGAAAGTTATGCAGGATTTTCATCGAGATTCAAGGCGTTTTATCGGGTTCATAGTTTGCTATGTAAAAGGTAAAGCAACGCAGAAGATCGTTGAAAAGACAAGTAGATTTGCTAAGTTATTGTTTGGGCATTCCTAAGGACGTTTATTGATTTTGAGAAGCCATGCTTGCAGAAGAAGAGTGTCGACTGCAAGCATTTTTTATATTTCTCGAAATCCAATATCTGGAGAAAATGACATTTTGAGATGGTGGGTCATCCGCATTGCAGGCTCACGTCCTTGATAATAACGCGGGATTACTTTTATTTCGCGATAGCCCAGTGTGCGATAAAACATACGTGCGCATTGGTTGTTAATTCGTACTTCTAAATCAATAAGAGACACTCCGACTACTTCTGCCGATCTCTCCAAAAATAAAACCAGATGTCTGCCAATCCCACAACGCTGATACAACGGTGTCACCGCCAGAAGATCGAGATGGGCCTCTGACTGTGAAAAATGCATAGTGGCGAACCCGATCACTTGTTTTTGGGCACGCACCACCAAAACCATGGATTGTGGAGAACGGATATGCCGGGCGATTCTGCTAGGTGTCCAAGACCAGCCGAGTCCCGCTTCAACCAGATCTCGAGATAAGATTGCAATGGGTTTTGCATCTTTCAGAGTTGCCAGTTCTAGTTTGATTCCTTCTGATATTGTAAAATCATCCAAGTACATAGGCAATCCCTACTATACTTTAAAAGGTGACCATTTGAACAAAATGCCAGTTTGTTCCTTTGTGCAGTATAACCTGAAGATTCCAACGCATCATTCTTTACTTGGCAATGCCAAAATAATGGTATTGCCAACGATTTAGGTGAATCAAGAAAGAGTTGTTTTAGATCTTGCAGATCGGTTGGTTAATTCAACTCATTTTTCAACGTGTTGTACATCTCATATGCTTTTTCTGCAGTTTCATTTTCATGTACTACTGCCCTTACTGCTTTAATCATGGCAATTGGGGAATCGGATTGAAAAATATTTCTTCCCATATCAACACCTGATGCTCCCTGGTCGATAGCTTTATGTGCCATTTGGAGCGCATCCAGTTCAGGAATTTTTTTCCCTCCGGCAATAACGATTGGTACAGGGCAGCTTGCGGTCACGTGCTCAAAATCTTTTTCAACAAAATAAGTTTTTACAAAATGTGCTCCCAGCTCGGCCGCAATTCGGCAAGCCAGACTGAAGTATTTAGCCGTACGGTCCATGTCAGAGCCGACACCAGTTACTCCCAATACGGGAATACCAAATTTGTAGCCAGTGTCAATCAATTTGATCAAATTATTAATGGATTGGTGTTCATATTCGCTTCCAATGTAAATTTGTGTGGCCATGGCAGAAGCATTGATACGAACGGCATCGTCAATTTCAACGGCGACGGCTTCATTACTCAACTCTTTGAGAATACTTTGACCACCGCTGCATCGTAAACAAACGGCTTTATGATTTGCCGGAGTGATGCTGCTTCTCAGGGCTCCTCTTGTGGCCATGAGGACGTCTGCATAAGGAACCAGCGAGGAAATTGTCAAATCCAGGCGCTCTAAACCAGTGGCGGGTCCCTGAAAATATCCATGATCGAATGCAAGCATGACGGTATTGCCGGATTTTGGATTGAAGATCTGGGATAATCGATGTTGCATCCCCCAATCCAAAGCTTGAGAACCTTTGAGAAAAAATTTTTCTGACTTGACTGGAATTCCAATTCCAAAATCTTTCCCTTCTTTTAATCCATCTAGATCAGCCATATGATCCTCCTTTCTTAACTTTTTTATGCTGTATGCAGTCCGTGAAATGATTTTCTGCGGCAGCTGGTCTGCCAGTGTTGTATAACAAATACAACAATGCTGCATTGTCCACCAGATGATATCAAAATAGCAAGTTTATAGAGATGAATTTGTAAAATGAATGTGCTTGATTTTATCGATCAATGCTAATTCTTTTTTTCAGAGATATTTGCTCTGCCTGGTCGTTTTCGGTTACTTGCAGCATATTACGAGCACTACACAATCCGACAGTGAAAAATTATTCAAAGATTATTGTCAACTACTTATTTTTACTGGCATAGGTATTGAATTTCTTTTCAGTAAAAATTTTTGACTGATTTGTCTAACAATTACTCTAAGGAATGAGAATTAAATAACTTTCCTATCTTTTGAAAATCCCCCTTGCTCCCTTTGCTAAAGAGGGAATTGTCGTTTGAAGTTATTTTATCCTCACCCCTAAAAATTTCATCAATCACCTACACAAATAATTCATTATGCACTTTCCTTTTTTGCTCATGATTCATCTCCTGTTTGTTTTTTTTATTGCTTCCGGGAACGCATCTGCTGAGGAAAAAAAGGCAGAAAAAAATATGTCCTGTCCTCTAAATGTTCCTGCACGTCCACAATATGCGCCTTCAGAAATTTATCAAAACTCTCCCTTTAAAGCTGGTGAAAAAGCAGTGTATGCTGTTCGTTATACAGGTATTGTAGCAGGGCATATTTATATGGACGTAAAACCACCCATCCTGCATAAGGAAACATGGCATCGTCACTTTAGAACCGAGGTCAAATCGTTAGAATCTTATGAGAATATTTACCGCATACACGATGTGATGGAGTCTATTTCCGATTCACATGACTTTCGTATTGCCCAGTTCCTATTCAAGCAAGATGAGCAAAGTTTTTTTTCAAATCATTTTTGGAAGCAAAAAAGCTTGGTATTTGATCATGAACACTGCTTGGTGACAGAAACAATTCGCCGGGAAAACAAAAAAGACAAAGTAAAAAGTTTTGCGTTGATCCGTGGAGCAAAAGATACCTTGGGCATGATCTATTACCTTCGTACGTTGGACTATGAAATCAACATACCACAACGCACGATGGTTTATTCTTCAGAAAAAAATTGGTGGTTAGAAACCTATCCGATTGCCAAAGAAAAAGTGACCGTTCCTGCAGGCGAATTCAGTGCCACAAAATTAAAACTGACGACTTATCTGGGGAAAGAACTGCAACAGCAAGGAGACGTTTATCTCTGGATTGCCGACACGCCAAATCGTCCTGTTGTCCTGATTCACGGGGATGTGAAAATTGGAAGCCTGCGATTTGAGATGACGGAATATGTCCCTGGCATACAAAGAATTCCGGATCATGCAGTAACAAACTATGCAAGGCCTGCATCTTTGAGGGTAGTGCAATAAAATTACAAATGATCTGGTTCTGAAAAGCGAAGCTTTAATATTTCTTCAAATTTTGAATTCATCAAGATATTACATTCTTGTTCGGTGACATAAAAGAAATCATTTACCTGATTGCCTGTGGTGGTGATCAGAGCCTGTTGGAAATCAACTCCTATTCGGTCAAATGCTTCTGTAATTTTATAGTACAGTAATGGTGCGTCTACCGTTGTGATTCTTACGAGACGGAACTTTTGATTGCGGCGTATGAATTGGTTGCCCTGCTGAACAATGTCATATCCTTTATTATCATTTCCCAAAAATTTGATCCGTAATTTTGATTTGAATAACGCATTCTGAAAATTGACTTTTTTCAATTCAGGCAAGGACCCTTCTAAAATGATTTGCTCTAATGCCTTGGGGAAGATCATCTCGTTTGAAGAAACTTCAAAGTAATAACAGTAACCCACTTTTCCATTTTCAAAAATGACCTTATTCATTTTACCAGACTTGATGTTGATGTTTTTGACACTCATTCCATAGGCTATTCGGCTGAAAATTTTGGGGTGCTCATGAACGTAAATCAAAATACCCGTAACCTTTCCGCGAGGTGAGGTCGTGACACTGAAAATAGGGCGTTCTTCAAATTTTGTGAATTCCAAAATTTTCTGAGCCAGTAGATCTGGGGATTTACTCAGGAGAAACCGGTTGGGATAGGCACTGAAGAACCAATTGAATGTTTTGTCAATCTCTGCGGTCAATTGATCGATGGTACGGCTACTGACATATTGATTGATGGTTTGGATGAATTTTGCCGTGTATTTTTCGGTGTTGTCATAATCGAGGTTCCCCATTTTTAAATACTTCCAGTACTGCTCCAACTCATCTTTCACGGTTTGCAATTGTTCGTGCTCTTTTGGATTTAAATCGGATAGGGGTCTGAACAGAGCCGTTGTTAGATCCGTATAAAGGCTGTTACGAATTAATATGTCAATACGTGTGGCGGCTTCCTGCTCTTTTTTCTTTTTGTGCAGATACAGATTGATCAGTTCGATAGGATTACTAATATCTGTCGATATCCTGATTTCGAGGTAGGCTTGGTATGTTTGATCAAAAAAATTACGTAAAATTTTTCTTTCTTTGGAAGTGACCTCACTCACTGCGGTATAATCGGAAATATTGATCAGAAACAAAAGAATCATTTGGATCAAATCCCGGTCTGCTACTTCAAAAAAACGCAGCATGGCCTGATCAAGGTAAGTCGGAGCTTTACTCAACTGCACAATAGTCATATGGTGGTAAATAAGGGAATTCACCAGATTAAAAATATCTTCATCATCGTACCCGATCCCCTCAAGCGCGTTCACGGCAATAGAGGTCCCGGATATCTGGTGCCTGGTTTTGGGGTCAATTTTACCAATATCATGAAACAGGATACTCCACTTGAGTGCTAAAATATGTTTGGGTGTGAGGTATTGGTAGAGTTCGGTATATTTTTTCTTCAGGTAGTCTAGTTCTTCGTTGCTGTAACGCAATGCCTCTAAGGTGTGCTCGCAGACGGAATATTGATGATAATTTAAATTACGCAACAAATAGCGCATTTTGTTGCATGCTGGAATGAAACGTCCAATGAGTGTATCAATGTTTTGCTCTGTATTGGAGGGATCATAGATTTCAAACATGGTTTTCAGTGCTTTATCCGCATGAGGAGAGAGCATGATCGCTGAGAAGCGCTCCCTGATTTCAGTAAGGTAGGTTTGAATGACGGTGGGCGTGATGGTACGGATAACATCTGCCATATTGTCTTTTAAGTCATTGGACAGGCTATAGTCTGAATTGCCAATGTAGATGAACAGGTCCAGCAGTATAATAGGGTTATTGAAAATGAGAGGAAGGGGGGTTTGCGGGAGTCCTTCGATGGCACGAATTTCAATAATACTTTGCTGTCCCAAATTGACAGTGGCTTGAAAACTTGAAAAGGTGCGCACAATCGTACGATCAAGCAGCCGGTTGAGCATTAATTGCGAAAGCTCTTGTACTCCATAAACCAGTCGAAGACGGTAGCGGTCAAAGTCATCAAAACTCGAGAAACGCTGTTTCTTCAATAGATATAATTTTTCTAGATTATCGGTGATTACATTGACCGAGTGGTCTTCGAGATAACATCCCACGCTTTTTGCTTCTTCATCGAAATAATGCTCTTTTGCGGCTCCTATGAAATTACGCAATTCGTAGAAAAATTCTAATGCTTGTGAAAGTTGTAACGCTTGACGTGCAGATAAAATGTGTTTTTCAATGAGGAGAGCCAATAGCTCTGCAGTATGATAGGTAAACAGACCAAAAGTGGCAGAAGCCACCCAAAGTGGAATTTGTATAGAACGCAATCCTCCATACTCTTCTTTCAGGTCCATTTTATTCAAACCAGGATGCACGGCATTTTGATAAGTCTCGAGCTTATCCAATACGTATGTTTCATAAGGCAGGATTTCAAAGAACTGCCGTTTCAATCGTTCCAGTAAATTGTTGTTGCCAAGAATGACACGGCTTTCTAATATGGAAGAAATGGTATGGATGGCTTCAGGCTCTGTAAAGCGAAACAGATCTTCGTTGATTTCAAAATATTGATGGGCGGTTTCAATACCAGTCTGATTGAGTAGATGCTCTATGCGAATGATCAGCAGCTTGAAAAGTTCAAACTCTCCTGCATTCAAAAATTGAGGATTCAGACAGTATCCAATATCTCGGTCTGAAGCAAAGCTGAGCTCCCCCCGTCCATATCCGCCACGAGCAAAAATGACCAGGCATTTGAGGATATGCTCCTGATCCATTTCCCAACCATCTAACAAAGCAGATTGCTCATTAAGTTCGATAGACTTATTATGGTACTCTTCGATTTCTTCTTCCAGGCTTTTGTAAACTCCCTGGTAATAGGAGAGCATTTGTTGGGATTCTTTGTCGTCTTTCTTTTGACTGAGCTCTTCCAGGTGCTTTTCCAGAATCACCAGTTTTTCTTTTTTTTCTGGCAAAACACGTTCTTTGAAGGAAAGCTCCTTGTGAACCTCCATCATTTGAATGGTTCTCAAAAATGGTAAATCTGCCAATACAAAATCAAAGGCCACATGAATGATACCATCGATTAGATGAGTATTCATTGCTAGAATCTCAAAGGAATTTTCAACCTTTAAGTTGGCTTCTATTATTTTATTGGTTTCTTCTTTGAAATAAGACCAAGTAATATTGCTAAAAATTTGCTCTCTTGCTACAACATAGGCATGTAGCTCTGTTTCTTCTGGCTCTAACTGGAGTTTGTGCTGTTCCTTTTGCAGGAGCTCGTTCAAACGGGAAATATATTGTTTTCTCTGTTCGGTTTGATCAACTAAACATAATTGCTGCAGAAAAGGATAGACCTCAACGGGAGAATATAAATTTTGCACCAGACCTCTTATAAAGAGTGAGTGGATGTGATGAATAATAAGTCAATTGTCTACGAAAAATATACAAATTTTTAGTAAACATTATAAGAAAAAAACATTAGGTAAAATAAATGGACTGATTTTAGCATATAATGTTTTGAAATGTGTTATTTATTTAAATTTTTTAACGAATGTTTTTATGCACGGCTCGGTTGCCCTAATGATAGTAATTAAAATTGAGGATATTTACTCATCATTTAGCCCGTACAATTGACAATTTGTTTCCAGGAGTGATTCGTGACTGCAGAAGATTTTGATTTTGATGAAAATTTGGATATGGAAGATGATTTAGGTTTGGATGATATGGACTTAGGAGACCTGGACGATTCTTCAGAAGGTGATTTTAATTTTGATGACGCAGGCGATGACGTGGGCGGCGATGAATTGGATCTTGGTGATTTGGGCGGCGATGAATTGGATCTTGGTGATTTGGGCGGCGATGAAGCGGGCGGCGATGAATTGGATCTTGGTGACATGGATACTAGTGACCTGGATGTCGGAGATGATGGAGGGGAAGATGTTGAGGAACTGGATTTAGGGGATATGGAAGAAGCCGGATCTGTTGAAGAGATAGACACTGCTATGGAAAGTGATGATCTGGAATTGGAAGATTTTGGTGGCGATGATGGTCAGGCAATTGACTTGGATTCAGAAGCAGACGATATGGAAATGGGAGATCTTGGCGAGGCTGCTGAAGAAATGGAAGAATTGGAATTGGGTGGCGAAGATGACCTGGATTTTGGTGAAGACTCTGCTGATTTGGATTTAGACGCCGAAGATGTGGCAGATGCTGAATTGGATGATGGTGATGGCCTGAGTTTGGATGAAGACTTTGGAGACTCAGAAGCAGAACTTTCCATGGATGAAGACTTTGGAGACTCAGAAGCAGAACTTTCCATGGATGAAGACTTTGGAGACTCAGAAGCAGAACTTTCC
>JADGAT010000013.1:40290-71597 GCA_015231885.1 SAR324 cluster bacterium
ATGGATGAAGACTCGGCTGGTGAAATCCAGTTGGATGTTGAAGGGAAGGTTGATGAACTGGATGAAGGTCTGGGGCTGGAGACCGAAGTGGTCAGTGGTGGAGATGATGATCTTGAATTGCCAGAGGATGATATGTCTCTTGAGTTGGAAGAAGATGCTTCAGCCGATGATTTGATGCTCGAAGAAGATGCTTCAGCCGATGATTTGATGCTCGAAGAAGACACGACTCTGGATTTATCAGAGGATGATATGTCCCTTGAGTTGGAAGAAGATGCTTCAGCCGATGATTTGATGCTCGAAGAAGACACTTCATTGGAACTGTCTGAAGAAGAGATAGTTGATACAGAAGAAAGCAGTGACCTGTACATTGATAGCGAAGAATTTATTGAAGCAGAACCACAGGAGGATACGCCGATTAGTGTGGGTTTGGATGTTGCTGATATGGAACAACCGGATCAAATTTCAATGGAGCCTGAAGGTGATGTTTCTCTGGGTGCTACTGCATCAAGAATAGATATTGGAGGAGATGGGTTATCATCCGGATTTTCTGCGGCAGCAGGGCGTGCTGCTGCCGAATCTCTTGGGGAAAAATTGTTGTTGAATATTCCCCATGAGCTTTCTGTGGAAGTTGGTAAAACTCAATTGAAAGGTACCGAAATTACAGATTTGACTTATGGCAGCGTTATTGAACTGGATAAGATTGCAGGTGATCCAGTAGATTTAGTATTGAACGGATCTGTGATTGCCCAGGGAGAAGTCGTACTCATCAATAATGAAAAAATAGGTATTCGTATTATTGGCATCAATCAAGACTAACCTTAGGCAATTGTATAACGTATGATAGTTGGAGAAAATAGTTCTGTTGAATCTTACAGTTTGGTCGAATCCCAAGTCGATACGGGGCGTTTTGCCTGGATGGATATTGTAATAAGACGCTGGGGCCACTTGCTGGAGACTACTTTATTTGAAAAACTGGGTGTGATGTTTGAAGTGAGTGCCGCGCCAGTAGAATGGATGAAGTTCGAACAATTTTGTACGGATATTACCAAGCAGCAGCCTATCTATGTTTTTGAGACGGAGCTATATGGGCGGGGAATGCTGGTGGTCGATAATAAGTTTGCTCATGCATGTCTCGATGAAACAGCAAAAGAGCGCCTTTGTAATCAGCCTGAAAAATTTCCAGATTTACAAGCCAATGATTCTAAAAAACTCCATGCCATTTTATTGCGTCTTTTAAAAGATTTTGAAAAAAGCTGGCGAGGCATTGCGGAGATGCACTTGACCCTCAAAAAGATAACATCCCACCTCTTTCGTGCTAAAATCATGCTGCCGTTTGAGAGATGCATGGTGGTGAAACTTTTCTTAACAGGGCACGGCTTTTCTTCCAGTTTGATGTTGTGCTTTCCTTATTTAACGATGGATGGTATTGCTCAAAAGCAGGATAAAAAGAAAACATTACCTCCAGAAGCATTGAATCATTATTTTGCTAATATTAAAAAGCGTTTTGAAGAAATGCTGAAGGAAAGAGAATATGAAGTTTCCGTGGAATTGGGTGCTGCCACATTGAATATGGATCAGGGAAATCCTTCTATTCAAATTGGCCAGATTTTGCCTCTCCAATCAACAGTAGGAAAAGAATTGGTCATCAAAATCAATGGTGCACCTGTTTTGACTGGAGAAATAGGCCAATCTGTTGATCGGTATGCGGTTCGGATTTTGGGAGAATATGAAGAAAAAAGGGAACAATATCGCAATCGCCCCCGCCCTTTTACTGGTGTTAATTGGCCCAAAGCGTGAAACACAAGAAGTGCCTGCTTATACCACCATGGTTTCCTTGATGATGTTGTATAATATTTTTTCTTGAACCGTGACTTTTTCATCAGCATCAATCAATCCTTGAATAATTCCTACCACTTTTTTCCGTTGTTTGTCATCGCAGAGTTGATTCATTGTTTCACAAACTTCTTTGAACCGGGCAATCAAGTCCTGGCCTATACTTTCTCTGACTTCCACTTCTTTAAAAATATTGTTCAAGAACGGTCCCACTTCTTTGCCGGATCCTTCCCATTCCTTACGGGTCACTTTAAAAATAAAGTCAATGTCTTCTTCTCCCAGACCATTGGTAACACCCAGTATGATCATTAATTCTGCCAGATGCTGCATGATACCATGTCCCAGTTTGATTTTTGAGTCCTCATCGGCTGTTGCATCTATCACCAACTGAAAACGATCAAAAAAATGTCGGACATCATCTTCATCTGCTAAATGGGTGATGAACAGCATGCACTGGGCCAGGGCTTTTAACTTTTCTGGTCCAAACCTGGAACTGGGGTCAAATGGTGTCAATTGCTTTAAGAAAAAGACCGCACCAAATTTTTGATTTTGATTCAAGTCATCGGCAAGCTGTTGAGCATTCTGCTCAAAATCTGAGATCAATTCTTCATGGGTTTTCCCTTGTATCTCTGTATTCATAAGGTTTTGAATGAATGTTTGGATATCCCCATCGTCTTCCCACACAGACTGGAGAAGTTGGATAATGAGCTGCTGCTCTTTTTCGTTTTGTTGCTTGAGTGTAATTTCAACATTTTCTTGTTCATTCATAACATTATCCCTTAATGTGGTGTATTAACCTTTTATCTTGTATTTGATGACGACAATACGGCGACAGATTCTGTGGAATGGTCATATTTTAAAAAACCATTAGGATTGGAAAAATAATTTTGATCTTTTGAATGGTTTATCCTGTTTTCTCTGACAAAATCTACTGCAGTGTAAACGGTTGTGATTTGATAAGATTGCTAAATGTTCAGTATTCTGTTATAAGCTCATACAGGTAAAAAGTACCAGCCATTTTCAATAGATGTTTTCAGTTTTTTGATTTTTACAGGGTCGATTCTTCTGCTTATCCCTTACTATACGAATAAGGTCAGAAACCGGAGCTTGATTAGGTACCCTTGCCTGGCAAGATTCTCCGCATGCGAAAGCGGGAATCATAGCAGTAAGTTCATGGATATAATAACACAGGGTCGATTGTACATTCCTAAATTCCGTATCACACCCAATTCTGTTTAATTTGTATTCAGCCAAAAATTAATACATGAGTATCTCGTATAATCAGCATAGAAAAAAAGATCCAGGCTCGATAAAATCATTAGTGTATTTTATTGACGTTTTGGCAATGCTGGCGTTTCTGTTTATCATTCAGTCAGAAAGCGATGTTCAGCAACGAGAAACTCAGCATACAGAAGAAGTGGCTAAACTGGAGCAGCAGGTAGAGCAAAAAGAAAAGAAAATTGAAGAACTGGAAGGCCAGGAAGAAAGTCGACTGAAACAAGAGATTGAGAAAACCACTCAGGAAAGTGAGCAGGTCTCGGAAGAGATTGAACAACTTGTTGCGCAATTAGAACAGGCGCTTCAAAAGAAAAATAATACGCTGGATCAATATAAACAGGTCATGGCGCAGATAGATGCCCAATATACCCAAAATGTTGAACAAATTGAAACAAAGAGTCAGCAGGAAATACAAAAAGCAGAAGAAGTCACCAAACAAGTTCAGCAGGAGCTTACTAAAACACAGGTAGAATATCAGGAATCCGTACAACAGCTCCGGCAGGAAATAGAAATCAAAGAAAAAGAGATTGAAACCAAAGAAACCGTTGTCAAAGAACTGGAGCAGAAAAATACCCAGAAGGAACAGGAAATTGTACAAATTCAACAAACCAGTGAAGAAAGTATTAAGAAGGTTCAGGAAGAACTAGAACAAAAAGAATCGGAGGTTCAGCAGTTGGAGCAGGAGCAGGAATCAAAAACACAAGAAATTGTGAAGCTTCAGCGAAATAATATAGAAACGATTCAAAATTTTGAGACACAGGTTCAGCAAAAAGAGGAAGTCATTGAAGAGCTGGAAAAAGAAAGCCAAAACCAGGCGCAGGAAGTTGTAAAAGTTCAACAAACCAGCGAGCGGACTATTGACAGTTTGCAAAAAACACTCGTCCAGCAGGATGAAACGATTCAGCAGCTCAATGTACAAAATACCCAGAAGGAACAGGAAATAAACGAGATTCAACAAACCACTGCTCAAGTTGTGCAAAACCTGGAGGGGCAAGTCACTCAGAAAGACAGTGTCATTGAGCAGTTGGAACAGCAAAATACCCAGAAGGAACAGGAAATAAACGAGATTCAGCAAACCACTACCCAAGTTGTGAAAAATCTGGAAGGAAAAATTCAGGAAAAAGAAATAACAATTCAGGATCTGACTCAGGATATGCAGTCTCAGGCTCAGGAAATATCACAACAACAACGATCCAGTGAGAGAACTATTCAAGAACTCCAGTCAGAGGTGGAGATTAAAGAGAGTGTGATTGGGGAACTGGAACGGGAAGTGACAGGAAAAACACAAGAACTGTCGCAGCAGCAGCAAGCCGCTGCTAATCTAGAAGGAGAAGTTCAAGAACTTCAGGGGCAAGTGCAAGGAAAAGAAGGAGAAGTTCAAGAACTTCAGGGGCAAGTGCAAGGAAAAGAAGGAGAGCTTCAGGAACTTCAAAAAAACTTGGAAGGCAAGGGACAAGAACTAGCTGTACTCCAAAAATCTACTAAAGATGCGATTGAAAATCTGAAAAATCAGTTGGGGCAGAAAGAAGGAAAAATTGATGGATTGCAAGATACTCTGAATGGAATGGAGCAGGAAATCTCCGGATTGAAGAAATCCAGCAGTGACGCTATCAAAGGGATGGAGGGTGAGCTGGGAGAAAAAGATGGAGTGATTCAGGGATTGGAAGACGCCCTTAAAGGCATGGAACAGGAAATGACCGGATTGAAGAAATCCAGTGGTGACGCTCTTAAAGGACTTGAAGGCGAATTGGGGGAAAAAGAAGGGGTCATTGAAGGATTGAGAGATGCCAATAGAGGGCTGGCTGATGAATTGGCCGGGACGAAGAAATCCAGCGGTGATGCGCTCAAAGGACTTGAAGGCGAATTGGGAGAAAAAGAAGGTGTGATTCAGGGGTTGGAAAATGCCAATAAAGGGTTGGCTGATGAACTGGCAGGGTTGAAAAAGGCCAGTGGCGATGCTCTCAAAGGGCTTGAAGGTGAATTGGGAGAAAAAGATGGCCTGATCGAAGGGTTAAAAGGCGAGAAAGAAGGGTTGGCTGATGAACTGGCAGGATTGAAGAAGGCCAGTGGTGATGCCCTCAAAGGGCTTGAAGGCGAACTGGGAGAAAAAGATGGCGTTATTGAGGAACTGGGTAAAGGACTTAAAGAAAAAGAAGATGAAGCTGCGAACCTCAAAACCAAATTAGCTAAACTCGATGATAAACTTGAAGACCTGGAAAAGGAAAAAGATCAAAAGGATGATGCGGTCAAAGACCTTCAAGATCAGGTCGCTCAAAAAGAGAATCAGCTGGAAGATTTGAAAAAAGATCTGGATCAAAAAGATGATGTGGTCAAAGACCTGCAGGATCAGGTGGTTACTAAGGATGATGTGATTGAAAACCTGGAAAAGGACAACCAAGATAAAGCTAAAGATCTGGAAGATGTCCAGAAAGCCAAGGATGATGCGGTCAAAGACCTGCAGGGCCAAGTGGCCAAAAAAGAGGACCAGCTGGAAGATTTGAAAAAAGATCTGGATCAAAAAGATGATGCGGTCAAAGACCTGCAGGATCAAGTCGTTCAACAGGATGATGTTATTCAGGACTTGGAAAAAGAGAACCGGGATAAAGAACGGGAATTGGATGATACAAAAGAGGCTAAAGATGATGCCGTTCGAGGTTTGGAAGATCAGCTGGCTCAGAAAGATAATGCTGTTGAGGATTTAGAGCAAGAAAAGGAAAAAAAGGATGACATCATCAAAGATCTTCAGGATCAAGTGGCCCAGAAAGAGGGTCAAATCCAGAATCTAGAGAAGGATAATCAAGATAAGGAAAAAGGCTTGGAAGATGTCCAGAAAGTTAAAGATGGTCTCCTTCAGGATCTTCAGGACCAGTTAGCGCAGAAAGATCAAGCCCTCAATGCATTGGAACAGGCGCATGAAGATGCTGCCAAGGAGAACCAGAATCTTTCTGATAAGGCAAAAGATCTTCAGCAGAAATTTGATAATTTTGTGAAAGAAGAAGATACAAAAGAAGATATCATTGATCAGTTGAGAGAATTGGAAAAATATGGTGCCGTTGTTACAGAGGAAGGGCAGGTCATTTTGCCTCTCAAAAATACATACTTTTTACGAGGCAGTGCTGTCATTCAGGAACCCATGAAGCAGCTGCTGAATACCATTGTTCCCGGATATGCGAAATCACTTTGCGGCGATCCTGCTATTTGTGATCGTGTGACAGAAGTCGAAGTGGGAGGACATGCGTCTCCTGTTTATAAAGCAGTGTATGTTGATCCCAGAGAAGCTTCTGGCAAGGGAAAGTCAGCACATGATTATAACTTGAACCTGAGTTATGAGCGAGCAAAGGCAGTGTTCAGTTTTATAAAATATCAAATGCAATTTCCATATAAGAATGAATTTGTCCAAAAACTGACAGACATTAGTGCGCATGGGTATTTGAAAGCCAATAGTGTTCCTAAAGAATATTTGGGAAAAATAGCGCATTGTAAGGCTAATGAATATGATTGCGCCGAAGAGCGATATGTTGTGATTTCTTTCCATTTGTGATTGAAGAAAGGGGTATATGAGTGTAGAAAATATTGTTTTATGGTATTCAATACTTGCGGGCGATGTGTTGATCCCTTTGATCGTCATTGCTTTTATTGCAGGTTTACTTGTTTTGTTTAAGAGGCATTACTTAGTGGAAAGTGAACATCAGTTTGCCGCAGCTCTTCAGAAAAGAACTCATGAGTTGATTGATCTGCAGTACAAGGAACAAAAGACAAAAGAGTTTTCAGAAATTGTTTGGTATGTGCTTCGGAAGGCATCTAGTGAGAGAGACAAAGTTGTCAGCACCCCTACATCGAAGCCTGCAAAAAAGTCTGATTCAAATAGCAGCGGACCGTTTGGCGGAGGGGCCAGCTCCAACCCAAGCAGCGGACCGTTTGGCGGAGGGGCCAGCTCCAACCCAAGCAGCGGACCGTTTGGCGGAGGGGCCAGTGATAGTAAAGCCTCTGCTGATTCTATGAAAAAGGCGGCAGGTGCTTCCAAGCAAAAGCCTACGTTCAAGCAGGTATTCAAATCTTATTTTGATGAGAAGTTTGCCGTTGAGCAGGGAATCCAAAAAATCATTGACAATACATTAGAGCAAACCATGTATTACAAGCTCAGCCAGGATGCTCCTAATTTTCTCAACATTGCTTCTTATGCTTTTACTTACAACCCCTATTTCCAGAAAATATGGAGATCTCTAACAGTGGATACTGCCAATAGTTTGTTAAAAACTTGGCATGAAATCATTGTGATGCTTGGTATTTTGGGAACATTTATAGGGTTTTTTCTCGCGTTTCAAAGTGGTGGAGATCTGAAGGCTGGCGTATCTATTGCGATCACCAGTTCTATCGTCGGACTGACCCTTGGAATCGGATTTATGCTGATAGAGAAATCGTTCACAGATGATGAAACGTCTATGAATTCCGTAGAAATTTTCAAAGATTCGTTAGAACTCATCTGGAATAACAGCAAAGCTCTTTATGAAAAGAAATCAACATAATAGTATTTGATAAAGGAGTTCTTATGAAAAAAATCATTGCTATAGTTTATACAATGTTTTTGATTGTGCTTGTCTCAGGCCTTGTTGCTGCTGCAGATTTGACACCTAATGTTCCTGAGGAGAATATTCGTGCGATTCCCAATGGTAAAACCGTCATCGGTACAGCGCGGAAGGGATCGAGACTTGAGAAAGTCAAAGAAAAAGATGGCTGGACAAAAGTGCGTTTTGAAGGATGGATTTATTCTCCATCGCTGAGATCGTTGCCGCCGGATCCTAATAAAAAAGTTCCTGTCGTGGGTTCTGATGCCTTTGATGTGTTGCACTGGAACTGGAAACAGATAGGAAATATGCTCCGGATACAGGGTGTTGTCCAAAATGATTCTGAAAATTTTTTCAAAAGTGTTAAAGTCATTTTGACAGTGCTTGATGGCAATAATAAACCCATCAGCAGCAACTATACCTATCTCCAATCAGAAGATATTCGGCCCAATCAAGTCAATGGTTTTAAAGTATATCTCAAAGATGTAAAAGTTCCGGATGCGGGACCCCACATTTCCTTTAAATTTGAATACGAATAAAATAGGCCTTCCAGTCCAGCAAGTTGTTCCAGACCTTACAACTTGCTGGGCTTCCATCCCTGCCAAATAAGGATTGGTTGAGCTATATGCCTTTTACAATCGTTCATCTTTCCGATTTGCATTTTCATTCTTATCCGAAAACCTTTCAGGAGTGGACTTCTAAACGGGCATTGGGAGCATTGAACTTATTCCTGCGAAAAAAGAAGCACTACCCTTTAGAACGCGCAAAAAAACTGGTACACACTCTTCAAGAACTCCAGTGGGATCATTTGGTCATCAGTGGAGACCTCACTTACCTGGCATTGGAAGAAGGGTTCGCACGAGCCCGTTGTGTGTTAGAACCATTATTAGATATTCCAGAAAAAGTGACCATCATTCCAGGAAATCATGATCGTTATGTGGAGGCAGCATGCCAACCCGACCTTTTTGAAAAGACTTTTAGCCCATTTATTTTCAAAGGGGAGGCCTCTTCGAACGGCATGGGCACTCAGCAGCTGACGGAACAGTGGCATTTGGTTTCCTGGGACTGTACCCATCCTAATGACTGGCTCACTGCTTCCGGGACAGTGAGGAGAAAAACAATGCTGGCGACTGAAGCCTATATCCGGGCACAACCTGCCGGTTCTCGCTTTATTATCACCAATCATTATCCTGTTTGGTTCCCTCCTGGAGAAATCATCGAATCCGGGCATGAGCTTTATAATTTAGCTCATGCTCAGCATTGGGTGATGCAGCAGCCCCAAGTGATAATCTATTTGCATGGTCATGTTCACCGCAATTGGAACCATAAGCTCTCTAGAGATGGAAATCCCCTGTATATGGTCAATTCAGCTTCCTCCACTTCAGTTTCTACAGCACAGCACTCTTCTTTCCATCGAATCCATATTGATGGACTTCAAGTCAGCGTGGAACCAATGAAGTTCTAATCCCTCGAAGAGCTGTCAATATGTGGTCAAACCCACAATGGAGATAGGGCGGAATGGACATTTGGAATCAGGAAAAATATATTAAAGCCTGGAAATTCGCTTGCCTCGTTCACAATGGACAATTGGTTCCTGGAACAGAAATTCCGTATATAAATCATATCGGCAATGTTGCAATGGAGACAATGGCAGCGATTGCACATGAAAAAGATATTAAAAACCCTGACCTTTTGGTTGTGTGTGCCTTGTTACACGATGTCATAGAAGACACTGATAGCACATACGATGAAATTGAAAGAGAATTTGGAATGGAAGTTGCCGATGGCGTGTTAGCTCTGAGCAAGAACACAAACCTGCCTTCAAAAATTGAGCAAATGAAAGATAGCATCGAAAGAATTCAGAAGCAGCCAAAAGAAGTATGGATGGTGAAGCTATCCGATAGAATTACAAACTTACAGTCTCCACCGGTGCATTGGGATAAAGAAAAAATCAAAAAATATAGAAATGAAGCGATGGTGATCCTGGAGAAACTGGGAGAGGCCACTCCATATCTTGCAAAGAGACTGAAAATGAAGATAGCAGAATATGAACAGTACCTGTAATATTTGCTGGTGGTGCTAATGAAAGGAGCTCTAAGTCACCGTTGTTCTCATTTTTTCAAAATCTTGATGTGTTTTGAACAGTATTGCTGGATCAATTTTGTGAATTGGTCAGGAATGAAACGAGGCAAATGTTCCATTTTTTTACGATATTCTGGTAAAGATGTCAGGTAGGTTTCCTCTTTCCTGAGTCGATACCAGATCAAGAGAGCATTGAGACAGGTCCCCGTCACCGCTGTTAAATAGGCAGTGTGAATCATAGGGATGCAAAAAATTTCGATGGCAACAATCACATAGTTGGGGTGTCTTATATAACGGTAGGGGCCTTTGGTGATCACGGTTTGTTTGGGATTGTGAACAATACGGACATTCCATGATTCTTTCATGGTGCGCAGCATCCAGATTCTTCCCACACAAGTGGTCAGCCAGCAAAAAATCATCAAGGTGCCCATTGCTGGAAGAAAAGGGCGGTTCAAAAAATAAACTTCTGACACACAGCAAAGCAGCCAGCTGGCGTGAAACAATACCATCCATGGATAAATAGTTTCTGGAATGGCATGAGACTCTTGCTGGTTTTGGGCAAGTTGCAGATGTTTTTTTGACAAATGCACTTCATAAAGGCGGGAAACGCCAATACCTGTAATGAATACGGCATAAAAAAACACGTTGGCCTTAGCTATCTCTGGTAACGGAAAGAACTTCTTCGATGGTCGTCAATCCCTGCAGAATTTTTTCGGCGCCATCCATACGCAGGCTGATCATGCCGGTTTCCAGAGCAATTTGCTTGATTGCGTTTTCATCGCTGCTTTCCAGAACAACATTTTTAATTTGGTTATTCATCAATAATAGCTCATGAATTCCCATTCTTCCATGATAACCGCTCTCTCTGCATTTTTCACAGCCAGTCCCTTTTTTCAACACACCTCCAACGGCCTTCAGCTGTTCTGCTGAAATGCCAATTTCTCTCAGCTGTTCTTCATGCGGTGTGTAGCTGACTTTACACTCAGAACAAATCTGGCGAACCAGCCTTTGTGCTAAAACCCCAATGATGGTGGAAGAAACCAAAAAAGGTTCGACTTCCATGTCAATCAGGCGCGTGATGGTTGCAGGGGCACTATTGGTGTGGACGGTGCTGAATACCAAATGTCCAGTTAACGCTGACTGAATGGCAATTTGTGCGGTTTCTGTATCGCGCATTTCTCCAACCATGATGATGTCCGGATCTTGTCGCAGGACAGAACGTAAGGCATTGGCAAAGGTGAGTCCAATTTTCTGATTGACTTCAATTTGACTGTACCCCGTGATTTTATATTCTACTGGATCTTCGATGGTCACAATATTTTTTGCGTGACGGTCCAATTTTCCCAATGCGGCATATAAAGTCGTTGTTTTTCCACTACCTGTTGGCCCTGTTACCAAAATGATTCCTCCTGTTTTCAGGATCATCTTATCAAAATTGGAACGGATATTTGGTCCTATTGCCAGGTCGTTCAACTCCATCAGCTTATCACTTTGATAGAGTAGCCGCATGACTACTTTTTCCCCGTGGACTGTGGGGACTGTTGATACACGGATGTCGATCTTTTTCCCTGCAATGAGAACCCGAGTCCGCCCATCTTGCGGCAGCCCTTTTTGAGCAATATCCAATCGTGACATGACCTTTATCCGGTTGATGACGGTGACGTGGGCATCTTTGCGAATGATCGTAGGAATACTATAAAGCATGCCATCAATGCGATAGCGTACAGCGGTTTCCTGAGGTGAAGGATCCAGGTGGATATCACTGGCGTTTTCTCGGGCAGCCTGCCAAAGAATGTTATTGACCAGGCGTTTGACAGGTTCCTCATCAACAGAATCAAGCAGATCTTCAGCTTCTTCTTCTAAGATGCTTTGGAACTGTTCAGTTTCTAGGTCATCTACTGCTTGCTCTGTAGGGCGGGTTTGCTCATAAGCACGATTGATTAAATCCAGAATAGTTTGTTCATTCGAAACAATAGGACGGACACGGCATTTCAACTTGCGGGCAACATCATCAATTGGCTGAAAATGGGAAGGGTCCAGCAAAACGACTTCCAGGTCAAAACTATCCTGTTTGATGGGAATGAATTTGAATTTTTTTGCATAGCCGACTGGAATGATTTTGGTGAATTGTTCCAAATTGTCGATGTCGTCGAAATTCTCTCGGTATTCCAGTTCATAAAATTGTGCAAGCGCTTGTTGGTAAACCGCATCGTCTGCCACTTTATGCTTGAGCAATACTTCCTTGAGTGCCGTTAAATCCATCCGGCAATCCATCAACTGCTCTTTGTGAGGCAAAAATAAGTCTGCAGCAATACCAAATTGCTCAACTAGGATTTTAACAACGGGATGAAATTCAGACATGGGTGTTTACAATGAGGATTTTTTTATTTTTTGTTCTTAATGATGTGAGCCATTCCCAGGCATTTTGGCAGACGAACAGAACCGTCTGCCTGCTGCCCATTTTCTATCAAGGCAATCAATGTTCGAGAGATCGCAATAGCAGTTCCATTGAGCATGTGCACAAAACGGTTCTTTCCACTTTCATTATCTTTGAAGCGTATGTTCAGGCGACGGGATTGATAGTCTGTACAGTTGGAGGTTGATGTGACTTCCCCCCATTTCCCGCGTCCAGGCATCCATGCTTCAATATCGTATTTGCGATAGGCCGGCCCCCCCAGGTCACCTGTGCAAATGTCAACAACACGATAAGGCAATTCCAAGTCTTGATAAATTTCCTCTTCAAGGGATAATAGTTTTTCATGCATTGCATCTGATTCGTCAGGATGGCTGAAAATGAACATTTCCACTTTGGTAAATTGGTGCACTCGGTAGAGACCTTTCGATTCACGGCCTGCAGCTCCTGCTTCTGTTCTAAAACAATGAGAAACGCCTGAGTGAAAGATGGGCAATTGCTCTTCTGTAAAGATGGTATTGCCCAATCGTCCTCCCAGCGTGATTTCTGCTGTCGCAATTAAGCAAAGGTCTGAATCATTGACTGAATAAATTTGTGTTTCTTCTCCTCTGGGGTTGAAGCCAATTCCTGCTAAGATGTCCTGTCGTGCCAGATCTGGAGTAATAAAAGGAGTGAAGCCTGCTTCGATCAGTTTTTTTAAGGCATATTGGATGAGGGCATATTCGAGCAGGACGGCTTCATTTTTTAAGTAATAAAACTTTTGCCCTGCGACTTTTGCTCCTCCCTCAAAATCAATCAGATCCAGATTTTCCATCAATTCAACATGGTCTTTAGGATCAAAATCAAATTCTGGGATGGTCCCCACTTCCCGGATCGGTCGATTGTCCTCGTCTGTATGACCAATGGGACTGTCAGGGTGTGTTAGATTGGGCACTTGGGAAAGCAAATCTTGGCGAGAACGCGTTGTTTTCTCATAAGCGGTTTCTTTTTCTCCTACTTGTTGCCGCAGGTTCTTTGCTTCTTCAATCAAAGGTGCTCTTTTTTCTCCTGAAAGAGGTCCTTTCATTTGTTGGCTGATTTCATTCCGTCGCTGGCGCAGGGAGTCTAAATCACTTTTCAATTGACGGGATTGTTCGTCAAGGGCCAATAATTGAAGAATATCAACGTCTACATGACGATTCCGGCAATTTTCAATAGTGGATTCATGGTGATTACGAATGTATTTTATATCGAGCATAGAAATTTTTTAATTGGTAATGAAATGATATGGGAATTGAATGGATCGATTCATCCAAAATAATAGGATTGTAATGGTTTGGACTCTTCTATATATAAGGCAAAAATTTCGGGTGATTGAGCTTGGAGCTCATTCTGATAGACCATCATTTTATCATAGCTTCCTTCTGCTTCCAATTGGTTGACCCGAAGAATCTTGTAATAGATTTCGAGGGCTCCGAAGTGTTCTAAATCTTCCCCATAAATCGTGGGAAGATCGAGCGGTAGCATGTCGTGCTGCAGCCATTCATAAATGGGTGTCATGTAAGGGCCTTCTTTCTTCATCAATAATGAAATTTCTGTATCTTCGATAGAAAGTGATGGCACCTCGGTGGGCGCAATCAGGAGTGCTTTGATGTAATAAATTTTTGCTCGAACCTTTTTATTGGCTTGCCACAGCGTGTTTGCAAATCGGACTAGTAGGTGAGGATCATGAGGATAATATTCCAGAAGGGATTCAAAAGCAGAAATGGCTTTAGGGAAAATTTTTAGTTCAGAAAAAATTTGTCCAAGGCACAATCCTGAGTCACTAAAGAAATGGTCATCGATTTTTTCAACGGTTGCTGCCAGCATTTTTAAAAGTGCGCTTCTTAAGACGATTGCAATCTCATCTGCTTTAAAATCGTATCCATGAATGGCCTGCCAGAGAAATTCACAGGCAATAATTTTGTTTAGATGTTTCTTTTTTGTCAGAAAATATTCCCAGTCATTGCAAAGGCTTAACCCATATTGTGCGGTGGAATGATCACTGATCTTATTGCAAATGGTTTGGAAAATTTTTCGGGCACCGGAAAAGTCCAATTTGTTAAGAGCATCTTGACCTTTGGCTAATAGTTCACAATCCCAGGGAAATAAATTTAACTGAACAACGTTTTTCATTGATTCAATGTAATTCTGTATTTTTTAGAAGGTAAATTAAAAATGCAGAGCAACCCTATCAGAAATAAAGAAAAAGCAAAATACTGTTCTGTCTTTAATTTTTTGCAGAACCAATTTCTGGATCCTCAATTTCTTCTAAATCAAGAGTCAAAATGGATTCTTCTTCGACTGCCACAGGTTTTTTATACTGGGGCACAGATGGGGTGACACGAGGCCTTTGTCGCTTTTTTTCCTTGATGGTAGGAGCTAGGCTGGGCAAAGGCTGTTCTTGAAAACTTGATGAAAATTCTGAAATTTTTGGAGTATTGGTTGTTGGTGCATATTTCAGCAGATAGCCCAAATTGATCACGCAATTGGCATACATGTTCAACTTGTGTGATTCTGGCTGTAGCTGTCGATCCAGCCCTTCAATGAGGGATGACAAGGCAACTTGACGTTTGCACAGGACGTGAAACACGTATTTATCTGATATGTGCCAGCGTAATCCTTTATTTCCACTAAAGCTAACTTGAGTCATCAGTTCGGCAGTTATGAAGGATTGATCAAGGTGTACCTTATTTAACTGGAATGCCAAATTCTTGATCACCAGGTGTGCGGCCTGCAGTTTATTAAAAATGCGAGTCCGATCAGAAGCATAGTATAGGATTTTGCGCGATTTCTTGGTTTGTCGCAATTGGTCTTCGATTTCCTGCAGGAGCTCCTGCAAAGTGATATGCGAACTTTCCAGCCCTTCAATATCGGCAATGTAATTTTTGTCTCCTGGAGATACACTTGTTTTGACAATGGCCAGGGCGCTTTGCCGGATACAATGCCTGAGTTCTTTATAAGCCCGGGTCAAATAGTCTTGTGCTTCTCTGGATTTGTGTTGATTGTCCTGAAGCTGCTGGTATCGTTTATATGCGTCATTGATCCGTGTCCATTTGATATAGCGGAGCCAGGTAGGATGGCTGTCTAGATATTCTTGCAGATGTTCCTGTCGAGTGTCAATGAGATTCAGGCTGTATTCTATTCGATCCAATGCCAAACGCGCAATAAATAAAGCGTCTTTTACTCCTGATGGATCAATACTGACTACTTCTGATTTAATGACTGACAGGGTATGTTTGAGCGTTTCAACTATTCTTTTGTAATTAATATAATTAATGGAGGTGATATCAATTTTAGATAAACTTTGAGGTAAAACGTCACCTTGGAATCGGAATAAACTTTGGAGGGTTCCCTTTAAATTCTCGGTATGAGGTACCATCTCGGTGGGTGAAAGCTTGGCTTGTTGAATCATTTCTGTTCCTTTTTAACAGAATATCGTCCTGGACTCATTAGAACTCCAATTTCAAATTTTGTTACTCATGAGGCCAGAAAAGAGCCATTATAAAAACTTTAGTTAGAATACAGATTTTCTATGATAATGAAAATGTATAATTTGTGTGAGCTCGATTAAATTTTTCTAAATTCTCAGTGTTGGCTTGACCCATTTCACGATTTTTGTAACATTTCATTATTGTAAAGTGTACTTTCTTACTTTCCAAAATTTTAAAACCGGATTGCCTTATGGTTCGCATTATTATTCTTGTAGTCATTGGACTTGTCTCTTTTTCGGCTGTATTTGGTCTTGGTTATTTGTTTGTTATTCCGAAAACAGATGAACCCATGCAAGAGCAAATGGGAGACATGGAGCCTGCTCCTTCAGAAGGAATGAAACCTGTTCCGGGAGGTGCTGTTCCTCCGCCTCCAGGAGATGAACCGAAATAGGTGTGAGAAATTCATACATAATTATTTGCTGTTTAAATACTATTTTGAAAGCAAAAATAGTGCTAAAATATTTTTGAGTGTGTAAAATTCTTCACGACTCATCTTTTTAAATAATTTATAGTGATGATCTGACTGCAGAAATGTTGCGTCAAATTTGTTGCATTGATCAAATTGGTAAAGAGGAATCCCTTATGACTATTCACATTACTTTTAATAACATGAAACACTCGGAATCCGTTACAGAACATGTCCATGAAATCATGAAAGAATTGATCAAAATTACTGATAATAAATTTCCTTTTAGCATGAATCTCACAAAAGAGAATGATCAACAACACCATGTTGTACTCAATTGTTCTTATATGGGTAAAGACTTATCCAGTAATGCCAGTCATGAAAATTTGTACAAAGCGATTGGAAAAACTGTAGATTCTATGAAAACTCAGGTACTGCGTAAATCAAAAAAAACATATCGAAAATAAATCTGAGAAAATGATTGGGCCCCTTTCGATGGGGGCTTCTTTTGCCTCTCCCATTCCTGTCAATTTTTCATCTAACCCCCCCCTCCATAATGGGCATGAATGTAGGAAAAATTTTCATCTTTCTATTCGTTTTCTGTTTTGCGTTTATAGTGGTTCCCTTCTGGTTGCTCACATATCCCCCCGAATTGCGATCTATTATTGCTAAACAGACAGGCCTTGTCATCGAAATAGAGTCATTCAACAGGCATATTGAGGATTTTTCTAAACTGTACCTGGATGCTCAGGAAGTCAGAGTTTATTCTCAGCAAGACCCATCTCCCATTGCCCATTTTAAAAGATTATCCGTTGTTTGGGATCTCCAGGACTTGCTCTTGGGGAGGATTTCATTGGATCAGGTCAAGATCGAGCGTCTGGAGTTGAAGACAAATATTTCAGAAGAAGGCAAATTTCAAATAGGTGACTGGGCTGTGCCAGTGTTTGATGGAGAACATAGTGGTTTTGCATTGCTGACATTCCATCTAAATTACCTGGAGTTTGATGAGGGTATGTTTCAAATACAATTTCCTGCAGAATGGGAAATGCCCTTGGTTCGTTTTTCTTCAGCTCGTGTCAATTGGCAGCCTGAACAAAAAGACTTTCAAGTGAGTACGGACATCGAATGGGGAGGGAAAACCGGAATATTGACAGGCAATTTCCATCTTCAGCAAGGACGGTGGCAAGGCAATTATCGGATTGCTGACATCCCTCTGCATGTATGGACCATTCCTGGAGTTCCTAATGCATTTCCCAGTATGTCTGTTGACGGAAGGCTCAGTGGCAAAGGAAAGGCTGAATGGGATGACTTCTCTTTGAAGAGCCGGATGGAATGGAATATTGCAGAGGGAAAATTATTCAACCCAAAGTTTCCTGCAGGAGAAATGTTCGTCAAGTCCATTGATGGCAAAATGGATTTTATTGCGGAATTTGAGAAGGACGCAAGGCTTTCGCTTCATCTAGAGCAGGCTCCTGCTCCTCCAGGTCCTGTAGATGCCCAAGCCCATTTTCACTTCATGCCCGGAAAGCCACCGAGGATGTCGGTTTTTGCAGACGCTCAGAATTGGAATGCTGATGCAACCATTCCCTATATTTATGGTTTTGTCCCTGATGTCGCCAGCGACTGGATGAAGGAACATCTTCATGGGGGGGATATCCATACTGTTCACTTTGATTTAGACTGGGAGATCACCACGAATTTTGAAGATGTCAATGACATCCTCCATTTGAATTTGAGAACAGAGGTTTCTGGTGTGAGCATTGATCCGTTTGAAACGATCCCCCGCGTTGAAAATCTCCATGGTTATTTACATTTGGGCCTATGGGGAGTGGGGATTGAAGTGGACCGTGGTGAGTTCCCTGGTACGGAGGTTACAAGTGGGAACTTTGCTATCAGCTATGGCGCTCCTGTGGTGACTCCTATGAAACTGCAAATTATGGGTAAATCAGAAGCGGTGGAGGCATGGCCCGCTGTGCGTTCCATTTGGAGTGATTCCATTCCCTGGCTGGAGCAATTGTCTTTTCATGGACGTGCCAATACACGGTTTGTTTTAGAAGATCCCAATATCTTGGATGAAAAACCACTCTCGATAAAAGTCAGTGTTGTTCCACAATCGATCACACTTCAATGGAAAACATCGAATCATCAATACCATCTTAAAACGGAGGAAGGGGTTTTTACGGCCACGCTGGATAAATTGGGTTGGGAAAACTTCCATTTTACCAGTGGCACTTTGGAAGGAACAATGGGAGGCGAGTATCCTTTTGATGAGCAACAAACTCCACGTTTTTTGATCACATTGGAGAATCTGCAGAATCTGCTTCCTGCTTATGGACAACCAGACAATTCGATGAAACAATGGATGCCTCAGCAGCTTTTTGCGAAGGCCGAACTCTGGCAAAAAGTCAGAGGTCCATGGCCTCCAGATTTGTGGCAATTGGATGTGGAAACAACGGATGAAGAAGGGCAGCATCTCAACATACAGGTAGAATTGGGAGGATCAGACTGGACCATCCCTCATTTTTCTGGAAATCTTGGCCAGATTGCAGCAAATGGTAGTGTCGATTTCCGTCTGGATAAAGGAAACATCGATGTCCAAATCCAATCGACTTCTACGAATCCTGCTGATTTCAAGCTGAAATGGGGACAAGGAATGGGAGAAGCTTCGTTTCAAATGGAGTACTTCTCATGGCAGAATTGGCTGCATTGGGAGATACCATTGGCATTGAAAATGTTGATTCCTTCTCAAACGGAACCTTCTACGGTCAAGCAATGGGATATCCATTTTCAAACCCCTCATCTGGTTTTTGCTCCCAAACAGGAAATACCGGTGTCTTTTACAGGTATTTTCATTCCTGAACAAACATACCAGTTGTCACTGTCCAAATTGCAGATAGGGGAGGAAAGTGGCTCTCTGATTTATAAGGGCAATTTACAAAAAGGCAATCTCCTGTTGCAATGGAACCGTTTCAATTTATTGTACTGGGCCAACCACATTCAGTTCTACGCTCAGGCGCACAAGCAACAGCCCATATCTGTTGATCCAGTGAACACAGAACTATTTCAAGAATTGCAGATCAATCTTAAAGTAACTGAATTTTTTCTTCCGGAAGGCCGACCACTTCCGTTGTCTGCCAATTTTCATTTCTATCAACTCCCAGAAGAACGGAAAGTCGTTGTCCATGATTTGAAATTAGGAATTTCTCCGTTGGATTCAGCAGACTTGTCTCTCCCGAAAATTCAGGACGTGCCCCTGTTTGTTTTTCCGGCTGTTCCCAACGTATTCCCCCGTATGCCGTTCTATGGACAACTGAATGCATCAGGGGCTATTAGCTTTGAACCTGAAGGGTCTGTCAGTAGCCGAATCAAATGGAACATCATGGAGGGGGTTCTGGAAAACCCAAAGTTTCCTGCAGGACGAATGCCTGTGGTTGGTGTAAAAGGTGATATGGAACTGGCCCTGCTGTCTGCTAACGATTCTTATCTGGCAGTCAATATGCTCCATGCAGGAATTCCATTTGGACAAATCAAAGCCAGTGCGGATTTTCTACTTTTCTCTGAGGGAAATTCTGTTATCTCGATTGCCGCAAATGCAGGGAACTGGAACACCTCAATGGCTAGGCCTTATCTGTATGGTTTGATGCCGGATATGGCCAGCAGCTGGCTGAAAGAACATACGACTGGAGGACGTATTGATCAAGCGAGTCTGGATTTGTACTTGGAAATGGCTGCTGACGCTCTTGGTGTAGCCGATATTTTGAGTATGGAACTGATGGCTGACATCCAAGATATGACTGTTATGCCGTTTGAAGGGGTTCCTAAGCTAACTGGCGTGGGAGGGTTGCTTAAATTAGGAACCTGGGGCGGTGAAGTGGAAATAAATGCTGGATCGTTTCCGGGAGGGCGAGTGAAGGGAGGCAAATTATCTTTGGTGTATGGAACTCCTACGCAAAGTCCACTCAAACTGAGCTTGATGGCTACTGCCGATGGAGGTGCCTCATGGCCTGCCATTCGCCCACTCTGGAGTGATGGGGTTCCCTGGTTGGATAAAATATCGTTTACAGGAGATGCGGATCTCTCTTTTTTATTGGAGTATCAAGACGTCATTGACAAACAATTGCCGGCAATTGAAGTTAAAGTGTTTCCTAAAAACATGGGAGTTCAATGGCGAACACCCAACTATAAATTTCATGCAGATAATTTGCAGGGAACTTTTATTGCGACTTGGAATGAACTTGTTTTTGAGAAAATTCATTTTATAAGTGAACAAATTGAGGGACGTATGGAAGGCCGATATCCGTTGGAAACAGAGCATTTGTCTCATTTCTATCTTGATTTACAAAAATTGGAAACCCTACTGCCCAAATACACATTAAACAATCATCCCTTTGCAAAGTGGTTTCCTGAGAAGCTTTCTGCAAAAGTTGAATTAAAACAACAGAAAGATTCTTCGAAAATTTCCAATTTATGGGAATTGCATGCTATTGCAACAGATGAGTACCAACAGCACTTAAAGATGGAAGCGGAGGTGACCAATGGAGGTTTTAAAATTCAAAGGATTGCCGGGAAATTGGGGCGTATGCAAACGGAGGGAATGTTTGATTTTTTAGAACAGACAGGCTTTTTCCATGTTGCTGTTTCTGAATCACCACAAAATGATATGGACTTCCAGTTACGATGGGCCAATGGATCAGGACTTGTTTCGATAGACATGCCTCAATTGCAATGGGAAGATTGGAGCCATTGGAAGGTTCCACAAAGTGTCAGTTCCTGGATGGCCAGTTCGCCCTCATCCGCATGGTCGGTCCCAATTTGGAAACTGGAGTTCAATACTCCAGAATTGATGTTCTCGTCAGCATTCCAAACTTCTGTATCTTTTTCGGGGACCGTTACATTGGGGGAAACCTATCAAGTGATGTTACCCAACTTTAAAGTGGGTAAGACCAGTGGTAATTTGTCTTATGAAGGCAATTTACAAAAAGGCAAACTGAACTTGTATTGGAATGAGTTGAATCCGCTCCATCTGATTGAAAAGCAACAAAACGGACAAACTTCTCTTTCTCAAAAAAACGTCTTAAACGAAGAACCATCGCAAGTTGGAGATGGAAATGGTTTGTTTCAAGAGCTGGAGATTGAATTAGATACGCCCCAATTTTATGCATCTAAAAATTTTTCGAATCCACTCCATGCCAATCTGCGTGTTCAACGTACCAATGGACCAGGCCACATCATTATTGAAAATTTAACGTTTGGCAAACAAAAGGGCGCTGGAGTGCTGAAATACAGAAATGGTCTATTGGATATTGCAATCCGTGCAAAACGTTTGGATGTCGTTCCCTGGCTTAAGGTAATACACGGTTGGAACGCAGAAACTCCCTCGAAGAAAAAAAAAGCATTCATGGCTGAGACCGGAAACTCTCAGTCTTTGTTACCTTTGATCAAATTTGATATAGAAACAGAAAATCTATATTTTGATGATACATGGACTTCTTCTGTGGTGCTACGGGGGGACTTGGATTTTCAGAGCCAGCCTTCTCATAATAAATTGCGGGAAACAGTGTTGAATATTGATTATTTTAATGCCCTTGGGCAGCAGGGAATGGGAAGACTAACATGGGGAAAGAATGACCAATACCTTTCTCTAAGTTTTCAAAAAATGAATTCGTTTGAATTGATCACCAACGTGCTGAAAATGTCTAAAAAAGCCTGGTCTGATGTGACAATTAAAATAAATGATCCACTCAAAAAGCAAACTTTTGATTTTGATATCAAGGCTCCAGCAAAAGAACTCAATGTACAAGGAAATGTACAATGGAATGGGAATGATTATCGGATTGTTGTGAATCAACTGAATTGGGATCAGCAGCATGGTGAAGTGGCAATTGAGCATCGTGATAATCGGTTTTATATTTCAGGTAATTTTGAATACCTGGATTTCGGGTTATGGAAAGCATTGAGTGAGCAAATACAGAGAGAGCAAAAAGAACAAACAGACAACGCAAAGAACACATTGACTATTGATTTGCCGGAGAATGATTGGCGTATTGATATGCAGGCAAAAAAAATACGATTTCTTGATTCTACGTTCAATGATTTCATATTCAACGGAAGATTTGGCCCGGAAGAAATAAAGATTCCAAAATTGGTTTGGAAGAAAAAAGACAAGCCGGCGTTTAGTCTGGCTGGATACCTCAATCACTTATTCGAGAATACTCCTGAGGAGCATTGGGACGGTAAACTATCAACGGATATTTCTACTCTTGGTGATATGATGGAGATGTTGTTTGGCGGCAATGCTCCAATCGTCAGACAGTTTCCGATTACCCGGGGCAATACTCAACTTCAAGCGACCATACAGCTTTTTCCTGCACAAAACAGACAATGGACGCCACATGCGAATATTTTATTTAAATCCAATGAAGGAATTATAAAAAGAAGCCATGTTCTTGCCTTTTTCCTGGCAACTTTGTCGATACAAAGCTATCTGAAGGTAGTAGAAGGTAAACTGAGTGGTTTTGAAGGCAAAGGGATCGTGTACAATTCAATGGATGCTGATATCAATATGAAAGGCAGCCTCTTCCAGATAGAAAAATTTATTTTTGCCAGCCCCAATATGCGCATTGTGACTTCAGGCAAAATCAATTATGAAAACAGATATGAAGATTTGCTGGTTTGTTTTCAACCTTTTGAAACACTGGATTATTTCTTGAATAAAATTCCTTTGCTCAATCGTGTGTTAACCAGCAAACGGGGGGCTTTTTTGGAAGGTTGCTATCAATCTAAAGGAACGATAGACAATCCCTCCATTATCCCGTTACCACATACACTGTTATTGCCGGGACGGATACGGGACATGTTGATTCTTGATTTGTTAGACCAGCAGCAAGAAACAAATTTTGATGAGGGAAAGCAATGACTGTAAATTTCTACCGTAGCGTTTTTAAATATAGGGAGGAGCACATATATTCATGAACATACTGCTGATTGATGATCAACCCAACATGGGAGAAATGTTTGGTAAAATATTGAAGGCGCTGCACCACCAGGTGACTTATCTTTCAAGCGGGCCGTCTGCTTTAGCACTATCTGATGAAGAACTGGATGAATTTGATCTGATTTTTATTGACATGGCAATGCCTGGAATGGATGGGTGCCAAACAGGAATTGCCATTAAAAAACGAATGCCTGATATGGTAAACATTATGTTGACGGCTGACTCCAGTATTGACACAGTCATTCAGGCTTTGCGGGATAGTAAATTTGACGACTACCTGTGCAAAGCGGATGTTGCTAAAGATGCGTTCAAAGGTTCTTTTAAATTACAGGAAACCTTGATGAGGGCTCATACCCTTCTAAAGACTCGTCATGAGCTTCGCAATACGCAAAATGCTCTTTCTAATGAATATAATCTCAATCAAGTGCTAAGAAAGCAGTCATTATCAGCCAATAAACAACTGCTTGGGGAGTCGCCTGCCTTTCAAAGAGTACTTCAACTGGTTAAGAAAGTTGCTGCTTCCGATACAACGGTTCTCATTCAAGGAGAAACAGGTACGGGGAAAGAACTGGTGGCCAGGGCTGTTCATAAGCAAAGTCTTCGCGCAAACGCTCCTTTTGTTCCTGTCAATTGTGGTGCCATTCCAAGAGATTTGTTGGAAAGTGAGTTGTTTGGCCACAAGAAAGGCTCCTTTACAGGTGCCAGCAGTGATCGGGAAGGACTTTTTCAATTGGCCGATCATGGGACATTATTTCTGGATGAAATTGGTGACATGCCTTTGGATTTACAAGTCAAACTGCTGAGAGTGTTGCAAGACCGGGAAGTTCTACCGGTGGGAGGGACTAAACCGATTAAAGTAGACGTCCGTGTAATCAGTGCAACACACCAAAATCTGCAGAAAAGTATTAAGGAGAAACGCTTTCGTGAAGATTTGTTCTATCGTTTGAATGTATTTCCCATCTTCATACCGCCACTGAGAGAAAGAACTTCTGACTTACCTGTGATGATTGATCATTTTATTTCAAAAAATGGAAATTATACCCATGTGAAGGGCATAACTCCGGAAGCTCTGCAGAGGCTGCAGAACCTCCCTTGGAAAGGAAATGTCCGTGAGTTGGAAAATGTCGTGGAGCGTGCCATGTTGGTGACTGTGAATGAATACCTCACCAAGGAAGACTTCATGGAGTTGACACCGGTCTCTGAATCTGTTGAAATCCCTGTTGTTCTCAAATCAACTCCGGAAGTTCCTCCAATCAAAGGCTATGAAAAGCTGTGGGACTGCTTTGTCAAAAATGAATGCAAGCTCTGGATTTTTGAAAATCATGACGTCGTAAAAAAGGAGATGGAAGCCCTGCTGGAAGGTGCTGTTTACCAAAAGAAAGGGCATTTTGGACAGCTGGTGTTACCCTCTGATGTGCAAATGGAGGTGGGTTTGCAATACGTCAATGCTTCTTCTTATGAGGTAGAAAAACATTCGATTGTCTTTCAATTTTTTTCCAGCAAGAACTCCCTGGAAAAAACCGGTCGACCCTCTTCTCAAAACACTCAAAAAATTGATCCGTACACAACATCTCAGCTGGTTTTAAAGGGATTACCGGATACCTATATTTTTGATATTTTGTATCAACCTGCCAAAAGGAATGAGCTCAGCTTGATCTCTCAACAACAGCTCATCCGTACCTTGATTTTACGCTATGCTCAGGTATATGCTCCTGGTAAATCGTTGAAAGAGATTTTTAAAGAAGTCATGGTGTTTTTAATTGATGAAAACATGGTGAATCGAATTGATAATTTGGAAAAAGATGGACTGGAGGCTGTACGTGCCTGTTTATGCAGTAAAAGTCATATTTTCCCTGGTATTGCCAGCCAGTTGAAGGTGCATCCGCAACGGATTGAAAGTGAAATTCAGAAGGTGTTTCCTCATTACGTATGCCCTGTATAAAAGAGGAGTGAAGAACAAAATAGGTTGTGTTATCGTCCTCCCTGAATTTTGAGAGAATGTAAAAAATGATAGACAATTCTGTTGTGAAGCGTTATTAACAAGTCGAATAAAATATCAACGAGCTTTTCATTTATCATTTCTTATATTCTTAGTACCCTGATGGACTAACATTTGCACAGAAATTTTACTCAAACTTGAACGTGTTTCAGGTTATTCAATTGGTGGGAGTAAAGTATCAAGTGTTTAAAGGAGTACTAGCAAATGGATTTGCCAAACAGAGAAATGGAAGAGATGATGGAGGAGAAGCTCGTTTCCTCCCAGCAAGACATACAAGAACAATTTGATTTTTCTGCAATAGAGGTTGCAGAAGAACCTGTCATTACCGCTTCAGAATCCACGCCAAAGACCGCAACCGAATCTGACAATCCTGTAAAACCAGCTATTAATGATTATGCCGACTTGAATTTTAAACAGGAAATTCAGGAGGCTCTTCACTCTTTAGCTATGCTTATTAAAGAAAATAAGGAGCTGATGAAGCAGTTCTTCTCCAGTTTTAAGCAAATAGGTATCGCCTTTTTTGTTTTGCTGAAATTCTGGCTAAAAAACACGGATCCTTTCTTAAAAAAGGAAAGAAAGGTTCGCATGAAACGGGATCATCAGCTTTGGAAAACTTTGTCAGAAACAAAAGCCCATTTTCATTTTGAGAAACAGGAAACTTCCAGAAAACGCTGGAAACTGGGGGCTTCTTTTGTGGTGATGATTGCTGCTCTGGCTGTTATCCTGAACTTTGAAAAATTCGAAGAGCCGATTCAGCACATGATGAATCAAACCCGTGTTATTGTTCCAAAACTGGAAATTAAGATTCCTGACAGCAAAGAGGCCAGCAAGACGGTTAATGAAGAGGTGGTGAAAGAAAAGAAGTCGGCCGAGGATGAAACACTGGTACTGGAGGGAACAACAGGAAAATGTGAATTATCCACGTCTCAAATTGCCTGGATCAAAAGAAAATATAATTATCTAAAAAAATATACGCCTGAAAAGGAGTATTCTTTGGTTCATTCCAATCGCTGCAACAGCCAATATGATGGAGTGATTTACCTTGCCAATGGTGAAAGTCGGGAGCCGGTGGCTTTGGTGAAATTTCGAAAAGATTATAATACGTTGGAAGAATTTATTATTGTAGAGATGGAAAAATTCGAGGGAGGAAAGAAACCAGCTCCTTATATAGGTTCTATTGTTTCGACAAGAGGACCATTTAATTACATTGCTCGGCATCTGAGGGGTTGACCACGGATCATTTGTCTACAGTAGCAGTAGTGGCTGGCAGGAAATAAACCACTTCATTTTTGTGGACCAGCCCCAATTCCTTTCTTGCGAGCGCTTCAATATAGTCGGGGTTGTTTTGCAAGGCATCAATTTCCTGCAGCAGTGTCTGCTCTTTTCTTTTGAGTGCTGCAATTTCTTTCACTAATTTTTGTTCTTTCTCCTTCACTTCCTGATAGGCAAAAATTCCGTACTCTCCTAGAAAGGCAATCAGAATAATAAAAGATCCAAACAATAGAAACAAGATTAAGGTGGAGCGCAGTGCTCCATCTGCCTCTGAAGTTTTGCGGTGCTCCTTCGACTGGAATGGAGACGATTGAAAGTTTTCTGAAAAGTGGACGAGACTTTTCTTCTTTTTATACGGATGTTCTGAAGGAGGCATACAATTTCGAGCCCTGTATCATGATTTTTTGAAAAAAAGTAATTTCCACAACAGCCGGATAGTGGCTTTTCCGCCAACACCAATCACCATGCCCAAACAAAGCATCACTGTGAGCCAAACAGACAAATGAGTGGTGAGATAGAACTTCATGTCATCCGCCCATTTTTCCAGGGCGGGTTTTTCCCGATACCGGTCTTTTGCAGACAGCGTCATCAAAAATTTGGTCAATTCTGTGATTTGTTCGTCTGTCAATTGAAAGTTTGGCATTTGGGATTCTGGATAATCAAACTTTGGTTCTTTCAATCGCTGGCGAATCCAGAATTCAATTTTTTCTTTTCCTTCTAATTGACGCAGCTGCTGTCGTGCTTCTTTGTGTTTTACAAAAATGTTTTCTGTTAACTGATCGACTTCATCTAGCTGTTGTTCGTATTTTCTTGAGTTGAGCTGATCTTCCAGCCGTAGGACTAAATTGTCCAGTGCAGGACCAACTTTTCCGCCTTTGCCTGAAATACTGTGACAGGCTGCACATTCCATCCGTGCATACCAGGCTTCTCCACTCAATTTTGGTTGGAGTTGATTTGTTTTTTGGGCAGACGAGCTGGGAACAATTTTCATGATATGGGTTTCTCCATCCGCCTGCGGTAAAAAACCCGAGAAATAGATCCCATCCGGGCCCACGGCAACAGGAACTAAATACTGTCTTTCGGTTTCCTGTTTCCCTGTATACTCAAGAATGGTTTCTGGAGGTGCCTTTGCTCCCAGCACATCATCAATCCATAAGTTTTCCATGCGAGCCAGTGCGGTTGCAGTGACCAGAAATCTTTGATTCCAGTTGGGAAACAAGCGGTGTTCTTTTAAAAACACCATGGTTGCCGGGCCAAATGCAGGCGACCAAGTCACAATGCCATTGATCAGCATGCTTGAGTCCTTACCATTCCACATGTAGTTTCTTCCCGGGGTCACTTTAAGCAGACGATCCACACTGGGGCCATTTTCTGCAATGTAAATTTTGTTTTCAGGACCTTCTGCAATCGCAAAGGGGTTCCGAAGACCATAAGCATAAATATAACTGGGGATACTGTTCGGTGATTTTTTGTCATAAAAAGGATTGTCAAGTGGTGCTGTTCCGTCAAGATTGATACGAAGCAATTTGCCATTGGTATGCTGCAGCAGCTGCGCTTTATAATGCTGGTGCCCATCACCAATACCTACATACAACTTGCGGTCTACTCCAATGAAGCAATGCCCAATTTGATGGGCATGGCTGGCGGGGTCTTTGCTGAACAATTCAATCATTTCCCAGCTTTTGGTTCCTTGCAATCCGAATTTACCGTCACCACTGTCAAAACGCATGATTTTGTTGAAAAGCAGCCCTCCTTTGCGGAAAACGCTAGTGGCATAGACCTCTCCTTTTGTTTCATCCAGACACAGTCCTGTTAAACCAAACTCCCCTTTCAAGTCGGGCAATTCTTCTTTGGGGCGTAAATCCTCAATTTGATCTGCATAGGTAAAAATACTGTGGTCTTGTGTGACGACTTTGATACGTCCCCGAAGCTCTGACACGTAATAAAGCGGTGCCTTGGGGTGATCCTGGGGGTTGGGTACAAATTGAATGGCCACAGGCAGGGACCAGCCGGAAGAGTCTATCTGGATCTCGTAACCTTCGGGGGCTTTCCAGTTTTCGGTGCCGCTGGCCCACAAGAAGGGGCTGATCAGTAATAGATAAAGTAGAATGGAGAAACAACTCGATATGCGCATGGTTTTGCCGAGGTCTTTGCGATAGGGGATGTTGTCATTCGCATGGAAAAATGGAAGTTTTTTCTTAGATAAAAGTGTCGATAATTATCGACTGGACAGGTATTATGATGTACGCTAATTTAGCGTTAACCGCAAGTTGAATCACAGAAACCATACTTCACGAAACACTTTCTCCATCACATCCATCCATCACTGAATGATCTCATGGCCTGGTCTGATCTGAAAAAACCTTATGTGTGTCTGGCTCCCATGGATGGCATTACGAATACTGCTTTTCGGCAAATAGTACGAAAGGTCAGCAAGCGGGTGATTCTATTCAGTGAATTTACAAATGTTGATGGACTGATTCGCAGTGAATACGTACGCCAGCGTTTGAATTATCACCCTTCGGAGCATCCTTTTTTCATGCAGATTTTTGGAAGTAACCCTGATTCATTTGCAGAGGCAGCCTGTATGATAGAAGATCGTGGTGTGATGGGAATTGACATCAACATGGGATGTCCTGCAAAAAAAGTGGTTCATTCTCAGCACGGTAGTGCATTGATGAAGGATGTAGACCAGGCATGCCGTATTGTGGAGTCGGTTAGAAAATCTTGCTCTTTACAAGTGTCTGTAAAAACCCGTTTGGGATGGAATAATTCCGACAATCTCATTCCGTTTTGCCGGCGGCTCGAATCAGCAGGGGTCTCTCTATTGACCATTCATGGACGAACTTATAAACAAGGGTTTAAGGGAGATGCAAATTGGGACGCTATCTATGATCTAAAAAATAATGTAAACATCCCTGTTTTAGGAAATGGTGATGTTGAGGATTATTATGACGGTTGCCAGCACATGAACAACTTGGATGGCTTCATGATTGGGAGGAGGGCGATTGGCAATCCTTGGGTTTTTCAAGATTGTCAGAAATACCCTCAACCGGATTTATCGACACGGATTACTGTGGCGCTGGAACACTATGATTTATTGCGAATGATCAAACCAGAGCACATTGCATTAAAAGAATTTCGCAAGTATCTGGGGGGATACATTCAGGGGTTTGCTCACGCAAAAGCATTCCGATGCCAATTGATCGAAGCTTCCGATGAGAAAAGTTTCATTCATCTCCTGGAAGAAATGAAAATGAAAGTCAATGATTTTCATTTTTCTCAAGCAAGTTAGATTTTTAATCAGGGACTGATATGAAAGCAATCGTGGTTGCATTAGGCAGTGTGGGTGATGTTTTATCATTTTTGAAAGTGGCTATTGCTCTGCGTCAACGAGGCCACGATGTTGTCGTCTTGAGCCATAGCTGGGATGAGCCCCTGATCCGTGACGCATGTCTGGAGTTTCATCCTATTCTGGATCTGGAGACGGCAAAAGAAGCGCTGAATCATCCCGATCTTTTTCACCCTGGAAAACGATTAGAGATCATAGAAACTCATTTCTATTTTCCTGCCATTCAACCTGTCTATCGATTCATACAGATGAATGTTGTTGGTGAGATAACACTTGCTGTTGCGCCTCCCTGGGCTTTTGGGGCAAGATTGGCGCAGGAAAAACATGGTATTTCTCTGGTAACCGTTCTACAGGCGCCATGGCATTTGCATGAAGGGAGCCATCAATTCATACCGATGGACAATGAACGGTATGCGCCGTTGGACAGGATACGGCAGGATATTGGCCTGGGCCCCTTGATGACCAGTATTACTTCATGGAGGTGCTCTCCGGAAAAAATCATTGGCTTGTTTCCAGGCTGGTTTGGAAAACATGAAGCCTGGCCTTCTCATGCGCATTTGACAAATTTTCCTGGAATCGATCAATCCGTTACTGGAAAAATGAATGAAAGACTGGAAGAGTTTCTCGCCGCTAATGGAGGACCACCCCTTGTGTTCACCCCAGGGACAGCAATGGCGCAGGGAAAAAATTTTTTTCAGGAGTCAATAGATGCGTGCCAGCTCATTGGCAAGCGCGCCATATTTCTTTCTCTGTATCCCAAGCAGGTTCCGTTTCATTTGCCCGAAAATATTCAGCACTATGATTATATTCCGCTGAACCGTTTACTGCCTCATGCCGATGCACTGATTTACCATGGTGGCATTGGCACCTGTGCCCACGGACTGCGGGCCGGTATTCCTCATCTGGCTATGCCCATTGTTTACGATCATTATGATAATGCAAACCGGATTCAGGAACTTGGTGTTGGCGATCAGATTGAGAGGGAAAACTATAAGGCTGCCACTGTCGCAGAAAAACTCGAAAACTTGTTAAATTCTTCTTCAGTCCAAGAGTCTTGCCAAAACATAAAAGCTCAACTGAAACAGGAAAATGCCATTGAAATGGCTTGTAGTCTGATTGAATCAACCATCCGGTGAACCATGCGTCCAAACACTCGAAAATCCAAAAACACAGTAGGAATAGTGCCTTAAACTCTCTTTAAAATACTTTGAAAAAGAAGCCTTTATAATTGTCAGCAATTCTAAATTTGAAAACAACATCAACTAAATCAATAAGATAGATTTTTTATAAACGGTCAGAGTTTAGCTGTTTACAACGAAGTTATAAGGGTTTGCGGGGATTTTTTTCCCTAGATAAAACTCAAATTTCCTTGATTTTACTGGAAACTCTCCAAATTTAGAATTGCTGGTATAATTGTTGGACACATTGACCTGGATGAGTTTCTATGATAAATTTGTGCCATCTGACGATATGATTTTGTTGTATTTCCAGATTTAGCATACAGCAATCTCTCCACTTTTGCTGTACTAAGGGCTCGTACATAAATAACCTTTACAGATGACTTGTCTTTTTCCTCGTCTACGGTGTTGTCTTCAAAGGCA
>JADGAT010000140.1 GCA_015231885.1 SAR324 cluster bacterium
GCTAATATTCTGGAACCTCCTCATCGAGAGTCCTGGTGGAAGCTTTACCTGGAAAAATATAATGATCCAATTATTCGTATTTTAATTGTTGCCGCATTCATTGCCATTGCCACAGGTATTGTTGATGGCCATTATATAGAGGGGGTAGGGATTGTTATTGCAATATTCCTGGCGACGACGTTATCGTTCCTGAATGAATACAAAGCCAATCAGGAATTTGATATTCTCAATAAAGTGAATGATGAAGTGCCGATTAAAGTGATCCGGGACGGTAACTTTCAGACCATTCCCCGCAAAGACTTGGTGGTGGATGATATCCTTTTGATTGAAGCGGGTGAAGAGATTCCCGGGGATGGTCAGGTGTTGGAAAGTGTGTCTCTGCAGGTTGATGAATCCCGATTGACTGGAGAATCTGTTCCGGTGACCAAATCTGTAAAATCCCCAGCAGCCAAAGACACGGAGCATGCTAGTGCCTATCCTGCAGACAAAGTGTTGAGAGGCACAATTGCCAAAGATGGATATGGCTATATCTGTATTTCTGCAGTAGGGGAAGCCTCAGAAATTGGGACGGCGGCACGGGCTGCATCGGAAGACACGACAGAAGAAACGCCTCTGGCCAAACAGCTCAACAAATTAAGTAAAGTGATTGGCATCATCGGTTTTTCTGTAGCAGGCCTGATTTATGCGGCTCTGGTGGTACGGGGATCGATGATTGACGAGTTGGTTCTGAATGCTCAGCAGTGGTCTTTTTTTATTCTCATGGTCGTCAGTGTTTTAATTGCCATCAGCCGAGTCTGGATTCCTGTGGGGTATGACGCCATGGAATTGATGGGGAAAGTGGTGGTACGGCCGGAGTGGTTAGAAAAAGAAGGATGGCAGCAGTGGCTGAAAGTGTGTGTGGGAGGAGGGCTATTTTTTGCTGTTGGCATGGGGGTAGGATCATCATTGGGGATGATGCCTGGATTTTCGGAAGAATGGCTGCCTCCGTATGCATCTTCCGAATTTTTGAAGTATTTCATGATTTCTGTCACCATCATTGTGGTTGCCGTCCCTGAAGGCTTGGCAATGAGTGTCACGCTCAGCCTGGCCTACAGTATGCGAAAAATGACGGCATCTAATAGCCTGGTGCGCCGAATGCACGCATGCGAAACCATTGGGGCTGCTACGGTCATCTGTTCTGATAAAACCGGAACGTTGACACAAAATGAGATGCAGGTTTTTGATACTCGTTTTTCCTGTCTTTCCTCAGACCTGAGTAACCAGCTTACCTTACCCCATGAACAATTGATTGTTGAAGCCATTTGTGCCAACACCACTGCTCAATTGAGTAGAACTCCGGGAGAGTCTGCCAAACCATTGGGAAATCCAACAGAAGGCTCATTGCTGCTTTGGTTGGACAAATTGGGAATTGATTATCAAACTTACCGGGATGTGTTCACTATTCAAAAGCAGTGGACCTTTACCACCGAACGAAAGTTCATGGGAACCCTGGGGGCTTCTTCAGCCACCAAGGGAACCATGCTTCATCTGAAAGGTGCCCCTGAGATTGTGATGGCACGATGTTCCCACATCCTGGTTGAACAAGAACGGCAATCTATCGAAGCATTTAGAGCTTCTCTGGAAAGGGAGCTTAAAGATTATCAGGTCCGTGGAATGCGGACACTTGCGCTTGCCTGCAAAGAATCTCCTGTTGTTGAGGAAGGTGGGAAGCTTGAAGATGCCGCGATTGAGATGACCTGGCTGGGCTTTATTGCCATTGCAGATCCTATTCGGGTTGATGTGCCTGATGCCATTGCATCTTGCCAAAATGCCGGAATTAAAGTAAAAATAGTCACAGGCGATATTGCGGAAACGGCCAAAGAAATTGCGCGTCAGATTGGTTTGGGAAAACCTGAAGACGGCCCTGAATGCTATCTCACTGGACCTGAATTTGGTGCCATGAGCGATTCTCAGGCTCTGCAGTCGGCTATGGACCTCAAAGTATTGGCCCGTGCTCGTCCGTTGGATAAGTTGCGGTTGGTGAGGTTGCTTCAAACAGAAGATCAGGTCGTTGCCGTGACCGGGGACGGTACCAACGATGCTCCAGCCCTGAATCATGCCAATGTCGGTTTGGCCATGGGGAAAACAGGCACAGCTGTTGCCAAAGAAGCCAGTGATATCATTTTGCTGGATGATTCGTTTCCCACCATTGTCAATGCGGTTATGTGGGGACGCTCTCTTTACGAAAATATTCAGCGTTTTGTTTTGTTTCAGCTGACCATTAACTTGACCGCCCTGGGAATTGCATTCATTGGTCCGTTTATTGGGATAAAGCTTCCGCTGACTGTCATTCAAATGCTTTGGGTCAACCTCATCATGGATACTTTTGCAGCATTTGCTCTGGCAACCGAACCGCCCCATCATACTGTTATGAACCGCATGCCCAGACATCCTCAGGACTTTATTGTGTCCAAAAACATGGCAAAGCAGATTTTTGCAATCGGTGCCATCTTTCTGGTCTTTTTGATTGGGGTGTTGCGATACCTGCAGCAGGATGGTCAGGTGACCGATTATGAATTATCCTTGTTCTTCAGCATCTTTGTGATGCTACAATTCTGGAATTTGTTCAATGCTCGATGTTTGGGGCAGGTCCATTCGGCGTTTTCAGGTTTATTCACCAATAGGGCCTTCCTTTTGGTTCTGTTAGTGATTCTGGTCGGACAGGTCATGATTGTTCAACTGGGAGGCTCCATGTTTCGAACAACTCCGCTTACTTTATCTCATTGGGTGTACCTGATCCTGGGCACGTCTTTGGTTTTGTGGATTGGTGAAATCAGCCGGTTTTACGGTAGGCTGAAATCGAAACATGCACCATCACTTGGAGAATTGAAAACATGAGACGGTTTCTTTTGATAAGAAGTTATTCGGCGATGAATCAAGACTTGCAGATCGTCTTGGTACGGCAGTGACGCTTTTCGCACGGCAGTGACGCTTTTCGCCAGGGAAAGAAACAGTTCCCTCTTCTTTGGTTCAGGTCCTCTTTTGCCTTCAATGGACTCAGGATAAAAAAACTGATCAGAAAATGAGAAAAGGATGAAAAAATTACCTGAAATTTTTAAAAATAACCGACAATGGGTCGACGAAAAGCTGGCTTTGGATCATGATTATTTCAAGAAGCAGGCGAAAGAACAGCATCCCGCTTATCTCTGGATTGGCTGTGCAGACAGTCGAGTTCCTGCAAATGAAATCACAGGATTGGAAACGGGAGAATTGTTTGTCCATCGCAATATTGCCAACCTGGTGATTCATAATGACATGAGCTGCCTGTCCGTTCTGCAATTTGCTGTAGAAGTGCTTAAGGTTGAACATGTGATTGTCTGCGGCCACTATGGATGCGGAGGCGTTAAAGCCGCATTAGGACATCAGCAATTTGGATTGATTGACCACTGGCTCCGACACATCAAAGATATTTATCTCAAAAATGCCAAACAGTTTGTTTCAATAAAAGAAGAACGAAAAGCCTTAGATTTGCTCTGTGAACTTAATGTCTCTCAACAGGTTTCCAACCTCTGCCACAATCCCATTGTTCAAAACGCCTGGCAAAGAAATCAGCCTCTCTCAATTCATGGCTGGATTTATAATCTTGAGACAGGACTCCTGAATGACCTGAACCTCTGTGTGTCCGATCCGCAAGAAATCGCAGAAATTTTTCGAATGAATTCCGAGTGAAAGAGGAATGTCATTTTTATAAAACATCAGAAGAAAGGAATAACATGGAGTTTTTAACCCAATCGGCTCTTGATAAATTTATCATTGACCAGCAGTTTCTGCTCAAGTGTTTTGAGGAAGTCCTTGAGGAAGTTGGAGAGTCTGAACTCCTTCAGGAAAACCCCTGGCAGCAGGAAAATGATTCTGTCGGAGAAAACAGTCTGCTTTCTGGGAAAAAGATCCAAGCTCTTTGTATTGTTTTTCAATTGATGAATATGGCAGAAGAAAATGCCGGTAATCAAGAACGAAGAAGCATCGAAACAACAAGTGGACTTTCGATTGAAGAGGGATTGTGGGGACAATGCCTGCAACAGTTGAAAGAGTCCGGTTGGACTCAAGATCAGATCAGTCAAACCCTTTCTCAAATTCGGGTAGAACCTGTATTAACGGCCCATCCAACAGAATCTAAAAGAGCGTCCGTGCTTCAATGCCATAGAGAACTGTATCTTCTTTTGGTTAAGCTTGAAAATCAAATGTGGACACCTGTGGAGCGTCGTGTTCTGCGAAAAGAGGTCAAATCCATACTAGAGCGTTTATGGCGCACTGGAGCCATTCTCCTGGAAAAACCGGATATTTTTTCAGAGTTAAAAAATATTATGCATTATTTGAAAAATGTTTTTCCGGAAGTGCTGCCCATTTTGGACCGCAGGCTTCGAGAAAGCTGGATGGATGTTGGTTTTGAGCCTGGATATGTTACCGACCCAGATCACCTGCCCAGGCTTTCTTTTGGAAATTGGGTTGGTGGTGACAGAGATGGTCATCCATTGGTGACTGCGAAGGTTACCGAACAAACGTTGAAAGAGCTGCGTAAAAACGCGCTGCAACTGTTGGATCAGCAATTGACTCAACTGGGAAGCCAGCTGAGTCTTTCTGATTATTTACAAGCTCCGCCTCTCTATTTGAAAGAGCGGATTCAAATACTGGCAAAGGAACTGGGGGAGAAAGGGCAGATTGCACTTCAACGAAGCGAGGAGGAATCATGGAGACAATTGATCAACCTCATGTCGGCTAAGCTCCCTTCCATGGACACAGCAGGAAACGTTATGCCTGCAGAAAAGCAAGATTATCAATCTTCAAAGGAATTGTTAAGTGATATGCGAATTCTGCGTCAATCACTTATTGAAGTAGGTGCTAAACGGCTTGCCAATGCCGATGTGTTGAAAGTGATGAGGTCCATCCAGACGTTTGGATTTCATCTGGCTGTCCTGGATATTCGCCAAAACAGCAAGGTGCATGAACAAGCCATTGTTCAATTGATGAAAGCGAGCAAACTGGAAGATTACAATTTTTCCAACTGGGAAGAATCCAAAAGAGTTCAGTTTTTGAGTCATGAACTGCAATCACCCCGTCCTTTTTGTATCCATGGAACTTTCTCTGGAGAAGAGGCTGATGCTGTTTTGCAGTGTTACCGTGTGCTGTCCTCACATATTCAAGCTCATGGTCAGGATGGAATCGGCTCATTGATCATCAGTATGACCCGTAATTTATCTGATTTGCTGATTGTTTACCTTTTGGCTCGCGAGGTCGGAATCGCTTTTTCCACCCCCGAAGGTTTGGTGTGTCCCTTGCCAATTGTCCCTCTTTTTGAAACCATTGATGATTTGAAACGCAGCCCTGACATCCTGCAGGCCTTCCTCAAGCATTCCATGACCGTCAGGAGTCTGGAATTTCAACGCAAGCTGACAGGAAGAAACAATCCTGTTCAACAGGTGATGCTCGGTTACAGCGATAGCTGTAAAGATGGTGGTATTTTTTCCAGTCGCTGGAACTTGTATGCCGCTCAAAAAAGATTATCGAAAGTGGGGGCGGAATGTGGTGTGAAACTTTGTTTCTTTCATGGCCGGGGAGGAACCATCAGCCGAGGCTCAGGGCCAACGAATCGTTTTCTGCAGGCCCAGCCCCCATCATCAATAAATGGCGAATTTCGAGTGACTGAGCAGGGAGAAACCATTGCTCAGAAATATGCAAACCTGATGACAGCGACCTATAATCTTGAATTGCTCATGGCTGGAGTCACTGGAACGACCCTCCTGCAGCAAGGCAGCAGTCTGAAGGAAAACCCGCTGGTGTCAACACTGGCATCCATTGCGGAAAATAGCCGGTTGGCTTATGAAGGTTTATTAAATTCCGATGGTTTTATTGAATTTTACAGCCAGGCTACCCCTATCGATGCTATTGAGTTATGTAAAATAGGATCCCGCCCGGCAAGGCGTTCCGGGAAAAGGACGCTTTCGGACCTGAGAGCCATTCCATGGGTTTTTAGCTGGAGTCAAGCTCGGTTTTTCCTCCCAGGCTGGTATGGTGTGGGGTCGGCCTTGAACGAATTGCAAACTACCAACCCGACGACCTTTGAGAATCTTTGTGCACAGATTTCCCAATGGCCCCTGCTTCTGAATATTTTGATCAATGTGGATACCAGCCTGGCGATTGCTGATGTGGAGATCATGAAACAATACTCAACTCTGGTAGCGAATGACACGATTCGTGATGCGGTATTTCTCAAGATTTCTTCGGAGTTTGAATTGACCCAACAAATGATCAATTTTCTTTTAGATGGTGTGTTATCCGTACAGCGAATGTCACGGGACAACATGTTGAGACTCCGTCAAAAGCCTTTAACGAGGCTGCATCAGAAGCAAATTGAACTCCTTCAAAATTGGAGACACTCAAGGGAAATAGCAGCTGCTGCCGTGGTTGAAACCATTCCAAGTGAATTGGTGCTGACCATTAATGCGATTGCCAGCGGCTTGAAAACCACGGGATGAAAAAAACAAACCGAGGTGCTACGGCTATTTGACGTGCAAAGCCACTTCCAGGTCACCTATCTTCTTGGTTTCGATACCGGCGCAACTGGACTTCTCCATAAGGTTGATTCGAAGTTTGACGCGGTAAATACCGGGTTGAGTGGCTTTTAGTGTGATATTCTGATCTCCTGAAAGGCTGGATAGCTTGGCACCTTCAGGCTTGGAGAGCGTATCAGCCAGGATGGTGTAAAACGCACCGGCTGGTGCAGGGTTGGGGCGAATGTGAACAGGAATACTCACGGGCTCACCGATCTTGGCTTTGTAGTCTTGACGTTCTAATTGTACAGAGAATTGGGAGCCCTTTTTTTGATAAAGTATCCCCTCCTGCCCTTTGGCTGCTGAAAAGGCACTGAGGCTTACAAAAAGCATCAAAAGGCATAGGAACAGTCTTTGATTGAAGCACAAAGACTTTTTTGTTTGTTGTAAAATCTGGCGCATTCTCTTC
>JADGAT010000141.1 GCA_015231885.1 SAR324 cluster bacterium
ATGCCGCAGACCGATATTGTGGAGACAGAGAATAATCTCCTGGTCACCATGGACATGCCTGGTGTGAAAAAAGAGAACGTTGAAGTGAAGCTGGAAAACAATGTACTGGAAGTTGAAGGAAAAATAGATTTTTCTCCTTACAAAGACATGACTCCTGTGTATTCGGAATACAATGTTGGCCATTACACTCGACGCTTCTCAGTATCGAACTCCATTGATGCTGGAAAAATTGAGGCCAATCTGGCAGACGGAGTGCTGACTTTGACGTTACCCAAGGCTCCAGAAGCACAGGCACGGCAGATTCCAGTCAGCTGAAACCCCGTTAATTTTTTTGCAGCAAGGGGGCCAGCATATAACCATGGCCCCTTGCTGATAAAAATATGCGAATCCGGAGTTAAAATTTATTTTCCATAAGTATTGTTTGTTGCCGGGTGATCATTCAGCGGCAGAAGCACAAAGAATTTCTTTCAAGTGCCGTCGGCTTTGCGCAGACAATCTTCAATGGTCTGCTGCAGTGTTCTCAACGTTACGGGTTTCATCAAGTAGCTGCGTACACCAATTCGTTTGGCACTGTCTTCAGAAATGGCGTGACTGTAGCCTGTGACCAGGATGATGGGAATATCGGGTCGTATTTCCAGTATTTTTTGACTGAGCTGCTTGCCCGCCAGGTTGGGCATCGATTGGTCGGTCAAGACCAAATCATACCTGTCTGGCGTTTCCTGAAAAGTATGCCATGCGTCCAGCCCGTTGTTTTGTATGGTGACGGTGTATCCCTGCTTTTGTAAAAACTTTTGATACATTTGGGTCAAACCCGGTTCATCATCTACAATTAAGATATGAGCACTGGACCGTTTGACCATGTTTGTGATGATAGGAGCCACAGCAGATTCTTGTTCATCCACAACGGCAAATGACAAGGTGAATCGGGTGCCTTTCCCTGATTCACTGGCCACCGTCATGACGCCTTTGTGATGCATGACAATACCGTGAACCACTGATAATCCCAACCCTGTTCCTTTGCCCACTTCTTTGGTAGTGAAGAAGGGATCAAAGATTTTTTCCCGGGATTCTACTGGAATTCCGATGCCTGTATCAGAGATGGTGAGCTGGAGACAGAGGGTATTTTCCTGGAGGTTGGAGGATGTTTCTGCCTGGGAAGAGTCGTTGTGGTATAACTTGTCCTGCAGAGTTACCTCGAGAATCCCTCCAGTTTCCTCCATGGCATGGTAGGCATTGGTACAGAGGTTGAGAACAATTTGATGGATTTGAGTGGGATTGGCCATGATACTGGGACACGTTTCCGGGACATGGTGTTGGATTTCTATATTTGCAGGAATCGTCGATCGTACCATCTGAACGGCTTCTCGAACCGTTCCGGCAATATCAACCGAGATGAGACCCGAAACTTCCATGCGACTGAAGGTCAAGATTTGTTCCACAAGATTAGCGGCACGTTTCGCTGCTATAAACACAGGGTTCAGCGATGCCATCAAGTCTTCATGATCCGCATAGTCTTCGGCAAGCATTTCTATATTGCCTAAAATCACTCCGAGCATGTTATTGAAATCATGTGCAATACCTCCGGCTAAGGTTCCCAAAGCCTCCATTTTTTGGGATTGACGCAGTTGCTTTTCTAAAAGAAGTTCTTTGGTGACATCTTTCTTCACACCCACATAGCTGACGATGTTTCCGTCTTCATTGCGGACAGGAGAAATAGTGGATTCTTCTTCATAAAGCGCCCCGTCTTTTTTCCTGTTGGTGATGTGGCCTTTCCATACGCTGCCGGTTGTGATGGTATCCCACATTTCTTTGTAAAAAGAAGCATCATGTTTGCCGCTCTTTAAAAAACTAGGGTTTTTTCCCAATGCTTCTTCACGGGTGTAGCCCGTGACTGTTTCAAAAGCAGGATTGGCATATTGAATGTGTCCTGCTTGATCTGTGATTATGATGGATTCGGCAGCCTGCTCAATAGCTGTTGCCAGACGAAGCCTTTCTTCTTCAGCCTGCTTGCGTGAGGTGATATCCAGCGCAACGCATACAAACCCTGTTACGGTGTTTTCCTGGTTTTTAATCCTGGAGCCTGAGAAAAGTACGGGAATCTTATCTCCATTTTTGGAAATGAAAATTTTTTCCAGGTTCTGAACGGTCCCCTCTTCTATCAGTTTACGAATGCCTGCATCCTCCAGGAATACTTCTTTTTCTTCAATGATGGTTCCTATTGGCTCTCCAATGAGTTCGTCACTCTGATAGCCCAACAAATTCAAAGTAATGGAGTTGGCTGTACGGATGGTTGTATCCGGTTTGATAACAATCAACATATCAGTCATAGAGTGAATGATGTTTTGCAGATAATTCTTGGAAGACTCTATTTCCTGGTATGCTTTGTTTAAATCGAGAACCATTTGGTTGAAAGCTTTTGCTAGAATTCCCAGCTCATCTCGTGATTGAATATCCAGCGTGGTGTTCAGCTTGCCCTTCCCAATTTCTACGGCAGCATCTTTCAGCTTGTTGATGGAAATGGCCAGGGAGCTGATGGTTAAAACAATGAAAAAAAGAACAATGATTACAGAAGAACCGGCCCCAACTACAATGATGGTGACGGCGGTGTCTATTGCGGAAAGAACATGAGCATGACCTTCATTCTGTTCTTCGACTTCATGCTGGATTGCCGCTTCAATGACCTCTAAAAACACCTGTTCCTGCAATTCCATTTTTTCTTTGGCGGCCAGTACTTGTTGTCCTTCAATGCCCTGCTCTTTGAAGTGGATGATCTGATGACTTGTCTTTTGAAGGGCTTTTCCTGCGCTCTTGATATTCACGAGAATTTCATCATACTCCGGTGTAAATTGCTCGGCCAGAGTCGTGAAATTTTGAAGCGCTTGCTGGTATGCCTTTTTGCTGGACTCAATCTCGTTTTTTTCATCCTGCAGTGCAGACGCAGTAACATCCATTTGGCTGTGCTGCTGTTCGGTCTTAAGAAAAACAAATTCACTGGTTGAGGAAATGATCCGCAGTCCTGCAAATTTGATGTTTTCCAAGGTCTGGATGACGGGGAGGTATTCCCGGTTGACTTCATTGAAGGAAAAACGAATTTTATGCAGGGCTTCTATCCCCAGATAACAACCTGTGCTGATGAATAAGGCAATGAGGATGTAACTTAAAAGGAGCTTGTGGCTGATCTTCATTTGTTTAATGCTTTTTACTGATGATGGGAAATAACTTTTTTTAACACTCTAGCAAAAATAAATCATCAAAATTATACAGTAGGTTGCCATCTACGTAAAATTACGGATAGACATCTTTCCTGATATTATTCAAAATATCATTGAAGTGTTTTAATGGAGATCATTTTTAACAGATCTTTCCAGTTTTCTTAAAAAAGTTGCACATTTAAGAAAATTCTGTATTTTACTCTGAATTTTTAATTCTAACCGTTTTAAAACACGCTTTTAGTGTCGGCTAGGGGTAAATTCCGGTTTTTTAAGTCTGGATATAGTTTTTAATTCCGGTTTTTTAAGTCTGGATATTAAAGAGATGATATTTTGGTTTTTGAGCATTCCTTAGCAGGATTTAGAAATTTAGAGGAACGCTATGTATTTGCTGGAAAAAATCTACAATTTAAATGAGATGAGGAGGTTGAATGGTAAAAAAGTATAGTCAACTCACAAAAACAATATGGATGACCTTAATAATTTTAGGGTTAGCAGGAATGGGTCATGGACAATCTCTGCAAGAAGTGATGAAGGCACGAGGGTTGTCAGAAAAAGATTTGCTGGCTGCTGCAAAAACCTACAATCCTACTGGAAAAAAAGATGAGTATATTGTTTTTTCATCAGGTGGACAATCAGGTCAGGTCATAGTCTATGGTGTTCCTTCCATGAGAATTTTGAAGTACATTGCTGTATTCACGCCAGAACCCTGGCAGGGATATGGTTATGGTGAGAGTGAAAGCATGGAAGTGCTCGAACAAGGAAAAATCAACGGAAGAGAGATCAACTGGGGTGATACACACCATCCTGCACTTTCAGAAATGGAAGGCGATTATGATGGAGAGTATGTGTTTATAAATGATAAGGCCAATCCCAGGGTTGCCCTGATTGATTTAAAAACCTTTGAAACCAAACAAATTGTCGTGAATCCGATTTTTAAGTCGGAGCATGGAAGTTCTGTTGCCACCCCTAATACGGAATATATTATGGAAGCGGCTCAGTATCCCGCACCCTTCACCAATGAATATGTGCCTTTGGAAAAATACAACGAAATATATCGTGGTGGTGTGACCTACTGGAAGTTTGACAGGAACGCCATTCTAACATTGAATCGCCGAGCCGTCAAACGATTGAAGAAAGCAGGAGTTCCGACAAAAGGGCTGAAGGATCTGGAAGATCAAGAATTTCAGGGAGAAGATGCTTTGTTGAGTGCCGTTGGCGAAAAAGTTGGCAGTGAGGCTGCCATGAAAAACAAAGCAGCATTGCTCAAATACGCCGAAAAAGAAGGTCGTCTGATTCCGGGGAAATCCTTCACAGTGGAGATGCCTCCTTACATGCAGGACATCACGGATGCAGGCAAAGGCCCAAGCTTTGGCTGGTCATTTACCAATTCAATCAACACAGAGCGTTATATTGGGGGTTTTGGAAAAGGCAATACCAAGTTTCAAGATCGGTTAGCCAACGAAGCAGGGATGTCAGAAAAAGACACGGACTACATGCATGTTGTCAATTGGAAGGAAGCCGAGAAGCTGTTTAAAGCAGGAAAGTACAATAAAATCAACGGACATGCTGTCATTTCTATGGCAGACATGGTTGCTGCCAATGCGCTTTTTCTAATTCCTGAGCCCAAAAGTCCTCATGGGAATGATGTGACACCTGATGGAAAATATATTGTGGTCGCAGGAAAGTTGGATACCCACGCTTCCGTTTTCTCGTTTGAAAAAATAATGCAGCTGGTCAAAGCCAAAGATTTTGCGGCAAAAGATCCTTATGGCATCCCCATACTGGATATGAAAAAAGCCCTGCACACTCAGGTGCAACTGGGATTAGGACCGTTGCACACCCAGTTTGATTCGGTAAAAGGAGTGGCCTACACCTCTCTTTATGTGGATTCCATGGTGGTTCGTTGGAATTACGAAGAAGGGAAAGTGTTGAGTAAGATTCCAATCAATTATAACATTGGGCATCTGGTTTCTGCAGAAGGAGACACCATCCAACCTGACGGAAAATATCTGATCGCTTTGAACAAGCTGGCCATTGACCGCTTCAATCAAGTCGGTCCGCTGCATCCTCAAAATCATCAATTGATTGATATAAGCAGCTCTCAAATGCAGTTGCTCTATGACATGCCTTTACCGTTGGGTGAACCTCATTATGCACAGATGATCAAAGCCGATAAACTGAATCCAATTGTCCGGTTTGACAAAAAATCTTTTAAGCATTATGTCCGTTCAGGCCAGGAACGCATAGAGAGAAATGGCAATAAAGTTACGATTTACTCTACAGCCATTCGAAGTCATTACAGCCCTGAAATTATTGAAGTCAAGAAAGGCGATGAGATCACCTGGCACATCACCAACACGGAACGTGCTCAAGATCAGGTTCATGGGTTTGGTATTGACAACTATAATGTTCATGGCAGTTTAGAACCTGGAGAGACAGCAACATTCCATTTTATTGCAGATCAAGAAGGTGTTTTTCCCTATTATTGTACCGAATTCTGTTCAGCTCTGCATTTAGAGATGACAGGATATCTTTTGGTGAAACCTTAATTGATATAATGCTGACAGGGCGGCACGGTGCCGCCCTGATTCAATTATGGAAAACAAAATAGTAGTCAATCACTTCACTCCAGAATAACCTGTTTCATCGAAAGGAAGTATTATGAAATCTATCATGAAAAATATATTGATGCTTGTTTCTTTTGTGGCCTTTGTCACTGCTTGTGCAAGCTTGAGTCTGGCAGACGGCAAAAAGAGTTATGAAGACAAAGTTAAGGTCAATGACGAGACCATCGGTGTGATCGCAGGCGTCATCAATTATATTTGTCCAAAGCTGGTGGATGCCTCCACCAACATCTGTAATCCTAAAGATCCTGTAGGATCAGCAGTTGGTATCCAGAAACAAATGGGGGATATCGAAGATCTCGATATGCTGGATCGGGAAGAGCTGGCAGACGAGTTGGCAGAAAAGAAAATTATTCATGTGGAAGCCTCGATGCAGTTCTATGATGCCGTTGAGCAGTTCAAGCTGCATTATCCCCTCCGGGAAAAAGCAAAAAAAGCGGCAGAACAAGGAGATTGGTCAAGTGCTGCAGTCAGTGAAGAAATGGCATGGCAGTACTTGGTAAAAACGGCCAGTCGCGGGATTTTTGCAAAAAAAATGGTAGATGGTGAATAAAAAATGTAATTCTCTACTCTTTTCTAAAAAAGTCGTTCAGATTTCTTATTTTGCAAGTATTGTATCATCCTGATCTGAACGTCTCTTGATCTTGCTTCAATCCAAATTTTTATGTTTAACGAAACCAACTGAAAAAAAAATATGAAGAAAGTAATATATTTGATAACATCCTTCTTCGTGATCCTGACCATGATGAATGGTATCACTCCATCTTTTGCTGCTGATGCTCCTGACGGAAAAGCTCTTTATATGAAATTAACCTGCCTGGGTTGTCATGGCCCAGAAGGGAAAGGACTGGTCCGGAAAAGGGATCGAAAGGACAAAAAGACAGGAGAATATAAATATAGAAAAGGAGATCCGATGCCTGGTTTTGAAGCTTATCCAAAGTTAGCCGGGCAGAGCGAAGTGTATTTGTATAATCAAATGAAAGATATTTTTACAGGAAAACGAAATAATGGATTAACTGCGGCAATGCTGGGTATAAAAACCTTTATCGATTCAACAGCAAAAGATGAAGATTTGAAGGCGGTTGCCAAGTATTTGTCGCAGGTTCGGTAGTATCGATTAGGAAGGCGAAAATAATAACATGTGAAAGT
>JADGAT010000142.1 GCA_015231885.1 SAR324 cluster bacterium
TAAGCCCCATCCGGATTGGAAGGAGATTCAATAGGATCGCACCAGCAGAAATTATCCAATCCGGCAATTTGGTCAAGGCTGCCGCCGACTGCAATGATGTTGCGGACGGCCTCATCAATGGAACACGCCATCATGTGATACGTATCAATGTCACTGTAGCGCGAGCAAATCCCATTGGACACGGCCAGTCCTTCGAGAGAGCTCAAAATAGGCCGAACCACTGCGGCATCACTGGGGCCATCATTTTCAACACCAACCAACGGTTTGATCACGCTACCGCCTTGGACTTCGTGATCATACTGGCGAACAACACGCTCCTTGCTGCAGATATTCAGCCTTCCCAAAAGGGCATGCAGTGTGGAGGTTAAGTCCGATGGCATCTCAAATTCAGGCTCTTTTTCATCGGACGGAGTCCAAATAGCCTGTAATTCCATGGGGGGTACGCCATCATGAAGAAATTCCATATCAAGAAAAGCAACCACTTGATCTTGGTAAGTCGCCTTCAACATTCCGGAATCATTGAATTCACCCATGACTGTTGATTCCACACTCATTGTCTCAGAAAGCTGCAAACATTCTTCCAGTTTTTCTGGTGGAACGGCCAGGGTCATGCGCTCTTGTGCTTCAGAAATGAAGATTTCCCAGGGCTGCAATCCTGGATATTTGAGAGGGGCTTTATCCAGCTGGATATGACACCCTCCCGACAATTGGGCCATTTCTCCTACTGATGACGACAGACCGCCGGCACCATTATCAGTGATACAGCGGTACAGTCCTAAGTCGCGTGCCTCTAAGAGAAAATCATACATTCTCCGCTGAACAATGGGATCCCCAATTTGAACAGCTGTGGCCGGTGAGCCTTCATGGAGGGCCTCTGAAGAAAAAGTAGCCCCATGGATTCCATCTTTGCCGATTCGACCACCAACCATCACAATGGCATCACCAGATTCTACTTCCTTATGATGAGAGGGCTGACCATTGATTTTTGCGGGAATCATTCCTCCTGTTCCACAAAAAACAAGGGGCTTCCCTAAAAAGCGCTCATGAAACACAATGGTGCCATTGACGGTAGGAATTCCGGATTTGTTACCGCCATGCTCCACACCAAGCCGTACCCCTTCAAAAATACGTTGAGGGTGCATCAATTTGGGAGGCAGTGGTTTTTCATAAAAAGGAGAGGCAAAGCAAAATACATTGGTATTGAAGACCATTTCAGCACCCAAACCAGTACCCATCACATCCCGATTCACTCCAACAATTCCAGTCAGGGCTCCTCCATAAGGATCCAGGGCTGATGGTGAATTATGAGTTTCCACTTTCATGACCACATGCCAATCCTCATTGAAACGAATCACACCCGCATTGTCTGAAAAAACGGAAACGCACCAATCCTGATTGCCCAGTGCTTCCCTAATTTTTGCTGTAGAACCTTTCACATAGGTTTTATAAAGGGATTCGATTCGTTCGACGTGCCCTGTACTGGCATCCGTATAATGCACATTTGCGTTAAAAATTTTGTGCTTACAATGCTCTGACCATGTCTGAGCCAATATTTCCAGTTCCACATCTGTTGGATTTTCCCCAATGCCGGCCTCAATGCGTTTTTGCTGGATGTCCTGTTGGGAAAAATAATCCAGAATCGCAGTTGCTTCTGCTTCATTCAGCACAAGGGTCCGCTGTTGACTCAGTTCCAACAATTCTGCTGTAGACGGAAATACAAATGTTTCAATGTGGATGCTGTCAGAAAGCTGGACGGCAGGAATTGTACGAAGTTCTTCTTTGCGTTGGGACCATTCTGCTTTAGAAAGAATGGCTGCATGTTCAATCAAGTCATTCATCAAAAAATTATTGGTGATGAATTCGACCTCGTGCTGATCCAGTTTTCCGTCAAAAAAGAACCCACGCATGGAATGAACATGTTCTTCTGGCTCAAGAGGCGATTGAAACCATGCTTCAAATGTTTCTTGTGCGGTTCGTCCGACATTGTCAGTCACACCAGGGAGAAATCCCACTTCAACGTACCAATCGAACTCCAATTCATCTCCAAAAAACTGGTTCACGCGATTTTCATGCAAAACCGGGTCGGTCAAAACCGCATCACACAGTTCCTGGACCGTTGATGAGCTGATCTCGTTGGCGCGAAACACGTAAGCAGAAAGAGTCCGGATGTTTGTGATTGCAAACGACTGCCCTGCGTTCAATTGCTGTAAAATTTTTTCACCGTGCGGGTCACTAAGGTGAGGCTTGATAATAAGCTCAATACGATGGATCATAACTCATAATCCACAACAACAGAGGAAGCGCACAATTCTCTCATGGTTTGCAAAACAGGCTGGTGATTGGGATGTGCCGCATAGGTTTCTAATCCGGCTTTGTCATCAAACTGGGTAGTCAGTACAATATCGTAGGACCGTTCAGATTCCTTAAAGTCCACTCCCACTTCGATAGATCTCAAAGTTTCTACGGCTCCATCCAGGCTTTTCAAAGCCGCAAGTGCTTTATCCATGCTGGCTTGGTTCTTTTCTGCTAATTTGAACATGACAATGTGTTTGACCATATTTTTTTCCTTCTTATCTATGTCTAGAAAAGCTTTTCTAGAATTTCCCCTTTTTTCAAAGGGGGGTAGGGGGATTGACGAAATGTTGTTTTGTCTGCAGAAACACACTATAAAGAGGGAGGCAAAAATCTCAAGATGAATCCTACCATGAATCGACTTGTGAAACTTCTCCACTTGCCATAATTTTTGATAGAAATTCTCTGCAGCAAGCATAAATAGACATTCAGAAAACTCACATGCAACTTATTATTAGTGCGGACGACTATGGGTTATCCGAAGGCATCACCATCAATATTTTAAATGCCTTTGACCATGGGGCTCTGTCCAGTACCAGCATGATTGCCAACGGCAGGGCCTTTGATCATGCAATGGACGAATACAAAAAGCGCTCAGGACTTCGCTTGTCGATTCACCTCAATTTCATCGAGGGCTCTCCCGTTTTACCAGCAGAACAAGTCCCTCTGCTCGTGGATGATTCCGGGAACTTTTGCCACACATTTTTGTCGTTATGGCGTCAATACCTGACTTCGAATCGTCAATACTGTCACGCGCTCAAAGACCAGATTCAGCAGGAAATGACCGCACAGATTCTTAAAATTGCTCAGTGTTTTGACAGCACTTTTCAAATCAACATTGACAGTCATCTGCATCTCCACATGGTGCCGTTTGTTTTTGATGCATTGCTGGAACTTCACAACCAGTTCTCGTTTTCTTATGTCCGTTTGCCTCAAGAAAGGCTTTTTCTAGTCGAGGGCCGTACCGAATCCCTTAAAACATATTGCAGTCTCAGCCCTGTAAAAAATAGACTGCTCAACGTATTATCCAAAATGTATCAAGCACAGCTGTCCGCAAGACATATTGCTCATTCTCATTATTTTGTGGGTATTTTGTTTTCTGGTAAAATGACAGAATCCGTTGTACGATCCGCACTTTCCCGGATCAATCCTGCTGAAGCAGGGAAGATCACAGAAATTTTATTCCATCCCGGCCAGGCATTAGAATCAGAAAAAGGGTTGAGAGTGAAGCATTATTCGCCTTGGAGGCAACGGGAATATGAAGCCGTCAAAAGTGAATCTTTCCAGAATTTTGTCCGTACCCTCCAGAGCAATTAGTCATCATGGTTCGAGTCGTTTTGGTTTTATTGACTTTGCTGGTTTTTAACTGGCAAGCCAGTCCCAATCTGTTTTTTGGAGTGGAGAATGCTACAGAGGCCTCATTTTTATGGAGTGATGAGGGTCGGCAAATTCAGATGCTGGAAAATATCCAAAACACCGGATCGTTGAAGCTCCTCCAGCAAGCGTACACTTCCTTGTATATCCACCTTTCCTATCTCACCGCATGGGGCATTGAGTCGGGCTCTCCCATCTCCCCAAAAAGTTTTGCCTATGGTTCCAAATGGGTGTCGCTGGTTTCTATGAACTTGTTTCTGCTGGTGGGATTTTGGATGGCCTACAAGGTATTTGCTTCCTTTTCCTGGGCCCTGATTAGCATGATTTTGCTGGCCGGGCAGTCACTCAACTTGTTGTTTGCGACCCGCATTCATCCAGAAGCCACCATGATTTTGTTTGTGGCCTTGACGTTGTGCTGTGCGACTTTTTTTTTCCTGCAGAGCCGCACTTTATACTTATGGCTGATGGTGATCTGCTCAGCACTGGCTGTGGGCAGCAAACCCATGGCTGTTTTTTTGGGACCATGGATGCTGCTTATTTTTTTGGCCACGTTATGGCAGCATCGCATAACATGCTATCAGCAGATCCTTGGCTGGATCATTCAGTGTGTGGTGCTGTTTCTTGTCGCGTTTACCATTTCCTCACCGTACCAGGTGTTTCAACTTCCCGAATGGATTGCCGGGTTGCTGTCAGAAAATGCGTACAGTGCGGGTAAATGGGCAGGAAGGAGTGGCTGGGAATGGTTTTATGTGATAACAGGGGATTCCTTCCTGGGACCATTTTTTACTCTGCTGTTTGTGGTGGGAGCCGGGTTTGGCATTTGGCAACTCTTCTGGGGGCTCCCCTTTTTTTTGAAAGGGGGACGGGGGGATTTGTATTCACAGAAAAGTTTTTTCTTGGAACTCCCCCTTTTTTTGAAAGGGGGTCGGGGGGATTTTCAGAAGGCCTTTTTCCTGATCAATTTGTCCTGGATTCTGATCGGCTGCGGCTACATCATGCTTTCTTCCCGTTCTTTCATTGACCGCTACTTGATTCATGCCCATTTTTCCTTCGTCATGGTGATGGCCTTGGGGGGATATTGGTTGTTTCACGCACTCAAACCGAATTACAAAAAATGGGTAATGGGAGTGATTGTTATTTTGGTGTTAGCAGGAATCCAGGGGCAATTGCGCTTGCTGCATCGGGATATCAAACGTCGTGAACGGATGGACCAGGGATTTGTTGCGCATCGGAACTTTTTTCATGAATTGCAGACCTATTTGCCACAGGACGCGCGTGTTTTATACACCCGGCGGGTTTATATGCTTTCGGATGCTTTCCCTTTTGCTAAACGGGTTCGTGAGTTCATCAATGTGCCTTTGCTTGAAAAAGAAAATATTGAATACCTGATTGTCAATCAAAATGGCAGACCTGGTATGAAACAAAAAGGGATCGTGCCGGTCACTGACCATGAACACAAAGTGCAGGAGACCATTCGATTTTGGCAAAAGTTGGAAAAAAATGGAGTTGAGGGTTTATTTCAAGTGATCCAGCAATATCCAGACATTCAAGTCACGGTCTATCAAAAAAGTGGGGTGCATTAATTCTGGTAATGATGTCAGGAAGTGAAATAGCTTCTACTCTTTCATGAATGGGATATGATTCTTTTCCAGGATATACCACAAATCCTTTCTCGCAATGCAAATCCTGAATTGCTTCAAAAAAACCCCGGGTTGGTTTGGGAGACAAGGAACGTCTGATTTCAATGGCAATCGTTTGAATTCCAGTATCCAACAATAAATCGATCTCTCCTCCAGCATGGGTACGGTAAAAATAAGGTTGGATTGCTTCAGAAGGAAGATTTGCGCAAATTTGTTCAATAATCCATCCTTCATAGGATGCTCCCAAAATGGGGTGGCTGAAAAGATGGTCAATGGATGGGATGCGGAGCAATGTGTGTAAAATACCACTGTCGCGGACAAACACTTTGGGGGTTTTCACAAGGCGTTTTTTGACATTTGCGGAGTAGGGATAGAGTTGCCGCACCAGGTAAGTACTTTCCAAAATAGAAAGGTACCGTTTCATGGTAGGGACGCTCAGGCCAAAGTTGGCAGCCAATTTACTGCCATTCCATAATTGCCCATGCAGGTGTGCCAGCATTTCCCAAAATTGCCGTAATTGCAGCGGGGGAATGCGTATTCCAAAATTCGGCAAATCTCTGTGCAGATAAGCCTCCAAAAAAGCCCGTAACCATTCCCGAGCAGATTCTTCAGATGGGGCTAGAAACGCTAAGGGAAATCCTCCTCGAAACCATAACTTTTCTTCATCGAGTGTCTCTTTATAATCCAATGGTGCCAATTCCATATAAATGATTCGTCCTGCCAGACTTTCCGCACTTTGCTTCAACAATTCAGGACTAGCCGAGCCTAACAGTAAAAAACGGCCTGGTTGTCGGTGGGCATCAATTAAACTCCTAAGAATTGGAAAAAGGTTAGGACGCTGTTGGATCTCATCCAAAATGACCAGTTTGTCTGCTTCACGCCTTAAATACAATTCCGGCTCTTGAAGTTTGATAAAATCTTCTGGACTGTCCAGATCGAGATAAATGCTAGTCTTGTCGGATTCATTGGCAATCACTTGAGCAAGAGTCGTTTTTCCGACTTGCCTGGGGCCAACAATGGCTACTGCAGGAAATGTTTGAAGCAATGACTTTAGTTTTGCCTTTGCTCTGCGCTCTATAAAATTGTCCATCACTCTCTCGAAATTGAATGTGAATTTATGTGAATAAATATGTATATCATAGATATTTTAAAGTCCAAATTTAAAATATCTATGATAAAATCCGAATATAAAACTCCATGAACCGAGTTTTTTAGCTATGGATTCGGTACTTCAAGAATCTGGCGTAGGATATTTGATTTTTTGAATATTTGAATGAATCAAGAGTAGATACCCTACGGGCTCACGCCCGTGGCCCTCGGGGCGGAAATCGAGCTTTGGAAGATTGAATGATTTTTGAGTCTTGAGGGTCTAGTGTCGTGATTCGGGAGTTTTGCTATGTGATTTTTATTGAATGTTTCAGTGCCAATTTAGATAATTTTTTGTCTAAGGTCAGGAGTGTCCCGTTGTGCCTTCTGGCGAGTACTAAGAAAAGCGTATCGTAAACAGGATGACGGTTCATGCATGACAGGGCAAAGGCCTCTTGATAAAGCTCTTGAGCGCTGATGATATCGTCAACAATTGCCAGGGAGTTGTCTATGCCATGTTCACACAT
>JADGAT010000143.1 GCA_015231885.1 SAR324 cluster bacterium
GAATGCATAAGGCCCAAGACCCCGCTTTCATTGGAAGATGCTCGGTCTGAGGTAGAGAAGTACGTGGACCATTACAATATCGAAAGGCTCCATAGTGCCATTGACTATATCGCTCCACTGGATAAGCTGAATGGCCGGGAACAAGAGATTTTTGTCGAGAGGAAGCGTAAATTGGTCAAGGCTCGGAAACACCGGAAATGGCGGTATGAAGTCCAACGGCCAAGCGATATTCTAAAACCTGGAGACTGGAACCCAGTTGACGCCACCCTCGAAATTGAGGAAGCTGTTGTTGTCGGATGAAACGGAGGCAGGCAATCCTGAGGAGGAACCTGCCAAGGGATAGTCCGATCAGGCTCACCGAGTCGATGATTGGAGCGATGGGGAGGCTTCTCCCCTCGTTCCTTCTATCATCGAATTGGAAGACCTGCTATGCCTAAAAAAACCTCGCCCGAAGGGCGCAAACCCAGCCCCAATAATGGGGTGAAAAGTAGCTTATACTCAGAGGCCATTTGTCGGATTCCCGCTGAACCAGCACAGGATGAAAACGGAATCTAGCGACATAGGCTCACGAGGAACTGTTAAATTGCAACGAAGTATCCAATCACTATTCTTATTATTGAGCATATATTCTATAAAAAAATTCAGACTGTGCCGAATTAATTGATGTTTGGTAGCCTCAAGCGTCATAGAGATTAACTGACCTTCAACCTCCTGCGCAACACGAAACGACCCAGTTTCCTGTCGTTGGGAATCCAGAAGGGTAACCAATTCTAAACACGAGTCGAAAATGTGTTGGTCAGTTGGCATGAATCTCAGGGGGGAATTATCATTCATCCTGCACCTTCTTCTTTTTCTGATCTGTTATCATCAAATCCTGCCAGGAAAGTGTGCCTGAATAAAAAAGCATCGGGATGATCCTCAAGTAGATATTCTGCCTGTTGATGTTCTCCTATTGTGTAGTAATACAGGAATTTTGCAGTCTTCCAGACCCAAAACGTATCTTCTGACCAAGTTTTCAGTTCCAGGCTTAGTAAGTTTTCCCAATGTCGTTTTGTCTCTTCCGAGACGGCATGTATGCTATAGAAAGCTGCCATATGCGTTCTGAACTCTTGGGCGATTTGTTCTAGGATCACTTGAGTGAACGGCGGCTCGCGCAATACTGCCTTGCGCCACACAATGAGAAAGTCCAGGAGTGCCTTCTGCTTACGATGATGAACCATTTCTTCAATGAAGGTTTCGACTTGGTTTTTGTCTGGGTGGAAGACGGCAGTCTCGCGCGATACATTTTTGGTCACCTTCTCATCAGACAGACCAAACAGTTTTGCCTGCGCCATAAGCAAATTATGTTCAGCTCCCTTGAACGTTGAATCAATTCGAATTGCTTCCTGAAAGAGCTGAATCGCTTTTGATAGATGGTGTTTATTGCCAGTCTGCTCGTGGTCAAAAAGCTCTATCAACCCCATACCATTCATAGCATCGGCATGCCGGGAATTATCTTGAAGAGCAAGCCGAAATTGATTGCGCGCCTCATCATGCCGGTTGAGTTGCAATAGACAATTTCCCAGGTTATTGTGGATCTTGCAGTCACCAAGGCCTCTAGCGACAGACTCTTGTAAAATTGATACAGCTTCCTCAATCCGGTCTGATTGTTCAAGAACGTATCCTAAACTGCAATAAGCATTTTTATAGTCCGGGTTTAGGATGATTGCTTGGCGGTATAATGATATAGCTTCTTCAGTTAATCCACGTTGCTGCTGCATAATCCCAAAGTTGAACATAGGTCTGGGGTTTGTATTGTCGGCTTCGATAGCGTGCTGATACCATTTTATCGCGACAATAAAGTCACCTTTTTTCTTCATCTTTATCGCATAAAGTGAAAAAAGATCAGAGACAATCCGAGCACCTTCCGGACAATTATTGATTATCTCTTCCTGACGAGTAGTTAGCCACTTCTCCGTCAAATCAGGATTGTCTAAAGAAGCTAATAACGTTGTGGCATCATCTGAGACACCCGGATGGTCTGCTTGCCACCGCAAAGTCTCCGCATAAGTATCCATAGCTTCTGGTATGCGGTTCAACCGGTGCAGGGAAACCCCATAATAATGCAGAGCATCTGTCAACTCCTTTAGAAATTCTTCTGAAGAAACCACCTTGCGAGCCATAGGGTCTGAATCATGCTTTATCTGGCGGTAGAGTTCGAGTTGTTGGTTGATGATGGTCAGCATGCGTATGCACAACTCCGCCAACCCCTGCTTGAAAAAATACTGCGCTTGATGGTTAATCTCCTTCATCCAGACAGTACTGATCAAATTCGCCATCAGGGAGGAGCGCCATTCAAAAGTATTGATCATGACCTCATGGTTGATACCGTCAACCAAGGCATCAACAGTATTTTTGTCTACCCTTGTTCCATTACTATTTGTGAGCGGACTCAATAACTGCCAGACCCTGGCACGTTTATTTTCTTGGTTTAACCAAGGTGGGTACGTCATGATTGTTGTATCCGAAAGTAGTTGTTCGACTAATCTGTTCACCATCCGGCTCAGCTCATGAGCATGATCCGGAGTAAAATGCAAATCGATATACTCCCGCTCCTGTCGACCGACAGTCATCCTCAAAGGGGCTCCACTTACAAAATAATGATGAGCTATGGTAGTGATTTCCTCAAAGAATAAATCCAACACCTCGGGAATGCGGTCATGGACAGTCATTAATCGCTTGACCACTTCGGCTCCAGTAAACAGGGAATAATGGCCTTGGTACGGATTAGTTCTTTGGTTTGGACATCGTTGGTAGTCTGTCGGTAGACATTCAAAATCGTCTTTGTAATTTTCTTCTTTAATTGTGAAGCCAAAGGACTCACCAGATGAAGCCATGGTCAAACCTCTTCCTTCAAGGCGTGGAACACGAGCGATTCGATCCTCACAATAGTGAATCAAGTCAAACACATCTGTCATAGAAGGAAGCTTCTCTCCCTTCTGGGTCCGGGTCCGATATAAGGCTTCTAGGGTTTGTTTATGGGGGATTGGTAAAATCTGAATCGCATCTTCGGTAATGGCGCGGTAAGTGTTACGCGGTTTCATGTCAGTAGCAATTAATACGGAATAACTGGCTCTCAAACCTGCTTTGGCGATCAATGCACTTCCATAAAGTTTGACTCCTGGATCGTTTTGAACGAATTTTGACAAACCTTCGGCAAGCGTTCGTGTGGCGATCAAAAAGAGTTCCTGTGACTCCCAACGAGGGATCTTTTTCATCCAGGCTTTAAGTTCAAAATTACCCCAAATGCGTAATGCACTTGCAGCTTCGTACTGGATAAGTGTTTGCTTGGCCATTCCACACCAAGCATCCAATCGATCATGGGCCAGAGGAAGATTAGCTCTGACATAGGATACATCCGGAAAACCAGTCAGATAATGATCGGATTTTGAAGGCCAAAGAGTCAACAATGGGTTAGCAATTTCTGCGTTAATTTCGTTGGCTGTTTGTATGAACAAATCCTTTAGTGAATCAATGTGCTCCATGAAGTACTGGTCGTCAAGTACAGCCAAAATGTCAAGATCGCTTGTTGGTGTTGATTCCTGTGTGATGCCGCCGATGATGAAAAGACCTTGAATTGCATCACCATAAGTATCTAGCAGGCGATTTCTGACTAAATCAACTTTTTGTGAAATGTGTTCAGGGAGTTGCATAATCTATTTCCCTTGCCAATATCATGGTTGCATTACCTCGTACAGCAGAACGGAATTAGGAAAAACAAACTAAACAGGGGCTTGGAATAGTGTGATTTCACTGATAACTCAACGTTATTAACCCGGAAATTTATCAACAGAGAGTTTGCGTGGTCCAGAAAAGTTGCAGGAGAAATTCTCGAACTTCTTGTGTTTTTCACACCATCTGTAGGCAATTCGCATGATCCCCCCTCCATGATTCTTTTCTATTGAAGAGCACTTGGATAAAATCGGCGTCCAGGAACTTTCAGAATCATCAGTAAACGCGGTTCAGTCTCATCATGTCTGATCACCATTGTTGGTTGAACAAGATCTGATAAATGAGGAATACCGTGTTTACGAACCTCCGTCAGATCCAGCACTAACAAAAAGCCAAGTCGGATGCCCGTATTTTGGTATGCTACAGCTTGAGCAGAATAGGAGTGTTTAAGTGCCTTAAACGAACTATCTTTCAGTTCCCGTTTTAACTCGATCACAATTTCTTCAGATTGATAACTTGCTCTGACATCGGCCCGACCAGCAGCTATATTAGATACCTCAATTTCAGTTCCCATTGCATTTGTATAGAGAAAGTTAAAGAAATCAGCCTGAATTGTATCCTCAGAGGGAAGGTCTCCATCTTTTTGTTCAAACATATAATGAATGGCTGGTGCATCTTTCTTCGTTAAATCAAGGCGAGAAGATAGAAATCGCAGACTCCATAGCAGAATAGCATTGAACAACACTCGGCCATTCAAGCATTCGCGATAGTCAGCATTTTGAGTGGCGTACTCAATACAATTACCAAGGACTGTGCTTTCAGTGTGTGACATATTATCCAGCTGCACCCTAAGAGCACCTGCAATTAACTCCTTAACCCCATCCGGCAACTTTGACTCTGAAATCCAAATCAATCCCTCTTCATTCGTCAGGCAGTTGATTTCGTCATTTTGGGACGATGCTTCTACTTTAGAGAGCAAGAGACGAGCTTCATCATGCCATGGCTGACCCTGACTTCTGTCAATCCAAGTTTTGAGTAAATCGTATTGGTATCGATTTGTAGCAAGATTCTTCTCGATTTTCGGTCTGATTAACTGCTCAACTCCTCCGGCACTATCCTGCTTCAAAAATGATTTGCTGGCAGTATAGGTTCTCACCAAATAAGGCTCTACGACAAGAGAAGGATCCCACCAGCTCGATTCATTTAAGTGTTTGGCAAGCCCCTCAAGCCGTAATGCAAGCATTTCCCAGGAATGTGCCTCAATAGCACGACTACCCATCCACGGGGGAGCCTCTTCTGGCAGGCACCAAGCATGGAACATGAAGCTTTCGCTTTTAATTTCTTTTACCCTATCTATTAGTAGGGAGGTGTCTCGATTAGATGAGAACTCCACCAACACCCTCAGACAGGCGTAATATAGTCGTGCATCCGGCCTAAATTCCCTACACGATGCGGATTTATCAAACCAGAAGAGAGCCGCTTCGAATGCCTTAAGCCCATCCTTTCTATTTGCTGCAGTCAGCCCGTTGGAAAGCATGCACATTCCCAGCTCGAATGCAGCTTCATCAGCAACCCCATCAATCTCTACCAAACGCCGTAACACAGCAATCAGGTCATTCTCACCCCAATGTGCATAAGAAACACCTATAATTTTAGCTACTCTGGCCAGATAAACTGGATCATCGTCATCATATACTTCCAGCAATGTCGTTATCAGTCTCAATTGCTGCGTGCGCTCGCCATTAATTGCCCAACGTAGAGCGGCATCCAATCCAGCCGCTCTCGCGACGGGCTTTAACTTTTTGTTCTTCGCACATTCCAAAAATAAAGGGAAACAGCGAGTATTGATCTCATTTGGAAGGTGAGATGCCTCCCACAGCAAGTCAACCAGTTCTTGCCAGATGAAGTCATCAGTAGCACTCTCAACACACGCACAGATAAAATTGGCTTGCTCATCGCTGGCTATCCCTTTCTGGAGTGCCAGTTTCAGAAATTCAGGCATAATCCGTGTTGACGCCAATGAAGCCGCTGAATCTAACAGAGCATTGAATCCTCCAAAGTCAGTCAAATTAGGCTCTCTACCGGACTTCAGAATCTCCATCATCTTCTGTTCAAGTGGATGCATTTGAGGTTCTACTACCACAGGTAGTCGTTTCCTCTTGCCTGACGAAGATGATCTTCAGGAATATGTTTCAATAATATCGGATCTTCTCTGGCCATGACAAATAGCTGTAAGTGATCAAACTCATTCACTTCTTTTGCTAAACCTGACATTAGAGCCTCAAGGTCTTCCGGTGCCATCTCCTGAGCAGCTGGTGAATCAATCATCACCAACCCTGGATGCCGACCTACTCCACTCTTTTCAGCTACATGGATCATTGCCAACAGTGTGGCAATCTTGTATCTGAGCTTCTCTCCATCTGTCACTTTACTGAAAGTATTTTTTACTCCGCCAACGATAACTTCTAGGCTGGGGTTTCCTTTCAATGTAGCTTGAGTTAAATGTTCTATCCCAAATTCCTGAGCATAGTAAGTGATCATCTCCGAAACTTCTGTTAGAGTATCTTCCCGTTTCTCTTTAATCTTTCCATCAACGACCTTATGAGCGGCCTTCAGCACCTTCTCCGATTTTTCATCAAGATCAGAGCCTTCATCTTCTTCCGGCTGCGGCCACTCTGAAGAGAGTTCTTTAAGTCTTGCCTCAAGAATAGCCACCTCCCTATCCCATTTTTCCCATGCTCCATGTTCGGCAAACTGCTTCGACAATGCTTCAAGCTGATTTGATAAATACTTGCTCCTGTCATCAAGCAACGTATAACGCTTAATTTCCTTTTGTAGTGCTTCTTTTTCAACTTTGTAAGCATCTGTAGAGGCTGTCTTAGCTGCTTTCAAGTCACTGTCCCGCAGTGTACTGTCTTCCTCGCCTACATGTTCACCACACACAGAACAGGCGTGTGTCTTGAGCTCCTGCTGCTTCCGCTCATCGGTAACCTTAACATCACAGCGTGGACAACAGGATGGTTCCAACGACCGGAAGATTGCTCCTGCGGCTCGTGCATCTTGAAACTCCTGATAAATTCGTCGATCCTCGTTATAGGCAACTTCAGCTTGATGAAATGCCTCACGCGCATCCCGGACAACATTGCTTTGATAGAGAATTTTATCTTGTACCGATGCCATTTCTATTTGTGATGCTTCCAATCGGCGTTTGGTTTCTGGATCAGACGGC
>JADGAT010000144.1 GCA_015231885.1 SAR324 cluster bacterium
TTGATGCCATTCTTCGAGCGAGCATTGTTTTGCCCGATCCTGGAGGACCGAGCATCAGTAGATTATGATTACCGCTAGCAGCGACCGTCATTGCTCGTTTGACGTGCTCCTGTCCTTTGACATCCTGGAAATCTTCCGCATAGTTTTGACTTTTTTGGAAGAGTTCTTCAATGTGAAATTCGTTTTGTTCAATCTGAAGGTCGCCCTGTAAGTAGCGAGCAACGTCCACGAGTGATTCAACAGGAATCCGACGAACTTCAGAAACCACTGCAGCCTCAGCTTCATTTCCTTTAGGAAGAATTAAGCCTTTCATTCCCTGTTCTCTTGCAGAAACGGCAATTGGAAGAATCCCGCGAATTGGGCGGATCGTTCCATCAAGCGATAGCTCTCCTACAATCATATATTCCTGCAAAACTTCTGCTGAGAAAACTCCTAACGAGCCAAGTAAAGAAACTGCTATTGGCAAATCGAACCCAGAACCAATTTTTCTCAAATTGGCAGGAGCTAAATTCACAACAATTTTTCGGATTGGCATGCTGAATCCGGAATTGGTGATCGCCGTCATCACCCGGTCCCGGCTTTCTCGGATGGAACTGTCGGGCAGCCCGACAATGTTGAAAACACTCAACCCAAAAGATACGTCCACTTCCACATCAATGGGATGGGCATCAATCCCTAATACGGTCGCAGAATTGGTTTTGGCAATCATAGTTGTTTACTATTATCGATTTGGACTTCTCTTTTTTTAAATTTCGGTAAAAACTTTCATGGACTCCAAGCGCAAGCAAAGTCCGTTTTTCAGGATCCCACTGGGGGGCCAACAAGAATTGTTGATTCACATCGTTTGGATTGATTGTGATGCAATTGTATACAAATTACCTCAAATGTATTAAGAAAACCTTCAATTTTTTCGACACTGATCTCTCACGAATATCCAGAATCAACGAACTATCATTTGTGATCTAGATCAAATGCGCCATCCCAAATTTCAGGTAATTCCATGGTTTGTAGCTTTTGACAATGCAGAATGAGGGCTTGAGCTGCTTTATCCTCTGGAAATATAGATAAAGCAGATTCCAGGCTGGCAAAAACGTTTTCCCATTTTTTTTGTTTTCGTTGCGCTAGTGCTTCAATGATAAAGTGGCTGGATTTTCTTTTCAAATCTTGAATGTCAGCAGGGACATTATCAAATACTTCATATATTCCCACCGGCTCTGTTTTTCCTTTCACTCGTACCCAATCCAGTTCGCGTATTTGAAAAGTGTCTGGATTCTCTAAATGGTTGAAAGTTGAATCACTGATCAGAATGTCAACACCGTATAATTTAGTCAAACCTTCAATTCGAGAAGCAACGTTGACATTGTCTCCCAAAACTGTGGAATCCATCCGATCTTCTGATCCTACGGTTCCGATGATGACGTAACCCGTGTGTACTCCGATTCCTATAGAGATGGGGTCATATCCAGTGTTGAAACGATCGGCATTATATTTTTCAAGAGCTTGCTGCATTGCGATTGCAGTTTGCACTGCATCACTTGCTTCCATTTCATCAGTTAAATCAGGGTTGTCAAATAAAGCCATAATGGCATCCCCAATAAACTTATCGATAAATCCTCGATGTTCTTGAATGGGCACATTCATACGTTTGAGATATTGATTAAGAAAGTTAAGCAATTCCTGGGGTGTCATTTTTTCTGACATATTGGTGAAACTACGGATATCAGAAAAGAGGATGGTGATGGTATCACTCTCTGCTTTGCCCAACTCAATATTTTCAATTCCTGTCTTTGCAATTCGATTAAGGAATTTTTTTGGAACAAATTTTTCAAATACTTTTGTCATGGCTGCAACAGCTTCTGATTCAGCCAATTCAACTTTGGTTGTCTTTAACTCTTCAAAAGCAAGTTTTTCGCTTTCCAAAGCTTTTTGCAGTTCAGTTCTATTCTTTTGTAAGGCTATTTCTGCTTCTTTTTGTTCAGAAATATCAAAATAAGTGAGCATTGCCCCGCCCTTTTGCAACATAATACTCTGGTAGATAAATGTTCTTCCATCGGCACGAAGCATTTCAGTAGGAGGGATTGTAGCAGATTCTACTGCAGCGACCCTTTGGCGAACAAATTCATCAAAATCCTTATCGTCAACATTATAGAATCCGTTATATCGGTTGTAGCGAATAAACTCTTCCATAGTAGGTCGGGTTTTGAGGAATTCTGGAGGAATTCCCCACATCTCTTGAAACGCTTTATTGCAAATAAGTGCTCTAAAGTTACTATCCATGAAGAGTATTCCGTAGTCGATACTTTCCATTATGGCACTTAAGTTTTCCAGAATTCGAGACTGCTCCTCTTCTGCTTTTTTCCGCTCTGTGAGATCAATGTGAGCACCAGTAATGAATACTGCTTTCCCATGCTCATCCTTTTCGACGACCCGGCCTTTTGAAAGAATCCATTTCCAATCTCCATCTTTTGATTTGAGTCTGAACTCATGGGTATACGCATCAACTGAGCCCTGTTCATACAAGTCCATCGATTGAAAAACATGTTCTTTGTCATCAGGATGAAGTAATTCCTCAAAGGCAGTATTGTTTGATTCAAAATCATCTGGTTCATAGCCAAGCTGTCGAAACCATTGATCACTCAGGAAAGCTTCATTCGTTTTAAAGTTCAAATGCCAAATGCCGGTATTAGATGCTTCGAGTGCGATGTTGAGTGTTTTTTGCACACTTTGAAGCTCCGAAAAAAATTTTTTACGTTCACTGATCTCTTTGTCGAGACGACGGTTCCAGATCAGAACGAACGCAATAATCATGACAACAACTGTTCCGGTGGGAAGTCCATAAATGAGTATAGTCTTCATATCAACACCAAGACTTACCCGAATGGCCGTCCACGAATTTACAATGGCCGCTCGTTCACGTTCACTAATGGTTTTCAAAGTTTTATTAATAATGGGAACGAGTTCCGGAAGATCCTTTCGAACTGCCATGGATAGTTCGAACTTATACTTGGTTGGAGAAGCGATTTTAATATTATCTAAACGAGATCCATCAATTTCATGGGTGATCGTCACTAGATTGTCTACAAAAGCCGAAATCTTCCCGTCGCTGAGGCTTTGCAAACCATCACGAAGGTTTTCTATCGGAACCAGTTGAATACCGCTATGATTTGTTTCTAGCAGTTCATGAGAGGCATATCCCTGAACCACCCCCACTTTTTTCCCTTCGAGGCCTGCCAAGCTATCAACGAATGCGGCATCTTTTCGAGTCGCAATAACCATTGGAAAAGAAATATAAGGTTCAGAAAAAAGAAGATACTTTTCTCGTTCTGGTGTCCGGGCTACAGTCGGAAGAATGTCAATTTCACCGACCTTTGCCTTCTCTATGACCTGAGCCCAGGTGAGGTTGGGTTGTGGTGTCAATTTGATGCCAAGCCGTGAGGTGATCAATTCTACATAGCCCGATCCAATACCGCTGTATTTGCCTTTATCGTCAAAATATTCAAAGGGAGCCCAGGCGGGATCGACGCCAAGTGTGAAATTTTTATGGGTCGTTAACCAATGTTGTTCTTCTTGTGTTAAATTGACAAGCTGCGTTCCTTCCTTAGTGCTCCCTAACCACCTTTTACGAAGGGTTTGTCTCTCTCCAACAGTGATTGCATTAAGCCCTTTTTGTAAAATACTGCGAAAGATTTCTCTGTCCTTGGCAACTCCAATATGAAGTTCTATCTCCTCAGGTTTTTTAAGGCCTGCGTCTCCAATTATCTTGATATTCGGAATACGGGTCTGATCCATTGCATACGAAATAGCACCAAGGTTTCCTATAAATGCATCCACACTCCCTGCCGAAATAGATTGTAAACCATCGGCTACATTTTTAACTAGCAATCTCTTGATTTCCGGATGACGCTGTTCAAGAATTTTAGCTGTTGCATATCCTTCAATAACCGCAACGGTTTTGCTTTCAAGGTTCGCAATCTTCTGTATATCAAAGGTATCTGTATGGACAACCAGCACTGATGGGTCCGACCCGTACCCTTGGGTGAAGGAAATGAATTTGTGACGTTCTTCCGTTTTCATGACTGCAGGAAGGATATCAAGGTCTTCTGCCTTGAATTGGTTCATCAATTCAGCCCAGGTATACCCATTAATGAATTCCAATTCAGCGCCAACATTCTGCGCAACAAGTTTAATAATGTCGATCGAATATCCTGCTGGTTTTCCATTGATGGCGAAATCAAAAGGCGGCCAATCGTTTTCATTGGCTACTTTCCACATGGGATTGTCTGAAAGCCACTTTGATTCGGTTTCAGTAAATGAGATTTTTTTGTGTTGCGGTTCCTCTTTCAAAGTTAGCCATTTATTTCTCAACACACTTAATTCATCAAGAGAAAAGCTGTCTAACGCAGTCTGTATTATGGAAAATAAAATGGGGTTGTTTTTATGTATACCAACCCGGAGAGAGCCACCTTCTGACCTTTGACTTGATGCTATTTTGAGCCCAGCGATAAATTCTTCTTTTTGAGCATCCATGTACATAAACTGACTGGTTACATGAGCATCCACTATACCATGAATAACAGCCTTAAGGGCCTCCAGATCACTTTCGAAAACAGAAATAAGACCGTCACCCACTTCTTTTTTAATTGATTCTATAAAGGCCATACCTTTAACAACAGATATAGTCTTTCCACTGATGTCTTTTGCGGAACTTATAGTTTCATTTGTTTTCCTTGCCACAATGATAATAGGATCGTAGACATAAGGCTGTGTATATAAAATATGCTTCTCCCGTTCTGGAGTACGGGAAAAACTAAGGACTCCATCTACCTTTCCTGCCAAGGCATTTGCGACCACTTCGCTCCACTTTCCGTAAAACTCAGGAACAATGTTTGTGCCGACTTTTTTGTTGATGAGGTTTATCAGGTCCGCGTTCAGTCCTGAGTAGTTTCCTTTATTATCGACGATGTCGACAGGGGCGATGAAGTTGGTCACTGCAAACCGGATAACCGGATGGGCCTGAAGCCAGTCCTTTTGTTTTTCTGTTAAAACTACTTTGCTGTCAGCTTTTTTATAAAAACGGTCAACCGGGTTGGTTAACCATAACTCGTCTAATGCCATCAGTTTCTTTTTTGGGATGGCCGCAAAACCAGCATTGATTTTCCGAAGTAGCTCTGTTTCGCTTTTGCGAACACCAGCATGAAGCGTGTTAGATAAAAAGCTTTCGGGGCTTCGTTTTACCGCCCCTCTCAAACCAAATCGGGCCATCTCAGCCTCGACGCTGGGCACCTCGTTCACAAGGGCGTCGATGTTTCCTTTGAGTAATGCGACAAAGGTATCTTTACCGTTACCAAAGCTACGAAGGTCAATCGAGGGGTAGTTTTCACGTAAGAAACCTTCTTGCAGGTAGCCTTTGACGACTCCTACTCTCTGTCCTGCCATACTGGATAAAGGGGGAGTATCACTGCGGTCGGAGTTGAAATAGACGGCTGTGCGGATTTTATGCATTGGTCTCGAAAAATCCATCCACTGCGAACGTTCATCATTTATGAAAAGTCCTGAATGGAGATCTACTTCACCCTCTTTTAAGGCATTCAGTGTTCCGACCCAATCATAGGGGATGAATTCAACAGGCGTGTCTGAAACCTCGCCCCAAAGATTCCAGAGTTTTACCAGCAATCCATGGGGTCGGCCATCTGGACCTATGACAGTGAGAGGGGGATAATTCTCGTCTATTGCTATTCTTAGAGGGGTGTTGTGCTTTTTTAACTCTTGGCTAATGCAGGGGTGAGGAAAAATACCAAGAACGCTAACAAGCAAAAATATAGAAAGGAGCAGACTACCAAACTGTATTCTCATAAGTATTTTAATCTATTCAAGGGTAGTAAAACAATAGTAATACCAAATACATAGCTAATATTATCCACATTGGCAAGCGACAACCTTTTATCGATGATTGTAAGGGGAGAATCCAATTCGGTTAAGCTGTTAGCGGTCTAAGATCACATTTTTTAGAAAGCCATCTGCTCAATGTGGGTAGATACGATTTATTTTATTAAAATTAGAAATTGTGGATTAATTGATCACAATATTAGCAAATTTTAGTTTCCATTGGCATCTACCATCTGCGCCTCACTCAAAAATTTGGTCAGCCTTTGTGATAAAATTTTGACTGATTTGATACTGCTGAATAAATTGATTTGAGGTCAATGCTATTCATTTGGAAAAGCTTTTGCTTCTCGTTCATATGTTTGCTACATTGAAACTCAAGACTAGAAAGCATTTAGCGATTAATTTTTGACAATAAAAATTATGACCATACTTCATGAAATTGAAGAAGCAGTATCTCGACTTTCCGAAACAGAGTTGAACGACTTTCGGAAATGGTTTGAGGAGTTTGATCAACAATTATGGGATGAACAGTTTGAAGCTGATGTTCAATCCGGAAATCTCGATTCAATTGCAGATCAAGCTATTGCCGACTTCAAAGCAGGAAAATGCAAAGAGATTTGAAATACAATGCCAGCCCTTCCTTTTGGGAATGCTACCACCGCCTACCTTCCTCTATTCAAGAACTCGCTGATAAAAATTTTGAACTTCTCAAACAAAATCCCCAACATCCCTCTTTAAAGCTCAAAAAAGTTGGCAGATTTTGGTCTGCCAGAGTAGGAAGAAAGTATCGTACCTTAGCAGTAGAAGTAGAGAAGGGAATAGTTTGGTTTTGGATAGGAACCCATGCTGAGTATGATAAGCTTGTGAAATAAATCCACATTCATTTGATTGAAACCAGATTTTAGTTAATTAGATCAATTGAGTAAGGGTGAATTCGTCGAATTTTTTAAAAAGGGGTTAATTAAACACAACATTAGCAGATTGTGATTTCCTGCCGCGGCTACCTCCATTGCGCGTTTGACATGCTCCTGTCCCTTGACATCCTGAAAAT
>JADGAT010000145.1 GCA_015231885.1 SAR324 cluster bacterium
AATAAAATCAATGGCGGAGATGCGTAGGAATCGAACCTACCTATGATAGTATTAGTACCAAACGCGCGGGTTTGAAGCCCGGGGGGGCCACCAGTGCCCCATCCATCTCCATGTTATCGGAAGACATTAATGTTATTGATCAAACACTTTGAATCTCGATGACCATCCTGCGTAATTTTAGCATGTTATTATTTTTGTATTCCTTTAAATTCAAAGATGGGCAAGTCAAGTATTATCAGATCAATCTAATTCGGATATCATAAAAGATTTTACATCAATTGAACAGATAAAATGCTTCAAATTCTTGGGAGAGGGTTTTATTTTAACCAAGAACTTTCCCATATTTTCAGTACTACATCTTGCTGCTGATATAGTCTGCCTGAACTCTTTTTAAAACCCATTTTGTTTTAACTTTTCCCATACTTCTTTACTTTTTGCAGGCATCGCCTGATGAAGAAAAACATTGAGTTGTGCCAGATGTTGGAGCTTTTCCTCCGCTGAAAGGGCAATAAACCCCTTGAGCCGTTCCATCTCTCCATCTTCCCATTCCAAACTACTAGTCTTTTGCATGCTGAATCTCCTCTATTTTTCTTAAAGCATCGATATCAATTTTATCCCGTTCCCTTCCCGCACATTCTTTGAGAGCAATCAGATCAGGAATAGAAGCCACTGGAATCTGTATGTCTTGATAGTCCATCCATATTCTTCTTTGAAATATATCATCAATCTCTACTGGCACATCAATCATGACATCAATAGTTTCCATGATTTGTTTAGGATTATGAACACTAAACACTTTCATACTTTTTTGCTGAATCCATTCTTCCCGTTTTTTTGAGTCTGCCAAATCTTTCAGGTTCACTGGAAGTCTAGGGATAAATCCTATCTGCTCAACGGTAAAGATAAACTTATTCAATTCTTCATCATTCAAAATAATAACAATATCTAAATCGGCTGTTGCCCTGGCAAATCCCTGCAAGTTCACAGCAATTCCACCAATCACTGTATATTCCAGCTCGGCCTCGGCAAAGGCCTTAAATACCTTTTCGTAAAACATGATTTGCCTTGTTTTAATAAGAAAGGGATATTCTTGAAAATATCATTTCTATTAGTCATGTCCAGATATTTGTTGAAGCAAGCTTATCGAACCATTGTCATGAATTCTTGACAATACTATATGAGCTAATTATAGTCAGCTTATGCAGCAAGCGGCTAAAGATCGAATTGTATCTTGGGTTTGAAGGAGCATGAATTTGTTTCGAAAGATCATCCATATTGACATAGATGCGTTTTATGCTTCGGTAGAGCAGTTGGACAACCCGGAGCTGAAAGGAAAACCGGTTGTTGTCGGAGGCCGTCCAGAGAGCCGTGGTGTTGTGGCTGCTGCCAGTTATGAAGTCAGACAGTATGGTGTCCGTTCTGCCATGTCAGCCAGCAGAGCCCATCATCTTTGCCCTGACGCCATATTCTTACCGCCTCGATTCTCACGATACCAAGAAATATCTTCCCAGGTCCACGAAATTTTCAGACAATACACCGATTTGATTGAACCATTGTCTCTGGATGAGGCATGGCTGGATGTCACCCAAAACAAAACAGGTGAACCTTCGGCAACCCGTCTTGCCCAACAAATCAAACAACAAATCAAAAATGAAGTAGGCATCACCTGCTCTGCGGGTATCTCCTATAACAAATTTTTAGCAAAAATTGCAACAGAAGAGGGCAAACCGGATGGTTTGTACGTCATTCCTCCTGAAAAGACCCAGGCATTTATTCTCAAGATGAATGTGCGTAAAATCCCCTATGTGGGGAAAGTCACCGCAAAAAAATTAGAAGGCCTGGGAATCAGAACAGGACAGGATTTGTATGAGAAATCAGAAGATTTCCTGGTAGAGCACTTTGGCAAGTTCGGCCATGATTTATATGAGCGCGTTCGAGGTATTGACCAACGCCCTGTGATTGTGAACCGGGAACGAAAATCCATTAGCACGGAAAACACCTATTCAAAAGATTTAATCCATGGCCATGAATTACTGGAAGAGTTGAAAGCCCTTGTCGAAGATTTAATCAAACGCATGGAACGTCGAGAGATGGAAGGCCGAACCCTGACGTTGAAAATCAAATTTTATGATTTCTTGCAAATCACACGCAGTGTCAGCAAAGAAAATGATTTTTTCAGCTTTGACGAAATCTTTCATGTTTGTCAACAGAAGCTGGAACATGTCTGTCATGTAGAATTCCCCAACAAGCCCATCCGTCTGCTGGGCGTTGGCATTTCCAATTTAGACACCCTCCCTCAAACCCATATCATGCAGCTTAATTTCTTCCATATTTTAGATGGAAAACAAAATTAAAATGCTCTCAACGCTTGGTTATTTTTCTTTTCAGAAATTCGATGTTTCTTTCAGAAAGAAAAACTTTTGCCCCAACTTGTTTGGTTGGAACTTCATATTTCTGAATGCTGACTTCAAGTGCCTGGCTGGTCAATCCTAATTTTTCACTGGCATATCTCATACTGTAATTATTCATGTTAGGGTCCTTGTTTGGAATGTAAATTTTTGTAACAACTCAAATGTATTGCCACTGAGACTTTAAACAATGTGGAGTAGAAGAATCAAAGAATCATTTTGAAATAAAATCTCTGCTTGCCTACTTATATTCAAGTGTCATGCAAAATAGTGTTTTGAAGTTCAAGAAATTGAAAAACTGGCCTCAGAAAATACTCAAGTATCTGCGGAAACTGTCGATACAAGGTATAAAGAAATTATTCACCTTGTATCGAGAAATCATTATGATTGTCAACTCAGCCATAGGATTCGGATTCACCAATGCCCACTTTCAAAAACGGGATTCATTGTTCAAACCGACAAAAAAACGAGATATACTTGAGAATAAAAAAGGAGTAAACTTTGAAGAAATTCTTCAGCATGAAATGGCAAGCTAACCTATAATGACGGATCTCAAGAAACTGCGTTTTTCCATTGACCGTGGAGGAACATTTACCGATGTTTATGCCGAAGTGCCCGGGAATCCTGGTTTTCGAGTGGTCAAACTGCTCTCTGAAGATCCAAAAAACTATGCAGATGCACCAAGAGAGGGCATTCGGCGGATACTGGAAGAGGTGACTGACACTCAAATACGACCAGGGCATGTGGAGGCTGACATGATCGAGTGGATTCGTATGGGAACCACCGTGGCAACCAATGCGCTGCTGGAACGCAAAGGAGCTCGCTGTGCATTGGCAGTCAGCAAGGGATTTCGCGATATTCTGCAAATTGGCAACCAGGACCGCCCTCACATCTTTGATCTGAAGATTGATAAACCTGAACTGTTGTATGAAGAAGTCATTGAGGTCGATGAGCGTGTCCGCATTCTGCGCAGCGAAGAACCCAGACCTGAAGGAAAAACAGTAGTTGACGGCATTACGGGTGACCAGTTGCTGATATTGAAATCTCCCGATTTGCAGGATCTTGAAGTTAAGTTGAAGGCAGTGCGGGATAAGGATATTGACAGCCTGGCTGTTGTGTTCATGCATGCCTATGCCTGGTCGGAGCACGAGCAGCGGTTTGGTGAGCTGGCAGCTCGGCTTGGTTTTACCCAGATTTCCCTATCCTCCCAAGTGATGCCTATGGTCAAGCTGGTGGCCCGAGGCGACACCACCATGGTCGACGCGTACCTGAATCCACACATCAAGCATTATCTCACCAGCTTCCGAAATGGTTTTTCTGACAAACTCCAATCCACCCCCCTTCTGTTCATGCAATCTGATGGAGGACTGACCAATGCTGATAATTTCACAGGAAGCCGTGCCATCTTATCAGGACCAGCCGGCGGGGTAGCCGGATATGCCATGACCACCTTCAACCAGCAAACAAAACAACCAGTCATAGGATTTGATATGGGAGGGACTTCTACGGATGTCTCTCGTTTTGGAGGAGAGTATGAGATGGTTTTGGAAACAGAAACAGCAGGGGTTCGGATTCAGGCGCCCCAGTTGCATATCAAAACCGTTGCGGCAGGTGGAGGCTCTCGCCTTTTTTTTGAAAACGGAATGTTCCTGGTGGGTCCAGAGTCGGCAGGCGCCCACCCCGGTCCTGTGTGTTACCGCAAAAATGGTTTTACTGCTGTGACTGATGCCAATCTGGTCCTGGGCAGACTGCAGGCTGATCATTTTCCTAAAATTTTTGGTCCTACGGAAGATCAGCCCTTGGATGTTGATGCCGCACACGAGGCTCTGATGCAATTAACCCGGGAAATCAATACTTATTACCAGCAAAAGGGACAGGCATCCATGTCTGTGGAAGAAGTGGCCCTTGGTTTCATTCAGGTGGCCAATGAAGCCATGGTACGGCCCATTCGAGAAATTTCTGTCATGCGGGGTTTTGATATCAAAACACATGTCCTGGCAACTTTTGGAGGTGCAGGTCCTCAGCATGCCTGTGCCATCGCACGCTCTCTGGGTATTTCCAAAATTTTTATTCACCGCTTTTCAGGCATCCTCTCAGCTTATGGAATGGGACTTGCCGACGTGGTGGTGGAAAAACAGAAACCCTCCGCTATGGTTTATCAGGAAGCCAACTTTGCCGTCATTGACAAAGAGCTGACAGCATTAAAACGGGAAGCAGAACAGGAACTGCTTGTCCAGGGATTTACAGAAGATACCATCGAAAGCATTTGTTACTTGAATCTACGTTACCAGGGAACTGACACTGCCATGATGATTGCTCTGCCGAATGATGGGGATTTTTCCAAAGCGTTCAGCGACGCTTATCACCGAGAATTTGGATTTGATCTGAGGAAACGGGAAATCCTTCTTGATGATTTAAGGGTGCGTGCTCTCGGAAAAACGACGATAGGGAAACAGGCCACAATTGCAAAAGCAGAAGGTCGTCCCGCAACACTGGGCAAAGCATCCTGCTATTTTGAAGGTGGCTGGCAAACAACCAGCATCTACAATCTGGATGACTTGAAAGCGGGGCATACCATCGAGGGTCCAGCCATCATCATCCATGATACGTCTACCATTCTGGTGGAACTTGACAGCAAAGCAACTGTTACACAATACGGAGATCTCGAAATCAAGATCGCAGCACAAGATTACAAAAAGCTGGGAATACAAGTGGATCCCGTCCAGCTTTCCATCTTCAGTAATCTGTTCATGTCCATTGCTGAACAGATGGGCCGTATGCTGCAAAAGACATCCATTTCCACCAACATCAAAGAACGCCTGGATTTTTCCTGCGCCTTGTTTGGTCCCAATGGAGAATTGGTGGCCAATGCGCCGCACCTTCCTGTCCATCTGGGGGCGATGAGTGAGTCCGTCAAAGAACAAATTCGCCGTCAATCAGCAACCCTAAAGCCTGGAGATGTATTGGTTTCCAACCATCCTGCGGCAGGAGGAAGCCATCTGCCTGACATCACGGTCATCACGCCTGTTTTCCAGCACGATCAGATTATCTTCTGGGTTGCAGCCCGAGGACACCATGCCGATATTGGGGGAATTTCTCCCGGATCGATGCCTCCAGGATCACGAATACTGGAAGAAGAGGGAGCCTGTATCACATCGTTCAAACTCGTGGAAAATGGTGTTTTTATGGAAGAAGGAATTGCGGAACTCTTGATGTCCCCCGGTGGTTTAAAACAAAACCCCGGCAGGCCCCCCAACAGCGGAACTCGCCTACTGTCCGATAACATTTCTGATTTGAAGGCACAGGTAGCGGCCAATCAAAAAGGCATTGAACTGGTGCTGGAGATGGTTGACCATTATGAACTGGAAGTGGTACAGGCTTACATGGGACATGTCCAGGCAGCTGCAGAAGAGGCCGTACGTATCCGACTCAAGGAATTGTCCGAAAGCATAGGGATGGAGGAAATCGATTCAGTAGAAGCTGTCGATTATCTGGATGACGGCAGCCCCATTGCGTTGAGACTGACCATTGATCGTCGGGACGGCAGTGCGATTTTTGATTTTGACGGAACTGGCCCGGAAATATGGGGAAACTGCAATGCCCCCAAAGCCGTTGTCAAATCGGCTATTCTTTACAGTTTACGCTGCTTGATTGAGAAAGACCTTCCTCTCAATCACGGGTGTTTGATTCCTATTACCATTCACATTCCAAAAGGATCTCTACTGGACCCTTCATCAGAGGCAGCCGTTGTCGGAGGCAATGTCCTTACGTCCCAACGAGTTGTCGATGTCGTCCTCAAAGCCTTTGGAGTCGCTGCCGCATCCCAGGGTTGCATGAACAATTTCACGTTTGGCAATGAACATTTTGGATACTATGAAACAATTGGAGGCGGAGCTGGAGCTGGAGCTGGCTGGCATGGTCAATCAGGAGTGCACACTCATATGACCAATACCCGCATCACCGACCCGGAAATTCTGGAAAGGAGATACCCGGTGCTGCTTCGTGAATTTTCTATCCGTCAAGATTCGGGAGGAAAAGGACAATATTGCGGAGGAGACGGTCTGGTTCGCGAAGTAGAGTTCCTGGAACCCCTGAATGTGGCCATTCTTTCTGAACGCCGGGTACATGAACCTTATGGACTGGAAGGAGGTGCTCCAGGGAAACGAGGGCAGAATACCTTCATCCATCAAAGTGGACGACAATTGAATTTAGGGTCAAAAAATGAAATCAAGGCAGACGCTGGAGATCGTCTGCGCATCCTCACCCCAGGAGGAGGAGGATTTGGATCCACTTCCAAATCATCATGAACAATGTTTCTCAATCCTGCTTTTCCTGTCAAGTCAAACGTTGTCAGCCTGGGTTGGTTTCCAATCGGGCATCTGCTTTAGGGTTCGTGCAGAAATAACCTTTACAGATGACTTGTCTTTTTCCTCGTCTACGGTGTTGTCTTCAAAGGCACATACTCCAGTATGC
>JADGAT010000146.1 GCA_015231885.1 SAR324 cluster bacterium
TTCCAGTCTAACACGCAGACATCGGGTAAATGGGCGTGGTAGTTTTGCTTTCTCTGATATTCGACGAACAATCGCAAAATCTGTTTTAACAGATGACTTTTTAAAGGGTTTGCTAAAATCTCAGAACTCCTGACCTCACAGATTTTGCGATGACACCTGTTTAAAAATCATTCGATATTCAGTTCCTGGGAATACAGTCTTAGTTTTGTTGAGTTCATTGCACAAATACCAGATTGCCGCAGTTGAACTCTGGTTAGCCATATGATGCAATCGAACAGTCAATGTTTTTGCCTTATCATCAGGAATGATATCCGCCTCGGAATTGTAAATCCCTCGAAGCAAGCTCCGCGCATCATCCTCCCGAGACATGGTTTCTCGAAGAGTGCTGGCCATGCCGCTTTCAGATCTGTATGCGATCATTTTTATCGTGTCGACAAAGTGTTTGCTGCTTGAGCTTAACCTTGAAAAACGTTCTTTTTCCGGTAGTTCAGCAATTGTGATATGCTTTTGTTGAGCCTTGCGTTTGGCCTTCAATACTACAACATCCTTATCCAGTTTCTGCACCTCTTCCTGTAGTTCTGCTTTTCGACGCTCATACTTTTCAACTTTTCTTGGCTCAATGTCTTCTGTCAATGCCAGTTTGCCGAATTCAGCACGTCGGCGAGCCAGTCGTGCAACTATCTTGCGAACTTCCCCATCCAGGCGACGATATTCTGGATTAATCACTATTTCAGTTTCAGGAATATCTTCAATTTTGTAGCTGGCAAGACCATCAAGATCATAATGTTGTCGCATATATTTAAAAAAGTTCTCTTGAGACCATCTGGCAAACATTCGGATGGCTATAGTCTTAGTGTCACTACGATAAAATGTCGAGATAATTGATGTTTGATGACCTCCTACACACAGCTTTCGTATTTCTCGAACCCAAATCTTGCCTCCTGGCAAAAATGTTCCGCGTTCTGCTATATTCATATTTACCATTTCACCAGAGGAGAGTTTGACCTTCTGCCGCGAGAACTCGCAGATATCCCAATCTTCCCCTGGATGTTTATGGTAGCTTATGCAGGAAATCCGCTTTTCCCACATCTTACGAAAAAACTTTGGGCTATATCCTTCTCGATCAAATACGATCAAGAACCGTGGTAACCATTGGTCTTTTGATAGTTCCTCAGATGATGGCTGGTTGGGGACATCCTGTTCCAGTCGTGGAACAATTTCTTCCTCCAAGACTTTCAGCAAGCCAGAATCAACCTCTTTGGTCACAACAAAAAATGGCTGTCCGTCCATGGCGTTAACCCAATAATCGGTCACTCCACGCAAACACAGTTTCTGCCGCGCCACATACTTTTTTGGCAACTTCGTCTGACTGCCGTTGTACACCCGAACGTGACCATCTACATACAGCGTCGCTATTCCGGGTGGTAACTCCTGCATCCAATCGACACAAAGGGCTGAACTCCATTCAAATGGCTTGTCGTCATGAGTCAATACCGCCAATTTCTCTCGTAGCGTTTTGACTTCTGGAATTCTATCCACACCCATAAGCTTGCCCCATTCCCCTGGGGCAAAGTACCTCAGACCCTCAATAGATCTGATTCGGCATAACGCCATGAATGCGAAGACAAGAAAAATACGCGTCAGATCGTAAAAACCACTGGGAAGTTTGAAAAATTTCTCTGTATGCCGCAACAGACCGGTGGCAATCAATGCCGGTACGGCAAACAACACTCCGCCATTCAATACATCCAAGGACGGCTTAAACAACACTTCTGGTGGACCTGATTGTCCAAGACTGGCTCCAACACGGCCTAGCAGATCGGTCGCACCCATACCAAACTCTGCTGCACCATCCTCAGCACTCCTATCGCTTTTGCTACTCGGAGCTATGCCGGGATCGACATCACTCTTTACCGACGCTGCGGATTCAACTGTTTTTTTTCCACCCGATGGAGTCGCCCGGCTTGGACAGCCTTCCTTAGCGTATCTGCCAGCAAATCCAGTTCTCTGGCAATTTCAGGAATTTCTTTACCATCATCCAAACGTTCTTGAATTGCCAACAGCACATCATCGGTAAGAACTGCTGCTCCCCGTGTGCGTCGAGCTTGATAAAATCCCTTGGGACCAAGCTCCCGATACCGTTTTACGGCTCTCTTAACCGTGATTGCAGGCAATCCAAATGCTTTCTGTATTTCGACTTGACGAGCCGTCCCTTGGACACAAAACTGTGCGGTAATCATTTTGAATGTCGCCGTATCATCATGGGCGTGAGAAAAAACCGGCATATGCCCATTGAAATAGGTGACGGTTCCATCTCGCTTTTCAAAAGCAATCAGTTGGTTGATATGAGTCACACCTTCCGGGAAAATCGGCAAATGCATTTGGGGCATAGCAACACCTGTCATCGGCTCATAAAATGTTCATTCTTGACCACTAGTAGGGCCATCGCCATAAAAACAGGATCATCTCAAATTCTCTCTGTCCAGCCAAGTCAATTTATCAATAATCATATGTAACCCATAATAATTTGTTAAATTACGGTTAGTTGGGTGCAATATTTATTGCAAGAAAAGAAATGTGGGGTCAGGAGTTCTGAGACAACACCCTTTTGAGAGTCGCTGAGATGGCTGTCGCCAGTCACCCCGACTGGGTGATTAACAAATGCCGTAAGCAGGCCGAGTCGATCATGGATGGTGGTAAAGCCAAATATTATGAGTCCGTGGTCTCCCGGCTACAACTCGTTCATCAGGCACATCGCATCCAAAATCGTGATGAGGAGTGGAGCCGATACCTGGAAGGATTGATTTCCAAACACGTCAGAAAATACAAACTCAGGCCCTTTCTGGAGCAGATGAGGGTAATGCCGGAATAGACCGATGAATTCTCGTCTTAACACCAAAATGGACTGCGAGGGGTTTGCTTTTTTATTTGAGCATATGGTTAGAAAGCTACCTCTATAGCGGTACGTTCAAGCTTAATGATATCGCTCGCTGCAAAATGTTTTATTCCTGTCCGCTTGGCTAGCGCATAGCAACTACTTGTCTTTCCAACCCCATGCACACAATTCGTAAATATCCACCAGATGTATAGGTGCTTGTGTGTCGCCCCATCTCTCTGTATGATATTATTCTTGTTATATCTGAGGCTGAAAATTCAAGTGATAAATTTTGATAGGATGTCTTGTAATGAGTGTTACCTTTAAAAAATTAAAAATCAATGAATGGCAACAATTTCAAAGCATTGATGTTGATTTTCATGAGAGATTGACAATTTTAACCGGAGCTAATGGAAGTGGTAAGACAACAATTTTATCAAAGCTATTGGCTGTACATTTTGGTTGGGGTGCACAATCACTATCGACCCCAAAAAAAGAGAAAAAAACTGGTAGATTTTCATTCTTCACAAGGCTTTATAATGGGGAAGTTAGGGACCAAAATAATGATAATATAATAGGTGAGTTATGCTATTCCGATGGTGCAGCAGCTAAACTCATTGTCCCAAATCAGGGTTCAAACAATCCGCAATACCAAATACAAATTCAAGGACAACAGGGAGTTCAATGTTTTTTTATACCATCTCATAGGTCAGTTTTTCGTTATCAGCCAATAAGCAATATCCCATTTCAAAAGAAGAATACACAAGCAGCATTCAATGAGGTGTCAAACAGCGAAAAACAAAGATATGCTGGCAATCGCGGTGATGCTACTAGCTTTCATATGAAAAATACTTTGCTTGGTTGGGCTATTAATGGTTATGGCGTAAACAACAATGCTGGCAAAGAAATAATGCTAGGAGATGAAGAGCAGATAGAGCATTTTGAAGGCTTTAAAGACGTGCTTAAAGAAATACTTCCAAAAACTTTAGGATTTGATGATTTTGAAATCAGAGAAAGAGAGATTGTCTTTGTATGCAATCAAGGAAGGGATGAGTTTATCCTTGAGCAGGCATCTGGTGGAATAAGTGCAATAATTGATTTTGCTTGGCAAATTTACATGTATTCAGTTGGGAAAGATTCATTCACAGTTATTATTGACGAAGTTGAAAATCATCTTCACCCGATACTGCAGAGACAGATTTTGCCAGATTTATTAAAGGCTTTCCCTGCTGCTTGTTTTGTGGTCTCAACACACAGCCCTCTGGTGATTGGGTCAGTTCAGGATTCAAATATTTATGTCCTCCAATATAATGATAATGGGAAGATAATTAGTCAAAAACTTGATTTGAAGAAAAAGGCGAAAACGGCAACTGAAATCCTGGATGATGTATTGGGCGTTTCGTTTACTATGCCAGCATGGGCAGAAGAAAGGTTGGAAGAAATAATCAAGAAATATTTGACCAAAGACATGACAGGGGCAGAGTTCGAACAAATGAGAGAAGAGTTAAGATCCGGTGGGTTGGAAAGCCTGATGCCAGAAGCAATTTCAAGCATAGTTGAGAATAAAAATGATCAAAATTGATAGGCCTGACTGCCCAAACGAAGCATCTTTAAATAGCGGAAATTATAAGCATAAAGACAATAAGGATGCTTTGATTGAAGCAAATTCAGGAAAGTGTATGTACTGTGAGTCTCAGGTTACCCACACATATTATGGAGATGTTGAGCATATAAAGCCTAAGTCTAAGTACCCGGATTTGGAGTTTAAGTGGAGTAATTTAGGGTATGTTTGCGCAAAGTGTAATGGTGCAAAAAGTGACAATTTCGAAGAAGATACGCCATATGTCAATCCTTATGATGACGAGCCAAGCGATCACATTGTCTCTTCTGGTACTATGATGATTCCAAAGCAAGGATCAGAGCGGGGCGAGATAACGATTTTAGATATCGGGCTAAATAGACCTGGATTGATTGAGCGGAGAGCTGACAGAAGATCAAAAATTATTAGTACTCTAAACTCATGTTACAAAACGACAAACAAGCGATTAAAAGACCATGCATTAAATGCCCTCAGAAAAGAGGCTGATAACGATAAAGAGTACTCGTTATGTGTGAGAGCTATCCTTGAAGTTCAAGAGGTTATGTAGCTGGACTATGTTGTTAAATCCTTCTAACATCAAGCCTTTCCGCCGATCACCATCTAGCTGTCATTTTCTCCATTGATGAAATATTTTGGTTCCCTGCGTGGTCAAAAAATACTCTCCACCTCAGAAAATCAAGTTCGAAACCGGTATCATTCGCCCACCCAGTTTGCATTCGAAAAGGTTGGGTTGAAAAACTCAATGAAATCACGGGTGGGGTTGCAACCCTACCCACTGGTCCAGGTGGGGTTGGTTTGGAGAATATGGCGTAACAGAGAGAGAATGGGGTATGTTTTTGGTCGAGTGGGTGGTGTCGGCAGGGGGTGCTGCCAGAAAACAGCCGTAGCTAACTCTTGAAAATATTGGGGTTTTTCTTGGTAGTTTTGGCTGGTAAAAAACAGAGATAACTACAGAGAATATTTAGAAAAATTTTATTGGCGGACCATAGTTCACTGGGATCTAGAATTCTCTAAAATAAATCCTTTAAAAACAATCCTATGGTTTTCTGTATTTCGTTAAAAAAGTAATGATGGTTTGTAAAAGTGAGAGTTAATTCTGCAGGTTTGGTGGTCAATTTGTGGTATAAATTGGAAAGCACTCTTATCCAGAAAATATGTTTCCGATATGTGTATTCTCTTGTTGAATCTGACAGTATGGGATTTGACAAATCCCAGTTTTACTCACACACCACAAGAGGATAGGCGGTTGAAAGCAATCCCTTACAAAATAAATGTTATTTCAACGTAGATTTCCCATCAAGCTTCTTCCTTTGTCACTCAAAGGAATCTCGACGGCTGAGCGATAATAAGCCAATGTCAGCCGCCGAGTTCGATATATCTTTATGCCTATTTCTCTGACAGCGTATCGGCTAAGGAGTATTCTGCTTTTTTTCAGGTTCTGAAAGAGGGGGCTGCTTTTCAGCTTTGCTAATAATTATTGTCTCCTTCTCAGTCGATTTTTTGAGCTGATTTCCAGTGTAACTCGGAATTTTAAAATATGTATTTCTGCTGGATGATTTTACGACGAAATAATCCTCCTTGCGGTGTTTAGACATCTTAAAACTGGTCTTTTCACCTTTTTCTGTTGTAACGGTCCATTCCAGTTCCGGTTGTCCCAAATTAAACGCCTCTTGTTCTGTTTCTCCTAACAGATCGCTGATGCGAAGTTGAGCAATATTTCTGACCAGTTTTCCAATAGCCTCCTGGTTTGGCTCTTGGTCCGGTGAGAGCGGGTTGATCAACCACAGCTTTGTTTCTTCTGTACTCTTTTTACCATCGACATCTGTTTTGTTTGTCGTTGTCAACTTATCTCGAGTCAAAACGAGCCCGGATATCTCAAGTTTCTGAATCTCTTTTTCAGGAAATGTCAGGACATCCTTATTGATCCAATCCTCCACTTTGAGTTTAGCATCATGAATGGAGAATTTTACTGAATAAATAAGATCAGAACCTGCAGATCGAGCATGAACTTGACGCATTGTCGGTGAAGAACCAAAGTAGAATTGGGCCAGCTCGCTCTCATCACGTAACAAAACTATCTTGCGTTCATACTCGTCATTGGCCACTTTGAAACGGGTTAACGCCCCTGCTGTCTGGGTGACAGGGAATCCATGTTTCAAACCATGAAGGCGGGAAACCAGATTCTCCACCTTGAATTGGTCTGCAGGGAAACTCCCTTTATCCGGTAGAGTCCATTTTCCTTCTTTTTTTGCCAGATGGATAGATTGACCATCATGACCGTGAATCATTACCGAGTCGATCTCGTCTTTGTCGAACACCACCAAAGGAGTCTCTGGACGACCCACTGTTAAATCA
>JADGAT010000147.1 GCA_015231885.1 SAR324 cluster bacterium
GTTGTGAGTGCAAGTTGGCTTTTGTAGGGAGCACTAAGCATGCGTTGAACTCGTCCTGAAGGTAAATCCAATAACAATTCTGGTTGCTGTTGCGGGTGGAAGGGAAAAATACCGAGCTTTTCTGCTTCTTTATCCTGATCATAAATGGCTGCTAATTTTCCATCAGCAAGCCATTGAGCTAAACGAGAACGGGTACCGCTGCCTTTTCCATGCTGATTAACGGCCTGTTCCCAGAGGGGCATGGAAAATAGTGTGCCGCGGGCTGTTAAAGCGATTGCATGTCCATTTGGGTGGAGGGTCGCATTTTCTAAATATTCATCTCCATAAAAGAATTTACGTTGGGTTTGCCTGCGCGAGCCATAGCATTCCACTTCAATTTGTTTTTCTCTATTTGAACTCAAATCAAAACCAAATAGCTTACCTCCTGCATGATAAACAATGGTTTGGCCATCCGTAGAAGGAGATCGGACATAAAACTCCTTTTGAAAAGTTTTTTGCTGTATTCCCTTTCCATTTATGTTGCAGGAATAAAGATTGCCTATACCCTCGTGATCCGATACAAAATAGATGTGTTCATTGATCCAGAGGGGACATACCGGGTTTCCTGGTAAATCCTGGAGTATTCGGGTGAATTGCCTTTTATTTGGCAGTTTAATCCATATTTCTCCAATCATTCCTCCACGGTATCGTTTCCAACGAAAATTCTGTGCGGCATGTCTCCCAATTATAATTCCTGTTTGCTCAGGACTATAGTCGATGTAGTGTGCAGGGCCATAAGGTAATTTTTGAACAGGTCCTCCCGCCACAGGAACTGTATACAGGCAGGCGTCCGCATTATGGTGTGTGGATTGATGCGTACTCCAAAAGATCACATAATCGCAGTTGGGGGACCAGCCAACTACTTTCATTAAAGTATTGATGTGGGTCAATCGCTGTAATGGTCCTCCTTTGGAGGAGAGGATATAAATATCATCATTGCCTTCTTCGCTTCCACAACAAGCCAGCCATTGACCATCCGGAGAAAAAACAGGAGTGGAAATAATTCCCCGTGAGTTAGTGAGACGTGTGGCAGCTCCTCCATTGAGAGAAGCTTGCCATAGTTCGTCTTCACAAATAAAAACTACTTGATCTTGGTGTACTGTTGGACTACGAAAATAACCTGGATACGATTGATTCATTCTGAATTCCTTGAATTGACATTTCACAGCAATTGGCTTTTCTGGACAAATAGAAAACCATACGACCTACCTTAACTTGAAACAACCCTCAAGCTGGAGTTCCTAATTTCTTGGAAAATCAAAGTCTAAAAGATCACTCTGAACACAAAAAATCTGTGGAAAGTGCTTCTGCGAAAAAAAAGCAGATTTATCGAAGAGCAGGAGTTATTACGTTGTTTACGTTGATTTCCCGTATTTTGGGAGCTGGACGTGATTTGGTCATTGCTCACACCTTTGGTGCTGGAATGATGACCGATGCTTTTATTCAAGCTTTTACCATTCCCAATATATTCCGACGATTGACAGCAGAAGGTTCGATGACTCTTGCTTTTATCCCTGTTTATACCGAGCTCCGTGAAAATAAAGGCAGTGAGCATGCCAGGCAATTTGCCAGCAAGGCTTTGGGACTAGTGATATGGGCCACCTTTTTTCTGACCGCTTTAGGGATGATTTTTACCCCTCAAATGGTTTATCTGGTGGCAGCAGGTTTTAGTAATGATCTTGATAAGTTCAACCTGACCATTGATTTAACCCGTTTGATGTTTCCTTACCTGATTTTTGTTTCCATAGTCGCCTGGGCAATGGGGGTGCTGAATGCCGAAAAACGGTTTGCCCTTCCAGCGGCGGCCCCCATTTTACTCAATGTTAGCATAATTGGTGCTGCTTTTTTGCTTTCTCCATTTTTAGAACAGCCAATTGTCGGAATTGGATGGGGAGTGCTCATTGGGGGAGTTTTACAAGTCATGCTGCAAGTTCCAGGATTACGTCGCTTGCCCCAGTCTGTTTTGCCAAAATGGCCATGGAAAGATCCTGACATCAATCGATTGCTGCGATTGTTAGGGCCGTCTCTTTTTGGGGTAGCTGTGTATCAGATCAATATTATTATTTTACGAAATATTGCCAGCTTTCTGCCGTCTGGACAAGTCACCTACTACTATAATGCGAGCCGTTTAACAGAATTAGTGGTTGGATTGTTTGCTTTTGCGTTCACTACTGCCAGCTTTCCTGATTTAAGCCAGCACACTGCCAAGAAAGACTGGGAAAGAACCATGAGCACATTAAATTTTACTTTTGCGGCAACCATGTTTATTGTTTTACCATCAACGGCGGGGCTGATTTCTGCTGCTGAACCTATCATTGCCATGATGTATCTACATGGACAATACACCATTGGGGATGTGCAGCAAACGATCCCTACACTGCAGGCGTTTGCGCTGGGAATTCCCGCTATTGCTTCTATTCGTCTATTAGTGTCAGTGTTTTATGCTTTCCAGGATACCAAAACACCTGTGATGATTTCTGCATTAAGTTTATTGGTGACAGGAATTTTGGGATGGTGGTGGAGTCAGTCTCTTCAGGTCATTGGATTGGCATTGGGCTTGTCTGTGGGAACATGGTTTCAGTTTTTGCTGCTGATGTTTTTCCTGTCTCGTCGTCAAGAAATGACGTTACATTGGTTAGCCTGGGCAAATATCTGGAAATATATCTTTGCTTCATGCATTATAGGAGGGTTTGCATGGCAATTTTCCAAATTAGGAAACTGGGAAAAGGGTCTATTTTTATTAAAAAATTGGGGTGTTTTGCTTGGCGTGATTGGAGGGGCTGCACTTTTATATTTTATGCTGCTTTTGCTGCTCAAAGAATCACAGGCCTTGCGATGGTTGAAATGGATTAAACGTGACTGCTCTGCTTTATGACTTTAGAAAAACCAACCATATTGGTCATGGCTGAATATTATTTGCCAGGATATGAAGGAGGGGGAATTATCCGGGCTGTTAGCAGTTTAGTTGAGAAGCTAGGAGATGAATTCCAGTTTAAAATAATTACACGAGATCGAGATATTAATTCTACGGTTCCTTACTCCACTGTGAGCATAGATTCCTGGAATTCAATTGGCAAGGCAGAGGTTTTATACTTATCTCCAAAAAAGCGATCTTTGCAGCACATACAGTATTTATTAAGAAAAACATCTTATGAACTTCTTTATTTGAATGGTCTTTTTGACAGGACCTTTTCGATATTTCCATTACTTTTGCGACGTATCGGAAGTATACCAAAAAGGCCGGTTATTATAGCTCCACGTGGTGTGCTGCTGGCTGGGTCTATAGGTTCTAAAGCTTTTAAAAAGCGAATTTATTTATTTTTTAGCAAAAAAATTGGATTGTATCATAACTTGATTTGGCAAGCATCCAGTAATGCAGAAGAAAAAAGCATTCAGCTATTTTTCAATGCTTCTCAACAAATTTGTATTGCTCCAGATCTTCCTCCTTTTGCTTCAGAAAACTCTTATTTTTCACGTAAAAAACAATCCGGTAAATTGAAGATTTTGTTTTTTTCTCGTATTGCGCCGGTCAAAAATTTACATGGAGCCTTAGAAGTTTTGCAACATTCAAAAGGGAAGATCCAATTTAATATTTATGGACCTGTGGATGATCATAACTATTGGGAACATTGTCAGAAAAAATTTTGTTTGCTTCCAAAAAATGTTGAGGTGCAGTATTTAGGTGGTGTATCTTATGCCGGGGTGCCTGAGATGATGAAAGGCCATCATTTATTATTTTTGCCTACTTTATCAGAAAATTTTGGATATGTGATGCTGGAAGCTTTTATAAACGGTCTTCCTGTTCTTATCAGTGATCAAACTCCATGGTGTGAGTTAGAAACAAAAAATGCAGGTTGGGATATCTCTTTAGAAAATTCTTCTCAATTTTGTTCAATTATACAAGAATGTGTAGATATGAAGCAGCAAGAATATGAGAGATGGGCAAAAGGGGCATGGCAGTATGGAAAGGATCATATACAAAGTGAAACAAATCTTCAAAAAAATCGATTAGTGTTCAAAAAAGCATTTCTAACCAGTCAGAGTAGGAATCAATGTATATCCTTGGCATGAATGCATATCATGGTGATGCCGCAGCTTGTATTTTTAAAGATGGTGAGTTGATAGCAGCCATCGAAGAGGAGCGAATTACCCGAATCAAACATTGGGCAGGTTTTCCTACTGAATCCATCAAATTTTGTTTAGAAGAGTGTGGTATTCCTATTACTGAAGTGGATTATGTGACGGTGTCTTCTGATCCTTCTGTAAATTTTCCAAAGAAGGTTTTTTATGCGCTGAAAAAATCGATTAGTCTTGAAGATCTCAAAGATCGGTTTCAGCGTTCCAAAAGGCTTGTGTCGATTAAGGACAATTTGATCCAGGCATTTCATGTCAAACCCTCCCAGTTGAAAGCAAAGATCCAGAGAGTCGAGCATCACCGTGCTCATATGGCAAGTGCTTTTTTTATGTCTCCTTTTGCAGAGTCGGCTCTTTTGTCAGTTGATGGATTTGGAGATTTCACGTCCACCATGATTGGTATGGGCATTGGTAGTAAAATTAAAGTATTGGACAAGGTCATTTATCCACATTCTTTAGGGGTATTCTACACGACTTTTACACAATACTTGGGCTTTTTGAATTATGGTGATGAATATAAAGTCATGGGATTGGCTCCTTATGGTACTCCTTCATTAGTAAATGAAGTAAAGGATTTGATCACAATGACAGACGATGGCTTGTTTCAGCTGAATGGGAAATATTTCAAGCATTTTCATAAAGTAGTTAACATGAATTGGGAAAATGGTTTTCCGACAATCGAACCCCAATATACAAACCAATTAATAGAAAAATTGGGTCCTGTACGTCACTCTGATGAGCAGTTAACACAGTTTCACAAGGATTTAGCTGCATCCGTACAGTATGTATGTGAAGAAGTTATTTTTCACATCTTGAATAAATTGTATCAACGAACAGGATGGAAAAACCTTTGTATTGCAGGAGGAGTGGCTCAGAATTCGGTAGCCAATGGAAAAGTATTAGAAAAAACAGACTTTTCTTCTGTTTACATCCCCCCCGCAGGATATGATGCAGGCACGGCAATAGGTTCTGTGCTCTACCTGTATCATCATGTGCTGGGATATCCTAGGCGACCGGCTGATATGCATGCTTATTGGGGAAGCCAATTTACAGAGTCTCAGATTACAGCAATTTTAAATGAAAAAAATATAGTTTATACTAGATACGAAGACGATGAGTTGTTTGAAAAAACAGTAGATTGTTTAATCAACGGAGGTGTTGTGGGCTGGTTTCAAGGGAAAATGGAATTTGGACCACGAGCACTGGGACATCGTTCCATTTTAGCCGATCCAAGACGTGAGGATGCAAGGAGCTTGCTTAATTTAAAAATCAAGAAACGAGAATCTTTCCGCCCTTTTGCTCCTTCCATCCTCAAAGAATATGTCCAAGAATATTTTGAGCAAGCCGATGAGGTTCCTTTTATGGAAAAAGTGTTCAAAATCAAAATGAGTAAGCAAGCTTTGATACCTGCGGTGACTCATGTTGATGGAACCGGAAGATTACAGACAGTGGATCGTCAAGTGGAACCAAAATATTATCGATTGATTGAAACTTTTAAAGAAAAGACTGGAATTCCAATTCTATTAAATACTTCCTTTAATGAAAATGAACCAATAGTCAGTACACCACAAGAAGCGCTAGATTGTTTTCTTAGAACTCAAATGGATATGTTGATCATGGAAAATATCATTGTGGAAAGATAAACATGTATCCCCGATATCGTTCTTTTCTGCTGGCATGTTTTGATTTAGGACTGGTAGCGACTGTATGGTGGACACAAAAATTGTTAGGACACGGAAATTGGCAAACAAGTTTTTGGCCGATTGTTATTGTGCTGTCCATTGTGCTGATAGGTTTTTTATACGCCTTGGATACCTACCATTTGGGGCGAGACCGCTCGAAAGCAAAAACATTGATTTTGGTGATGATTGCATCTGGAGGATTTCATGTCATCTTACCATTTATATTTCGAGCTTTTGATACTAATTTCTCTTTGGCCGCAGTCACTTTCTCTTTTTTAATCAATGTCGCTTATCTCTTTTTTATTCGTACAATTTTTTCTAGGATATCCTCTTACCAGTCGGGCAACCTAATTGTCATTGGAGAAAATGAAGAGCTGGAATGGACTCAAAAATTTTGTGATAATCTCCCAGAGTTTGAACTGGTAGGATTTGTAACAATGAAAGATTCTGCTCAAACTCCTTCTCCTTATTTAGGACATGTTGATGCTCTTTTAGATATTATTGAGCAATATCAGGTAGACACGATCTGTATCAGCTGCAGAAAACCTTTGCCTGAAAATTTGAGTAAGCAGTTGTTGCATATGAAGCTGAATGGCGTAACCATTGTTTCCTTTTCAGAATTTTGTCAAACTTTTGGTGGGTATATTCCTCTAGAATATATTAATGAGCAATGGTTTTTGGAAAATTTTGGATTGTCACATTTGCCATTTTTATTGCACATAAAACGCCTAATGGATATTTGTTTTGGGGTAATAGGTTTGATATTGCTTTGTCCAGCCACGCTAATTGTTGTGACAATGAATCGGTTTTATAACCCGGGACCATTACTGTATTCTCAAATGCGGGTTGGGTTATATAGCAAAGAATTTCGTTTATTTAAATTCAGGTCCATGTCAGTTGATGCGGAGGAAAAGAATAGCGCACAAT
>JADGAT010000148.1 GCA_015231885.1 SAR324 cluster bacterium
ATCCGGTGGCGGAGGAGTTTCCCTTTTTTTTTGGCTACAGCAGTTGAGGGTTCAAAAAAAAAACCGACTGCCTTCATTTCCCGGATAACTTCCTGGATGGCTTTGATAACCAGTTCGACATCTTCATCAGTATGAACTGTAGAAAAGAAGCAGATCCGTTTTTCCCAGGTATATATTCCTTTGTGCATCAGTAGAAAGAAAAACAGGTCAACTTCAAGAGGTTTGAGTAAAAAATGATATTTCCCTGACCCTTCAAACCGAAACTGAGAAGCAAAATAGGTTACTTGCAGGGGAATTTTCTGTTCCTTAAAAAATGCGTTGATCGTCTTGGCAAAATATGTGGTTTTTTGATTGACGCCTTTCTGAAGATCCGGTCCCTGCTCTTTCATATACACTAAAGCAGCATGGGCAGAGGCTAAGGACAGGGGATGTTTACAAAAGGTCCCTCCAAAAAAAGTGGCCTCATTGTTAGGGAAAGAATCGTCACCATAGACCCAGTCTCCTCCTCCGTCAATTGCATTGATAAAGCGTGCTTTACCTGCCAAGATCCCAATAGGCATCCCTCCGCCAACAGCTTTGCCATAAGTTACAATATCAGCAGTCACCCCAAAATGTGCCTGGGCTCCTCCCGGATGACTGCGAAATCCGGTGATCATTTCATCAAAGATCAAGGCTGCTCCACTTTCCGTGGCTAATTTTCGCAACTCCTCGAGAAAGGCCTTTGGCTGAACATGAGGTTGCCGACTTTGAACTGGTTCTACTAAAATAGCTGCTAGTTCATCACCGTATTTTTGAATCTCACTCAAGGCTTTCGGTGTATTGTAACTGAGAACGATGACATTCTCGACCATCTCGGGAAGAATACCAGGAGCAATTGGAATAGCACCATCTTCTCCGGAAACCGCCAGCACCCCATCGTAAATCCCGTGGTAAGCTCCAGAGAATAAGACAATTTTTTTTCTTTGGGTAACTGTTCTAGCAATTCTTAAAGCCACCATCACTGCTTCTGATCCGGTATTGCAGAAGGTGACTCGTTCCACTCCGGTCAATTCCCGAATCAAATTGGCCACTTTTCCAGACAAATCCGATTGAGGAGCCAGCTCAAAGCCTTCTTTCATTTGAGCTTCCAGGGCTTCGATAATAAAAGGGGGACGGTGCCCGAAAAAACTGACTCCATAGCCCATAGCAATGTCTAGATATTCATTGCCATCAATGTCCCAAAAACGGGTTCCTTCGGAACGGGCCGCTACAATGGGATAGTTCACTTCTTTCAGGCTGAGGCGAAAACCCAGGGTATTGATCCAGTCACTCAATCCTCCTCGATGTTTTACGGAATAGTTTTTAGATTTAGGTGTTTTCCCTGTATAGGCAATTATGAAATCCTTGATGAATTGCTGCTGTTCCAAAGAAAGGTTGTCATCTTTGGTAAATTTCAATGAACGAAAACCAGTATACTGGACACTGTCGAAGGATGCATTTTGAGCTTTGTTGGGCGTCTTTTTTTCTCTTGGATGGAGCGCAGGCTGAAGTGGCTTGTTGATGGTTTCCTGCAGTGCTTCCGAAGGGAGGCTTTTAGCTATTTCGAGTTGCTGGCTCATGAAATCCAATTGTTGCCTCATCGTCTCGTTTTGAAGAATTATCATTTTTTCCAGGAATGATTCTCCTTCTGCAGAGTTTCCAGGAAGAGTCAACAGTCTTTCCTGCAGAATATTAGACGGGTCGGCTGCAGTATTTTCAGCACTATTTAGAGGAGAAGATTTCCCACCTAATTCGTTTTCGGCCAATGCCGCCATTCTTTTCACAGTGGGGGTTTCTTCAAAAAAATCTTCCAAGGAGATCTCAATTCCCAGACTGCTTTCAATTTTTTGTTTAGCTTCGGACATCATTAAAGAATCCACGCCCAATGCAAACAAATCAACTTCTTCCTTGATCTCCAAAACAGGGATTCCTGTGACTTCATGGAGAATTTCTTTAATTTCTGAAACCATCATAATCGTTTTTTCCTGTTAAATTCGGGATTGTTTTTTCCCGACATCTTTGCATTAGAACAATTCATATTTCTGGTCAACCACCTGGAGCGATGTAGCGCCGAGATGCAACAGCGTTTGGTCATTGTTAAACAAGGCTGCTCTTCCGGTGAATCAAACAATAATTCGATTTTTCTATGCAGAGAGATCATCTAGGATCTCATCCAAGGTCTCTATATCAAGCCCTTTATAGCCTGTGATGTCGCTGGGCGTTATTTCCGATTCCGTATTTAAACAATGAGCAATGACCGACAGCAATTCTTCCTGAAATGAAGAGGCTAAAGTTTCTATTGTCGATTGGTAATGCATTTTTCGATGATATGAAAATGTGAGTTCAAGTTTTCTCTCCGCAATTCGCCCATTGATTTCTAAAGAACAAATCTGTGATGAATCAGGGTTATCCGTTCTTGATATCGATTCTTCTTCCAAGATAAATAGATTGCTATTGACTCCTTCGTCAAGAATGTCCAGGCGTTGGAAAACGACTTGAGGCATTCTGCATTGAGAATATTCCCGATATTTTTCAGGATCTGCAATGTGTTTTAGTATTCCATACCCAATGCCTTTGTTCGGAACTGCACGACAGGTCTCTTTAATATGTTTAATTTGAAATCCCAAATCGCTAATTGTGGAAAGATCAAGGAGCATTGGATATTCAGAAGTGAACCATCCAATAGTTCGGCTGGAGTCAATCTCTTCGGTTCCTGAATTTCGTCCCTGTTCCTTTACAGTAATCAGGTTTTCCCTATTACCTGTCCACTTCCACAAAGCACGGGCCAAGCCTACCAAAAGAAGATCATTGATCTCTGTGTTATAAGCTTGATGAACTTGATTCAGCAAAAGCACTGTCTTTTCTTCTGAAAAATCCAGTGTGATTGAATCGCGATCTTTCAAGAGATTGTTTTCAGGAGTCATATCTTGAGGAAGGGCTTGCACTTCAAACGATGCCAGCTTCCTCCAGTAGGACATTTCCTCTAAAAATGCTTCACTGTTGCAGTATTGATAAATGGATTTTGCCCATTTTTTAAATGAATCGGTTTTTGGCGGAAAATTGATCGATTCCCCTGAAAGAGACTGTTGATATCCGAGAATCAAATCTTCCATTAAAATATGCCATGAAAAAGCATCAATCACTAACTGGTGAATCACGACAAATAAATGGTCTGCATCTTGGAGCCTGAACAATGCTACTTTCATTAACGGCCCTTGTTCGAGATTGATACTCGTTTGCACTTTTTCAGCAAAGGCTGCCATCTTTTCCCGGGCATCAGAGCATTCGGACAGATCAAAAACTTCAAATTCTAATGGGTAATCAAGACCCATATTTTCCTGGATCATCTCATCGTCTTCTTTCGAAAAACGTGTCCGCAGAGCATCATGATGCTCCTGGACTGCTTTCAATGCGGTATGCAGGGCTTCTTCATGTATCCCTTCCTGAAAAGAAAGCATCACGTATTGGCTCACAAGATGAGGATTGTTGTTGTTTTCAAAAAATTGAGATTGGACGGGGGTCAATGGCACCAGTCCTGAAATGGTTTCCTGACTGGCAAATTCCTGTCCAACAAGCTGGGATGCCAGTTCTGAAATTGTGGGATATTCAAAGATTTTCCTCAATTCCAGCTTTAATTTTTTCTGATAGAGACCCGAGGCAATCTGAACTGCTTTGATGGAATCTCCTCCCAATGCAAAATAGTTATCATGAATCCCTATCTTATCTCTGCTGAGAACCGATTGCCAAACCTCAACCAGTTGCTCTTCTAACTCGCTTTCCGGAGGAACATATTGTGATTCGAATTTCACTGCAATCTTCTCAGGATCAGGTAAGGCCTTTTTGTCAAGTTTTCCGCTAGAGGTGAATGGGAATTGATCCACAGCAATGCAGGAAGCAGGGATCATATATTCCGGAAGTGTTTGCAGCAGGAATTGTCGCAATTCATTGACATTCCATTCTGCATTTCCTGTCAGATAAGCGACCAAAGTTTGAGTTTCGTCAACTTTCCTGACAATTACCACCGCGTCTTGCACTTCAGAGTGTTTCCGCAAAGCGTGCTCAATTTCTCCCAGCTCAATCCGATGTCCCCGGATTTTTATCTGCTCATCCTTCCTCCCTAAAAATTGAAGTTTCCCATTGGGTTGCCAATACGCCAGGTCTCCCGTTCGGTATAGACGATCTCCTTTTTTGAATGGATTTTCAGTAAATTTTTCACTGCTCAATTCAGGAAGGTTGACGTAGCCTCTGCCAACTCCTGCCCCACCGATACAAAGTTCTCCTGGAATCCCTACAGGCTGCAGCTGATTATTCTCTGACAAAATATAGATCTTTTCATTCAGCAAGGGAGAACCAATGTTCACCTCGGCACTATTCATTTGACTGGCGCTGGACCAGATCGTCGTTTCAGTGGGACCATAAACATTGAAAATTTTTGTACGGGACAGATTTTGAAGTTGTTCTGCCAATGACTGGGGCAATGCTTCTCCCCCGACCAGCAAGACTTTGAGAAGATTCAAAAGCTCAATATTCTGTGATTCAAGCAGCCACTTCAACCTCGAAGGAGTCACTTGCAAAACCGTGATCTGACGATCCTTCAAGGTCTGGGCAATTGCTTGAGGAGCCGACAATTCTTCCTTTGTGGCAAGCGTTATTTCTATACCGTTGACCAGGCAGCACAGCAATTCCAGCACAGAAATATCAAATGTAAGGGCAGTCAATGCGTAAATTCTGTCGGTGGAAGTGATACCAAAGACTGCAGAAAGGTTGAGGCTGAAACTAACAACATTTTGATGTTCAATCATCACTCCTTTGGGGGTCCCTGTCGAACCAGAGGTATAAATCAGGTATGCCAGATCCGTTGCATGAGCCACGGGAACCGGATTAGAGCCCTGCCCGGTTTCAATCTCGGTGATCTCTACGACCTTCGTAGAATCTTTTGCAGAAATTTTCTCTTCCAATTCGGTTGTCGTGAGGACAACCTTGCATTGACTGTCATGAATAATATATTCAAGGCGTGAAGACGGAAATTCAGGATCTAGCGGAACATAAGCCCCTCCCGCTTTTAAAATCCCCAAAATAGAGATTAACATCCACTCAGAACGATCCAGTAAAATTCCCACTCGGTCATCAGATCCAATATGATGATGCTCCTTCAGAAAATGCGCCACTTGATTGGCTCGTTGATTCAATTCGCGGTAAGTAAATTTCTGGTTTTTACAAAAAAGGGCCGTCGCTTCCGGCGCCTTTTGAACTTGAGTTTCAAATAAATCGATAATGGTTTTCTCCCGGAAGTATTCCTTTTCAGTAGCGTTGAAATCTTCCAGAACCTGCTTCTCTTCCACTTCCGTCAATAGCTTCAGGGAGTTTACAGGTTGGCTTGCATCTTCAATTACAGAGCAAACCAGTCTTTCAAAATGTTCTCCCATTCGCTGAATGCGTTCCTCATCAAACAAATCAAAGTTGTATTCAAAGTCACAAAGCAGTCCTTTTTCCTGTTCAGTAAATTCAAAGGTGAGATCAAATTTGCTCACCCCGGAAGAGAATGGAAATTTATTTATCGAAAGTTGGTCGAGAGCCAAAGACGGCTGTTCCTGATTTTGCAAAATCACCATCACATCAAAAAGAGGAGCACGAGAAAGATCTCTTTGCAGATTCAATTCATCGACTAAGCGATCAAAGGGATATTCCTGATGCTGATAGGCTTCCAAAGTGGTTTGTTTAATCTGTGAGAGCAAGGTTGCAAAGGAATTGCCCCCTTCTATGGAATCCCGCAGGGACAGCATGTTGATATAACACCCAACCTGATCTTCCAAATCAACATGATTTCTTCCAGCAATCGGACTTCCTATCAGTATGTCATTCTGTCCGGTATAACGGGATAAAAGGACCTTCACAATTGCGATCAAGCCCATAAACAAAGTTGTTTTATGCTGCCGCATCAAGTGGTGCAAAGCTCTTGTTTGCTCCTTGCTCAGTACTTTCTGAACAGTGCTACCACGGAAGGTTTGTGCAGATTTACGGGGACGGTCTGTTGGTAATTCGAGGGTCGGCAGTTCGTGAGAAAGCTGCTTCTGCCAGTATCTTCGATCTTGTTCAGCCTGATCCTCCGCTAAGCCATTTTTCTGCCAGAACGTGTAATCTTTGTACTGGATCGAAAGCATTGGCAGGGGAGTATTTTCTCTTTGATGAAAAGCTTGATAGAGCGTCTTTATTTCACGAATCATGACTCCAATCGACCATCCATCGCAGATTATATGGTGGAGGTTGACAATCAGTATATGAGATGTCGGAGAAAGAATGAGCAACTTTATTCGCATGAGAGGTCCTAAAGCCAAATCAAAAGGACGATTCTTTTCTGCGTGGATAATTTTCAGGGCTTTCTTTTGAGACTCTGTTTCGTGGCTTAAATCAATTTGTTCCCATTCAAATTCAAGGCTTTGATGGATTTTTTGTCGAGGTTCTCCCGCAACAACGAGAAAAGTAGTACGGAGAGATTCATGGCGAATAACCAGGGTTTTTAAAGCTTTGAGAAGAGCCTCTTGATCGAGATTACCTTCCAGGAGCAATGCATCGATCACATTGTAAGTGATTGGATGCTCTTCCAACTGGTGCAAAACCCACAATCGTCTTTGAGCATATGATAGTTCGTAATGCTCAGCAATCGCTATTGGTTGAATCGCTTTGAATTGCCTGG
>JADGAT010000149.1 GCA_015231885.1 SAR324 cluster bacterium
GATAGCATTCGTCACGCTAACCCCTTTTTTGATTGCCGTTTTTATCACTTTTGAAGCCGCTTTTGCAATTTGAGCAGAAGCAGAAGCAGAGGTACTGCCGCTATTTTCTATCGCAGTCTGAATATTGCTGGCTATACTTAATACTGCGTCCGATGACAAACTATTGATCGCCTTAGCGACAGAGTTAGCGTTTCCTCCTGCTGTTGTAATATTAGCCAACGTCGTCTTCATAGTAGCACCGCTGGCATTTGAAGAAATTGCAGCATCATTGATAGCAGTGTCTGAAACCGTTGCAGAAGAAGTCAAATCCACACCAGCCGTTGCTAAAGAAGTTTTTACCCCACTTGCTGCCGCTTTGGCAACAGCTTTGGCAGAGGCACCTTTTACATCAGTGTTGCTGGCAAGTGTATTTCCTACGGTAAGAGACACCACACGCCCAACATTAGTAGCAGCATTTGTTGCAGAGGCAGGTACCGTTGTTCCTGTCATGTCTGCACCACTTGTCTGAATAGTTTCTACAGCCAAATTTACTGCAGCACTGACCAAGGCACCCAAAGTTTCTGTTGCATTCGCAATGGCTGAAGGAGCATTTGAAAGAGTGCTGGTTGTTACTTGAACAAGAGTTGATGCGTAGTTTCCAGAAGCATTGGCAACTCCCGTTGCAGCAGTAGAACTGGACATATCAACACCACTTGCCTGGGTTGTCGTCGCATCTGCGACACCAGCCACCAATTGTTCCAACACTGCAGCAGTCTGAGACGCGGCGGCAGCAATCGCTCCGACAATACCCGTTCCCGATGCTGTTGCTGCATTAGCAGCAATGGTTGTTGCATTAGCTGGCAAAGTAGCGGCTAAATCAATCCCCTGATCTTCTAAAATGGTTGTTGTGGTTTCAACAGATTGCTGAATAGCAACTGATACTTGACCACCAGCCAAGCCACTCGTAGAAACATTGGCTTCCACTTGATCCGCTACCACTGTCAGGTTGCTGGCAACCGTTTGTGCTGCTGCTGTGTCGGCAGTAGCCGATGTCATGTCAACAACTTGGGCAGCACGATTTCCAATGGCCAAACCAACCGCTCTTGCTACTCCTGGGTTGTTTTGAGTTGCCAATTGCGCAACCGAAGTACCAACTGCACTTGAAACATTAGAAGCTAATGTAGCAGCGTCATTTGCTGTGGCACCAGATTGGTCTGCCGCACTACTCATTGCCGCTCCCATTGTGCCCACTGCTGTACGCAATTGATCAGCCGTTGCTGTCAGGGTTGCCGCAAAATTCTGAATAGCTGTCAGGAAAGATGAAAAAGCAGCTGACAATCCTGCTGTATTGGCGGCAGCAATCAGACGTCCCGTAGAACTGGCACTCTGCCCCGTAATATTTCCAGCAAGTAGAGGTTGGAAGGTCACATCATTGAGTAAATCTCCCGTAAAGGTTTCATCCGTTGCATCAGCAGCAAAACCAACAATGTCGGCAGTCGTTCTTAACGGAGCGAGTTCCTGGACTGTATCCAGCACCACGTCTGCTAAATTACCTGCACCAGGGTCAGCCGCAGTGGCCGCATCATATTTTGTGCTGCTGTAATCAGCATAGGTAACAGCACTTCCACCCAAAGCAGTAGATACTGCAGAAGCCCCTTGAGTTGAAATGGCTTCTTCTGTGACCGTTCCACCAGCAATCACTGCTGAAGACACGACCTGGGTCACTGGGTTCACATTAGCTCTCGCCGTTCCTGATGGTTTGGTGACTACTACATTTTGAAGAGTATTATCACCTGCAACCGACACTACCATTGGAAATGTCATGGAATCACTAACATCAAAGGAAAAGTTCCCTTTACTGTCAGTCTTTCCAACTGTGCTTCCAGACACGGTCACGTCAGCATCTGCTATTGCAAAACCATCAGCAGCATTTCCTGTAATCTTTGCTACCTTATCGTCATCGTCATCGTCATCGTCACCAGGTTGACATCCAAAGGCCAATGCCACCGTAAGAATCAAACTAAAATACAACCAAGCTCGATTTTTTTTGAGTAACTTTTTCATAATCTTCCCTCTTAAATCAGACTTATAATCCAAATTTCTTATATTTCATAAACAACATATCTAAAACTAAAACCACTGAGATCTACAGCAGTATCCTCCAAATCTTTAATTATTTCATTGATTTATGTATTTAACAGAATGAACTTTACAGCCAAAACTTATCGAACTCTGCATAAACACATACCGAAGTGTATAATATAGCCAAATCTATTTCACAAGAAATATTTTAAAAAAGTGTAAAAAATTTTTGTTTGTCATGAATTTTACATCTTCAATATTTTCGTACAAATAATACGTTCAAAACAAAATCTTGTGTTATTTTTGCGATTTGCTAAAAATCTAATTAATAGATAGCAACTTTTTTTTAGAAAAGTTTACTCATTTGGTAATACCAATAGCAATGCTCAGCAGTCCTGACATGGCAAACTCACCAGTAAGTTTTGATTTACTACCAAGCAATATTCATGACATTTCAACCCATTAAATTTATCTTTTTACATTTTTCCGTATTGATTCTGCTCATTTTGCCTCATTTGCTGCTGGCACAATCTATCAATATTCAAGATGTACAATCCAGGCTATCTTCCGGGACAATGACTCAAGACGAATTGCGCCGCTTGGCTCAAACGATGGACTGCCAACAATTCCAGAATTTTTTTCCCTCACTCGACTGTGAAGCACTCAAACAAGGGCAGCAGATTCAGCAATTTTCGATTCCAGCAACCAACGTCCCAAAAAATGAACCAGCTGACACACTGGAATCTCCCTCTGATCGGCAAAAATCTCCGCTAACTACCCAGACCCAACAAGGAATAGCAGCACCACCAATTCAGAAAATCACGCCACAGGAACAGCAATTCCAAAAATACGACCCTTTCCTGCTTGAAAAAAAGGAAGAAGGAGACTTCCGCAAAGAACAACAATCATTCTTTCCAGCATTTGATCCATTCTTACGAGATCTTCCGGAACAAGATTTCACAAGTCAGCCTGATTCCCCGGCACAGCCAAAGACAAGGCCTCTGCTTGAAGAAGCACCAAAGTTATCAGAATGCGGCATTCCTTCTGAAAAAAAGGGAGCAGAGCACCCTGATTGCCAATTATCGGCCATTGAAAGAGCATTGCAGCCTGTATTCATTCAGGGTTTGTATAATAAATTCAGTGTCCGGCAGCCGCTGCTCCAATTTGGTTATGATCAACTCAAGGCAGACCGTTTTCGTTTTGACCCGATTGCCAATACAGCACCGCCTGAAAACTACAAATTGGGTCCGGGTGATGAAGTGATTGTTCATGATTCGCTCAGTGGCTCTTCTGAAAATGAAAAAAAAGTTAAAAGGACTTCTTCAGAAGAAGAAGAAGAAGAACCTCTCGGTCCGATAGTAGATGAAAATGGAATGTTGAGTATTTCAGGATACAAGCCTCTCAGTGTGTCAGGTTTGACCTTAGAGGAAGTCAACAAAAAATTGCAGCGTTACAATAAATTTCTTCAAGTTTCCTTAGGCAAGTTACGCTCCATTCAAGTGAATGTGATTGGAGAGGCTAAAAGCCCCGGTTTACATCGAGTGCCGGGAATTGCTTCTATTTATAACATCCTTGCGATGGTAGGCGGCATCAAAAAAACGGGCAGCCTGCGGCATATTCAATGGAAACGGGATAATCAACTGGTTGCAGAAGTGGATTTGTACGACTACTTTCTGAAAGGCATTCCTCTCGAAAATGTCTATATGGACAGTGGGGATACGCTGTTCATTCCTCCGCTTCAGAAAGCCATTGCTGTGGTAGGGCAAGTACAAAAATCTGGAATTTATGAACTAAAAAAAGCAACTAAATTGAATGACGTGCTTTTTTTAGCCGGAGGGTTGTTACCAACTGCTAATACAGGGCGTATTCTGGTGGAGCGTATTGTCTCTAATGCAGGCAAAACACAAAAACGCCTTGACCTGGCTATTTCGAGTTCTCAAAAAATTCAAAATTTTGATATTATTAAAGTTTTTCCCATTCCAGAAAACTTCAGTGAAGCAACAAGCCAACAGATTCCTTCAGGAGATAAAGACATCACCGGTGTTTATTCAGATCATTCCACGATTGTTATTCGGGGTGCCGTAGAACAGCCAGGACATTACCCTTTTAGTAAAGGTATTACTTTAAAAGACGCGTTGCTGCAGGCCAAAGGGATGAAGCTGAATGCACATCGAGAACAAATCGACATCCGTCGGGTAACAATGGGAAAAAACCCCATCCTTCTCCGAGTGTCTCTCAATAAACCCGATGCGTTACAAACGCTTCTACAACCTGGTGACGTGATTCTGGTCCATGACAATGCTGAATTGTTCAAAAGCATCACACTGACAGGCAAAGTAAAACGGCCTGGTAATTATCCTTACCTTCAGGATATGACTCTTGGCAATGCATTGCTTTTGGCAAACGGATTGGAGCAACAGGCCTATCAAGAAAGAATCTATATCCGGCGAGCTTCTGAAAAAGGTCATGAACTGGTCAAAGTTCTATTGAATACTTCTGGCGCTTTAGACACGCCTTTGCAGCCGGGAGACACCATTTTGGTACACGACAGTGGAAATTTATTCAAAGGCATCACCATTCGCGGAGAAGTCAATCAACCCGGAATTTATCCGTATTTTCATAATATGACGGTGGAAGACGTCCTTTTCTTAGCAAAAGGATTAGGACTGTATGCCGACAGGACAAAAATTGGCATTCAGCGAATTTTACCAGATCAGGAAGAGCACAAATCGTTGCGGATATCTCTGAACTCCACAGGCATGCAAACCAAGTTGCAGCCGGATGATGAAATCATTGTGTTCAATAAAAGAAAAGCAGGAAAGAACATTACTATTTTAGGAGAAGTATGGAAGCCTGGAATTTTCCAATATTCCCAGGGAATGACAGTAGAGGATGCTCTGTTCCAGGCCAACGGTTTGACAGCAAAAGCGTTTCGGGAGAAATTGGATATCCAGAGACAAAGAGATAACGGCAAAAAAGAGTTGATTGAAGTCCCGTTGATTCGTGGATCTTCTGCTTTTGTACTCGAACCGGAAGACACCGTGGTCGTTCACTCGGTCAATTTGATCGCTTCTCGTAATGTAGCAATTCAGGGAATCAACATTCAACGTCCAGGGAGTTATCCTTTTATTGCCGGGATGACCATCAAGAGTTTGATTTTTCGGGCAGGAGGCTTGACCAACAAAGCCATTGATCCCACGGTAACCGTCAAACGCTGGGAGCGTAACGGCAACCAGCTGCAGCGTAAAACCATTGTTCTGCAAATTGATCCAAAAAACCATGAAACCACACCACCGTTTTCTCTGCAGGAAGACGATCTGGTCATTTTGAGGCAGCTGCAAGAGTATAGCCAGCCATTGAGGGTCACTATCAGCGGAGAAGTGCTTTATCCCGGCACCTACGAGTTCACCAAAGGGGCCCATCTGAGTGATTTGATCCGCCGTGCCAATGGATTTACTAAAAATGCCTTTCTCTCAGGGGCCATCCTTACTCGCAAAATTCTTAAAGAAAAAGAAGACGCCGTGGATGACCGCATTAACAAAGACACACGACGGTCTTTGCTGCAATCCACCGTAGAAGCACCAACCAGCATTGTCGATCCAAATGCCCAACTCACAGCCGCGTATGCTGCCCGTCAAACCCTGGAAGAAGAGCGTCAAATCAAGCAGGGAAAAACATCTGATTCGGAAGAAACTGAATTGGAAGCACAGACAGGCAATCGGCAAACCCAGCTGACTCAAACCGAAAGCCAGAAAATCGTGGAATCGAAAGAACAGGCAAAAATCAGGGAAACCAATATTGGACGATTGATCATCCGTCTTACGGCTTTAAACGAATTTATGGGAAGTCCTGATGACATAGAACTGATGGATGGAGATACCTTGACCATTCCTCCTAAATTAGATTCTGTCCTAGTCAAAGGAGAAACCTATGGCGAGGCTTCTTTGCTGCTCAAAGAAAGAGCCACTGCTTATTATTACCTCAGCGTTTTGGGAGGTCCACGTCAGCTGGCATCCCTGGAAGAGGCCTATGTTCTCAAAGGGGATGGAACCATTGTCCAGAGCAATCTGGATCAATATGTTATCAAAGCAGGAGACACGATCATTGTTCCTCCAGAGCTCACTCCAGAACCCAACACGCTCAAAACCACACAAGCCATTGCTGATATTGTCTTTAAAACACTGACGACCATTGCACTGCTTGTCACCATACTATAACAAATGAAGAATGAAGAATGAAAAATTAAGCATTATAATTATTTTTTTTCTGTTCACAATTCCGAATCAACTGCTTGGTGCTGATATTCCCCAGCTGGGAAAAAAGGGATTCGCGTCTTTTCGGCTGGGCCCCACCCATTACCTGTCAGAAATCGGCATCTTTGAGCAGCGTCCTGTGGCTTATGTTTTAGGGAGAGGGCAGTTGGAAACAGCGTTCAAATTCCAAACAGTCAATGATTCACTGGATATTTTTAACGCCAAACAGGATGTAGGTAACGATTCGAACCTGGAAGATTTTGATTTTTCAGGACGTGTTGGCAATTTAGACGGCAAACAGGTTTCTTTCAATTTTGGCTTAACCAATGACATTTCACTGCTAAGCCAAATT
>JADGAT010000014.1 GCA_015231885.1 SAR324 cluster bacterium
TTCTTGAAGGTAGAGTTGATGAATTACTGTAACAAAATGGTTTTGACTCTCCCCCCACTGAATCAGAGAAAATGAAAGACACTACAAAGACTTTTCAAATTAAAGTGCGGTCTGTTCTTTACATAACGTGCTATTAAATTGTGGCTCAATATGAGTTCCGGAGGCTTGAACGAACTTGTGTTTATTTCAGAATCAAAAAATTGTCATTGCGAGGAGAAACGACGAAGCAATCTTTATGATATCAATGAGGTCACCACGTCACTCATACCTCTTTTCTAGCGATGACATGCTTTTCTGAGGCAAAGAAATCATTGACGTTGTCCTAGGCTCCTAAAACGCATAAAGAGCTACGATTATTTCACTCAGAGCAGGAATTTTAAGGGATTCAAGGTCAAAATCACAACTATATCAGTGAAAACGCAGAAATAGAAAAGGCGATTACAGAAAAATTTTCTAAGAATCTCCAGGAGATGCTGGAGCAATTTCAACAGTAGTTCAAGTATTTTTGATACGAGAACTACTTCTTACTTTTTTCTTTTTTCTTTAACTTATTCAATTTTTTTAATTGCTTTTTTAGCTTGTCGAGCTGATTTTCCAATTCTGTTTGTAATTTATTCAATTCTTTTGGTTTTTTCTTTTTCATGCACATAACCTTCAACAAAGTCCTCTTTTTTCAGAAAAATAAAACTTGGGTATTCTTTTAGTTTTTCCTTATTTTTGTTTCAACACGTGGCGAATCGCATGACTGAGAGCCCGGATATCAATAGGTTTCATAATATACTCTCGAATTCCAATTGCCTGTGCTTCTCCAGGAGATAAGCTTTCACTGAAGCCTGTGAATAAGATAACAGGCAAATCAGGGCGAATGGCCATTAATTCGGATGCCAGCTGACCTCCTGTCATTTGGGGCATGGTTTGATCTGTGATGACCAGATCAAACTGATCTGGTTGAGTAAGAAAAAGTTCTAAAGCTTTTTTACTGCTTGTCATCGCAGTGACTTTGTAATCCAGACGTTCCAGTTTTTGCTTTAGCATGTTGACCAGCAGTATTTCATCATCTACCAGCAGAATGTTTTCTCTCCCTTTGAGAAGAGGCATGGTATTTGGTTTTTCTACGTTGGTGTTAGGCTCTACTGCTGCTAGAAAAACATCAAATGTTGATCCTTCACCAGGAGTACTCTTCACAACAATGGCTCCTTTATGGCTTTTAATCGTGCCATGAACAACAGCCAACCCCATACCCGTACCTTTTCCAATTGTCTTTGTCGTAAAAAAAGGATCAAACACTTGCTCCATGATGTCCTCGGTCATTCCAGTCCCGGTATCGCTGATTGATAACTGGAGATAAGCCCCTCCCTTGATTTCATGGAGAAGCGCAAATTCATCATCCAGCATCACTTTTTTCAATTCAATGGTCAGAGTCCCTCCTTTCTCTGCCATAGCCTGGCTAGCATTGGTACACAGATTCATAATCATTTGGTGGATTTGTGTGGGATCTGCCAGAATCCGATCTTCCTGAACTTCGATATTTTGGGAAATTTCAATGGTTGTGGGTAAGGTTGCTCGCATCAATTTGAGTGCTTCTTTGACGAGGGGATGAATCTGTACGGGTTTGCGTTCACTTTCACTGCGACGACTGAAGGTTAGAATTTGCTGTACCAGATCTTTGGCTCTTCCGCCCGCCTTAAAAATTTGATCGACACTGTCGTGCATTAATTCATCAGCCACCAGATCTTCCCTCAGCATTTCTGCATATCCCAGGATTGCAAAAAGGAGGTTGTTGAATTCATGCGCAATACCTCCCGCTAATATACCAATGGCTTCCATTTTTTGAGACTGATGCAATTGTTTCTCCAATCGTTCCCGTTCTTTTTCCGCATGCTTTCGGCCGGTAACATCACGCAGAGTTCCAGTAAATAAATGCTGCTCATTTTTAATTATTTCTCCAAAAGACGATTCTAGAAAAATTTCGGTACCGTTTTTATGCAAACCAATGAGTTCAATTCTCTTCCATGAATGTATTTGTTTGTTGGTCTTGAGATACTGTTTCAAGGCTTCTGAATGCTTCAGTCTCGTGCTTTTTGGCATCAGCATCGTTATATTTTTCCCTATCAACTGTTTCAAAGAATGACCAAAGATTTGTTCTGTAGCAGGGTTTGCAAACAAAATATTGTTTTTCTCGTCAATAGTGACAATCGCATCCGATACCGTTTCTGCAACCAAACGGTAATTTTCTTCACTTTCTTTTAGCTTTTGTATGTACTCCTGAATGGCCAATGCCGAACTAATTCTGGCACGAAGCACCACTTCATCGAAAGGTTTGTTGATAAAATCAACAGCTCCGTTTTCAAAACATTTTTTCAACAACATGTTATTGGTGTCACCTGTTAGCATAATCACGGGAATCTTGCGGAAGACCGGATGTTCTTTTAGTTGTCTCAGAAGCATGATCCCATCGATCTCGGGCATGTTAATATCCAATAAAATCAGATCAACCGATTCGCTTTTCAAAAATTGAAAAGTATAGGTAGCATACAATGTGGTTAATGGAACATGTCCAAATGATTTAATGAGTACTTCCAATTGCTTGAGTACCTGCCCATCATCATCAATTACAAAAATATTTGCCATAACTGCCTTAGTTTCTGATTGCTCTACTTCACTTTTATTTAGTTTTTTTGTCTTAAATACTCATTCAACATGACCGTATGCGTGTTTTCCAGAGGAAGTAAACGACTAATAATCTCCGTTAAGAGTTTTGGATTGGCATATGCTTCCTGAATAGCCTGTACGCGCAATTGAAACTGCTGAACGGTCTCGATGAGTGTCGAATTTTCCAAATATTCTTGTTGCTGTATGGCATGCTGGCTCTCATCCAGTACGGCCATACTCATACGCAACAGATTTTCACTTTCAATTGTAAAAAACACTTTAGAAAAGGGCCGAATGTATTCGATGGCTTTGTAAGGTTTTTGCGTAGGAAGGCTGTGATTCTTTCTGTAATAATCCTGAAATAATCTCGCAAAACCGTTTTGAAATTGCTGCAGTTTGGGAAGGTGCTTAGTGATGCCAAATAATTCACGGTGCTTGAATAACAAATCCAAAGCATTGATAAATTTTTCAAAACATTGCACCAGACGCCTGTTCGTAATCAATCCTTTACCAGATGCAGGGGTTTGCATGATACGAATGTACTCTCCCACGCTCTCTTCTATGTAATCACTAATATCATACAAACTCTGTTCCACTCTCAATAGATTCTCAAAATGTTTTTCATCAAAAACCTCATACAGTCCTAATTCCATGTAGTGGATAGCCCTGTCTTTGCTGATATATTCACTAATTTTTTCTAAAAAAAGAAAAAATTCTTCCAACTCATCCAAGTCATGTATCAGCTGATAGTGAAACTTTTTAACCAATACTTTGCTCAGGTAGCCGCCATTGTACCATTCAGCAAGCGCCTTGAATCTTTTAAGAATTGGCACTCCTTCATTCATTCCCCGTTCCAGTTCCATCTGAATGACATCATCCATATAATGCCCTCCCAGCAGTTGTATGATTTCTTGTGCCAAACGGTATTTTGGAACAACAATTTGAGTGATGATGTGGTTATTCTGTACTTGGTTATTTAAAATAAAATCCTGATCCTTTTTACAAAGCTCCAGATCATACTTGATTTGAATCTCAGCTTGTATTTGGTTTAAAACGGCCTGGAGTTCTTCTTCAGTGGCTCTTCGTTGCAATTTATAAATTCCCTGATCAAACAGGCCGCTTTGTAAATATTTGCGGAAGTCTGCAGGCTCAAAAGATTGTTCCTTTGCCTGATTTACCAGTTCGATCAATTTTTGGTAAAGTTGAGTATGATTGAGGAGTTTGCGATGATACTTGTCAAATAAATCATCATCAAAATGACCTGATTGTTTCAGGTGAGTCAAGTCGCTCATACGTGTCAACCCCTTCATGCTGGATTGGAGGGATTGACGGAGTAACTGGGTGATTGTTCTTTTAGACAGAGGTGTGTTGATGATGCTCAAAATCTTTGCGCCAATTTCATACTTGCGCTCTATTTTTTTTTGAAGGGCCTCTAATTCACTGGAGGGAGTGGTGTGCAGCGCTTCTTGATCAGGAATACTTAGTGGAAAATGATATGTGTTTTCTATGTAATCTGTGAAATTTTTCATAATATTTCACATCAAAATTATAAAACATTCCAAGTAAGCATTCATCCTGGTCCGGCATTTATGGATTTGCCATTTTTTCTTCATTTGCATAGTTTTTGTCTCCATGGGCACTAAAAACGGCATCCTTGAATTGCCAGGATAAGGTCTTTTCCCGGCTCTGTTCGTCCAAAGCCAGGGAATGCCCAGATGCCATGCTATTGTACCAAAAATCCGTTTTGAGCTGCTTATTGCCCATATTCACAGCATTGTTGCTTAAAAACCGGTCTATGCTTTTATACAAGTGAGGGTGCTGCAATAAGGGGTGGTGGTGATCATAAAAATCCTGAGCATGTAACATCAACTCAGGATGATCAAACTCATCAACATACCACCTTTGCAAATTATCACGATACAGAATGGACAGTCTGCCGAACTTAAATAAATGTAAAAAAAAATAAATTTCTGTCACTTCTCTTGTGAGTTTAACTCCATCCATGTAGTGAGAGTACCGATATGGAAAAAAACTAACAATGCGGTCAGCAAGGCGAACCAGTACCTCTGCATCAATAATACTCCAGATGTTATCTACTATATTTCCCAGGTCACTGGCGCCCAAGTCGATTTGAAACTTTGTTTTGCTTTCTGACAAAGAACCAGTACGAACCAATCCATAGTAACCATTCAAAATGCAATAAGCCAGCCCTTTTAAAAAGCTCATTTCATAAATCAAAACAGTATCTTGAGAAACTGAAGAGGTTGCTGTATCAGTGGGTATACCCACAGTTTTTTCCTCAGTCAAGCCGCTGAAAACCCAGTTTCCCCGCCGCCTACTTTTCTCATATCGTATCACAATACGAGCTCTGGGGACTTTCAAGTGAGATAAAAAATTTCTTGGAATTTCATTGGGATCATAATCAAAATTTTGTTGGTAAAAATGATACCAGATTTCAAATTCAGACTGATTGCTAGTGTCAGGAATATTGCTCTGTGCCATAATGCGGTGAATGCGATCCAGACAATTAGAAAAGAGATTTTTTAAATCATGTTCAAAATGGTTGATTGCCTGGACTTCTCCTATGAAAATCTGCTTGACTGTCAAATACTGCGAACTATTGGGGGGAAACGCCATATCTAGAAAAGATTTCAAAAAGCGTTCACGGTAGCTGCGGCAGTTCACCAGAGCAAATCCATCAGCAAGATTCACGTGTAAAGCAAAGCATAAATCAATATTACGGGAAATGCTTCGACGTTCTGATGAATCCAGTTGGATGGAAGGATCACTGTAATAAATTTTTAGAACTTTATATTTCAACCACCAGGGATCCATCAATAACAAAGGAATTTTTTCCTCCAGGGTAAGTATTTGCTGGACAGAAAGTCCATATCGGTGCTTACTGTCATTTTCCTGTTCTTTTGCAATTTCTTTATAATTCTTAGGAATCAGATGGTGGAGGGCCTCTGGTGATTTGACAATTTCTATCAACGTCAGCAAGTACTTTGAATGATAGAGAACCTCTATGCGGAATAAGTTCAGTAAGGCTTTGGGCAGGTTACCAGAAGCGGCTTTAAATGATTCCCAATAGGCAGCACCAATATGGCTCAGCATGTAGGACATTTTTAATGAAGGGGTGGGGCCCATGTCAACCAAATAGTCATCTATGCGAAAATACAAAGGCAAGCAGTGAAACCTAAGAAAATTAACGGTTCTTTTATAGAAAGCGGTAGAATTATTGAATACACTGGAAAAAATAAAGTGGGTGGGAATTGTTGGAGCAAACTGAATCCCAGGCATTAAAACTTCATAATTTAAGATCAATTCATAGGCAGACCCCGACGCCTCTTTTGATTCCAGCGTCGTGCCATGCTGCCCATTTTGAAATGATTCACAATCACATGAAAACAGATAGACTTCGGCATGAGGAAATTTAGTCTGTACATAGTCCTGAATTGCTAAAATGCGTTGTTTGAGTAAACTTTCTTTTCGCTCTATTTCTTCTGCATGAGCCGTTTTATAGGATTTTGTGATCAACTCCATCATCTCTAAAATGACGCTCATTTTGAATTGCGCACCATGAGTAGAGGCCAAGGCTCCGGATATGTCTTTATGTTTGAACAGTATTTGATACAGGTAAGGATAGGCTTTGCCAATATGAAGGGTTGCTTGTTGACGCAATTCTTTATAAATCTCAGAAGTCTTAGAAATTTCGCCTGGATCTAGCTTTTTTCGAAGGCAGAGACGAAGAAACCATGAATGGATTTCCTCTGATAACGCATCTCTCAAATGATCACTGTCCCATTCATCAAGATTGAACTTAAATGGCTGCAGTGTGTATAAAATCTGAAGATCTAGATCCGATTTACCGGGCTTATGGCCAATGGTGCCAATTGAGCCCAATGAAGAAATACTGACGATGGGGCAAAAGTCCGAGATCATTTCTTTGGTAGGTTTTAATCCAAACTCGGCTGTCACATATTGATAGAAATCTTGACGAAAGGCTTGTGGCAACTTATCAATTCCGGCAACTCCATGCAGAGTATCAGGCGCATATAAATTTGCGGTTGCCCGGTATTCGGTTTCTCGAATGATCCCGCTGACTCGTTCTACTTTGGTTGCCCGGTATTCTAGCTTTTCAAACTGAGGATCGTTGACATGTAAAAAATAGATAACTTCATACAAAGCTTTTTTCATGTCTTCAGTAAAGACAGAAAAAGCTATCTTCATACGGGATTCATTGAAATGATTGAAAAACTTTTTTCCCTCTGTTAAGGCGTTTTCCAACTCTTTTGCATTTTTTTCAGGTAAAGCAATCCCTGATTTAAATAATTTATTCAACCCCATACGTGTAATGAGAAAAAGGAAGGAACATTTGCAGAGCGGGGAGTCTTCTCCTCCTTGGTCTGCCGAACGAAACAAACCAAGGAAAAGTTATGGCAATAATCCGACCGTTTGACAAGCTATTTAAATGTCTTGATCGGCCTTACTGTCTCGTCTTTGATTCCATTGAATCCATTCATTTTGAACAGACTTTAGATGAAAAGGTTGTGGAGGGCCAGGCTTTTGGTCCTTTGATACAGAGATTGTGTAAAAAGCGGAAACAATCACTTGCCAATTTTCCCTGGAAACCTCATGAGGCGGAGCAATTTCTCTGGGGGCATAATTACTGGTTTGCGCTGCCTGATTATTGTCACTAACGGCAACCTCTCCAGTAAAAACGCGAACCTGTGTATTGTCCTCAGAAACGGTTGCTTCATAAGAGGTCCCATGTATATTTATTTTTGCATGGGCTGTTCGTAAAATTAATTTTGCCTGACGGCTTAAATTTTTCCGAAACTTTGCCCAGGCTTTTCCTAAAATCAACTGTAAATCAATCTGTCCTGTCCCCATATTGGTCTGGCGATTGATTCTCATGTGAGTATTGGGAGCAACCCTCACTTCACTACCCTCGCCTAACTTCATGGTCATACGGGTGTGAGGAAATGTTTTGATTTCATACTCAGGCAAAAGCTCCTGCCCCACTTCTAATGATTCCCAATCCGCATAATTCGAGGTTCGGTATTGAGCTTGATTTTCCAAATGAGTGACTACGATTACCTCTGACTGGCTGGCTGCATACAAAAGATTAGAACCCATCAGCACAAAAAGTATCAGCAGGAGTACTCGGAGTTGCGCTAATCTTTTCCAGTTCCAACTAATTTTCCACATAAAATCCTTCCTTTGAGGAGATGGTTCGATACCATTCAAATGAGCAGTGAATCTCTTGGTTCATTGTCTGGTAACAGACATCATATATAGGATGCACTCTGTACACAGAATGTTCAATTATTGAGTAATTAAATTATGAGTCGAATCTATTATGGAATGAGAAACGGCTTGTACTTTTATCCACAAACTATGATCATCTTGCAAGTATTTACTTTGAAAACACACTTCATTTTTAAGGACAGACAGCATGATTCGTGTTGCAATTATAGGTGCCGCAGGCCTTTCTGGTTTGGAATTAATTCACTGGTTACGCTCTCACCCCCAGATTGAATTAAGCATACTGACCTCAAGCAAATATGCAGGTCAAACATTAGAAGAAGTTTTTCCCAAGTATACCGGGATGTCACAATCATTCGAAAAGCATGACGCCAATTTAGACCATTGTGATGCTGCATTTTTGGCAATCCCTAATAAAGCCAGCCTTGATCTGGTTCCAGCACTTCTGGAAAAAAAAATTCGAGTGGTTGATTTATCAGGAGTGTACCGTCTGAACAATACCTCCATTTTTGAAAAGTATTACGGTTTGACACACACTTCTCCGAATTTATTAGAAACCGCTGTTTTTGGTTTGCCAGAATACTTCAAAGATCAAATTTGCGAAGCAAACTTGATTGCAAATCCTGGATGCTATCCAACCGGGGCTTTACTGGGCATGCTTCCTTTTGGTAATTTACTGGAAAATTTGAGTACGGCCCCCATCCTTGATGCAAAATCTGGAGTCAGTGGCGCTGGAGGCAGAGTAGAAGATGATACTACCAATTATGTGACCGTAAACGAAAATTTTAAAGCATATAAGATATTCAATCATCAACATACTCCAGAAATTGAACAATATCTCGCAGAATTGACAGGGTACAGTATGCCTCAGCATGGCAGCCTTACATTCACTCCGCATTTGCTTCCATTGAACCGGGGGATTTTGACGACTATTTATCTCCGTTTCCATGACGCTCTCCCTGTAGAGCATGTGAGACAATCTTTTGAAGACACTGCACAGAGCAATCCCTTCATGCATGTATTGCCACAAGGACACTTTCCGGATTTAGCCATGGTCCAGAATACCAACTATTGCCGTATTGGTATTGCCCACGATGATTCCAGAAAAAATTGGATTGTTGTGACGACCATTGATAACTTAGTCAAAGGCGCAGCAGGGCAGGCAATTCAAAACATGAACCTGATGTTTGGTCTGGATGAGAGTACAGGATTGATTTAGAGACAAAGGGAATTAGACCATTGTGCCTGGAAATTTACTGCCAATTTTAATGTACCATCACATTGCAGAACCCCCTCGGGCTGTGAAAGTACGTGGATTGTATGTCACTCCAAAACAATTTGAATGGCAGATTCAGTGCCTGAAAGAAGCGGGCTTTGAATTCACTAATTTTCGTAAATTGACAAATCAAAATGGTGAGCAGTTCTCAACCTCTTCTTCAAAACGTCAAATTATTCTAACATTTGATGACGGTTACCTGGATAATTATGAAAATGCTTTTCCCATTTTACGGCATTATGGAATTACTGCGGTAATCTATCCAGTGGTTGGTGCAATAGGCAAAAAAAAAGTCATTTGGAAAGAAAATGATGAGCAATATCCTGTTGACTTAATGACAAAAAATGCTATCCAGGAAATGCATCAGGCTGGTGTTGAATTTGGATCTCATCTTTATGATCACATGCACCTGGAACAACAAACCCAGGCAAGTATTCAGAATCAATTGTGTCGTTCAAAAGAAATTCTAGAAAACATTTTAGGAGAAGATGTTCTTTCGGTTGCGTATCCTTTTGGATCATATAGCAGTACCGTATTACAAGCAACCGCAGAGGCTGGATATCAGTACGGCCTGACCACTGTGTCTGGAATCAATACAGCCCAGCAGCCGCATTTGGAATTGAAAAGAACAGCGATTAAGGGGAATCGTTTGCATCATCGTTGGACGTTCATGAAACAGCTTCAACATGAGCTGTTGGCATAGTGTTTCAGATTTATTTTGGAATCAATAATCCACTTCTGAGCCTTCAAGGCGGCGGTCACGACCGGTCAGTGTTTCAAAATAACACATTTCTCGCAGACGAGAATAAATTCGCTCTCCCACTCGTCTACGCAAGGTATCGGCAGTAAATTTATCTTCTCCTGTTTTATCTTTAGTTAATAAACGTTCCTTGATAGTTGTTGATTCTCTTTCTGTGTAATTGGAAGTGACCATGATGGGCTTGTTGCTATTGTAGCGTTGGGAGATGAGAGTGTCTAAAACACTCAATTCCCATTCGGTGTTACGGCCCTTGCCCAAATCATCAATGATGAGTAATTCTGCTGCTAAGTGTGGTGCAATGATTTCCATTTCAGATTTTTGGGAAGAAAAACCATTTTTGATTTCAGACAACAGTTCGGAGAATCCTTGAAACATGCAGGACACCCCAAGGTTGATCGTACATTGATAAGCAAAGCCTGCCATCAGATACGTTTTGCCAGTCCCGGGTGAGCCCATCAAAACAAGTCCTTTTGAATCGATGGTTTGGCGACGTATTTCGGTAGGAGAAGGTGTTGATTTTTTATTTTTTGCATAATTTCGCACAATAGTCGTCAACAAGTTATAAACGCGTTGATTTTCTTTGTCACGATCGGAGCGAGGGAGTTTACTGGGTGCGTAATTATTGGGAACCCGTGCATTGTTATACAATTTAATATTGCGTTTCCGCACTTCACACTCTGGGCATGGCATGGCAATATCACGCCCCTGACTATCTTGCTCCAGCTTAAAACGGGCACCATGGCACACTCCACAAGGGACGGGAAAACATGAGCAAAGAGCTGCCTGAGCGTATGCACCGGACATGGCTTCAATTACGATGTAAGTATCATCGCAATAGCGGCATTTTTGTGACGGTACTTTTTTTATTTTTGTACTCATTGTCATATTTTTTAATTTTGACCATAACTAAAGGGAAACATCCATGACTCTGGATTCCAATACAGTATCACAATATCCATTGCCTGCTCTTAAAAATGATTTACTTTTACGCACCATCAATCGCCTTCCTATCACCAGAGTTCCTATTTGGATGATGCGCCAGGCCGGTCGTACAGATCCTCTATATAGGCAACTCAGAGAACAGGCTGGGCAAACGTTAGAGGATCTTTTCCAAAATGTGGAACATTCCATTGAAATTTCCTTACTGCCCAAACGATTGGGGGTGGATGCCATCATCATCTTTCAAGATATTTTGACGCCTCTAACGCCAATGGGAGCAATGTTTCATTTCAGACCAGGGCCTGTGCTGGAATCTCCTATCCAAAGTAAAGAAAAAGTCGAGGCCTTACGCCCGATCGACCCTGTTTCCGACTTGCCCGTTGTTGGAGCGATCATTAAGGGAGTCAGGAAACAGTTGAATCAGGAACTTCCCGTTCTCGGGTTTGCAGGTTCTCCAATGACTCTCGCTTTTTTTATGATACCCGGAAGAAGTCCTGCAGGAGACTATAGCACGATCTTCTGTTTCATTGAAGAACAACCTGCACTCTTTCAACAATTATTGGATACTTTGACCACCATGACCATTGACTATTTGAATTATCAAATCGAGTCAGGGGTTCATGCCGTCCAATTATTTGAATCTTTTGGAGAAATCATTCCACGAGCAATTTATGAACGCTTTGTGCAACCATCTCATGAAAAAATTTTTTCTGCTTTACACTCCAAGACGCCTTCGATTCTTTTTGTCAAAGAGAGCAATTACCTGGATTTGATGGTAAAAACCGGAGCCACTGTTTTGAGTGTCGGGAAATGTGTGAATCTACAAGATGCCAAAGCACAAACTCCAGATTATATTATTTTTCAAGGAAATGTGGACAACCGAACCTTACTGGAAGGAGATAAGGAACAAATCACAGCAGCAGTGAAAGCCTGCTTTGCCGAAAGCAATAAGGAGAGGCATATACTCAATCTCAATCATGGACTGCTTGCAGATACCCCTTTTGAAAATGTGCAGCACTTTGTGAAAATTGCAAAGCAGTTAGGCACCGTAGAAAAATAAAACATCGATTACGAAGATATAATGTCGTCTATATCCTCAATCCACTCATCTATTTTTTCAATAGCATGGGTCCGCTGTTCTGGTGTTAAAATCTGATCAATCGATAACATCATTCGTTTGACGGCTTCTTTCTGTTTTTCAATCATTTGCTGATAATGCGGAGGGTAGGACTGATCCACATCTAAAAACCAAGCCGCCAGTTGCGTTTCAATTGCTTTGGCGCTACTCCCAGACCGCAAGAGTTCAAGGAATTCTTTTTGGCGTATTTTTCGGATTTTGATCCGTTCTGTGAATGTTTCAGGTAATTGACGGCTTAGTTGAGAGATTTTTTCTTGTTGATTAGCAGAAAGCTGACCAAACCAATCTTCCGAAAATTCCAATGTCCTATCCACACGCCTTTGTCTCCGTTCTTCCTGTGGAAGCTTAACTCGCTCCAAGGCCGACTCGTTGAACTCCATGAGCTGTGTCTCAAAAAATTCAATCTGCTCTTGCGTTAAACCTGCCAAAAAAACAGATGTATCGGTGAGCAGTCGTTGGACTAGATTTTTGCGGAGATACTCTATCTTCGTAAAACACCATTCTATTTCTTCAGGCTCCAGTCCATCCTGTCCTTTTTGCTTAAATTCTTTCAAAAGTACAGAATATTTATGCAGTTCATTTTGTTTATGCCAAGTTAGATGCCGTTGAACCTTCTCTTCTAAGAGTGTTTTTTGCTCAGCACTCAAGTCAAAATAATCATCAACCGCCCACAAAGCAATCCAATCGGCATACTGATAAGCTATTTTTAGTGTGCAGCCAGTCAAAAGCAATACACTAAAAAAAACAACCCACCATCTTCTTGGAATGATGATTGTGCGAATAGGTAGAAGCTCAAACCATAATATTGGGATTTTGTCTGCCAATTTTTTCCAAGGCATATTGTAATACATACTCATCTTCAATTTCAACTTTCATGATTTCCAGGCCATATTCCCAAAGTTTTTGCTGATCGGAAGTTTTATGCTCACGGGCCCAGCGAATTTGGCAAACTGTGTCTAACGTATTGACCTGTAGATATTTTTGGATCGGAGTGTCGCCCACTTTTATTGCTAATTTGACCATTTGTCCAATTGGTAATTCGTTGGAAGACTCAAGTTTCAGTCCTGTTGCTGAAATATCTTGTACAGTCCCAGTCAAGTGTTGCCAAAGATTATCTTCTTGTTCAACGGAAATAGGAGAAACATCAGAAGTGGTTACAAACATATAACGGTTTGAACGTCTGGAAAGAATATAATCCATCAAGCCTTCTATTTCTTTGATCACATTATCCCAATAAGGATTATTAGCAGGCAGAGGATATTTTTGAAAATACTGGCATCGTTTGATGTAGCTCAAAGACACTCCATCTTCTGGCAGAATCTGCAGACATTGGATGAATTGATCCAGTGCGCCTTTGAAGTTCCGTTCATTGTAAAATTGGATTCCTCTGGAAAGAGACGGCTGAATATCCTGTTTTTTTTGTTTCAACTCCTGTGGATCGCTATCAAAAACTTCATAAATCACGACCGGTTCTGATCTCCCGCGGACTTTCACAACATCTACTTCGCGGATATCGTATTGATCGGGAGTGAGAGCTGCGTAAGTATGGTGAGAAATTAAAATATCCACTTGAAAACGTTTGGTAAGTCCTTCCAGGCGTGAAGACAAATTCACATGATCCCCAATGACTGTGGATGTTACCCGACTGGGGGTGCCCAGGGTTCCTACCATTACGGGTCCTGTATCAATGCCTATTCCCAGATGAATTGCAGGCAGCTCCTGTTGTCTGCGCCCCTTATTATAGGAATTGAGAAGTGTTTGTATATCAATTGCTGCCTGGACAACATGGTCTGCTGATTGTTTACCGTCAAACAATGCCATGATGGCATCCCCAATAAATTTATCAATGAAACCATGATTGTTCCTGATGGCAGGTTCCAAGTGAGTAAACAATTGATTGAGAAAATCGAAATTTTCCTGGGGTGACATTTTTTCTACGTGAGTGGTGTAAGAACGGATATCTGCAAAAAGAATAGAAAGAGGTTCTTCTTTACCCACCCCGACCTGAAAAGAATCCGACTGCCAAGATAATATTTTTTGCAGAAATTGTTCAGGAACAAACCGCTTAAAATCTTGATTTAGCTGTTCGAGTTTGGAATATGAATCATTCAAGTGTTCATTGGCATCCCGTAATTCCAGAGTTCTCTCCTCTACTCTTTTTTCAAGTGCATCTTTTGCATCTTTTGCGGTAAGTGCTGTTTTCACGCGAGCTTTTAAAATCAGCTCACTGATAGGCTTTGTGATAAAATCAACTGCGCCAAGTTCAAAGCATTTTGCCAACAGCTGGTCACTGGTTTCACCCGTTAGCATGATCACGGGCACTTTAGAATAATCAGGATGAGCCTTGAGTTGCTTCAATAGCATAATACCATCGGTTCCCGGCATATTGACATCCATTAAAAATAGATCAAATGTCTCGACTTTCAACTTGGGAAATAAAAACTCCGGCTTTGTGATAAAACCAGACACATAGCCTTGGGTACTGAGCAATGCTCTCACTTGTTGTACTACTTGTGGGTCATCATCAATAATTAATAGCTTTGCCATAACAAACCCATTGTGTTAAAAAATTCAATTTTATGAAAGCGCATTTTCTGTTTGGAAGCAATCATATTTTATCATCTTTTCAATTTTCTCTTCATCTCCTGCATAAGCTACTGCTTCAATTTTATTTTATAGCAAAGAAAAGAAAAAATTTCTTCATTATGTTTTTTCTATCAAAAAATTATTGACAATTCTCGTATTTTGTTTTTAAATAGCACCATATTAGTGCTATTTAAAAACGAATGAAATCAGCTTGAGTCCTATTTAAAAAGGAGGTTTTATGAGGAAAGCAGTTGCTGGCCCTCCAATTACGAGAGGAGTGATTGAAACGGCTATCAGAAGTTACGTTGCTAAAGGTGGGAAAATCACTATGCTGCCACCTCAATCTGTTACAACCAGGACAGTAATTGGGGGAGATATGTGGGCGGCCTATGAGAGTGCAGACTCTTGCTTGTTTATTTCGTGATCACACCCTCCAGGTGGAAGACTGCATCGGCACACTGTTCTTAAAAAGAGCGTCCTTCCGTAATGCATCAGGGGCATTAGCTGATGCGGTTTCCATGCAGCTTTATACATCATTAAAGCTATTCAATGCGGCTTCCTCTGTGGAGTAAAATGGGATCATCCGATCCAAACCAGCCATCTGTAATATTTGAAAAATGCTCGCCTCTGCCTCACATACAACCAGTTGAACCCTCTGTTTTTCAAATTCTCGAAACAGAAATATGATGATTCCAATTCCAGTAGAATCAATGAAGGACACCTTGCCAAGATGGAGAACAACCCCTTTAAGCATATCATATTTGAGTAATGACTGAGAATATACTTTTACCTTTGAAACGGTATGATGTACCAGTTTTCCTTGAATAGACACGGTGCAGATATTATTTTCAACAAGATGCTCCAATTCCATGTTTTTCCTTTTTAGTCAGTTTATATTTTTTGTTGCAGCTTTCGCAATTCTATGGAAAATCAGTGAGTATTAAGTAGAAAGAAAGACCATGAGTAACATCTTTTAAACGAGAATTTTCTGGAAGTTTCTAATAGGAATATACACTTGAGATTGATTATTAGCAATGATATCTCACTTTTTTTTCTGTTCACAGTTTCACACAAGACGCATATCAAGAAAATATGAAAGAAGGATTCCAGTTTAGAGACGTATTCAATGCCACAGTCGTTCAGGATCTGGCAGAACAAATTCACAAAACATGGCCTGAATTTGCAAAAAATGATTTTACAGACTCCATTACAGCACGATTGGAGCAATTTAGTTTTGGAGGCCGCAATCAATTGATTGCAGAACAGTTAAAAGTCTATCTACCCGATGATTTTCCCAAAGCAGCAGAAATTTTGGTTCGCTCATTGGGGCCAGAACTGCCGCAAAAGGAATTAACAGGGTTTGATGGTTTTATGATCATGCCCCAATGTAAGTTCATCAGCCAAAATGGATTGGAGTACTTTGACATTTCCATCAACGCTCTCTATGAAATGACAAAACGCTTTTCTGCAGAAGGAGACATTCGCCTGTTTATCAAGAAATACCCTGAAAAAACAATGAAGCTGCTGCATCAATGGACAAACGATGCTAACTGCCATGTCCGGCGTTTGGTTTCAGAAGGCACGCGCCCCCGATTACCACTATACTCTCCATTGCCTCAGTTTAAAAAAGACCCAGTGCCTGTCATTGAGCTGCTGGAAAAATTAAAGCAGGATCCTGAATTGTATGTTAGACGCTCTGTTGCCAACAATCTCAATGACATTGCCAAAGACAACCCCCATATTGTGGTAGAAACATTAAAGGCATGGTCTACCATTCAGGAGGAAGGAACCCATTGGATAATACGCCATGCTTCCAGATCACTTGTTAAATATGGAAATAAAGAGATGTTGTCCCTGCTTGGCTATCCCGGCAACCCAAAAATCTCTGTCCATCACCTCCATATACACCACCCAACCATCAAAATTGGGGAAACACTGCAGTTCGATCTGGAAATACAATCCAGCGTAAAAAAAATGCAAAATTTAATGATTGATTATGCAATTCATTTTGTGAAAGCAAATGGCAAGCAAGTCCCTAAAGTTTTTAAGCTGGCCAAAAAAAAGATTAATAATTGCGAATCTCTAAAAATTTCTAAAAAACATTCTTTTAAACCAATCAGTACCAGAAAGTATTATCCTGGAGAGCATTTTCTGGAAATTATAATCAATGGAGACTCTTTGGGAACAACTACTTTTTTTCTGAAAGAACCCGTAAAATGAAAGAAATTGTATTTACTGTTGCTACTCCACAAGACCGTATCCCCATCGAACAATTATTGTCGAATGCAAAATTACCTTTTACCGATTTGATCACCCATCTTCCTCACTTCGTTGTTGGCAGGAAAAATAACGAAGTGATAGGAGTGATTGGGTTGGAAATTTTAGGTGAAATAGCACTGTTGCGCTCTTTGGCAGTAACCGGTTCTTATCAGGGCAAGGGGCTCTCCCAAATACTTTACGAAAAAATTCTTGATCATGCCAAACTTCAACAAGTCAAAACACTTTATGTGCTGACGACTACAGCAGAGGATTATTTTGATAAGCGTGGATTCTTGAAAATACAAAGGAGTGAGGCTCCCGAATCAATTAAGGCAACAAAACAATTCTCTGGGCTGTGTCCGGCCAGTGCTGTTTGTCTGGTGAAGGATATTCAATAGGGGAAGTAAAAGAATGGCTGGAACAAATTTGTTTCAGCCATTCCAAACTAATAATTACATCTTCATTGTTTACTTGGCAAACTGTCCAACTCCGTTTGCGCTCAATGCATCCTTAATTTCATCTAAAATTACGGGATCATCAATTGTTGCTGGTGTTGGCACATTATCTTCTGATGCTAAGCGGCGTATGGTTTTGCGGAGGATTTTTCCAGAACGGGTTTTTGGAAGGCGCTTGACCTTAAGTGCCTGGCGAAAGCAGGCAACGGCGCCAATTTCAGCACGAATCAACTGAACCAATTCGGTTTCCAGTGCTTTGTCATCCATATCCATACCATCTTTGAGGATCACAAATCCCACAGGAACTTGACCTTTCAGCTCATCATCAATTCCAACAACGGCACATTCGGCAACAGACTCATGCCCTGCAATGATTTCTTCCATTTCTCCAGTAGACAGGCGATGTCCGGCAACATTGATCACATCATCAATCCGTCCCATGATAAAAACATATCCGTCCTCATCAATATACCCGCTGTCTCCAGTGAGATAGTATCCCTTATAAGTAGACACATAAGATTCCACATAGCGCTCATTATCCTGCCATAACGTGGGCAGACATCCTGGAGGCAACGGGAGCTTGATGACAATACTGCCTGACTCACCACGAGGGACTTCATTACCTTCTTCATCCAAAATCTGCACATTAAATCCAGGAACTGGTACTGTGGCAGAACCACTTTTTACCAGACGAGGTTCGATTCCCATCAGGTTAGCAACAATTGCCCAGCCTGTTTCTGTTTGCCACCAGTGATCCACAATAGGAATATCGAGGATGTCGGCAAGCCAGTCATAGGTTGGAGGGTCCAGACGTTCCCCGGCCAGGTACAAGGTTCTGAGCATGTTGAGATCATACTTTGCTTTGAATTTAGCCTCTGGGTCTTCCTTTTTGATGGCACGAAATGCAGTAGGTGCTGTAAAGAAAGCACTGACTTTATGCTCCGACATCACCCTCCAAAAAGCTCCTGCATCTGGAGTTCGTACGGGTTTCCCCTCATACATAATAGTAGTGCAGCCATGAAGTAATGGGGCATATACAATATAAGAATGGCCGACTACCCAACCCACATCAGAGGCAGCCCAATAGACTTCGCCAGGATTGATGTTATAAATGTTTTTCATGCTGTATCGTAATGCCACGGCATGTCCTCCATTGTCCCGCAAAACCCCTTTTGGTTTACCAGTGGTTCCTGAAGTATAAAGAATGTACAGAGGATCATTGGCATCAACAGGGACTGGATCAGCAGGAGAAGCAGACTTTGTGATCTCTTCCCAATCGTAGTCCCGTCCACTCTGCATTTCACAACTTTGCTGAGGACGTGCCAGGATTACCGTTTTTTCTGGTGGAGTGTTTGACAGTTCAAGGGCTTTATCGACCAATGGTTTATATGGGATGACTTTATCAAACTCGATACCACAGGTAGCAGAAACCAATACTTTTGGTGTGGCATCATCAATACGAATGGCCAGCTCATTAGGCGCAAATCCTCCAAAAACAACAGAGTGCACTGCACCCAGTCGAGCACATGCCAGCATTGCAATTGCCGCCTCGGGTACCATCGGCATATAAACAATCACGCGATCGCCTTTTTCAACACCCAGCCCCCTCAAGGCTCCCGCAAACGAGGCCACTTCATCGCGAAGCTGAGAGAAAGTGTATTTTTTTTGGCTCCCTGTCGCAGGAGAATCATAAATCAAGGCTGTCTGATCACCTCGACCGGTTTTTACATGATAATCCAGGGCAAGATAGGAAGTATTCAATTTTCCCCCTTTATACCACCAGTACAAACCTTGTTCATCTTGTGAAACGACTTCCTTTGGTTCTTCAAACCAGTCGATTAACTTTGCTTGTTCTCCCCAAAACTTTTCCGGATGTTCTATAGATAACTTATGTAGTTCAGCATATCTCATTTTATTCTCCTAACAATAAAAATTGATTGTATGATCAACAATCATAAAATTATTTTTGTTTCAAACTAGACATGATAACCTTGGCTTAATCACTAATATGCGAATCCAGAGTTAAAATTTATTTTATAAAAACAAGCTTTACAAAAATTGATTTGTCATGCCGGACTTGATCCGGCATCCAGAAAACTATGGGAAGTCTTTTGGATTTCGGGTCGAGCACGGAATGACATCTTTTTCAACTCCGGATTCATATCCTAACATTAATGATTGAATCCAGGTTCAATCTAGAATAAACTGAAAAAAAGCAATAATGCCCACTTTCACCCCAAAGATCAAAGGAAATATTTATGACAAATTCACTTTCATTAAAGGTACTGGTAATTGGTGGTGCCGGGTACATAGGGAGTCATGTTAACAGTGCGTTAATCAAGGCTGGTCATCAGCCCACAGTTTTTGATAATTTAAGCTCTGGTCTTCGAGAAAATTTATTCGAAAATATTCCTTTCATCCATGGGGATGTTCTTCTGTCCGAACATATCAACAAGGCTGTGATTGGAATGGATGCTATCATCCATCTGGCCGCATTGAAGGCTGCAGGAGAATCCATGCTCAAACCAGAGGTTTATATTCAAAACATAACAGGGGCCATCAATATTTTGAATGCCGCTGTTGCTGCAGGAGTCTCTCAATTCATATTTTCTTCAACAGCAGCCGTTTATGGAGATCCTCAATATCTGCCAATAGACGAGGAACATCCAACCGATCCTGTTAATTTCTACGGTTTTACCAAACTGGAAATCGAAAGACTGCTGGCATGGTATGATCAACTCAAAGGAATAAAATATGTAAATTTACGTTATTTCAATGCTGCAGGGTACGATATGGAGGGAAACATCAAAGGACTTGAGCAAAATCCTCAAAATTTATTTCCTCTTATTATGGAAGCTGTGATGGGCAAAAGAACACAAGTTGACGTGTATGGAAATGATTATGATACTGCCGATGGCACCGGTATACGGGACTACATTCATGTTACCGATCTTGCGGATGCGCATGTGTCCGCGCTCAATTATTTAATAGAAAATCAACAAAGCAATATTTTTAATTTAGGCTCGTCTTCTGGTACAAGCGTGTTGGAAGCTCTGGAGACAACAAAGAAAATGACAGGAGCCCGTTTCAAAGTAAATATGGTACCTAGAAGACCAGGAGATCCGCCTGTCGTTTTGGCCAATCCTCAAAAAGCGAATCAGATTCTCAATTGGAAGGCCAAATACAGCAATGCCGAAGACATTGTCAGAACCATGCTTGATGCCTACAGAAACCAGTAAGTTGATAGGACTGAAATCATAATCTAGACAGAAATAATCATTCCTATAAATCCCTGGCTAAGACGACTGATCCAGGAAAAAGGACTCCAGCTCGGTAAAAAAATGCTGAGCAGCAGCATTCCCATGATAGCATGAGTGCCATACTGCATATTCCACATCTGGTATTTGCGCCTGATATCAACGGGAAGAAAATGTGGCAGCACATAGCTTCCGTCGAGAGGTCCCAGGGGAATCAAATTAAACAGACACAAGCTCATATTGATCAGCATGAATAAGTACAAGAGTTGAAATGCTGTCTGACTCAATCCTCCTGCACTTGATAAAAGATGAAGAAAGATTCCTCCAATCAATGCCAGTAGCAGATTCATACCAGGGCCAGCAGCAGAAACATATAAATCCGCATTTTTGTATCGAAAATTTCTGGGGTCGACAGGAACTGGCTTAGCATAGCCAATCCCCACAAATAATAGCATCAAACTCCCAAAGATATCCAAATGGACAAATGGATTGATACTCATCCGGCCATGCATTTGTGCCGTTCGATCTCCACATAAATAAGCTGCATAGGCATGACCAAATTCATGCAGCGTCAATGCAAACATCAATGAAACAATCAGGAGAATTCCCAACTGAAGATTTTGCTGCAATATATTGATTAAAGACATACTTTCCTATTGATTAAGCCCATATTTGATCAGGATCAGAAACAATCGTTTCTTCTCGTTTTGGTCCTACGGAGATGATAGAGACAGGAGCACCCACCAGTTCGCTCATGCGATTTAAATAATCAATTAATGCCTTCGGCAAGTCATCATATTCTGTTATGTCCTTTGTGGGACATTGCCAACCAGAGTGTTCTTCATAAATAGGCGTCATTCCTTCCTCATAAATAGGGGGAAGTTCAGTATGTGTTTTTCCATCTGCTGATTGGTACCCCACCGCCATTTTAATGGTTTCCAGTTTGTCCAAAACATCGAGCTTCGTAATAGCTAAAGATGTCAACCCGTTCAAACGAACGGCTTGCCTGACCAATACCGCGTCAAACCATCCACAACGACGAGGACGGCCTGTGGTTGCGCCAAATTCTGAACCTTCTTTACGTAAAAATCCTCCCATGTCATCAAGCAGTTCTGTAGGAAATGGACCACTGCCTACCCGGGTTGTATACGCTTTTACAATGCCAATAACTTTATCAATTTTTGAGGGTCCTACTCCGCAACCGGCACAAACACCGCCAGCCATCGTGTTAGAAGACGTCACAAAAGGATAGGTACCATGGTCAACATCGAGGAATGTTCCTTGTGCTCCTTCAAACAACACATTCTGGTTGTTGTCGATCGCCTGGTTGATCAGAAGTGAAGAATCACACAAAAAGGACTTAAACTGCTCATAATAGCCTCGGTATTCTTCCACAATCTGGTCAACCGAAAACTGAACTGGTGATTGAAAAAAATACTTCATAAGACAATTTTTTTCAGGGATGAGAGTTTCCAAACGATTCCTGAGATGAGCGGGATTCTTTAGATCGGTAAAACGAATTCCCGAGCGTGCCACTTTGTCTGTGTAGGCGGGGCCAATCCCTCGACCTGTCGTTCCGATTTTATTGTCTCCCTGGGCTTGTTCACGCAGTTTGTCAAAAACTCGATGATATGGCATGATCAAGTGTGCGGTCTCACTGATTTTTAAATATTTTTCCACAGAAATATCCACTGTTTGTAAGCCTTCAAACTCCTGTAATAATGCTTCAGGATCGACCACCGTGCCATTGCCGATCACCGACATTTTATTTCTTAAAATTCCAGAAGGGATCAGGTGTAAAATAAATGATTGATCCTCAAATTTAACAGTATGCCCAGCATTATTCCCTCCTTGGTAACGTGCCACTAAATCCGCACCCTCTGTTAGAAAATCAACCAGTTTGCCTTTTCCTTCATCTCCCCATTGGGTGCCAACTATCACGACACAAGTCATACGTTTCCTATCCAAGTTTAAATGTTATGAGTTCTGGGCCAGTTCCTTTGCTCTTTGATAAGCAGATTGGAGACCTTGTTGAAAGTTTGAATCTATTTTATTTTCTGTAAACGTCTGGAGTGCCGATTCTGTTGTCCCGCCAGGAGATGTAACCTGTTGCCTCAATTCACCAGCAGAAATCTCCTGTTTTTCCCAAAGTAATACGGCTCCTTTTATAGTTTGCTGCACCAGAAGCGTTGCCTCGTCCTCTGAGAAACCGAGTTGCCTGGCACTGGCCACCATTTGTTCTGCAATATAGAAAATATAGGCAGGTCCACTCCCCGAAATGGCAGTTGCCGCATCAATAGCATCTTCATTTTTAACTGCCAAGGCCTGCCCAGTCGCTTTTAAAATTTTCTTAGTGAATTCGAGTTGTTCCTGATTCACAGTAGGAGTGGCAAAATAGACACTCATTCCCTCTCCAATTTGTGAGGGCGTATTTGGCATCACACGAACAATGGCTTCATGATTTAGTGTTTGAACCATTTGTCGGGTCGAAATCCCCGCCATGATAGAAATTACCAGTTGATGAGACGCAAGAAAGGATGCTAGTTCCTCCATCACCGAGGATGACATCTGGGGTTTCACGGCCACGATGACTCCGGTGAACTGCGAAATTTCTGCCCCGATTTTTTCAAGCACACGACAACCAATAGTGTCTACGAGTTGTTCGCATTTTGCGGAAACCGTCTCTACCACTAATATGTCCGACTGCAAAAAGGTCTGAGTATGAAGCAGGGAATGAGCAATGGCTCTTCCCATGTTGCCTCCACCAATAATCGCAACACCCATTCCAAACTCCACAAAAATGATCAACAGTTATTCAAAAAAATCCGTACCATGCTTTTCTCTCTTGACAACTTTAAAGAGAAAAAGAAACAATAGATGGCTGTATTTGATGAAATACGGAGGATTGATAGCTGAGAAAGTTATTACAGAATAAAAGAGTAAGATACAAACTATCCAAATATCTAGAAGACAAATGTGTTGTTCAACAAGCCAAAAGAACAAGGCAACAAACCGCCACATGATAAGGATAGTTTACAGAAAAATCAACTCGAAAGCCCCTGAACGCAATGAACCAAATTATAGTTCCTGATCCTGAGCATTATCTTTATATTGTTTCAGATTCTCATCTAGACCACAATACGGCTTCTTACCAAGAGTTCATTGCCATGCTTTCTCAATTGCATCGCCCACAAATAGTGATATGCCTAGGAGACTTATTTAAAGTTTGGCTGGCATTGCCAAAGTTTTGGGCGGCTATGCATCAGGATGTCATGCAGGCTTTTGCACTCCTCATCGCAGAACAACATGTCGAGGTCATCTTTGTTGCAGGTAACCGGGAAGTTCTTCTTCCAAGGAAGTGGAATGCACACTGGAAGGCTGTATATCCGTTCACTTATCTAATCCGGGACTATTGCTCGCTGAACTGGGGAGATCGGAAATATGGTTTCACACATGGGGACATTATCAACTGGCGGGATTTGAAATATTTACGCTGGCGTAAATTTGCCCGTAGTTATGCGTTTGAATGGTTTTTTCGTGCCATACCTACCTCTTTGGCGAGGCGAATGGCTCTGCGTTTGGAAGCAACGCTTGCAGAAACTAATCAGGCATATAAAATTCAACTGCCTGAAAAAGAGATTGAAGATTTTGCTAAAGTGGTTTTGCAGGACCTGGATCATTATTTTGTCGGACATTTTCATCAGGACAAAGAGTATCAGTTTCCCAATCTTTCTGGAAAACTAAGGATTGTACCTGATTGGTTATCCAAAAGAGCCGTCCTGCAAATCGCTCCGGATGGAACGATCAATACCCTTTATTTTAAACATGGTTCATTTCAGCAAAGCAGTCATGATTAAATTCTGCTGGCTCTTTACAGGTATTACCGACTATTTTTCTGAAGTGTTTGGGAGACCATGAGGTAGGATTTTTCCTTCTCAAGAAGTTTGCCAGCGTTTTGCGGTATCTCGGATTACTTCCAATTGTGCTAATAGCATTTCCTGTTTTTCTGGCTGGATTTGTGTCCAATATTTCTTTATTTCTTCTTGCAATGCTTGCAGTTTGTGAACTTGAAGTGGGGAGGAAGCGTTCAATTCGGTAACGACTGGCTGGAACCGGTGGATATTTTCATTATGAACCAGCAGTCTCAGTTCATTATAATTCCAGTGGAATAAAGAAGCGATACGCTTAAGCATTTCGGGATCAGGAATAATTTTTCCTGCTTCTATCTCCAGATAATAGTCTTCGCTGATATCTAATAAAAGGGAGATTCCATCAGGATTTTGCCCAAAATCCATGCGTGCTTTATAAAGGCGTGAAGCCAATGTCTCTTTTTTTCCTTCACCTGCTGGCAGAAAAGCTCTATCTTTTTTGGGTAGTTTTGCCTGAACTTCTTTCAATGAGAGCGGTGGTGAAACAGCAACCATTCTTGGAGTCGAACGGTTGATCACTTGCCTTCGAACTTCTCGGTAATTCCAGCTGAACAATGAACAAATATTACGAAGAAGATCATCAGAAGGAACCTTATCCTGTTCAAAGGACTCATAATAATCTGGAGCAATGTTCAAAAGCATCGCAATTCCTTCAGGACTTTGCCCGACTTTTTGACGAGCATCTCGCAGCATGCTGTGAAAATCAAATGCAGCAACGGGTTTTGGAGAAGATGGTTTGTGGGGTTCTACTGCAGGTTGCTCCTTTTTACTAAATGCAGGAGAATTACGGGCGATACGCTTAATATCATTGTAATTCCATTCAAATAAGGTACAAATTTCTTTCAATGCTTCATCTGGTGGAATCCAGTCTTTTTCTAAAGATTCATATTCTTCTATAGTCAGCTGGAGCATCATCGCCAATGCTTCTACACTTTGATTGATAGAAAGACGAAAGTCCTGAATCATTTCATTCAATTTCGCCATGATCCTCCAAAATTATAAGTTACTTTTTGAGATGCGCTTGGTATAACTCTTGATTTACTCAACGAATCAGTTGTAGATTTTTGTATATAAGGAAGAAATGGATAAAGTAAAGCATATTTTATTCCTCTTTGCCACGATTCTATTGTTGTGGGGAAACGAAAAATTTGCAGAGGCTGCCGAAGAAAACTCAGGATTGGGCCCTTTAGAAATCAGAGACCAATTCCCCGTGACTCTTCCGTATTTGTCCATGTCTCCTGAAAATACAAGTACCATTGAGGATAACGTATTCTTTTTTTCCTATCAACTGGCTGTTGCCAATACATTTCTTAATAGTGCAGGACGAAATAAGCAAATCACAAAAGACGAGATCAGTCGTGGTCTAGTGGAAGCCGATTTTTTCAGCAGCAAAACGGGTAAACCTGTTCCAGGATATCATACCTACATTGATGTGGAAAGCTACCGCCATGTGTTTCGCATCAAATATGGTTTATTTGATGTGATGGAATTTGGATTGGAACTCCCTTATGTTACATTTGCAGGAGGGTCGCTGGATATTGGTTCCGAATTCGTTCACAGCTTGGTTGGTATTGATAATAGCTCTGCTGCGGGAGCCTATCGGTCACAATCTGAACGAAACCGTTATGATTACTATATTCAGCAAGATGACCAGTTCTTGATCAATACGGACAGCCAGTTTGAAAATATTCCAGGAGATCCGATATTGAAATTCAAATGGAATTTTTGGGAAGGAAATTCTATTTTTCCGGCAATTACTCTCAAACTTGTCTATAAACTGGCTACAGCAAATCGTTCCACAGAACAAAAATTAATCAGCAGTGGGCATTCCGATTTTGGAAGTTATTTGATATTTTCCAAAACGTATGGGGACTGGGTTGTTTATTTAGGATGGGGTCATTCTGATTTTGGTAAATCTGAAAATTTTTCTTCTGAACTGTCTCATCGCTTTGTGGCATTAGAATATCGTCTGGATTCTGATCTTTCAATCGTGTTGCAGACCATGAGCCAAAGCAGTATTTTCCCAACATCGGGCAGTCTTTTTGGCACACAGCAAGAAGTGGGTAGTGCCTTTTTATCTAATTTAACCGATGTGGCTGTTATTGGGTATAAGCAATGGCTCGGAGCTTTATTTATTGAAGCCGGCTTTATCGAAGATTATAATCAAACCGGCAATCAAACAGATATTGTTCTATTTTTCGAATTGGGACAAAAATGGTAAGACATCCATTCAAAATTGGTATCACGATACTGTTTGTCATTGTACTCCAGGGGTACGTGTCTCACGCAAATGCTTTGGGACAAGCCTTTTATTTTGTTTCAGGAAAAATAGGCAGCCAGGAAACGGGGCAACCTGCGCCTTTGATTGGTAAAGCCGATCAATACCTAGATACAATAAAAGCCGATCATGGCAACCTGAAGGACGATCGTACAGTAACACCTATTGGGTTCGGATTTGATTTTTATCGGGTGGATGGTGCGTTAGCGACAGGTTTTGGCCTGGAACTCAACCGATACAGCAAAAGCTATTCATTTGCTGATAGGTCCAGCGTACAATTAGATGTCCAAGGCGTATTATTCGCTTTTTCTACTTACTATCGAGGGGAATTTTTGTTTCCTTATCTTGCATTGGGAACCGGAGGTTACAGTGTCAAAATTCGAGAGAAACTGGTTGCTACTTCTGATGAGATTTCTACAACCAACGCCTCTTTTATTGATGCGGCCCCTAGTGTATCCTATTATGAAATAGGAAGCCGTTTTCCATTTGGCGAATGGGGTCTATTGACAAGTTGGAGAGCAACATCTGCACAACTAAAAATCCAAACCATTGGAAAACGACTGGAACTCGGAGGACAAACTATTATTTTCGGGGTTTACTATAGCTATTGATTCAACTTTATTCGAACCACCCGCAAGACTTGGTTTGCCCTTTTCCTATCATCATTTTCCCACTGCAGGAGTAAACCTGTCCTTTGAGTAGTTTCCCACCAATCAAACCATACCAAAACCCATCAGGATCACCAAGGTAGGAAGACAAAACCACATCGCCTCCCAGATCGGCCGCTGCCGCATTTTTTGCACACATTTGAACATTATCTTCGCCAATTGCTTCTGCTGTAATATCTCCCAATAGTTTGCAATCTTTAACTTGCCGCATGTCACCAACTACCCTGACCATTTCTCCATTAGAAGATAATGACACACACCCTGATAATAAGAGAATAAAAATCCCGATACTCAAAAAACTATAATATTTTTTCATAATCATCTTTCCTTTCATAAGTTATCAATTAACGATCAGACCAACTTCATATTAACATTGGTGAGGAAAATACTTTCTATCTTCCATCAAGTATATTTGGAGTAACACAATCTGCAATGAATCGCAACGCAAAGGCTGAAATTAATCGGAGCTTTTTCATTTTACCAGCAAATTATACTCCAATTCAACATATGTTTAGCGTGCTATGGCATTCTTTAGATACTCATGCTGATACCAGTGGTATACTGTCTCCAACCCCTCCTTGAGTGATGTTTTAGAGAACCAGCCTAGTTGGTTGATACGAGAAACATCCAGTACCTTTTGAGGGGTCCCATCGGGCTTGGTGGTGTCAAAAACAATACGGGCATCACACCCAACCACTTCTTTGATTAAATTGACTAATTCGCGGATATTCAAATCCTTTCCTGTGCCCACGTTGATTATTTGCGAATCATTATAATGTTCCATTAAGAAGATGCAGGCTTCTGCCAAGTCATCAACAAACAATAATTCCCGTTTTGGAGTGCCTGTGCCCCAAACGGTTATTTTTGAGGCTCCATTTTGTTTTGCCTCATGAAACCGGCTCAATAGTGCCGGCAATACATGTGAATTCTCGGGATGAAAGTTGTCATTGATTCCATATAGATTAGTCGGCATGACAGAAATAAAGTTAGTCCCATACTGCAGGTTGTAACTCTGGCAGGTTTTGATTCCTGCGATTTTAGCAACCGAATAAGCATCATTAGTTGGCTCTAAAGGTCCGGTCAGCAGATATTCTTCCTTGATGGGTTGTGGACAATGTTTAGGATAAATGCAGGAACTTCCCAAAAAAAGTAGTTTTTTCACTCCGTATTGATGGGAATGATGAATCACATTATTTTGAATTTGAAGGTTTTCATAAATAAATTCAGCAGCATATGCACTGTTTGCATAAATGCCGCCAGCCTTGGCGGCAGCAAGAAAAATATATTCAGGTTGTTCTTGTTTCAGAAATTGTGCAACTGCTTTTCCGTCAAATAAATCAAGCTCCTGACGAGTACGCATCACCAAATTGGTATAGTTTTGCTGTTTGAGTTGACGAATCAATGCCGAACCAACCAATCCCAAGTGCCCTGCTACATAAATTTTAGAAGTTTTTTCCATATTCACTACTCATTCTCAATCCCTGCACCCCGGTCCACAGCTTGTTGCACTGCCCTCAGATCAGATTGCACCATTTCTTGTATCAGGCTGCGAACATCATATTTCGGTTTCCACCCCAGTTGTTTCTGAGCTTTTGTCGCATCTCCGAGCAGTATATCGACTTCTGTGGGACGGAAATAACGAGAATCTACTTTAACATAAACTCTGCCGGAAACAGCATCAAACCCTTGTTCCTCAAGTCCTTTTCCTCTCCATGTTAACACGATACCAACTTCTTCAAAAGCCCACTCTACAAACTGACGTACAGTTGTTGTGACCCCTGTTGCTAACACAAAATCGTCTGGTTCTGCTGTTTGTAGAATTTGCCACATTCCTTCTACATAATCTTTCGCATGCCCCCAATCTCGTTGGGCATCCAAATTGCCGAGATATAATGTTTTCTCCAAATCTAATGAAATACTTGCCGCAGACCGTGTTATTTTTCGTGTGACAAATGTTTCTCCACGAATGGGAGATTCATGATTAAAGAGAATCCCGTTACTGGCAAAGATATTATAGGCCTCTCGATAATTTACAGTAATCCAATAGGCATACAGTTTGGCTGCTGCATAGGGGGAGCGAGGGTAAAACGGGGTTGTTTCCGTTTGAGGTATTTCCTGAACCAGACCATACAATTCGCTGGTAGAGGCTTGATAAAATTTAGTTTTATTGGTCAAGCCCAATAAACGAATGGCTTCTAACAAACGAAGTGTCCCCAAAGCATCTGAGTTTGCCGTGTATTCTGGTGTGTCAAACGAAACTTGGACATGGCTTTGAGCTGCTAAATTGTAAATTTCATCTGGCTGGGTTTCCTGAATAATACGAATCAGGTTTGTCGAATCGGTCAAATCCCCATAATGTAAGAAAAATTTTCCACCCGGAATATGAGGATCCTGATAGAGATGATCTACTCTTGCTGTATTGAATGAAGAAGAACGTCTCTTGATTCCGTGGACAAGGTACCCTTTTTTGAGCAGAAACTCGGCTAAATAAGCCCCATCTTGTCCTGTGACACCTGTAACGAGTGCAATTTTCGACATAACTTAAATCCTTTTATGTTTTTTCTTATCTTCCTTGAAATACAAACGGTAATCAATGGCTGAAGGTCGAACAGTATTTTTATAGACACGACTGGAGTACATGATTTGTGTGATCTTACCGGTCACTTGTTGATATTGCTCATATAAAAAAATTACTCTTTTGTAGTGTTCTGTTCGTAACTTGACGATTTTGGACATTCTGTCAACGGGAGTATAAATAAATCTGACATCATGCTGACCATGCGCAAAAATAAAACGTTCAAATAAGAAGTTTTGAAATTCATCTTCTCTCATTTCTTCCAGTAATTCCGGAAAATCATCAATTACCTCCTCATAGGTACCTGTTTGGAGTATAAATGCTAAATTTCCTGGTAAACCAAATTCCATACGATGTTGTTCACAACAATGTAAACAAATGAAAGAAGAAATGATATGAGTGCTAATTGGCATGGGATTTTACTCAACATGACATTAGAAAGACGATTTTGTACATCCAGAAGTGAATAATATGTAGTACGAGTCAAACATAACTACAAGGGATTCTTGCCTGACTGGGACGAAAGATATCCGAATTCAGAAAGAATGATTTTTTGAGATGAAAATTTTTATTCTATATGATTGCTTATCAAATTAAAATGTGATATAAAATTCTATTTAGCAGATTGCGATGTATTCATTCAATAATCGTTAATGAAATGAATTTCATGAGCGAGTTTTCGTTGAAATTCCCCTCCTCATTTCTATTCCTGAATAGATGGTTTTACCGTCTTATGTTTATATCCAAGAATAATATCTCTAGTGATTTTCCGATAGCTAGTCGTCGTCAAAATTGCTCTGTATCGAAATAGAGCAATCTCGATTTGTTAACAATTACAGTCTTCGTATTGCAGGATAATGGCAAAATTAGAAACTCCTGAGCTGATTCAAAAACTAGTGGTCACTGCATAATACTTGATTAATAATTTTAGCGAAAGAAGAATTATGTCCACCAACTTAAAAAATCGACACCGTATACGCCGTTCATTTGGACGAATCATTGCGCCAATTGAAGTTCCCCATTTACTAAAAATCCAGTTGGATTCTTATGAGCGTTTTCTCCAAAAAAACACACCACCGGATCAGAGGATAGAAGAAGGGTTAGAGGCGGTATTTCGTTCTGTGTTCCCTATTTCAGATTTCAGTGGTTCGTCTACTCTGGAATACGTGCACTACCGTTTGGGAGAACCTAAATATTCTGTAGAGGAATGCCGTGTACGCGGTGTTACTTATGCTGCACCATTACGTGCGGCCTTACGGTTGATTGTATGGGAGAAGGACAGTAATTCAGATGCCAAGCATATTCATGATATTAAGGAACAAGATATTTATTTGGGGGAAATTCCGTTGATGACACCAACTGGCTCATTTATTATCAATGGAACAGAGCGTGTCATTGTCAGCCAAATGCATAAAAGTCCAGGATTATTCTTTTCCATGGATAAAACAAAAACGAATACTGCAGGAAAAACCTTTTATTCAGCACGTATCATTCCACAACGTGGATCATGGTTGGATTTTGAGTTTGATTCAAAAGAATTTTTGTATGTCCGAATAGACCGCAGACGTAAATTTCCTGCTACTATTTTGCTGCGCGCACTCGGCAATACAACAGAAACAATAATTTCTTCGTTTTACGATGTTGAAAAAATCAATTTGAGTGGTGCCCAGGATGAGAGTATTCCGGAAAATCAGAAATATTTTAAATATGTTGATTCTAAGGTAACAGCAAATCAAAGGGCTTCTGCAGAAATATTAGATCCAAACTCAGGAGAAGTTCTTATCAAGGCTGGGCGCAAAATAACAGAAAAACTTGTCCAGAAGCTTCAAAAAGCAGGGGTGGAGCATGTTCCAACGACCATTGACGAAATTTTAGGACACTATACGGCATGTAATATTGTTGGAGAAGATGGGCAAGTGGTTCTCCCGGCTAATACGCTCATTGATGCAATCGCCTTTGAAAAGTTGGTAGAGCATAAAGTGGAAGTTATTGAGGTTTTGCACATTGGCGCCAAAACGATTGGACCCTGCCTTCGAGACACCTTGGCAATGGATAAAATCAATTCTCCAGACTCTGCTTTGATTGAGCTGTATAAGAAACTAAAACCAGGTGATCCTCCGACGTTAGAAGCCGCAAATACATTAGTTCAAAATTTCTTTTTTAATTCTTCACGTTACAATTTGTCTAAAGTGGGCAGATTGAAACTCAATAAAAAGCTTGGTTTGGAGTATCCTCTGGATCAGACTATTTTGACTCATGAAGACATTTTTGGTGCGGTCAAGTATTTGTTGCTGCTCAAAGAAGGACAAGGAACCGTTGATGACATTGATCACTTGGGCAATCGTCGAGTACGGAGTGTTGGAGAATTATTAGAAAATCAATTTCGTATTGGTTTAGTCCACATGGAACGTGCCATCAAAGAAAGAATGAGTTTGCAGGACACTGAATCAATGATGCTCCATGACATTGTTAATGCCAAACCAGTTGCTGCCGCAATTCATGAATTTTTCAGCAGCAGTCAGCTCTCTCAATTTATGGATCAAACCAATTCTCTTTCTGAGATTACCCATAAACGCCGCCTGAGTGCGTTAGGACCAGGAGGATTGACTCGGGAACGAGCAGGATTTGATGTCAGAGATGTGCATGCTTCTCATTATGGCCGAATTTGTCCAATTGAAACACCAGAAGGCCCCAATATTGGACTGATTGCTTCCTTGGCAACGCATGGTTCTGTGAATGAGTTTGGTTTTATTGAAACTCCTTATCAAAAAGTAACCAATGGAGTGGTCAGTGATGACGTTGAATTCCTGTCTGCCATTGAAGAAGATACCGTCAATATTGCCCAGGCAAATGCCAAAATAGATGAAAACAGGGAATTGGTTGCAGAGTTTATCTCAATTCGGAAAGGGGGAGAGTACAGTACGATTCCCAAAGTTGATGTGCAGTATATGGACGTTGCTCCGTGTCAACTGGTTTCTGTTGCGGCATCTCTTATTCCTTTTTTAGAGCATGATGATGCAAATCGTGCATTAATGGGTTCGAACATGCAACGTCAGGGAGTACCTTTGATAAAGCCAGAAGCTCCGCTGGTAGGAACAGGTGTCGAATTTCAAGCAGCACTGGATTCAGGATCTTGTGTCCTTGCAAAACGATCAGGGATTGTGGACAGTGTTGATGCCGGAAGAATTGTGATTCAAGCGGATGTTGACCTGTCCAGTGAGTCAGGAGTGGTACCAGCCAATGTGGATATTTATCATCTGACCAAATACCGTCGTTCAAACCAAAACACGCTCATCAATCAAAGAACATTGATTTCCAAAGGGGATCGAGTGAAGGCAGGTGATATCATTGCAGACGGGTCGAGTTGCGATAATGGAGAGTTAGCATTGGGGCAGAATATCCGTATCGCCTTCATGCCCTGGAACGGATACAATTTTGAGGATTCGATTCTTGTCTCAGAACGCCTGTTGCACCAGGATCGTTTCACTTCGGTACATATTGATATCTTTGACATGGTAGCCCGTGATACCAAACTTGGGAAAGAAGAAATCACTCGTGATATTCCAAACGTCAGTGAAGAAGCACTGAAATATCTTGATGACAGCGGAATTGTTCAAGTGGGAACTTATGTCCGTCCTGGTTCTATTTTAGTAGGAAAAGTTACTCCCAAAGGAGAAAGCCAGCTCAACCCAGAAGAAAAGTTGCTTCGTGCTATCTTTGGAGAAAAGGCGGGAGATGTGCGTGACACTTCCCTACGGGTGAATCAGGGAGTAGAAGGGATTGTCATTGATGTAGTCGTGTTTAATCGTGGTGGTGTCGAGCGTGATCAACGGACTAAAGAAATTGAGCAGGAACAACTGCAACGATATTACAAAGATCACCAGGATGAATTAAGAATTGTAAAGCGCAACCTCATCAAAATGGCTCAGTCGTTGGTGCAGAATAAAGTATTAACACAGGATGTTGTATCGGTAGAAGGAGAAACGATTCTGACGGAGGGTTCTCACCTGACAGAAGCTGATTTGGAACAAATTTCATTAACAAGCTGGCATACCGTCAAGGTAAATGATCCTGAAGCCAATCAAAAGCTGGAAACCTTGGTACGCAATGCGCAATCACAGATGTACCTTCTCGAAAATATCTACCAAGATAAATGTGAAAGAGTTTCTAAAGGAGATGAGCTTCCTCCTGGCGTCATTCGGATGGTTAAAGTATACATTGCTACCAAACGCAAGCTGGCAGTTGGAGATAAAATGGCAGGACGCCATGGTAATAAAGGTGTGGTTTCTAAAATTCAATTGACAGAAAATATGCCTTACATGGAAGATGGAACACCAATTGATATTGTATTGAATCCGTTGGGTGTACCTTCCCGCATGAACGTAGGACAAGTTTTGGAAACCCATTTAGGATGGGCCTCCTCCGAGCTAGGCCGCAAAATTGAAAAATTTGTCCAGGCGAATCACCCAGTCACTCAATTGAAAAATTTTCTGAAGCAAATTTATGATTCTCCAGAAGTTTCTGAGTTTTTTGAAAACCAAAGCGATGAAGATTTTTTGGAATTTATGAAGAAATACAAAAAAGGAGTACATATCGCCACTCCTGTTTTTGACGGGGCAAAAGAAGAAGATATTCAGAGTTTGATGAAACTTGCTGACTTGCCAACAACGGGTCAGGTTTGGTTGTATGATGGATTGACCGGAAATCGTTTCAGTCAAAAAGTAACGGTGGGCTATGCGTATATTTTAAAATTACACCACTTGGTTGATGAAAAGATTCATGCCCGCTCCATTGGTCCCTATTCTTTGGTAACACAACAACCACTTGGTGGAAAAGCTCAATTTGGAGGGCAACGCTTTGGAGAAATGGAAGTTTGGGCACTGGAAGCCTATGGTGCTGCTTATACCTTGCAGGAACTCCTGACTGTAAAATCTGATGATGTCCAAGGACGTAACCGAATGTATGAAACCATTGTCAAAGGACACCATCATTTGGAGACAGGAATTCCAGAATCATTTAAGGTATTGATCAGTGAACTGAAAAGTTTGTGTTTGAATATTGAATTACTTCAAGTAACGGAAGAGAATCCAGAGGTTGAAGCGACTGAGGAAGCCTAGCCTCGCAGCAGCACGATTTTCTTTAACTATTATTTTTTGATACAATCTAAAATTGGAGAACACCCGTGGCCACGTTAAAAAATTTCTTTGAACTATCCACAGATCCTAAAGATTACACTGCCGTACGTATCAATATCGCCACACAGGATGACATTTTATCTTGGACGCATGGTGAAGTGAAAACCTCAGAAACCATTAATTACCGTACTTTTAAACCAGAAAGGGATGGTTTATTTTGTGCAAAAATTTTTGGTCCTATTCATGATTATGAATGTAACTGTGGAAAATATAAACGGATGAAGCACAGGGGTATCACCTGTGAAAAGTGCGGAGTAGAAGTAATTCAGTCGAAAGTCCGAAGAGAACGAATGGGACATATCAAACTGGCGTCTCCGGTTTCTCATGTCTGGTTTCTGAAAGGAGTTCCCAGTCGCATTGGAACCTTGCTGGACATGACATTGCGCGATTTGGAGCGAGCACTATATTTTGATTCTTATATTGTCTTAGAGCCAGGAAGTTCCACCTTCAAGGAAAGGGATTTAGTGGAGGAAGACAAATACAGGGAAGTGATGGAACAGTTTCCTGATTTGGAAATTGGAATGGGTGCGGAAGCAATTCGTGTATTGCTCCAGAGAATTGATCCTAACGAACTGAGTGTCACACTGCATCAAGAATTAGTAACAACAGGCTCTGAAGCAAGGCGGAAAAGAATCGTCAAGCGGCTAAATATTGTCAATGCTCTCAAATCATCGGGAAATGCCCCTGATTCCATGATCATGGATGTTCTCCCTATCCTTCCACCAGAACTACGACCTCTGGTACCTTTAGAAGGCGGCCGTTTTGCAACCAGTGATCTCAACGATTTGTACCGCCGGGTGATCCATCGCAATAACCGGCTCAAGCGTTTGATTGAATTACGAGCACCCAATATCATTATTAAAAATGAAAAACGAATGCTGCAAGAATCAGTAGACGCTCTTTTTGATAATGGACGCAGGGGGCGTCCAATCATGGGAACCAACAAACGGCCTTTAAAATCATTGAGTGACATGTTAAAGGGAAAACAGGGAAGATTTCGTCAAAACCTGCTGGGCAAACGGGTTGATTATTCAGGACGTACTGTGATTGTTGTTGGACCCGAATTGAAATTGCACCAATGTGGCCTTCCTAAAAAAATGGGACTGGAACTATTCAAGCCCTTTATCTACAATAAACTGATTGACGGCAATGAAGTTCCTACCATTAAAATGGCAAAGAAAAAACTGGAAGAAGGTTCTCCGGAAGTGTGGGCTCTTTTAGAGGAAATTATTGTAGACCACCCTATATTATTGAACCGGGCCCCCACCTTGCATCGTCTTGGAATCCAAGCTTTTGAACCAGTTTTGATTGAAGGAAAAGCAATTCAGCTTCACCCGCTGGTCTGTACCGCATTCAATGCTGATTTTGATGGGGACCAAATGGCGGTTCATGTACCGCTTTCCGTAGAAGCCCAATTGGAGTCAAAAATTTTGATAATGGCTACAAACAATATTTTATCTCCTGCTAATGGAAGACCAGTCATGACTCCAAGTCAGGATATGGTCCTTGGCCTGTATTGGATTACACGAGAACAAGAAGGTGCACGAGGAGAAGGAAAAGTTTTTGCGAACCGGGAGGAAGTATTGGTCGCATACGACCATGGTAAAGTGGATCTTCATGCAAAAATCAAATGTCGGGTGGATGGTCAGATCCTTGAGTCAACTGTAGGACGGATCATACTGTCCTTTCATATTCCCAAAGAAGTTTCTTTTGATCTAATCAATCGCCACTTGAAAAAGAAACAACTTGGAGATTTGGTAGACATTGCCTTCCGTAGAGCTGGATCTAGAAAAACGGTAGAAATGCTGGATGCCTTGAAGCAACTTGGGTATTCTTTTGCAACAAGTGCCGGATTTTCGATTAGCATGCATGATATGGTGATTCCGCCACAGAAAAAAATCTTGTTGGATGACGCCCAGCAACGGGTCAACACCATCAATTATCAATACCAGGACGGATTGATTACGGATGGAGAGCGTTATAACCAAGTGATTGATATTTGGGCGCGGGTTACTGAGAAAATTGCTGAGGAAATGTTGCAGGTTTTGACCAAAGAGACTATGGATGATGACGATTTTCCCAGAGTGAACTCCATCTTCATGATGGCTGATTCCGGGGCACGTGGTAGCAGCCAGCAGATGAAACAGTTAGCAGGAATGCGCGGTTTAATGGCCAAACCTTCTGGAGAAATTATTGAAACTCCAATTACTGCAAATTTTCGTGAGGGATTGGATGTTCTGCAGTATTTCATTTCGACGCATGGTGCCCGTAAAGGACTGGCAGATACGGCACTGAAAACAGCAAACTCAGGATATCTCACTCGACGTCTTGTTGATGTGGCACAAGACAGTGTTGTACTGGAGCATGATTGCGGAACGCTTGATGGCATCGAAATGACAGCCTTGATTGAATCTGGAGAAATTATTGAAACTTTGTCAGAACGTGTGCTGGGGCGCATCGCATTAGAAGACTTGCTCGATCCTGATGATGAAAAGAAGTGTTTAGTAAAGGCCGGTGAAGAAATCACAGAAGATGTCGTTGTGAAAATTGAACATGCCGGGGTGGAAAAAATGAAGATTCGCTCTGTGTTGACCTGTATGACTGTGCGAGGGATTTGCCAGATGTGTTATGGGCGTGATTTAGCACGGGGCAACTTAATTAACCTTGGTGAAGCCGTAGGAGTTATTGCCGCACAAAGTATCGGTGAGCCTGGGACTCAGTTAACCATGCGTACTTTTCACATTGGGGGAACTGCCAGTAGACGCGCAGAGCAGAATACATGGGATGCCAAATTCAGTGGAATTTTGAAATTCGATAACTTGAAAGAAGTAAAAAACGATCAAGGCAACTGGGTCGTATTGGGTCGTAAGGGCGAAGCTGTCATCGTCGATGAAAAAGGACGGGAAAAAGAGCGTCATCCACTACCCATCGGAGCAGTTATCAAAGATCTACTTGGAAAAAAGGTTTCTCAAGGGGATCTGCTTGCCGAATGGGATCCTCATGCTGTTCCCATCTTGACTGATATTTCAGGTTTTGTTCGATTCAATGATGTCATTGAAGGATTGACGTTTAAAGAACAAATTGATGAAGCAACTGGACTGGCACGTCGTGTCATTCAGGAATCTTCGGATCCAGATATGCATCCTCAAATTACGATTCGGGATAGCAGGGGGCATGAAATCAAAAATGCCAGTGGGAAGGCCACGGTCTTTTCTCTTCCTGTAAAAGCAGAACTGGTCGTAGAAGAGGGTGATGAAGTGCATGCGGGCTCCATTTTAGCAAAAATTCCAAGAGAATTGGCTAAAAACAAAGACATCACAGGAGGTCTGCCACGTGTAGCAGAGCTCTTTGAGGCAAGGATACCAAAAGATCAGGCAATTATTACAGAAATTGACGGTCTTGTTTCCTTTGGAAAAGATATCAAGAAGAAGCAGAGGATTATAATCAAGCCAGAAGATGAAAAAGGTGAGAAAAAAGAATACCTGATCCCTCGTGGTAAGCACATCACGGTACATGAGGGAGAATATGTCCGTGCCGGCGATCCTTTGATTGATGGGTCTCCCAATCCTCACGATATTCTTGCAGTAAAAGGAACCAAGGCATTACAAAAATACCTGGTTGATGAGGTCCAGGAAGTCTATCGACTTCAGGGGGTTGGTATCAATGATAAGCATATTGAGGTCATTGTGAGACAAATGCTAAAGCAAGTATACATTGAAGCTCCTGGTGATTCTACATTCTTGATAGGGCAAGTCACATCCAAACTCCATTTTAATCAGCAAAATGCGGAACTGATTAAAAATGGTATGGAGCCCGCGCGATCCAGACCCGTTCTTCTCGGGATCACTAAAGCGTCATTGAGTACGGACTCTTTTATTTCTGCAGCGTCTTTTCAGGAAACTACAAAAGTATTGACCGACACTGCATTAGCAGGAAAATACGACACCTTCCGTGGATTAAAAGAAAATGTTATCCTGGGAAGATTAATTCCAGCAGGAACCGGATATGAAAGCTTCAGAAATACTGGCTACGAGTTTGCGGATGAGAAAGCAGAAGAAGCGGCAGAAACTTCCTAATGTTTGATTGCATCCGGTTCGCTACGGCAAGCTGTCATAGCGGAGACAATTTGATAAATTCATGAAAAATTCCCCTGCCTACTGCTTTGAATTAGAATTTGCGGTACGTGACTCTGAAGTAGATATGTTTGGGGTCGTGAATAACTCTGTTTATTTGCGATACCTGGAGCATACACGCCATACCTTCTTAAAATCCACGGGCATTGATGCAGCACACATGCAGCAACTCGGCTTTAATTTAGTGGTCACCCGCATAGAAATCGACTACAAGCAGCCACTAAGAAGTGGTGATCTATTCGTCGTCAAACTTGCAGTATCTGCAGTGACTCGGGTGAGGTTTGTTTTTTTACAGGATATCTATCATTTGTCGTCCCAGCAGTTGACAACTTCAGCAAGAATTGTTGGTACGGCAATTCCACCAAACGGGCGTCCTGGTATTCCTGATGACTTTTATCAAGTGCTGCACACACATCTAGCATAGCGATCCTCCAACCAAAACAAAATATTCGTTTTTGATCTGATCTCAACCAAAACAAAATCATGAGCCAATTTTTTGAAGAATACTATACATTTTATTATGCTGGAGTCACTTTATTCTTATTAGTGGGAATACTACTTATCATTAAATTTTTCTTCTTCAAAAAACCTCTAAAACCCAAGGAGTCTCATATCAATTTCAAGCGACTCAATGACCGGTTTGAAAAGGATCTGCATAAACTCGAAAAATTAGTGAGCGAAAAGGAATCGATCTCTAAATCGGCGTTGAAGTTGCTGAAAAAAGCGAAAAAAAAGGAAAAAAAAGAAGAAGATCTTCAGAAAAAAGCGAAAACCGAAACCATGCTGGCCGATGTAAAAGAGCAACTGGACTCTAATTTGAAAAGCAATGAAATTTTAGAAAAACATGATCCTAAGGTATACGTACTGACCTTCGTAGGGGATATCATGGCAAATGCCACACAGCATTTGCGGGAAGAAATATCGTTATTGCTGGAGGTTGCCACATCGTCTGATGAAGTCGTTGTGCGTTTGACCAGTCCCGGAGGAGCCGTGGCACAATATGGACTGGCGAGTGCTCAACTCGCACGCTTGAAACATGCAGGACTGTCGTTAACAGTGTGTGTCGATGTTATTGCCGCCAGCGGAGGATACATGATGGCATCGGTTGCTGATCAAATCATTGCTTCTCCTTTTGCGTTTATTGGTTCTATTGGGGTCGTTGCCGGAATACCCAATTTTCATAAGGTTTTCCAAAAGCACGACATTGACTACCATTTATTCACTGCTGGTAAACACAAACGCACCATCACGACTCTTGGTGAGGTCACCGAAGAAGGCAAAGAAAAATTCCAGAAAAATTTAGAGGACATCCACAGAGCCTTTAAGCAACATGTTGCCAATAGCCGCAAAGATCTGGATATTGAAGAAGTGGCCACCGGAGATTATTGGCTGGCAACCGATGCCAAAGAAAAAGGGCTCATTGATGCAATAATGACCAGTGACGATTATTTATGTCAAAAAATGAAGGACTTTGATGTCATTGAAGTCAAAACTACAGATTCACGACATTGGCTGGAACGGATGTTTCAAAAAAATTCCAGTCTGCTTAAAAAGATGAGCATGTACTTCAATCCAAGGCAAGAGGATTGGAGAGAAGAATCATACTTGCACTACCGTTAGCGAGGATTTAAGGAGCTGCTTGTAAATTGGCTTCATAATAACGGGTGTAGAGGTCTTTTTTCTCTGGAAAACGCACTCCATACACATTGCTCCTCAGATCTGGACGATAAAAGATATTTTCTACTTTTCCCACCCATTGATCACTAATATGCTTTTTTAAAACGACCTGTACGGAATCTCCTACTTGGAAGCGGGGGCTGATGGGGGCAGGCGGCGGACAAACTTTTTTAAACTTGGAGGTATTGCCCCAACACATCCAGGACGCACGAATGATCACTCCAATTCTCTGCGCTCCGCCATGAATCAGGGTGTAATCGGAAGGAGAAAAAGTTGTGATAACAATTTCTCGTCTCTGCTCCACCCTATCAAAAATTTCTAATTCATAAGCACGGTATTCTGCATAGGCCGGTTGATATGAAAATAATAGAACCAAGAGAATACCTAGCCCAAAATAGATGTGTTTCCTCATTGTCCCCCCATGTCAACGACGTGTATTCTGAAAACTGACATTTTCAAATACTGTGCGGCTCTCCATGGTCTCCATCATAAAAGAAGAGTCAAAATTACTGCTGGTAAAATCAGCATCTATCAAATTAGCACCTTTTAAATTAGCACCATTGATTTTGGCAGATTCTGCAAACGTATTCATGAAGTGAGCCTGTGCCAGATTGGATTTGGTGAGATGAGCGTCTCGTAAAACAGTGGCAAAAAAATTAATTTCCTCCATCTGACATCCTCGCAAAAATGCCCCAGATAAATCACAGAAACTCATATTGGCTCCTTTGAAATTGGAGCGGTCCATTTTTATCCCGGTCATGACCGATCCTGAAAAATCGGCTTTGGCAGCTATCAAATTACCCGAATCACAGGCAGTGAAGTCACATAAGGTCAATACGGATTCATCCAGACGTGCATTGAACATGGAAGTATTGGAGAAATCGGCCAGGGGCGCATTGACTTTAATTAAAAGAGCGCCATCCAGATTAGCCCCCCTGAAGGTGGCTTGCTGCATTTCAGCTTCTCTAAAATTGGCTTCCACCAAATTGGCATTTCGAAAACTGGCTCTCTCCATCTGGCATGAAACCAACGACGCTTCCTGAAAGCTGGCATCCAGCAATTCACAATCATTAAAACTGCATCGCTCCAGCATGCTTCCACTCAAGTTAACACCATTTAAATTACAATCAGCAAGATTGGAAAAACGCATATCCACTCCTACCATTACCAGATCTTCAAGGTTCAGTCCTGTCAGATCCAAGTTTCTCATCGGATCTCTTCTTTGAATCCTGCGTTCAACTTCTGATCGAGTAATACGTGCCATACTGTTTCTGGGAGATATTAAAAAAAACGGCGATAGAACCGGATGGCTTCATCATAGTCCTGCATCTGTATCCTGCCTTTCATTGAAGTAAATACAGCACGGGCTACCGGCATATCGACATGGTGATGCATTCTTCGAATTTTCACAGTAGCTCCCGGATAAATATTACCAGGGATAAAAACAATTCCTCCATCTTTGGCATGCTCCGTTTTGATGATGTCCACGGTGCGCCGCCACTCATTTATATCTTTGATAGCATCATCTCGCAATTTCTGTACGGTCTCTACCATCTCACCAAATGCCTTTTCATGCTCTGAAGGAAGGATTCCACGCTTTTCACGGGCTGATTGCAGCACCAATAGATTCTTTTTAGTTTTTTGAAAATTATAAAAATTCTGTCGAAGCTCTGATTCCAGGTTTTTAAAGTGCAGTCGGGTATCTGGATCCAGCCCCACTTCTACAACGGTTTCATCGCCAATTTTATTTGAACCAACATTGGAAATGTTGACAAAGTTTCCTCCATGGCAAACCCCTCCATGAAAAAAGCCTTCTGGGTCCGTGACATGGATAATTTTTCCGGCAGATACATTCGAATTGATAATGTATTCTTTGACTACTACATTTCTACCCGCCTCAATCTGAGAATCGGAAACAAAAGAAGCACGTACGGATTGCTTGGCTTTGATTGTTGCTCCTAAAATCCCCTGCCCTACTTTCACCTCACCATCTGTCATCAAAATAGCTTTACCGACGGAGCCAGTCACCTCAATACGATTAGTGGCATTGACAGTATATCCATCTTCCACATTGCCATCCACATAAACAATTCCATCGAAATTAAGATTACCGACAGAGGAATCAATATTATTGAGGCGCAGAATATTTTCAATAGAAATTTTATGATTAAACAGAACAACAAATCCTGCTTTAGCAGCAACAATCTGAGTACGATCGGCATTAAAGGCCGTATGCCTGCCAGGAAAAATTAAACATTTGCGTCCAGGTCTGGCGGGAAGAGGAACCCCTTTGACATTATAACCATTTTTACCCTTTGTGGGGGGAATGATATTGACCAGTACATCTCCGGCCTTTACATTTGTCAAAAAATTCATATCCCGGTGATTCACTTGGAGGGGTTCCTCCTGATTTGATTGTTTCTCTGATCCATAAACCAACTGAAGATAACCCTCTTTCCCATCAACGGGTTTTCTGCCACGTGCCACTAAAACGGGTTCATTTTCAATGTGCTCATCAATCATTTTCTGTAGTACATCACGCATGATTCCTTGTATCACACCGGCTTTGCTTAATTCTGCTTCCAGTCGGTCTACAGTGAGTGCGTCTTCTGGAGCATTGTATGGGGGATGAATAGAAAGGTGGGCTCCACCTGCGGTAGGGGGTATTTCGATAGTAAACTGATAGTCGGTGATTTCTTCATCACACAGCAATTCAAAAGTATCCGAGGCGTGTTCATAAATCTCAAGTAATCGCTCAGGAAGGTAGTCAGCATCGATATCATGCAGTTCTTCCTGGATCTCGTCAAGATCTGCTTTGATTTCATCCAGAGCTGGTGCAATCCTCAGATATACTTTTCCCCCTTCAACTTTTATTTCATACAAACTCTCTAATTCTTCTTGTGCAATCACAACAACAACTCAATAAAGTCGAATCAAAAATGGAGAGAATTGACGGAACCAAAATCCACGCATTTCATTAATGCTAATAGTTAAGCGAGTACCGTGCCAAAAGAAAAATGGCAAATTGTAGAATCAAGATGTGTTTTTTGTTGTTTTTTCCGAAACCCTGAGCAAGCTTTCAATCTCTCCAGGAGATAACAGACGCGACATGCCAGGTTCTAATTCCCCCAGTGTGATAGCATCAATGCTATAGCGTTTGATTTTTTGTACAGAGTACCCCAATTTTCGAAACATCTTCTTGATTTGCTGATTTTTCCCTTCTTGCAAAGAAACTTCCAACCAGGTTTTATTATTAATGGAGTGTAAAATTTTTACCTTTGCAGGCAGGTATCGATGTCCTGCAAAGGTACAACCCTTTTTTAGTTTATGCAGCTCATCGTTTCGAATCAATCCCTTGATTTTCACAAAATAGGTTTTCCAAAGTTGATATCGAGGATGTATCACCCTCTGTGCAAAATCTCCATCATTTGTCAGCAGCAGCAGTCCTTCTGCGTCATAATCCAAACGTCCTACTGGAAAAAGTCTCTGTTTAGTTTCAGGAAAAAAGTCTTTGATCGTGGAGCGTCCTTCAGGGTCATTTAAAGACGTGATACAGTTTTTGGGTTTATAAAAAGCATAAACGACATGTTTATGCCGTGTTGGAAGATAAACGACCACTCCTTCTACTTCGAGTTCGTCACGTCCCACCTGCATCCTCTGCCCCAACGTAGTTTTTTCCCCATTGAGTGTTACTAGTCCGGCCCTGATCAGTTTTTCTGCAGATCGTCTAGAGGCAATACCTGCACTGGCAATTACTTTTTGGATGCGAACACCTGCTTCATCGGTTTGTTGTTTCGTCATAGCAACTCGTTTATTCAATTTTTTTCTTCGTTTGTATCCATTTTCAAAAGTAAGGATAATGCCTCTTGAGCAGCAAACTGCTCTGCTTGTTTTTTACTGGTTCCCTGACCAGCACCATATTGTTTATTCCCAATAACCGCAATAACCTCAAATTGTTTTTGATGGTCGGGTCCATAAGCATTCAATAATTTATAAGTTGTTGTGGTACCAAATTTTTTTTGAACAAATTCCTGGAGATCGGTTTTGTAATCATGTGAAAAAAAAGACGCCACATTATCAGGGAATTCATTTTGAAACAGATGCCAGATAACGGCCCTCACTTCTCCCAGGTCTCCTTTTTGTGAATCTATATAAATCGCAGCAATCAATGCTTCTAAAGAACTGGAAAGAATTGATTTTTTATGACGTCCCCCTGTCAATTCTTCTCCCCGTCCAAGCATTAAGCAGTTGCCCAGGTCGATGGATTTAGCAATTTTACTCAAACCGGTTTCACTGACTAAACTGGCACGTAATTTTGTCAATCCGCCCTCTGGCAACTCAGGAAAAAGCTCCATCAAAAGATCGCTGATGACCAGATCTAAAACAGCATCGCCTAAAAATTCGAGACGTTCATTGTCCTGGCAGTCCTTCACCTGTTCATTTGCATAGGATTTATGAGTACAAGCCTGCTGTAACAAAGAGCGATCTTTGAACTGATAATCTATTTGCTCACACAAATGCTTCAGATTGCTATCCATATTTTTATCCATTTTGATAGAAATCATTATTCCTGATATCTGCGTTTGCACCATACCCGAGTTGTCTGTGTACTGTACAATCCAAAAGAAAAATAATGAATGAGACCATCCGTAAATGTCTGCTCCATTTCTAACCGGGACACTCCACTGGGACACAAAGGCCTTAGCTGGGTGGGATGATCCAGCTCAATTGCCGCAAAAATCACACTGCCGTGAGAAGTTTCACCATCATAAGAATCACGTAATGGTTCTGTATCTGTATAATAATTTGTTGTATAACAACCAGAACAAAGCAAAAATACTATGAAAAATATTGTCCAAATTTTCATCAGGCACTTGTATGTTTGTGGTGAATCATATGTAGTAAAGAATTAAATATAAACTTTAGATTTTATCTTATAAAGAGGAAAGATGACAAGTTTTATTGATACCCACTGCCATTTGGATATGCTGAGACAAAAAACCAAAACTGCCATTCAAGCCGCTGCAAGCGCAGGTGTTGAACAAATCATCACTATTGCTATTGATGAAAAGTCGATTCAATTTGTGGAACAGTCCGTAAAAAAGTATCCGCAAGTATTTGGCAGTATTGGTATTCATCCTCATGAAGCAAAGACATATACACAGGAGATTGGTCAACAAATCCATAATTTGTCAACCCAGGCAGAGGATATTGTTGCAATCGGAGAAACAGGGCTGGATTATCACTACATGCATTCTGAGAAAAAGATACAGCAAAAAGTATTCAGCGAGCACCTTGAACTTGCAGCACAGCTGCAGATGCCTGTTGTACTCCATACCAGGGAAGCAGAAGAAGATACCATGGCCATTCTTAAAGAGAATTCCATAAATCATGGAGGAGTGGCGCACAGCTTTACAGGGAGTCTGGCAATGGCAAAAGAATTATTGGACATGGGCTGGTATATAGGAGTCAACGGGATTGTTACTTTTCCTAAAGCAGAACCTGTCCGTGAAGTGATGTGCTATTTGCCAGCAGACCGCCTTCTCTTGGAAACGGATGCCCCGTTTTTAGCTCCCAAGCCATTTCGAGGAAAACCCAATGACCCTGCTAAAATTCCTATTATTGCAGAATTTGTTGCAAAGCAACGCAATATTTCTATAGAAGATCTGGCCAGCCAAACGACAGAAAATGCACAAAGGTTATTTCAATTCGGAATCAAATAGATTCAGTCCTCTGATAGAATATGGCCTTTTTCCCATTAATCGGTTATATTGAAACTCAATCAATTGAAATGATCAAAACAAGGAAAATGATACCTTATGCAGACCACACGAATTAAGGTTGGAGGTGCCGCGCTCAATCAAACTCCGCTGGATTGGAGTGGTAACCAAGCCCATATTCTTCAGGCCATCCATCAAGCTCAACAGGACAGTGTTTCGATTTTATGCCTGCCAGAACTGTGTATCTCAGGTTATGGTTGTGAAGACGCATTTCATTCGGAAGGAGTGAGTGAGATGGCATTTCAAATGCTGCTCAAAATCATTCCGCACACAAAAGACATTGCCGTTGCCATCGGGTTGCCTATTTATTCGAATCAAGTGGTTTACAACGCAATTGCCTGGGTTTGTGATGGTTCTCTAAAAGGGTTGGTTGCCAAACAGTTTTTAGCAGGCCAGGATTTGTATTATGAAACACGATGGTTCAAACCATGGCCCCGGCAAAAAGTCCAACCTTTTATAAACCGTCAACAAATCATTCCTCTTGGCGATTTAATTTTTGACCTTGCAGGAATTCGGGTTGGGTTTGAAATTTGTGAAGATGCCTGGGTTGCCGACAGGCCAGCAGGAAGACTGGCAGCACAAGGTGTGGATATCATACTCAATGCGAGTGCCAGCCACTTTGCATTTGACCAGTTGCGAACACGTCGAAAAATTGTGGAAGAAGGAGCACGCTCCACCAATACCGTTTATATATACAGCAATCTTTTAGGATGTGAGGCCGGTAGAATTATTTATGACGGTACTGTCCTTATTGCTTCAGGCAATCAGGGGATGCTTGCAGAAAGTTGCCGCTTCTCTTTCCATGATTTTGTATTAACGACAGCAGAAGTGGATCTCGGTATCAATCGATTGCAAAGACGTAAAAACATCCATTATCAACCGACTGGAGAACCGACAGAGAATGTAATTACATGCCCTTTTACATGGGACAATCTTTCGGCCTCACTCTCCAGCAAAGAGAAAAATCATCGGCTTTTTCAGCAAGAAAATTTATCTCACTTTGAGGAATTCACCCGGGCCGTCACTTTAGGATTGTGGGACTATCTCAGGAAAAGCTGCAGCCAGGGATTTGTTGTTTCCATTAGTGGAGGTGCTGACTCTGCGACGGTTGCTGTTCTGATCTATCTCATGGTAGAACTTGCGTTAAAAGAACTAGGCTGGAAAAGTTTCACTCAAAAGCTGAAATACCTTTCCTGGTTACCCGATAAAGAAAAATGGGATATTTCTCAACTGATGTCACACTTATTGCTTACGGTATACCAGGCAAGTAACCATTCTTCAGAAACAACGTATAATGCCGCAAAACAATTATGTGCATCCATTCATGCCCGTTTCTTGCAATTCAATATTTCGGATGTGGTCACCAGCTATACTGCCTGGCTGGAAGAAGTTGTGGAACGTCCTCTCAGTTGGGAGCAGGATGATCTGGCACTGCAAAATATTCAGGCACGCGCCCGGGGTCCGAGTGTTTGGCTATTGGCCAATACTTATGGAGCCCTGCTGCTTTCGACCAGCAATCGGAGTGAAGCGGCCGTGGGTTACGCAACAATGGATGGAGATACTTGTGGTGGTTTGAGCCCCATTGCAGGCATTGACAAAGCCTTCATATTACGCTGGTTGAAATGGATGGAGACCGAAGGCGCATTTTCAGTTGGGCCTTTGCCAATACTGAAGCTGATCACCGCGCAAGAACCCACTGCCGAACTAAGACCATTGGACAGTAAACAGTCCGATGAAGAGGATCTGATGCCGTATCCTGTTTTAGATGCTATCGAACGGTTGGCAATTCGTGATCGCAAAATGCCTCTGCAAGTCTGGAAAGATTTACAATTGCAATTCAGTAACTCACAACCATACACAACAGAGCAACTGGCATTGTTTGTAGAACGGTTTTTTCAACTTTGGAGCAGAAATCAATGGAAAAGGGAACGTTATGCCCCTTCCTTTCATCTTGATGATGAAAACCTGGATCCAAAAACCTGGTGCCGTTTCCCCATCCTTTCCGGAGGATTTTCCGAAGAGTTAAAACAGCTTCATGCAGCTTTAGAGAATGAAGCTTAGTTTAGTTTTAGAATCGTTCGCGTGAAACGACAAATAGCCCTTATTTGCAAAAAGTTGAGTTGAGTAAATTTTGATTATTTAGGAGAAGGTTATGAATCTCGCTACCGTCTTAGGATACGCTCTAGCCTATTTTCTATTGTTGATCGCTATTGTGGTGGATTTTAGTAATTTTGCCCTGCAATTTCATGCTTTGGCCTGGTTTGTTGACATCCCCTCTTTGATGATCGTACTGGGCGGCACAATTGCTTCGACAATGGCCAGTTATCCAATGGAAATGTTCACTACTTGTGGCAAATCGATCAAGTCCACATTTGGAGCAAACAATGTTCCCCTTGTAGAAACACTGACGTTGATTGTTGATGTTTCAAAAATTGCCCGGAAAAATATTCTGGCCATTGAAGATGCGTTACCCAGTATCGAAAATTTATATTTGCGGGGAGGGCTACGATTAGTGGTTGACCGGGTGGACCGCAATCTGATTGTGGAAATGATGTCTCATGAAATGAAGTATACGGATGCCGGTAAAGACGGAGAAATAGCGGTCATTAAAACCATGGCATCTCTATGCCCTGCCTGGGGAATGTTAGGAACACTCGTTGGGCTGGTGATTCTGCTGCAAAACCTGGATGACCCTTCTGCGATTGGTCCTGCGATGGCTGTGGCATTGATTACGACACTGTATGGATCCTTGTTTGCCAATACGATTTTTGCTCCTACGGCAAACAAAATGACGGTGACCAAAGACGATGAAAAACTTCTGATGGAAATGATTCGCGATGGAGTACTTTATATTGAGCAAGGGGAACGCCCTGATTTTATTGAACAAGATCTTGTCAATTATTTGCCATCGGATCAAAAAGCGATGTATGAGCAACTCAAATTTGACAATGAAAAGAAGGAAGATTAAATCATGGGACAGATGATCGATGAAGAGGATTGCGAAGTATGTGTAGAATTTGACCAGGAATGGATTTTTACCTACGGAGACTTGGTTACTCTGCTGCTGTGCTTCTTCATTTTGCTTTTTTCCATGTGTAAAATGGATGTAGAAAAAATTAAAGAAGTTTCTCAGAGTTTTAAATCCATGCCTCCCGGCAGTCCTTTTGTGTTTAGTGGAAAACAATCTGTCATGGAATCAGTTGCCCAGGAAGTAGAAGACATGGAAATGCCTGACGATGTAAATGTCAATGTTTCTGATGAAGGAGTAGAGATCACCTTCAAAGAAACCATTCTGTTTGATGTCGGTGCTACTGAATTAAACCAGCAGGCAAAAGAAACTCTGGCAAGAGTGATTCCTATTATTAGCGGTCTTCCTAATATTATTCTCATTGAAGGGCATACTGATAGTGAAACAGACAACAATCCGAATTTTCCCAGTAATTGGGAATTTTCTGCGGCACGTGCTGGTGCGGTCGCCTCTTTTTTGGAATCTGAAGGTATTCCAGGAGCACGCCTTCAAGTGTCGGGGTATGCTAATCTTCGTCCTCGTTTTTTTAATGACACTTCCTACAAGAGAAGCTTGAACCGGCGTGTGGATATCATACTGCTGCCCGAAAACCTGACCAGGTAAAAAAGGACTCCCATGGGTCAAATGATTGATGAAGAGGATTGCGAAGTATGTGTAGAATTTGACCAGGAATGGATTTTTACCTACGGAGACTTGGTTACTCTGCTGCTGTGCTTCTTCATTTTGCTTTTTTCCATGTGTAAAATGGATGTAGAAAAATTCAAGGATGTTGCTCAAAGCTTCAAACCGACTCCGGCAGGCAGCCCATTTTTACTGGAAGGTAATGATGCCATTGTTGAACGAATTTCAACAGTGGTGGAAAACAGTGAGATTTCTGAGGAGACCACAATGCGGGTAGAAGATCATGGCGTTGTGGTGTCTTTCAATGCAAGGGCACTTTTTGAATCAGGTTCTTCCGTCTTAACTGAAAAAGCAAAAACGGAACTGTCTAAATTTTCTAAACTGCTTTATTTCCTGCCTAACAAGCTCTTAGTGGAAGGTCATACAGATGATGCTCCACTGCCTCAAGGAATGTCTCATTGGCAGCTGTCTAGTGCGCGCAGCAGTGTTGTTGCACGTCATTTAATTACAGGGGGTGTGGATGAAAAGAAGATCACTATCAAAGGATATGGAAAATATCGTCCACAATTTCAAAACAATATACCCGAGCAACGCGTTTTGAATAATCGGGTAGAAGTGATTGTGGTGCCAGAAGGAGAACAATAGGATAAAGCTCTATTTTTCAGCAGATCCCTCCCATTTGGGACAGATCTTTTTAAAATTGCAGTACATACAAAATCGGTCATTCTCCGTCATAGTAAACCGTTCTTCATTTGCTTGATTATTTCCAATATCTTCCAGTAAAAATTGCATATCCTGAATGGATTCAAAGATGGTCTTTTGAATTTTTTCTAAATTGACACCTGTTAGTTGATGATGTGTGGTATCCATGTGCATCAGATTGACTTCCATGAGTTTTATTGTTTTTGGATCGACTTCCCATTGCTGCCATGCAAACCATCCATAACATGCCATTTGTAAATCATGATTATACTCCACGGATGATCCAGTTTTCCAATCATAAACCAGTACCTGGCCTACCATTCGTATCGCCAAATCAATGGATACATATACTTTGACCTCATTGAGAAGAAAATAAGATAACTCTTCCAGGCAGAGCCACTGTTCTTTGGGGATCGTTTTGATTTCTTCCAGTAGTGGGGAGTGATAAAAATTTCGTATACATTTTTCTATATGCTCGGCCGTCTCTTTCCATACTTCACCAGGTAATTCCAATTGATATTCATGCTCAAACAGTCCACAGCTCTTTGGTGACTCTAAATAAAGCTGGTCTCTTGAGCTTTTAAAATCGTCCCTCATGCTGCGAAGTGTTTGTTCAATGACCTCTTCCTCTGTTTTTATAGGTTTTTCATCTCGGACCGCTTCTAGAATTCTACGGATGGCTGTGCGTACTTTTTCTCCAGACCAGAGGTGCCGGTTGACCAGTTTTTTCAGGACATAAGTCGTACGGGTGCGTTCATCACAGTTGCGCTGCCATCCTCCCCATGAACCATAATAATGGTAATAATATTGTTTCTGGCACTTTCTAAATATCTCTTCACGAGACTTTGACCAGGAAAATTCATTTTTGAAACCTATCATTCTTTCCCTTGATATTTATGGCTGCTCTTCCATAATTATGCGCTTGTGTTGTTACTGAACCTACCTTTTATTAGCAAGGGTGGGAAAAATCACAAGCTTGTGTTTGGAACACTTGCAATTGTCTTTCGTTTTATTCAATATACTCTGGTAAGTTATCTAACTCAAATAGCGCGTTTGGTCTCTGCGAATCGATGATTCCAAGAAAAATCTCCACTCAAGTGTCCATGCTGCAACTGTCCATCGCTAAAAAAATAATTTTGGTTGCCATGGCGGCGTTATTGCTCGCTATTTGGAGTATTCACTCTGATTATACTGCCCAACTAAAAAATCATAACAGAGATACTCTCCGATCACATGCTTCAACCATTGCCGCACACTTCCAAAAATATGTATCCGACCAGCTAGAACAAAGAGAGGAGTTTCTTTCTATTAGAACAGGCCTTACGGAACAAGTTCGTTGGATGCGCCAGCATCTTCCCTATCAAAAAATGCTCAGTCATATTGGAATTGTCGCAACTACCGGCCGCATTTTATCCCATACAAACACGAATCTAGTAGATCAGCATCTGCCTGAATCAACTATCCGGGAACTTTCTTCTACCAGGAAGCAGACATTTTTCAAAGAAAACGGAAGCTATCATTTTTATACCCCACTCATACAAGATGATAAGTTGTATGGTTTTGTACTCATTGGCTTTTCAGAGTCTGCAATTGAGGAAAACATTGGAAAAAATTTTCAAAACTCTTTATTCACGCTCGCAAAAGCCATTACTATCTTCATTGTCATCATCGGTATTTTTCTATTCTTCTGTATTGATGCCCCTTTTAAACAAATTCTTAAAGACATTGAGAGCATCGTACAGTCAGAAAATTTATCATTAAGGGTTGAATTTCAGTCAAAAGATGAAGCAGGTCAGATAGCTCAAAAAATCAATCTGCTGTTAGGCCTTCTGGGGCAAAAAGAAAAAGATGGGGAAGTATTATCAAAAAAACATGAAGAGGAAATACTCCATTATAAAGAATGGTTGAATCCGCTTGAAGAAGCCACTCAAACACTTTGCTCGCTGTTACCTCAAGATTTAATTGCCGCTTCTGCTAAGACAGCACAGGACGAGAAATCAAATCTGCAGACGATTATAGAGGCTCAACCTCCTATCATTGAGGAAAGGGATTCATCCCGATATTCTGCTGCGCAACTCAATAAACAAAAACTTATTACTATTGCAACCGATATAATAGTCGTGCAAAAAATTCTGCCTCACTTGCTTAAACTAGCTGCAGAAGGCGAGGCGATATTGCAGGAAGTGTATGAGGATACACCATATCCAGAGCAACTGCTTAATGAAAAAACGGCGGACTTTCAACTCCATAAAGTTCGTTTTTTAGAACCTCCACAAGATGCACCCGCTCGAGTTGTGATCTTTGATGATTTTGAAATGACTCGGTTTGCCTACGCAAAGACATTAGAAAATGACAAGGATTTTGAAGTCGTGGGATCCTTCAGCAATGCAGACAACTTCGTAGGAATATGTAAGGAACTCTCGCCTCACTTGGTATTAATGGATATTGACATGCATGCTACCATGAATGGGATTGATGCTACCCAGGCATTGACTACCTTGTTTCCACATGTCTGCGTTGTCATTCTTTCGATACACCGCAGTCCTTATTTCATTACCAGAGCTTTGGCCGCAGGAGCCCGTGCCTATCTTTCCAAAAAAACCAGTTTGGCCAAACTATCCACTATTCTGAAAATGAGTTTGGATAATTGTATTGTCATCAATGAAGCCAGCGCCATTTATTATCTCAACTACCAAAAATTCTCTGAAATTTTTACCAGCACAGAAATGAGAGTATTTATGGAGATGCTGGAAGGATACACTGCAAAAGAAATTGCGGAGCACTTGGGGTCGTCCAGTAAAACTGTGGAAAATCATATCCATAATATCTTACGAAAATCACATACCTCCCGTGAAGACATTACTCGATATTTTACCTCTATTTGATTATTTACTGTTTCTTCAAACAAAACTTATCATAATTCTGCCTATCGTTTTTGGCATGATCTGAACCTCCCTCCATTTTTGCTTTTTTAACAGCGTATTCCCAATGAGTACACGGCGGTTCAAATGTTTCTTCATAGATGTAGGATCCTATATTATTTAAAACTTCCTCTGGCAAGGGCAAAGGGGGCATCACTCCCAAAGCACTCACGGCATTTTTCATTAACGCTTTTTCTTCCTGCGGGTGATTCACATATGCGACAATATGTTCAATCACTTTTTCTTTTGTCAGATAAGCTTTTTTATATTGCCTCTGAATTCCGTACATAGGAGGACCCAGTGGGGGAATTTGATCAGGATCGTGGCAAACCTGGCAGGAAGGATAAAATAATTTTCCAGTCTCAGCTTCTGGGCTGAAGGCATACACATTAGAAAAAATCATCACTGCAGTAATACCAATAATCAATACTCTCATATTTCACCCCTTGTTTTTTTATCCGTTTTTGCTGTTTGCTCTCAGCAAAATAACTTATTTATTAAATAATTGCAATATATTAATATACTTATTAGTTAAATAAAAGATGAAAGAAAAATGGAAAAATTGTGAAGAGTACGAGTTTTAGGGAAGAGAAAGTTTACCCAGTGTCGTTAACGTTTTACACCCTGTGACACCTGGCAGAGTGACTGAATTGCCAGAGAGAAATTCATTGGCCAGTACAGCAAACCCCATGGCTTCCCATGCATCGGGGTTCATTCCTAGCTCAGAAAAAAGGCGAATATCTAGATGGGGAAGCAGAGTCCGAATTTCCTGCATCAATGTCTGATTATGAAGGCCTCCTCCGCTGAAATACACTTCTATTGGCTGATCAGTTGGAAGAAACCTTTTATAGGCATCCTGAATAGAATGTGCTGTCAGAGAAGTTAAGGTAGCAATGATATCCTCTGAAGATAAATGATAGTTTTTTGCAAGATTTAGTACTTTTTTCAAATAGGTTTCTCCAAATAATTCACGACCTGTTGATTTGGGAGGAGACCATTTAAAAAAGGGTTCATCCATTAAATAATTGAGCAGGCCGGAATGGGTTTTTCCCCGAGCAGCAATCTGCCCATCCAAATCAAAGTGTTGTTCTGGGTCAATCAAATCAGCAACAGCCAGATTAATCAACACATTGGCAGGCCCGGTGTCAAATGCCAAAACTTTTTTATCATCATCAGAGCCTGGTAAATAAGTCAGATTGCTGATGCCTCCCAGGTTGTGAAATACTCTATTTTTTCCGGGTTCAGAAAAAAGAAGGTAATTCACATACGGAATCAAAGGAGCTCCCTCTCCCCCCATTGCAATATCCTTCATGCGGAAATCAGAGACAGTGATGATTCCTGTTAAGGCAGCAATCTGGTCAGCATCCCCAACTTGGAGCGTAGCCACCAGCCGATCCCCTTCCCAATTTTTACCATTTGGCAAATGAAACAGTGTTTGCCCATGACTGGCGATGCAGTCAATTTCGGAAGGAGGTTCTTCCCATTTGTCCAGCACTGCTAGAACTGTTTTACCTAAAAACTGTCCCAGATCTGTGTGCAATGCGCAAATTTGATCAACACTGGACAGATGAGGCTGAAGCTGTTCCTGAATTTGTTCTTTGAGAATACTGGGGTAGGGGATGGTAATGAAATGCTCCAATTGCACATCTAATTTTTGCTCTTTTCTTGAAATAACGGTCAATGCCAGATCCACTCCATCCAGTGAGGTTCCTGACATGATTCCTATAATACGTTTTTTTACTTGATGTGAAACAGCAAGCAATTGTTCCATTTTGTTCATTGCAGTCATGATAAAGAATAAAGTGAAGTAGAAACGATCATAGCAAGTGTGTGCGAAAATCATTCCATTTCGTAGACTGCAGCCGGCATAAAATGTTGATAATGAAGAAAGACTAAAATGAATCTTTCATAAGCCGTATTTCCTTCAACACCGCAATTGGTGTGACTTCTTTTTGAGGTTTACGCTGTTTAAACAATTCCTGAATTTCGGTACTGTCGCAGCGTAAAAATGGATTGGTTTGTTTTTCAGATTCGAGAGTGGAGGGCGTTGTGTACCCTCCTTTACTTCGTATTTCCTGCACTTGTGTCATTTTTTCCTGCAATGTTTGATTTCCGGGTTCCACCGATAAAGCAAACTGCAAATTGCTTTCTGTATATTCGTGTCCAAAATAAATTTTTGTTGCAGACGGATGTGCCCCTATTTTCTCATTCAGTGAGCGGTACATTTGTCCAGCAGTTCCTTCAAACAAACGCCCACAGCCTCCTGCGAACATGGTATCGCCTGTAAATGCAGCATCCTCAAAATAATAGGAGACAGCACCCGTTGTATGTCCTGGATTAAAAGTGATATGTCCTTCTAAATTTCCTATTGTGACGATATCGCCGTCATCTAAAAACACATTCTGCCCTGGGATTCTTCCTTGATCAGAGTGGTGTCCATATACTTTCAAACCAGGTATTTTGTCAATCAGTTTTGTGTTGCCGCTCACATGATCCCAATGGTGGTGGGTATTCAGGATAGCAACCAGCTCGATGCTCTGCTGATGGATTTTTTCCCACACAGGGCTAAATTCGGCTGGATCCACAACACCAGCCTGACCAGTCTTTTCACAAATAATTAAATATGAATAGTTGTCACTCAAACATGGAATTGGGATTATTTTCATAATAGACCTCTTTTTATTGTGAATAATTGAATGAAAAATTTGTAGAAAGAGTCCCTGTCTAACTGGACTTGAGCATGGAATACAGGCGGTCAAAGTCATCCAGAGAATAATACTCAAGAGAGATGCTTCCTTTTCCGCTGCGGTGGTGCTTGATTGAAACTTTTGTACCCAGGTGTCTTTGTAATTCTGTTTCCAGAGTCATCAATTGAATTTTCAAATCTTTATCATCCACGGTTTGTTTTTTTGTGGAGGAAGCATTTCTGTCTTTGCCCATCAGAGTTGTCAAAATTTTCACAGCCTTTTCGGTTTGTCGAACCGACCAATTGTATTTGAGCACTTGCTCCCGAACACGCAGTTGTTCTTCTGGAGAATGGAGTGCGAGTAGTGGGCGGGTGTGACCGATGGTCAAACGAAATTCTTCCAGGTCATTTTGAATGGCAGAAGGAAGTTGCAGCAGGCGAATCAAATTAGCAATGGTGGAACGGTCTTTGCCGATTCGCCGGGCTAATTCTTCCTGAGTATACCCATGCTGCTCCAACAACTCCCGATAGCAGGCTGCCTCTTCAATGGGGGTCAGGTCTTCCCTTTGAATATTTTCAAGTAGTGCCACTTCCAGTAAATCATCTTCTTCAATCTCCTTAACAATAACTTCCACTTCCAGGATATCTGTCAGCTGAGTAGCCCTCCAACGTCGCTCCCCGGCCACTAACTCATAGAGGTTTTCACCGGAAGAAGACTTTCTGACAATCAAAGGCTGAATAATTCCTTGTACACGGATAGATTGTGCTAAATTCTGAAGGGATTCTTTTTTGAAACGACGTCTAGGCTGGCGAGGGTTCGGGATAATTTGCCCCAATGGTATTCGCAGCAAGCGTTCTTGCTCATTTAGCGGCATATAACTCCTGCATGTTCTCTAAGGCTTTCATAAAATAAAACGATCTTTTCTTTGCAAAAACACAAAGAATTCCTTATTGCCACTTTTTTTACCCGGAATAGAGGATTCAATCCATTGCAACACTTTCAATCCTTGTGTTTGGGCCACTGCGATGATATCTTCCTGTACTCGTTGATGAACATCGGCTTTACTCACACGTCCACGCTTACCGACGTCGGCTTTACTTGCTTCAAATTGAGGTTTTACCAATGCGATGATGTGCCCCTCTGATTTCAAAAATCGAAGTACTTCTGGAAAGATCAATTTAAGAGAAATGAAAGAAACATCAATGACAACAAGATCCACAAAGGTGCCAATCTGTTCAAATGCGAGATTGCGAATATTCGTTCGTTCCAGGGAAGTCACTTGCGGATGCTGACGAAGTTCCCAGGCAAGCTGCCCATATCCTACATCTACCGCAAAAATGTGTTCAGCACCATGCAACAACAGGCAATGGGTAAAACCACCTGTAGAAGCACCAACATCTAAAGCAACCAGTGCCTCCGGAGAAAATTCTAATTCCCACAGAGCAGCTTCGAGTTTCACGCCTCCACGGCTGACATAGGGATGATCTTTTTCTATAATCCGAAGTTTTGAGGATGCCTGAACCAATTTTCCTGCCTTTTCCACCCGCTCTTCATTAACCAGTACTTTTCCGGCCAAAATCAATGCCTGAGCTTTTTCGCGTGATGGAACCAGCTTCTGTTCAACGAGAAGAAGATCAATCCTTTTTTTCATGGATTGCCAGTTTTATGAGTTACCGTAACTGTAAGATATCATTATAAGTAACCGCTATCATAAAAAACATTAGAATGGCAAAACCAATCATTTGGGTACGTTCGCGCAGGACCGCACTCAAAGGAGAGCCTTTCAGTTTTTCAATCCCCAGAAAAAAGATATGACCTCCATCCAAAACAGGAATAGGAAGCAGGTTGAAGATTCCCAGCTGCAGACTGATGACTGCCATCATGAAAAATACATCTGCTAGACCTTTCTCAACGGCATCCCCAATGACCATACCAATTCGCAAAGGTCCTCCCAAATCATCAAAAGAGCCTTCTCCTACAAAGAGTTTCCCCAAAAAGTTAAATGTCATGGTGGTGATAAAAATCAAACGCTCTGTTCCCATCTTGATTGAAGTCCATAAACTATAAGCTTTTCTCGTTTGTTCCACCGTCATGCCAAGCAAGTAAGACTTTGTCGTCTTATTATAATACGGAGTAATTTCTGCAACAGTGGTCTCTCCGTTGCGATCCACTTCCACAACAACAGTGATACCCGTGTGCTTTATCTCAGCATCAGATTCAGAAACAACAGGTTGTGATTGCTGAATGATTCTCGAGATGTCTCTCCATTCGTTGACTTCCAAACCATTGATACGAACCACGCGATCCCCAATTTGCAAGCCCGATTGCTGAACAGGAGAAACTTCTGAAAATCCGCCTATCACTGGGCTGATGCGAGGAATCCATCCAGCTCCCTGTTCTTTCAAAGCTTCAATGCTTCCTGTGACATTGTGCAAGTAGCCTTTACGATCAACATCTAAAGCAACAGTTGCTGTGTTGATATTACCAAATTGCGTATGTACCTCTTCCCAGCTTCTCACTTCATTTCCATTGACCGCAACAATCTCGTCTCCTTCCCGCAGACCTATTTTCTGTGCGAAACTGTTCTCCTGGACAGAGTTGACAATCGCAGGGTCCAGCAGATACTTGGGCATACTGATTCCTGCTACATAAACCAATGGCATGAATAAAAAAGCAAACAATAGATTTACGGCGGGTCCAGATACTAAGATGTAGAATCGTTGGAAAATGGTCTTTGCTGCATAATTTGCAGGATCTTGAGGATCTTCATCATCCATGTTTTGACCTAACAATTTGACATATCCTCCCAATGGAATCCAGGAGATCACATATTCCGTCTCCCCATATTTTTTTCCCCACATTTTGGGAGGGAATCCAATAGAAAACGTTTGGACATGAACTCCCGTGTGACGTGCTGCCAAATAATGTCCCATTTCATGAATAAAAATGAGAAAACCTAAAATGGCAATAAAGGAAATAACGGAAATCATAGTTTTGTCTCAGTTGATTAATGAGTGAGCTGCTGAACGGCCCCAATGGTCTGCTTTCAACGCATCGTCAATGGTTTCGATATGATGCAAAAACGGGATATTGTTTTTCCCTGTTTCTTGGAATCGGCACAATTGATCGAGTACTTTTTCTAATATACCAGCAATTTCTAAAAAGTGAATCCGTTCCTCTAAATATGCTGCAACTACGGCTTCATTGGCTCCGTTCAATACAGCAGGCGCGGCACCGCCAAGGTTGGCTGCAGAAATTGCCAGTTGTAAACATGGAAACTTTTTCCAGTCAACGGGTTCAAAATGTAATTTCCCCAACTCGGTCATTTTCATTTTTTCATTTTGCAAAGGCAACCGATCAGGATAAGCCAAACAAAATGCAATGGGAATTCTCATATCCGGTAAGCCCAGTTGAGCAATAAAGGAACCGTCTGTGTACTCAACCAGGGAGTGCACAATGCTCTCTCGATGAACAACGACGTCAATTTGAGACACAGGAATATCAAACAACCATCGTGCCTCAATGATTTCCAGTCCTTTGTTCATCATGGTTGCTGAATCAATAGTAATTTTGTTGCCCATTTCCCAATTGGGATGATTGAGTGCGTCCTGGAGAGTAATTTCTGAAAAATTTGCAAGTGGAGTATCGCGAAATGGTCCTCCTGATGCGGTCAAAATAATTTTTTCGATATCTGAATGCTGATGCCCTACGAGCGATTGGAAAATCGCATTGTGTTCGCTGTCTACAGGAAAAATCGTACTGCCGGTCTCCTGTGCCTTTGCTATCATCAATTCTCCCGACAGGACCATCGATTCTTTATTGGCCAGTGCAACATCATATCCTCTCTCAATTGCCGCATACGTTGAACACAAACCTGCCGAACCAACAATTCCGGCGACAACCAAATCGACTTTTGTTTCAGCAGCAAGCTGAATCAGGCCTTCATCTCCGCACACAATGGTTAAATCGTTTGCGGTGAATTGTTTTTTCAACCAGTCAGCATGTTCCTGGGTGCCAATACATACAATTTTAGGATGAAATTCTCGGATTTGTTCTGCAAGCTGTTGAACTTGGCTGTGGCAGGATAAGGCACAGACATCAAAATGGTGGGGAAATTGGCGGACAATATCCAAGGTGCTGGTTCCAATGGATCCCGTGGAGCCCAGAATCGTCAATCGTTTTTTTGTCATTCAACTACCCGCTAACGGTTGATCCAATACATTAGATAACAGAAAAAGGGAGCTGCCGTTAAAAAACTGTCCATTCGATCCAATACGCCTCCATGTCCTGGAAAGATCCGGCCAGAATCTTTTACGTTGCAAACACGTTTTATCTTCGACTCAATAAGATCTCCAACTTGCCCAATTGCAGCAATAAAAATACCGACTAATAAACCAAGGATGGCTCCCATCGATTCCACAAAAAGCAGGCAATATCCAGCAGCAATGACTCCTGCTCCCACTACTCCACAAATGCTGCCTTCAAGCGTTTTTTTTGGGCTGATGGCAGGTGCCAATGGAATCCGGCCAAACGTTTTCCCTCCAAAATATGCAGCAATATCGCTCACCCAGATAATAAAAATCAAGAGCAGTAAAAGGGATGTTCCTTCTTGGAAATTTTTAATCAATGTGATGTGGTTCAAGGACCAGGGAATCCAAATAACGCCAAATAAACAAATTCCTAATGATTGCAGGTCCTTAATAGAGGGCGGTGAGTCGATGATCAGGAGATGAAAGAACAGACCCGTACAAGTCAGTAACAATGCAGTTGTTAATCCAATGATTCCGCCAAAAACCGCTCCAGCACTTAGTAATAAAGCTCCTCCCAAGATAGGAATCAAACTCAGACGAACTTGATTGTCGCCAAACATATTGTCAAACTCAAAAATACCCACAATGACAAAGACCAAAACAATGATTCCCACCACATACGCAGGGGCATAAAGCACAATTCCTAAGATAATGACAGCAGCAGGAATACCTGTTTTGACACGGATTGGCAGATCGTGCTTTTTCTCAGTAGTTGATTTTTCTGTTTCTAGCATACTATTTCAATATCATTTTTGCTATGTTCCCCCCATACGACGCTGTCGTTGTTGAAACTCAAACAAGGCTTTATAAAAATCGTCCTTAGTAAAATCCGGCCACAGCACATCTGTAAAATAAAATTCCGAATACGCTGATTGCCAGAGTAAAAAATTTGAAATACGCTGCTCCCCACTGGTGCGAATAATCAAATCGGGATCGGGCAGGTCGGCCGTATACATGAAGCTGGAAATTAATTTTTCATCGATTTGATCGGGTGATAAAGATTTTTCCTGTACTTCTTTCATCAGTATTTGAATGGCTCGAATTATCTCTGCACGTCCTCCATAATTCAAGGCTAAATTAAGCACCATCCCCGTATTGTTTTCCGTTGATTGGAATGTATGCTGTAAATACTCTTGAACAAAATCCGGTAGTTTGCCGTAGTCTCCAATAGCACGAAAACAAATATTGTTTTTGTTCATCGTATCCAGTTCCTTTTGGAGGTACTCTACCAGCAAATTCATCAATACCGAAATTTCTTTTGGCGGACGCTTCCAATTTTCTGTAGAAAACGCATAAAGAGTCAACGATGTCAAATGCAGCTCTGCGGCGGTGGTTATTGTGGTTCTGACCGCATTGATGGCATTTCGGTGTCCCTGAAATCTCTGCAGCAAACGTTTTTTGGCCCAACGTCCATTGCCATCCATGATGACTGCCACATGGCGGGGTAATCGGTTTAAATCCAGTTGATCCAGCATTTTTTTATTTTTAGCTCAATTAGAAAGCCTATATAAAATTAAGATTTAAACGAACATGTTAGCACAAGATATGTTAACATTTTACTAAAAAATCCAGTTTAGTCTGCCCATACTGCTTGGACTGGATTCTTTCTAAATTATTTTGCAAAGAAAACTGGTGCGCAATTGGAGATTCAACGACCATCATCGAGTTTTGGAGAATTTCCGGGATTTCACTGATGCGAGAAAGAATTTTCTCGTATTCCTGGGATTGATAAGGAGGATCAATAAAAATTAGATACAAGGCCTCATTGATAGATGCCTGATTGAGCCAGCGACTCGCCGTTCTGCAGGCAGCAACGGCCTGTCCCTTTTCAAAAGAAAATGAATTAATATTTTTTTGTAAGACCTGAAACACTTTGGGCGACTTTTCCACAAAAAACGATTGTAATACCCCACGACTTAATGCTTCTAATCCCATAGCTCCAGAACCGGCATAAAGATCCAATGCCGTCATTTTTGGGAAGATAACCAAATTCTGTAAAACATTGAAGGCGGCCTCCCGTGTTTTGTTCAGAGTAGGACGAACCTCATCTCTTTGGGGAACCTTTATTTTCTTTCCTCGAAATTTTCCGCCAATAATGGTGATCATAACGCACTCATGGATGTCTATTGCTGAAGAGTATAATAATGGTGAAGCATTTGCTTTGCTGTGATCTCATTAGAAAAATTCTTCTCAACCCATTGACGTGTTTGGGATACTGTTTGTTTCAACATATCTGGATTGTGCAAAATTTCACGTATTGAATTTGTCCAATCAGATACATTTCTTGGTAAAATCCATCCAACTTTTCCTTCTTTTATCTCATTGGCAAGCCCCACCCGATCAGAGATCAGTACTGGTGTTTCACAAGCGAGAGCTTCAATCACCACATTACCAAAGTTCTCATGCCGGCTCGGTAGAACAAATAAGTCTGCTGCTGAATAAACTGCAGAAAGTGAGTCGGGGGAACTCATATCGAGAAAACGAACCTGGTCAGATAAATGGGCCGCCTGAAATTGTTGTTTTAAGGTTGCTTTTGTGCCATCATCGTCTTTTCCTAAAAATATTATCAGCCAATTCATTCCTTTTAAGGGCTTTAAGGCTTTTGGCAGCAAATCCAACCCTTTTTTGTGATGCAGACGCCCCACATTCAGTAGCACAAATGTATCTTCTTGAATTCCCTGTACATTACGCCACTTTTTAGCCATGTTCACATCAGGTTTCCAAAATCCAGTGTCTAATCCATTAGGGGTAATAATTGGATTTCCTGGTAGTTTAAGCCAGCCGCATTCCTGATATTCTTGCTGAGTGGTATAGTGAATGGCACTTGCTGATTTGATGTTGAGCCGTTCTTGTAGAAGATAGTATATTATTTTTTTCAAGCTTTTCTGTTGCCAGGAATAAGGACCTAAAGCTCCACGCAAGGATAGGATATAAGGGACTCCAAATTTCTTTGCTGTGTGACAGGCCGCTCGGCTGGTTCGCTGCCAGATTCCAGTGATATGGATCACATCAAACTCTTTTGCTCGCTGTTTAACGGCTTCTTCCATCCCTGGACAACGAATACCCATTCCTCGTTCCTGCTCGAAATAGGTGACTTGGACACCATTACGTAGGATCGGTTGGTTGAAGGGTATGTTATTTTTTTCTGCAAGACCAGTATTGGACGTAAATACTTCTACCTCATGTCCCTGCACAGCAAGTTGCTCACACAGTTGACTGACACTGAGTACCGGTCCTCCGAATTGCCAGGCAGGGGCATAGACTGGAATGTAATGGAGAATTTTTAGTTTTTGGAAGGAACTCATAAAACCACTCGCTGGACTGCCTGCCAAACTTCATCAACCGTGATCTCACTTAGGCAAAGATTTTCATTTGGACATTCGTCTAAAAAACAAGGTGAACAGGTGACGTCTTTTCGTAAAATTTCATGTTGTTCCCCCCAGGGGTACCATCTGACAGGAAAATCTCTTGCTGAAAAGGTTACGACACAAGGAGCTCCCACTGCCGCAGCAAGATGCATGGGACCTGTGTCGTTGGTTACCAATGCTGTGCAGTGCTTCAGCAATTCGGCAGATTCCAATAAAGTCATTTTTCCGCATAGGTTGATAACTTTGTTTTTACAGAATTTTAGAATAACCTCTGCTAATTTATAATCTCCAGGGCCTCCAAGAATTACAACTTTCCCTTTGGTTGCAGTCCAGCGTATAGCTATTTCTGCAAAGCGTTCGACAGGCCATTGGTTTGCTAGACGTTTTCCTCCAGGGACAAGGGCTAAGACCGATCTTTCTTGAAAATTGTACTGTTGAATCAAATCATAGGCGCGTTGTTTTTCTTTTTCAGAAATAGGAAGCGGGAAAGTCACTTCTTTTGAAGTGATATTCAATTTTTGCAAGTAAGCTAACTGACGCATTACTTCCCTTTGAATCTTCGGACTTTTGGCCTGTGTTTGGAAAAATATCGGGATTTTACTTATATAATACCCTGTGGCCCACTGAACACCGACCAGTTTAGTAAACAGCATATTTCGCAACTCTTTGGGGAAAGTTGTTAAGTTCTGCGGCAATTGAAGCCAGATGTCAAAGTTTTGTTGGCGAAGTGTGTTGATGAAATGTACAATTTTTGGAAAAGAATTGATATCGTCAGAATAATAAATCCAAATGTGATCTATCCATTTGCTCCCAGACAACAATTCTTTTGCCCCGGGTAGCTCTTTTTTTCCTGGGCTTGATAATAAGGTGATTTCTGCAGAGGGGTAGTTTTTTCGGATGGCATCCATGGCAGGAATTGCACATACCAAATCGCCTATTTGCCCAACCCGGTGAATACAGATTTTTTGAGGTCTTTCCGGCTTGGGAGGCCTCCAAAGTACATAGCGGATAACATCTAAGAGCTTATTCAAAAGATTCAACGTAATAAATACAATTCCTCTTTGAAATATAATTGATATCGATTTTGTCACGGTTTCAATTAATCTTGATTAATTCGGGGGGTGTCCCAAAACATCTTTCATGAATTTTAACAAAATACCGTCTGAGGATTCGGCTACTAATCTAGTATGGAACTCCTGCAATACATGTTGATTGGCAATTGGATATATCTTTGGGATAAACAAATAAAAATTTGAGGTCTTCACCTCATTAAGTTTTTCCTCTAAAAAAGTGACTGTCAAACCACTGGATGAGACATTGTATCCCTCTCTCCGGGCATAGTATAAATAGCTTGGATCCCACCCCGCATCATTAGAGACTACATAAATAACCATAGCGTTCAGAGGTGTATTCTGATTAATCATCATTCCTGCATTAATTTGCCAATGCTGTTCTACTCTTGTAATTGTGAACCTGTATGAGAGAAGAACGGTCAAGGAAATAAATACTAAAATCATGCTTCTGGGTATGATTGTTTTACATAATAATTCCTGGTTCCATCGCATGAGTCTGTATCGTGATGTTTTTTTTGTTAACCATCCTTGTAGCGATGAATAAAACCAATCAATACAACACCCTGTAAAGAAACAAGTGATAAAAATATATGGAATCCAATAGTAATTGTGTCTCCTCATCACATTGAAAAAAATTAATATTGTTATGATTGATCCAAGTAGCAATCCTAAAAAAAGGTACTTGCTCTGGTTATTATAATTTTTCTGATAAATAAAAATTCCAACAATGGCAAAAAATAAAAAAGGAGGAGGAACCACATCTCTAAAATATTGTTTTATCAAAGCAAAATAATGCAATGGATTCATACGATCTTGCATATTTGAAAAATACCAATAATGTTCCCATGTTGCTGAAAGGAATGGATCACCTTGGTTCACATAATTTGAATACAACCGGAAAAAGATTACTGTCATTAAAATAGTTGTTAAAAAAGTGATAATGGCAGGAGAAAGAAGCTGCTTCCATCGACGGTTGAAGGCCAAATACATGATGATGGCTATCACAATTGGTAAATAGATCGGATTCTTTATTAATGCAGCAAGGATACCTGTAGCTGTCATACCTGTGTAATGGTATATTTTATTTGACTTTAGAAGGTCCCATTTTAGAAAATAAAATAATGATAGGAATCCAAGCAGTACTGGAAGATTGTCTGGTATGAGAGCACGGCTGTAAAATATGCCAAGAGGCGAAAGAGAAAATAGAAATAGTACAATAAAAATTAGTTGTCTTTTAAGATCCAGGAACACTAAAATTTTGTATAAAACAAGAGTTGTCAGCACATAAATGAAAATGTTTAATGCTCTACCTGCTTGCACGATTTCCAATTCAAAGAGGACAATGATACCTGTGACTAATTGTTGATATATGGGGAAATCAAAAATTTTGTGTGTGTGGTTTTTTGTGAATAATTTTGTTGTGAGCGAAATGCCATTTTCTATGAAATGAAAAATATTTGATGTCATCATCGTTTGGCGAAAAATGTGGGAGCCATCGACATTGTGAGAGAAATCCTGCACACGAAAATATAAACCTATCGTAATGATAACAGCTAAAATCAATAATAATTTTGCATCTCTTTTTGAATGAATTTTCATATCTCTTCCAACTGAATGATACAGTTCACCATGTTATATTGCTTCTCACTAAAACCCTCCGATCAATATCAAGCGTCAATACTCAAATTTGTTACCAGTATTCGTCAGAAAGCTATTCAGGAAGAGTACTTTCCCCTCTTTTATGGGTAATCACATAGATCAAGAAGAAAACACCCCCGACCAACACAGCATCTCGGGCAAAACTGTATGTGACTTCTCGGATTGCACCAATGACAGAGAATGCCTGCAGCATGATAGTTTGATAGAAAAACACTATAATGAGTAAAGATTTGAAGAATGGTATGGGAAGTTTGTAAATTAATCTGCCTAGCAGGGTGAGCCAAAAAGAAAGAAGAAAAGAGGTGAGAAACGTGGTGCTGTACCCCCCACGTTCGAAAGAATCGGCCATAAAGGTGATGGGGGGTGCCCAAAAATTAGTGATAGGGAGATCATAAGTTTCTTTTAATCTTTCTCGACCATCATCGGCAGAAGGTTTATCTCCAATGATAAATTTGGGTAAAAAGATAGTTGGCAGGCGTTCAAAATTCTGAAACCCAATGTATGTTTTGTTTTCTGTCACATTCTCAATAACCAATTGGCCTGCTAAGTCATTGGCAAATCGAAAAAAAATCCGGTGAGTATAGTGTTTCCATCTTTTTTGAAGATCTGTAACCAATTGACCTGTCAGCCCCAATCGATGTTGTATCCCCGATGAAAAAAAATTGGATTGTCTAGCCGCATCGACTGAAACAAACAAAAAGAAAAAACACAAAAGTAATCCTGCAGCAATAATTTTCAATTTTTTGTGATCAACTTTTGAGTAGACAGACCCTCCCAAAAAAAATATTGCTATTCTAAAAATATGCCCACGACCGCCTGTCAGACTGACCATATACATGGACATTAATAAAATCAAAACAATGATAAAGTTTCTTGTGCAAAGTAGAGATGGATGTAAGAAAGAACCCAAAAAAATGAAGAACAGATAAGGAATAACGCCCAAACCGCTTAACCAGTATAATACAGAGTTTACTGACATGGTGCTTCCAATGGAAACACGCGCATTGAGAGCGCCATTGTAGTAGTTAGCTACTACAAAGATAATAAAAACAATAGCAGTCACTCCGATGCCATAATGTATTATTTTTTTTGAGGGGCTGAGGAATATAGTATTTTTTTTTGTACGTTGATAAGGAAAAGCCAGGAGACTTCCCAATAAGCTTCCCCACATGACCATATTAATTAAAAACATTGTTGTTCTTGGGTATTCAATCGAAACAATCAGTGCCCCAATTTTCGGAATGACACCAATCGCAGGAAATATATAGAAACATCCCAAAAAACCAATTATCCAGCAAACAGTTTGCCCTACCATATATCCAACAGATAATAAGCGTATCTCTATGCTTCCATCCCTAGTTGCCAATTTCAATAGAAGAATGAGAGGAAGCACCGCAATCAGTCCAAATATCAGCTCAAATAGTTGAAAAAAAATAAGGACTGCTAAAATAGACAGCCCTCCAATAAAAGATAAGTGATAGCTTTTTACTGTTTGGGGTATCCAATTCGTCATAACACTTTGTAAATATTGATGGTCCCGCCTTGGAACACTTGTTCCAAATATTCAGGATTGTTTTGTGCCCATTTTAAGAATGGTGGAGAGTAATATTTTTCAGTATTTGCGTAATCAGCAGGCCAGTGCCCAGACA
>JADGAT010000150.1 GCA_015231885.1 SAR324 cluster bacterium
TGATGCAGGTTGCTTATTTGATTCTAGTGACCACTTTCGATTTTCCTGAAGTCCTACGTCGTCCTCCAGGGGAGATGCTTGCTTTATACATGCAGAACCTTTCGACCAATGTGTTTGCGTATTATCTATTTACGTTAACGGGATTTAGTTTTATTGGAGTCGTTATCTTACTGCATCACAGTTTTTTAAAACGTGGAACGGTTTTCTCTATTGCAACGGTATTTGGTATTCTTACCGGTTTTTTTCAAAGTTTTGGTTTTGGGCGTTGGGTTTTCTTGGTTCCGGTCATTGCAGAAAGATACCCGAATGCGACTGATCAGGGGAAGGAAACCTTATTGATGATTCTGGAAGCATTTCATCTGTATGCTGGAGTTTTTGTTGGAGAGAATTTGGCCTTTGTATGCCAGGGAATATGGACGATTCTCGTTTCGATTATCATTTTGAAAATGGTTGAACTTCCCAAAGTCTTAGGTTGGTTGGGGATAGTCGCCGGGGTCTCTGTTGGGGGATATAGCCTGGAACAATTTGGAGGAGGCTTCGCTGTTTTGGGTGAATTGAATGTCTTATTTCAAGTGACATGGTTGTTTTGGATGATGGCTCTTGGGTATTATTTAATCAAATTCAAAGAAGGAGAAAGGAGGGGCCTTTCCTGGAGAGAATATTTAGTTTTTGGAGGGCTATATGGAGGGTTTCTTATGAATGCTTATCTTTAATTAGGTGAGAGGGTTTTGTCTATTTTGAAAATTCAATATGGAGATGTATCATGAAAAAGATAACTAACAAAAGCATATTTCACCTCTTCTGTTCTACCTTGTTCTTGTCTTTATTAACCGGATGTTCCAATATTTCGATTAGGACGGCAGTCGAAATTGACGCCCCCAAAGAAGAAGTTTATTCAGTACTTGCTGATTTGGAATCATACCCAAAGTGGAATCCCTACCATCGGAGGGTAGAAGGAGCATTTGAGGAGGGAGCCAAATTAAAAATATTTGTGCTACGACCTGATGGAAAAGAAGTTGAGGTGCCTCCTCATATGATGCACATTATTGAAAATGAGGAGATTACGTGGGGAGGAGGCATAAAAGGGATATTTTATGGTGTGCACACTTTTAAATTGCAATCGACTGAGCATGGGAAAACAATGCTAAGACACAACGAAGATTTCTCCGGTTTTGCGGTTGGTTTTGCCGATTTGCCTCCTGATGTAATTGCAGATGGTTATCATCAAATGAACATGGCTTTGAAAGCGATAGTAGAAAGTAAGAAGTAATAGTATCACATAGTCGAAAGCTAACAATAGCATGCAAGGGATTTTTGACCATCGCAGTTTTTGCGAAAGATTGTGCAAGGTTTTCAAATACATCGTTTTTTCCAAGTTCAACAGAGTGGTCAAAAACCCCTGATGCAGACGTTGGCATCGAATAAAAAGTGCAATCTTGACATTCGGTTTGAATTTGGTACTTTAAAAAGACTGATCCATGATAAATAATTTTTTAATGAAATTTGAGCCAATTGAAAGATATGAATATCTCGACCGATATAAAATCAGTAACTTACTTAAAGTCAAAAGCCGCTGATTTACTCAATCAAGTCAATGAAACACATAGGCCAGTTATAATCACTCAAAATGGAGAACCTAAAGCTGTATTACAAGATCCTAAGAGTTATGAAAATATGCGTAATACAATAGGGTTATTAAAATTAATTTCTCAAGGGGAAGAAGAAATCAAGAAAGGAAAAAGCAAACTTCATGAAACAGTTTTCCAAGATATAGAAACTTTATTGAAAGAGAGAAATGAATGAGAAGTATGAAATTATTTGGTCCGAAGTTGCTGAAAATGACTTAAAAAGAATTGTTGAATATATCGCAATAGATAATCTTGAAAACGGTTTAAAGGTTTTAAAAAAAATTAGAACAAAGACATCAACTCTTTCTTTATCCCCCCAAAGAGGTCGAGTTGTTCCTGAATTAAAAGATCATGGGATTTTACAATATCGAGAACAAATTATTACACCTTGGCGAATTATTTATAGAGTATCAGACAAAGATGTTTATATCCTGACTGTAATAGATTCTAGGCAAAATGTCGAAGATATTCTCTTAGAAAGATTAGTTAATTCAACTTCATAAACTTGCCAACAATTGCATTCAGACCGACCACTTACCCTGCGCTTTTTGACCAAGACTTTGTAGTAGTTTGTACATTCATCTCTTTTGCAAAAATTTTCGTATGGTAAGTGGCGGCTGGTGCAGACGTTGGCTTTTGTAGTCCTTCTATTCGTCTACGGCCTATGATAAGATCAAATAATTGACTCAAATAATCATTATTCAATAGTATTCTGGTGACAGCTTTTATGAGATTACCAAATGCCAAAGACGCCATTATACCAACTGAAAAATTGAGAGACTACTGCTTGAGTTCTCAACATGCTGGAGGAAAGCATAAAGCATTGGTATTTGAAAGACTATTGGGTTTATCATCAGATGATGCAGAATGGCTTAGAGAAGTTATCAAGAATAAAATACTGACTGAAGGCGCTATAGAAATTAAAGAAGATCAATATGGTAAACGTTATGTTGTTGAATTTGACCTGACAACAAAACAAGGTCAAGCAAGACTGAGGAGCACATGGGTTGTATTAACAGGAGAAGCATATCCAAGATTAACGAGTTGCTATATTCCAAAGAAACGAAAGGGCTAGAATGAAAAAAACAATAGAGCTTTTGGATGTCGTAGCATTGACACAAGATGTAGCGGAAAAAAGGCTTTACAGAGGACAAGTTGGAACAATAGTCGAAATATTGGCTCCTGGTGTATATGAGGTCGAGTTTGTAGATAAAGAAGGACAAACATACGCAATGGAGGCATTACAAGCTGATCAAGTCTTACTCCTTCATTACGAAGCTATGCATGCTGCTTAAAACATAGAAATTTCAGCCAATCGGGTAAGGACTGATTTTTAAACAGCCCTCCCCACACCACCGTACGTGCGACTGCGCATACGGCGGTTCGTTTAACCTTACCTTTTGGGGTAATGAACTTTAATCCATCCATCCCGAAGACTGATCAAACCCTGCTCTTTTAAATACTGATTGCTCAAAGCCATTTGAATTCCAGGAGTTTTGGAATTGCGCCAAGGGCCTTTACTGGCGATACCACAAGCTATGGCAGCGGTTATTGGAACTCCTCGCTTCAAAAGGTTTGCAATCTTTGTCCGTGGTTTGCGCCACTGTCTCCAGTAACACATCCTGACTCTGCGCCTTATACCATTTACTGATTGAAATTAACCATTATAATGATAAAATTTTAAATTTTTTCACCTGACTTATAGTGCTTATGAACCGTAGTATTCCAGTGATACAGGAGAGTGAATCGGAACTTCTCAAATTAATGAAGCAAGAATCGAATAAGCGATTTTATGAGCGAATTCAATCCCTGTATCTTTTGCAAAGTGGTCAAGCTGGTGATCGTCAAGGAGTGGCCGCCAGTTTAGGCCGTAGCCGTCGTACGATCGGCAACTGGTTTCGCCTCTACACTGTGCCGGACGGGTTGGTAGAGATCCTAATTGACGACTCACCTCTCCATCACGTTGGCTTTGTTTTTTTGGAAAGAGAACACCGATATGTCGGGTGCCGGAAAGAAGACCTGAAATAATACGATGAAGAATCAGATGCAACGGATAAATACGCAAAGATTCCTTCCGAGGATCTGCTACACTCTGCAAACAACTCCAGTAAGTTTCCGATATATCACAAAACAACTCTGGAGCTAACGGAGGGGGGAGGTGTTCTTCGAAACTTCCATCGCGAAGACTTGTTTTGTGAACCATGCGTAATGCACTGCGTTCACGACGACGCAAGGAAACTTCTCCGCTTCCTCCTCGACCTGGACGAATAGACATAGGATGTTAAATCGATAATGGGTTAATCATACTTTGCACAAACAAATATGCTTGCAGATGAGCAAGATGTCAAGCAAATGTAGTAATTAACTCGGATGGTTTGGTTGTACCAAGTTGCGTTTAAAAAGTGACAATTGAAAGATAGTCTGTCATTCTGAGCGAAGCGAAGAATCTTTTGGTATGAATAAGATCCTTCGTCGTCCCTCCTCAGTAGGATGACAAAAATGAAAAAATAACCCGTTTACAGGATAACCCTTCAAAAAGGAGCACAAGAAGTCCATGGAACTGAAGAATATTGAAAACCACATTCGTACTTTAGCAACATTGAATAGCAATTATAGCCCTCTGATCAGCTGCTATCTCAATCTGGAGAAGGGGAAAAAAGGATATCGATCCTATCTAAAAGATCGAACTCGATTGCTTCAGTCCAGTCAAAAAGGGTTACCGCATGTTGAAGAAGAATTTGAAGATGCTTTGAACAAAGTGGAAAGTTTCATTAAAAAGAAACTATTGCCTGAAACCAAGGGGGTTGCCATATTCTCGCGAGGAGAACCCGAACCCTTTTTTCTACCATTACAGTTTAGGGTGCCGCTACCCAATTCAATGACTGTGGACATGACCCCCAATATCTATCATCTGGTGGAACTAAAGGATGTTTACCACCGTTATGTTGTATTGATTGCTTCCGAAGAAAACGCACGTATCCTGGAGGTCAACCTGGGTGAGGTCACATCAACACTGTGGCTTGAAAATCAAAATTTATTGGATCGTGTCAAGCAAATCTGGAGCAAAGAACATTATCAGCATCATCGACATGAACAAACCAATAAGTTCATCAAAGAAAAAATCAAGGTTTTGGATCAATTGATGTCGCAAGGTGGCTATTCACATTTGATTCTCGTTGGAAATCCAAAAATGACGGCTCGAATCAAAAAATCCCTTCCCAAGCATCTGTCAGAAAAGTTGATCGAAACCCTGGCTGTCTCTACCAAGGCGAAGCTGGAGTCTATTGTTGAAACCACCCTGAGTATGTTTATCAGGCAAGAGCAGCAGGACTCCTTGAGTGTGGTCGAATTGTTAAAACAGTATATTAACACAGAGGGACCAGCGGTCATTGGCACGCAAGCTTGCCGTGAAGCCATTGAACGCGGGCAGGCTGATATGTTGATTTTGTCTAAGGAATTGGAATATCTGCATGATCGGGATGAACTGGTCAAACTGGCAGTTAAGCACAAGTGCCGTATCGAAACCGTGAGTGATAGTTTCACCTTGATGCAATATGGAGGGGTAGGGTGTTTGTTGCGTTATCGCCTTCCAGATCAGATGGGTTAAATACTAGAGTTTTCTTACCTTCCCGCATTTAAGAAAAATTTAATTTTTATGGTTGACAAACCACAAAAATATGATAGTTTGATCTTATTAGCACTCATATTTATTGAGTGCTAATTACTGAATCAGGCATTATTGATTACCAAATTCTATTCAACATATGGAGGTATTATGATGTGGAAAGAGCAATTCATGTGGATTCGCGAGCAAGCACAAAAACTATTTTCATTTTTGGATGGAAAAAAGGAGCTTCTCACAATTCCAATGAACAACATTCAAACTCATTTTGATCACTTTAAGAATCGGATTACAAACAATTATCTGCCAAAAGCATTAGATTCAATAGAAAAGATCAAGCAGATAGACATTTTTAACAGGCCGGCTCATTAATTGGTATAATAGCAAATCAAAATGCTATGCCATTATGGATTGATGTTTTGCCCAGGAAAACTTCTTAGCAAGTGACTTCTGGGCAAGCTCCTGCTTCGGAACGTCGACCGCACCAGATTCATATTTTGTCTTAAAAATTAGAAATCCAGTAAAAGTGAAAAGGAGGAAGAACCAGGTGATTTTTATTAATGAGAGGAAACTCTCCTGAATACAGATCACGCATGGAAGGGTTGATTCGGAATCCGTAGGAATTGATTTCTGATAAATCCATTTTTTGGGAGTGGGCATCAAAGTTGCCAATCACTAATACTCGATTGTAGCTGTTCCGGTCATTTCTGAAGAAGGCAAATAAGTGGATATTGCTCAACTCGATCAATTCTCTGTTATTGAAATCAGCAAATGCAGGAATTTCTTTTCTAACCGCAATCATTCGTTTTAAGGCGGAAAATAAAGTATATTCTACAGTACCAGGGGTATTGCGCCTGTCAGATTTTTCCCAATCAATTTTAGGGCGATGTGCCCAGCGGCTGTCATTGGCTTTGCCCAACTTATCAATATAAGTATAATCATTGATAGTTCCCACTTCATCACCATAGTAAAGCAGGGGTATTCCTCCAAAAGAAAAGATCATGCTGTGCAGCAGCAGGATATGTTTCAATGATTTGTTGATCATTTCTTTGTTGTTTTGTTCCAGGGTGTTTTCCAGACCGATCAGGGAAGTCAGTGTTCCTGAAATTCGAGCATCGTTTGTTTTGGCATTGTGTCCAAACAACAAACCCCGTGCAATGGAATCGTCATGCTTTCCAATAAAATAGTTAATCAGGAAGTTTCTATGCGCTTTTGAATCATAGCCCGCCTGTTCAATATCCCAGTCAGAAAATCCCAGACCGATGTCATCATGGCAGCGGATATAGTTCAGCCAGGTGGCGTATAGCAGCTCTTATCGGGGCAAGGAGAGAAAAGAAAAAGAGAGGGCAGCATACAGCGAGAGTCCAATGGAGATAGA
>JADGAT010000151.1 GCA_015231885.1 SAR324 cluster bacterium
ACACATATTTCCAGATGCTATCTTCTTCTGTAATTTTTGATTTTCCTATGTGGTTGGTGATCATAATGTAAAGCTCTGCGACCGCAGGGAGCTAACGTGGAACTGTTTGTTAATATCATTTGGACATACAGGAGAAAAAACTATTTTTGTTCCAGGGTGATCGCTCCGTCCCAATCGTCAGAGAGCTGAAGGAGCTGCAGCTGCTGCAAATGCTGGATGTGTTGTTTGGCTACTTTGTCATCAGGATGGATTGTTAATGCTTCTTCGAAGGCTTTTTGAGCGGTGTCCCAATCCTGGATCTGGCGATAGATCAACCCTTCCATGATCAAACCGGCCGTTTTTTTCTTCATACCCTGAACCTCAGGAGGGTCATGGTCGAATATTTCAAAAATACCCATGGGCTCTTTTTTTCCTTTAACCCGGATCCGGTCCAATTCTCTCCACTGGAATTGCTCCTCATTTTTTAAGAGTGAGAAAGTTTCGGCACTGATGATGATCCCGGCCCCGTATAATTTTGTCACACCTTCCAATCGGGAAGCCAAATTGACTGTATCACCAATGACGGTTGAATCTAAGCGCTCTTCCGATCCCACGGTCCCCACAATGACAGGCCCACTGTGGATACCAATCCCAATTTCTATGGGAGGTATCTGCTGATGCTGGCGTTCCTGGTTAAAAACCTGAATGGATTGCTGCATAGCCACAGCTGCTTGAATGGCATTCAAGGCTTCTTCATGTTCCGTTCCTTCAGGATTATCAAATAAGGCCATGATCGCATCACCAATGTATTTGTCGATGAATCCATGATTGTCATGTATGGATTGATTCATCTTCTTGAAGTAGGAATTGAGAAAATCTAGTAAATCCTTAGGAGACAGCTTTTCTGAAAAGGTGGTGAATGCACGAATATCAGAGAACAATATCGTCAATGATGTGGTTTCAGCATTACCCAATCCAATGTCCTCCATGCCTTCCGTCGATATACGCTGCAGAAACTGCTCGGGAACAAACTTCTGGAAGGTTTTTGTCATGGATACGATTTTCTTCGTTTCTGCCAATTGTTTGAGCAAATATTGATTGGCTTTTTTCCCTAACCAAAGACTGATGGCAGTGAGCAGAATAGACAGAAATGCGGCGATTCCCAAAACACTGACAACAATCAAGCGGGTGATGTCGAATGTTTCCAGGGCTTCATTTTCATCAATTTCGGTGGTGATACCTATACCCAAATCCGACTCCCAGAGCCATGCCCCAAAAACACGCACCCCTCGATAGTCGCGGTATCCATCATTGTTCACTCCTTTTTTTACAGACAAGGCTTGCGCAGCCATTAAGGTGAGCGCTTGTTCCTGTTGAGACAGGCTGGGTTGATGGCCTTCCAGCAGGTTTCCTCCCGGGTCGCTGATACGGATTTTAAAGATACTGGTTTCATTGGGGCCGATCAGTCCAATTTGCCTCAATTGATCATCAAATCGACTTTTAGAAACAAGGATCCCTGAGTTGTCAAAAGCGTAGGTCTCGCCAGAATCTCCCAATCGGCCTACCCCCGTGATTCTTGATATATCCACAGTTGGGTCCACCGCCATTGCCAAAACGGCAACAACATTTCCTTGATCATTGGTGATGGGGCTCAGAAAAAACAAGGAAGAGGTTATGGGAGAATCTTTCTGCGACGAAGCTTTTGGAGCTGCTTTTAGCTGCATGGGAAGCACTGCGCTGATTTTGTCTCTTATGACCGTTTCGAACAGGGATCGGTAGCGTTGGCTAAGGAAACTTGTTGAACCAATGTCTTTATCTTTCGTTGAGGCAATCGTCATGTAATTCGGGGACATGATGAAGTAGTCAAGTAGATTGTAATGCTGTTGGTTGGCTTTTAAAAGTTCTCTGACCTTTGCCTGAGATTCATGCTCTTTGAGTTGTGTGGCATTGTTTGACACATCCAATAAGTTCTGGGTGAATTCCACCAGTTGTGGGTTTTTAGCAAACAGGTGGATCGATCTTTTTTGATTTTCTAACCATACGTTCAATGATTCGTGAGTGCTTTGAACCACTGTTTTTAAAGAAGACGCAAAGTCACTGCGAATTCGTTTTTCAATGCGATTCAGAGAATTTGCACTGATGATCCCCACCGCCAGTAGAAAGAAACCGATCAATACTGCACCAAACCAAGTGGCCTTGTTGGACTGAAACAAGGTGGCAATATTGTCTCCCAGGTAACGCTGCATCAGGAAATAGATAGTGCCAATCAGCAAGGAAACAATCAGAATGAATGCTACGGCCTGGACAACAATTTGCTGAATGGTGTCTTCCAAAGACACTTCCTCAATGGGAGAAAAGGTATCGGTCCCAGGTTGGGCTAGAGTAGGCCCGGCTTCTTCCTTGATGCTGATCCATTTATTAAAAATCTGGTTTTTCTCCTCGGGTTGAATGCTGTCGATGGCTTTATTGATGATAGAAACCACTTCCTCAGGCCAGTCTTTTCTGATGCCCAGATGAAGACCGCTATTATACTTGGTATTGGCAGCGATTTTGAGATTGTTTAGTGTGTTCCGTTCGATCAAATGCTGAACCACAAACAAATCATCAACAAAAGCATCCAATTGTCCGGCCGTGACCTGGTTCAATCCTTCCAGGGTACTGTTAACCGGAACTACTTTTATTCCAGGAAAGTCCTCTTGGATACGTTTTTCAATCCAATAACTTCTCACCACTCCAACGCGTTTTTCCTTTAAATTCCGTAGGCCGCTGATGGCACTGGAATTTTGCTGCATGACAATCACATCGGTTAAGCTAAAATAAGCTTTGCTGAAGTTCAAGAATTGCTCACGCTCCTCATTCTTTTTAACCGCAGACAACACGTCGGTTTCCAGAGCTTTCGCTTTTCCAATGGTTTCGACAAAACTTTGGGTGGGAATCACTTCAAATTTTAAACCGCTGCGCTTGGCAATGATCGACAGATAATCGGCAATGATGCCTTCATGGGTCCCTGCCGTCTTGTTCAATTGCTCCAGCGGCATCCAATTGGGGTCGATTCCCAAGCGAATCTTTGAGTTCTGCTCAATCCATGCCTGTTCTTTTTGAGTCAAAGGAATAAATTCCTTGGCATCCCCCAGCCACTTTTCCTGAAGATCGCTGATTTCCCTGGTGGTGACTGAATTCATGGCCTTGGTGAGGATGGACTGCAATTCGGGCCAATCGTTACGCACCGCAATATTGAGTTTTTCAACTTCAGGATTGCCGGAGTCAAAACCTCCTTTGACGACCAGGTCGGTCAGCAAATTTTCCTTGATGAGGTAGCCCACAACCGCCAATTCTCCCAGGGCAGCATCGGCTTGTCCGAATTGTACTTTTTTCAGTGAATCCAAGGTGTCTTTGGTGGGAAGCCTTTTGATTTGAGGAAATTGTGTTTTAAGGAGCTCTTCGTAGAAAAATCCTTTGGGAAAAGCCACTGTTTTGCCAAAAAGGGATTGAATATCAGAAATGGTACTGTCTTTTCGACTAAGAATCACATTCGGGTTTTTAGCATAACTCTTGGTGTACAACAGGTGCTTTTGACGTTCGGGTGTGTTGACAATGTTGAGCATGACATCCAGCTTTTTCTCAAAAGCCATATTGAGCAGCTCTCCCCACTCTCCCGATACATATTGAATTTCCAAACCAATCCGGTTTCCCAACAGATTCATGTAATCAACCGAATAACCGGCTGCAATGCCGTCGATATTGAAATTGTAGGGGGGCCAATTGAGCTCATTGTGCACTTTGATGACAGGATGCGCCTGCAGCCAGGTCTTTTCATCAGCAGACAATTGGATCCTGGGTTTGTCTTCGGCTAGTTTCTGTTCGGCTAACCCAGTCCAATTTTGTTTGATTGAATTATGCTCTTGTTGGGATATCGCAGCAAGAGCCTTATCGAATAAACTTCTCAGAACTGGCCAGTCTTTACGAATGGCCATGTGCACTGAAGGTCCCTTGGTTGGTACCTGTGCCGTTGGTTTAAGACCTACCAGCGAGAGTTGCTTGATGTTGTATGCAGTGGACAGGATATCACCAATGAAGGCATCGGCTTCACCAGTAGGGAGCATCTTGAGTGCCTCTTGTATGGAGGGCGCGGTTTTCAGAGCAAAATCAGGATGATTCTTGCGTAAATAGGTTTCAATTGTATAGCCTTTGACCACAACGGTGGTCTTATCTTTGAGATCCTCAAAGCTGGTAATGGTGGCTTCGCTACTGCGAGAAAAAACGTATTCGGTTAGTTTTGCATAGGGGGATGTGAAATTTACAAAATCCTCACGTTCAGTTGAATGATAAATAGCCGGTAAAGCATCGATTTCTTTCTCCCGGAGCATTCTCAAAAGTTCATTCCAGGTCGGGCCGGTGACCATCTCCATTTGAATGCCAAGTTTCTGGCTGATGATTTTTAAATAATCGTTTGTAATACCAGAGTAATTGCCAGCGTCATCAACAAAGTCAAAAGGAGCCCAATCCATCTCACCGCCGACTGTAATTTTTGGATGAGTCTCGATAAAAGACCGTTCCTCTTCAGTGAGTGTCAGGTCTGAGGCAGCTTTATGACTCGCAAAAAGGAAGACTTGACCGACCGTCTCTCCGGCTATCGATGCAACCGATTGAAAGGATTTTGTGTCTTTTAAAGAATCAGGAGCTTCCGAAATCGATTTGAGTTGGCCGCCTACGCGGTAGATGGAGATATAGACCTCTCCAGTCAGCGACTCAATGATTTTTAGACCGTCAATTTCGGGATGATTCTCTATGTATTTAGTGACAACGGTTTGAAGTTCGTCTTTGTCCAGATAGCTCAAAGGCAGGGCACTGATGCGGGCAATCTCATCGGCTGTTTCCTGCGAGGCCCAAAGGACAGCTGGCTGGCACAACAAAAAAGCAGCAAGGATTGTAAAAACGATTTTAAAAAACACTTGCGCGATATAGTCTAGAGAAATTTTTTGTTGTGAAATCATTTCATTAAAAGGTTTCATAGGGATCTAGCTGTTTTTTTCCATTGTAAGGCTCCCATTCGGTCCCGGATACAAGCAACTCTCTGGCTTGCGCATTTGCTTCAATCGATGCCAAAGAAACAAACGAAATTAATAGAACAATAGACATGAAACATAGTCGATGCATAGCCACCTCGATAATCTAACAGGAATAGAAGATTATTGTTTAGTTTTAGCTTAACGCTCGGTACACGTGGCTCAATAGCGTGCAATGATTTTTTGTATGGTCCCGTCCTCATATCCCTTTTGAATCACTTGATTGAATTTTTCCAAAAAGTCTTTCATATTGAGGTTTTTTGCGAAGGCCAAGTAATTGGGGTCTTTGGTGATTGGTTTTTTGAGAACCGTAAACTGATCACGTTTGAATGCTTTGGTTAGACTCAGTTCGTGATTCAAAGCAGCAGCTCCGGGGTTGAAGATGGCTGCATCAATTCGACCCGTCAATAACTTCCTGAGACGCTTAACTTTTGCATTATCAGGTTCAACCTGAAAATATTTTTTTGCTTCTTCATATTCAGGACCAAAAGTACAACCTCTACAGGCACCAATGGTTTTTTCTTTCAAATCCTCGTTTCTTTCATATTTAAACTCATTTCCGCGTTTAACAACTAAAACAACTTCATCGTAATAGAGTGGTTCTGAATAATCGAAAATCCGCAGCCTTTCTTCATTCTTTGAAATACCCACAATACCAGCTTTACTGCGTTCAGCCAATGTATAAGCTCTCTTCCAGGGGTAGAGCTTGATTACAAAATCAACACCAAGCTCTTTTCCGGCATACAGCATGATATCAGTTAGAATACCCTTTGGCTGCCCATCCTCACGCCATATTTTAGGTGCCTTTGCCGAATTGCCAGAAATGACAATTTCTTCAGCATAAACAGTGAAAATCAGGGATAGTGATATAATGAGAAATGAGATAAATCTCGTAATCAATTTCATAAAGCGTTTTCTATCTGGGGTTGATTTAAAATCAATTAGCAAAGATCCGAAGCTCTGGGTTTCAGACTGGCTCTTCAGTGGGGATTCTTATGACAATTCAATGCCCATCCAGTCACTCAAATCGCACTATGTGTTTCCCTATCACGTTGGACTTTTACTTGCAAATCATTATACAAAAGCCACCGCCCGAACCGGCGAACCATCCGCATCTTTGAAGCTTAAGGGAAAACATGAAAAGACAAACTGGTTGCAAGGTAATTTCATACAGTCACAATTTCATCTTTTTTAATTTTATGCCATCAGGTGCCATATTTTTTATCTCATCAAACTGCTTATTACAGTTTGCAGCACAGGCTTATAATCGGGCGGAGACAGTCTGTGTAATCGGAGATTACTACAGTTATTAAATTGCAGGAAGGATGCAAGTTCTTTGTACAGAGCAAGAAAAAAATCATCTATTTTGACAAGCCCCGGTTCCAGAGCCAGATGATGAATATGCAGCAGTGATTTTTTTCTCTCAGCCTTACAGTCTATTCGTGCAACCAGTT
>JADGAT010000152.1 GCA_015231885.1 SAR324 cluster bacterium
GAGGAACAGGATGCTACTGTAAAACAACAAGAGAGCCGTCTTCATCGAACTCACTTCAGTCATGGTGTATTGAGCACCAGTTCATTAACCGTTACGCTGGAATACTTTTTCCACCATGCAATAGTTGAGGGTGGATTCATTCCATCAACGATTTGTCCCATGGTAGGGATCAAGATTTGTGCATTTTCTTTTTTGGCTAGTCCCATGATGCGTTCCATGGGGTCATACCAGCTGTGAAGCGACAGATCAAACGTGCCATTATGAATGGGAACCAACAGTTTGCCTTTCAAATCTTTAAAGGCCTGCATGGTTTCTTCAGGTGACATGTGGACATCAGGCCAGTTTTTATTGTAGGCTCCATTTTCCATGAATGTGATGTCAAAAGGACCGTATTTCTCGCCTATTTGCTTGAATCCCTCAAAATATCCACTGTCTCCGCTGAAATAAATCGAATGTTTTTCAGTCCGAATGACCCAGGAAGTCCATAATGTGGTATTTCCGTCCCAGAGTCCTCGTCCTGAAAAATGTCGTGTGGGAGTGGATATAAATTCAATATCTCCTAAAGTCACATTTTCCCACCAGTCCAGCTCTACAATTTTCTTTGCAGGCACTCCCCAGGATTCAAGAATGTTGCCAATCCCTAAGGGAACTAAAAAGAGCTTGGCACGGTCTTTCAGTTGACGAACACTGTTATGATCCAAATGATCGTAGTGATCATGGGAAATGATGACTCCTTCGATTTCAGGCAATTCATTAATTTCTATTGGAACAGGATGGAATCGTTTTGGTCCCATCCATTGAACCGGTGAGGCTCTTTTACTAAAGACCGGATCAGTCAGCCAAACTTTGCCTCCTATCTGAAGCAAGAGAGAGGAGTGTCCCAAGCGCGCAAAATGAATTGCTGCAGTATCATCCAGATAAAATTCGTTTCCTTTGATTGTCTGAAGAGGAAACGGAGGAGTGGGCACCGCATCGACTCGTTTTCCAAACGTATATTCCATGAACGTCTCCCACATTTTTGATCCTTCCCATAAATTGATTTTTTGAACATTATGGAATTTTCCATTATTATATTGCTTGGATTGTTCCATGCGTTTGTGTCGTGTCGGTGCTTGCTGTTGACTATAGATCGTGCAGTTCATGAGTAAGACTCCTAAAAAAATAAATAAAATGGATGAATGAAAATAAATATTTAAATATTTCATAAATGTTTCCCTGTTCGTTTGTTTTCCCGCTTGTCTTTCAATGCAAGAAAAATCTTTTCAGTGAAGTATTGAATCGACTCATGGCCGAGACTTTGGCTTTGAAAGAGATCAAATTATGATGCGAAATGCCGCTTGGAGTCGCAGCTTGGAGAATTTGCTAACGCCAAGTTGGATATATCAAAAAATCCATCATGGCTGGGACTGATGAAAGTAACAATAGGCGTTTTTATCACCAATCTGGAATTGGTGAAAGACACACTCGCTGCATGGCTACAGGATGCCGAAGCGGACGGACGCATGAAGACCTGGACTGCCAAACGGGCAGCTGAAGCGTTCTGGGCAATGATGGGAGGTGCGTTTTTCTGGCCAGCTCTTTTCTCTGGCCCCATGAAAGCCAGAGAGGCCGATGCCATGAAAAAAGAGCTGATTCAGATATTCCTGGCTCGCTACAAAAACAAAGATTGAATAATAGTTGTGACAGCTACTTGGCTTTTTTCCGGGCATCCCGAATGATTTTTTGGACTGCCGCAATAAAAATATCAGGAAATCGGCGGGAATCGGTCGCCCAGCTTTCAATACTCGAAACGGCACCATCGATTCCCGATTTTTCATCAGCGACTGCCGCACCCAGCAAGGCTCCCATGTGTTTCAGGCGCCAACTCCACTCAGACCCCACTTCCGCATCAAACTGGTCTGAAAATTTCTGTAGGGCTTGATCATCAAAACAAGCCTTCCGCATCTCCCCCAAATCTGCTGAGGCTTCCAAAAGGAGTGCGTATTTTTTTTCTTTATCAGGGTGCACTTTGATCAGCTCATTGTACATATTTTGTAAATGGATCTCCAGCATCCACTGAGGCATCCCTCGTGTTGAAAGCACCCGCCCCAGCCAGCGGATTTGCTGCTGAACCCGAGCCCAGTTATAATTCACCAGCGTAGTAATCCAGGCGCTGTCGCTCCGAGTATATTGTTCACCACGATCAGAATATCGCCACGCATAATAAGGAAATTTTTTCCAAGTAATTTTTCCTGCACGCAATGCGGCATTAATCTCTTCAGCATCTTCCGAAATGGGCTGGTTGCCGCTCTCAGGGTTCAGACTCGTTGCGTTATAGAATGGAGTCTGTTGTCCGATAGGGTGCAAACCTTCAAACACGGGCATTAAACCCTCAAACAGTTCATGTGCTGCTTGCACAATGCGTTGTTTTTCATCTTCCTGAAGCTGGACCGAGTTCATTTTCTTTTTAAATTGATCCCAATGCTTTCGTTTGTCATCTCCATACTGTGCCACGTAAGACATTCCCATATTATCTGAAAGCCCAAAAGCTTTGGAAAGCTGCTGTTTGAGCACAGCACCTCCCAACGTTGATCCTTCAAAAACATAAAGGTATCCCAGCATGCTCATGGGATCCTGCTGCAGCCTTAATCTGATTTTCCGAGTCAATTCAACTGAAGCATCGACCACAGCAGGAAGATCCTGAACATTTTCATGATCCAGATTATGGAGGTCCTGAATCAACAAAGGCATTTTACACAACCCATTGTTCCAGACTATGCCGAGAATCGGATCATTGGCCCTCATGATCTGGTCTTCCATCACTCCATGAATCACAGACAACGCCCGGAGATGAGCAATATAACTGTCTCTCCCCAAGTTCCCTTCTGCTAACGCTTGAAAATAAGGAAGTTTTTCAAGTTGATTATGAGATTTTCGAGTTTCTTTTTTGAGTTGATCCATTAAAGTCATTTTTTTCATCAGTGCCCCCCTTTAAATTGGCTTCATTAGCGATTGAAAGTCTTTTGGTATTCATCAAAAATCTTAAATTGCAACATATATTAAAATTTCAATAAGGTCGCGATAAAAAAAAAATCAATGAAATTTTATTTACTTTTCCCGATTTTTCCTGGTTTATAATTTGACTTTGATTCAGATTCTTTCCATGATGTAAACTTCTTAAAATCTATTTGTCTTTTCAACGATCTTCTGCGTTGTTTTACCAGTGTCATAGCAAACTATGCGCCCGATAAAATGCCTTGGATCTCGATAAAAATCCTGTGTAACTTTCGCATGTTATTATTTTCGTCTTCCTAAAAAAAGCAGTCAGCATGACAAATAATGAACCAGAAAAGAAAACAGTAGAAAAAGTACACTTGGTGGAAGTACAGCCCATCAAACCCAGCCTGTTGTTTTTCCTATGGTTTCCTCTGACAACATTGGCGACTAAGGCCACTTGGTTTCAGGTAAAAAAAATATCAAATACATTTCGTAAAAAAATCCCCCCCCCCCCATAGGTGTCAAGTTAAGCGATAACATATTGATATAGTTTTACATTTGAAGAACCTCCAACTAATCTTGTATTGGTAAATACCACTCTACCGAACAAGAACAGATAGGAGGTTCTCTATGGAAACTAGCAAAGAACAAAAACTAATCAATGATTTTTTAATCGAAATCGACCATTTATTTCAATCAGAGCAAGTCAAGGAATTAGCACGTTAAAGCGGTGGAGTTTTTCAGTCTTTTGCTATCGAAGGTATTCCATCTTCAACTCCCCCTCAGAGTTGTCAATAACTAATGGTGCTAGTTTCACTACAGGCTAAATTCCTTGATTGACAAGGGAACTATTGTTATTATTTCCGCCTTCCTAAAGTCAAGAATCTGCTGAGACTTGGAATCCCAACTAAAACGGAGATTGATTGCAGAATCACCAGCAATTGAAATCAACTTTGTTGTTATACGCACTCTGTCAGCAGTTTCTTCAGTAAATTATTGAAACAGAAAAGTGCCCTCATGGAGAAACGGTACTGATTGCCAATGGAGAGTTGGCTCTTTTTCATTCCTCAAATGAAGATTGCTGGACTGCAATTAAAACGCTCACTAAGAGCTTTGATCTGTCGTTTATTTAACTCTCTTTTTTCTGAAAGAATTTCTGAAATTACCCCCGGAGAACCTAACTCAGTCAAATCTTTTTGTTTGAGACCATGCTCTTGCATCAAGTATTTTAAACATCCTATCGCATCTCCTTGTGGCTCAGGAATATGCTGTGATTCATAATTCTCAATCAATGTTCCTACAATATCTAAAAGCTCCATCAACGAATGTTCTTCATCACCACCTGTTTGATCAATCAAGTAGTCACATAATTCTACTAATTCATTCAAATCTTTCTCATTATGTGGAGGATGAAGAACCATTGAAATTGAAGGCCACACTTCTGTCAATTGTTTGAATTCTGAAACCATATATCCTCCTTCCATTTTTCTTTATCATACTCTGAATGTGTCAAAATATGACGGATAAATAACCGTTTTAACTGATAGCGCACAAATGCGATCAAACGATAGTTGTTTCCTCCAATGTTGAAAACAACAAAATTCTCCACTTGGTCTGCACTTGAAAAGACCCTCTTGATATCTGCAAAATTTTTGAATTCTTCATGTCTAATAATTCGATACCAGTGATTTAATGATGTTTCTGCTTTTGAATGTCTTTCACAAAACTCTCTAATTTTCTTATAACTGATTATATGCATTGAACTGCTTTCCATCGTGCGTTCACCAGCAATGTTTGATTTGGTAAATGAATCAAAATTCTCATTTTGAGAATTATATGGTGATTGTGATAGAATGTCAATCCACTAATTCTCAAAATGAGAACATAGCGATGTGGGTGACTTTTTTTCTGTAAGCATTGGTAACCTCTACCCATTCTGCCCACTTTGTATTATCATGGACAGAATCATCGGTGATGGAAGCAGGCCGGAAAGTCAATGGTAGACAAAATAGGCTAAATCCCTCGGTTATCAGCTAGTTCCTGCATAATCCGAGTTCTATAAGGAAGGCAAAAATAATAAGTTGTATGCAGTGTCGACCATGAGTTCAGTAGCTTGTCTGTTGTAAATCGTGGTTAATCAATGCCTAGTCTGTGCGATCTAGATCAACAAAAAATTATACAGTTCTCAATACCATTCACTGCAATGATAACTTGACAAAGACAGCAATGTTTCCTACGAAAATCTAGCTGAATAAACAAGTATTCTCTGGTAACAATTGATCAACAATCAACAAACGAACACGATGATCGCCAAAACCTTCTCTGCCACAATTTTAGGGATTGAAGCACATTTGATAGATGTGGAGGTGGACATATCCTTCGGGTTGGCAAATTTTAATATCGTGGGAATGCCGGACGGGACAATTCGGGAAAGCCGGGATCGGGTGATGGCCGCAATCAATAACTCGGGTTTTCAAATGCCCATCCGCAAAATTGTGGTGAATTTGGCCCCAGCCAACTTGCGTAAGATTGGTTCTGGTTTTGATTTACCGATTGCTGTAGCTATTCTGGGGGCTTTGGGGATTTTCCCTGCAGAGCAGCTGAATCAATACATGATTGCCGGAGAGCTGTCACTGGATGGAAACATCAGACCAATTCGGGGGGCCTTGCCGGTAGCAGTTGCCGCAAGAGATCAAAAATTGCAAGGTTTGATCCTGCCAAAAGAAAACGAAGCGGAAGCTGCTGTGGTGTCAGAAGTCCAGCGGCTTCCGGTTTCTTCTTTGAAAGAAGTGGTGCAGTATTTTCAAGGAGAAGTGGAACTTTCTGCCAACGAGTATGACATCACTTCTCTGTTTGAAAAACAGCAAACCTATGAAGAAGACTTTCAGGATGTCAAAGGGCAGGAGTATGTCAAACGGGCTCTGGAAGTCGCGGCCAGTGGAAATCACAATTTGCTAATGTTATGTTTAATTAAATAGACTTTTTCCAACAGCACAAAATCTTATGTACACCTCAATTAATAGTGCATTTAAAGATTTTGTATCACTAACTACCTTCCATCATAGAATTCCCATTCTCGTTCCATTCTATCAATTTACAAACCAATTTCATCATTGACCAATTTGCTTTGCTGGCATTGATTTGTCTCTATCCTCCATTCCATCTTGCTCCGTCCATTTTGTTTATTGCCAATTGAAATTGTAAAAAACTATCTTATTGTCTAGATCCACGATGCTCCGCTTCTTTTCTGACATTGGTATTGCTGTATACTTTTTTACCGGTACATGGGAGATCGTCCAAATGCGCCTATGATCATCCACAAGATTGAAATTTCCTTGGCTAGATAGCATCCAGCAGTTGTGACTCTGATTGCTTTCCATGATGCATCTCCTGATCAGATTGACGAAAATCATTACAGACAGCAGAACAAGAGAATCAGCAGTAGACATCTCCATTACTTATCTGTCTCGTGCTG
>JADGAT010000153.1 GCA_015231885.1 SAR324 cluster bacterium
AGCCATTTGATTAACACCTGCACCTGCACCTGCACCTGCACCTGCACCTGCACCTGCACCTGCACCTGCACCTGCACCTGCACCTGCAGCAGCTTTAGCAGCTCCACCTTTTCCAAATAGAAATGCTTTCATAATTCGTCCTTATTTTATGGTTTATCATCGCTCGCGAGTTATTCCGCTTGCTGACTACTCACACAAATTCCCCAGCTCATCGCTGGTTATTTTACAGAACCAAAGATTTTCCGCCATCCTGGATCTGTATCTTCATCTAAATGGTGGGAACATTCACACAGAAAATTCCGGTTATGCATTTTCAGGGAAAATACAAAATTATCAAAAAATGTAAGTTATGGATTTTATTACATTCAATATGTTTGATAATCTAGCATATCGTCCATACAAAAAGTACGGCTATGATCCGTTATAGCACCGTGAATTAGATTTTGTTTTGGCATAGATTTTTTCACTCATTCGTTGTCACAATGACAAAAACAGAAGTAAAACAAAATCCCGCTGCTATAGAATAGAAACCGTAATTTTTTTACCTGAATGTTCCCACCAGTAGACTATTTACTTTATATTAACTTGAACCATATCACTTTCGAAACTCAAATTTCAATTTTATTATGCCCATATATGAGAATAAAATTGAGAACAAACCTTTATTTATCACAAAAAAATAAAAAAAATACTTAATATCAACACTTTAAGATTATTTCAGCACATTTAAAATTTCTGTTTGCATTTCACCTTACCTCTTTAGCAAACCTCGGTCAATCCGTAATTTCCCCTTAAGTAAAACTACTGACAAAAAGATTTTTTTATGATGCGAATTCAATTTTATATTTTTTTCTCTTTGACCACAATATCATGACATTTGATGCAGCGTCCGGCAGCAGGATGGGGTCGACTCGAATCAGGTAAAATCGGAGGCCCGACCTTGGTGATAGCAGCAACTTTTCCAAGGGCTTTACCAACCGGAGTTTTTTTATTATTGACCACCTTGTCGTGGAACAGATGGCATTTGGTACACTGTCCCCAATAAGGATGCGGCATGCGCATGTTGCTTCTGATTTTTGGAATGCGCTTAATGACCACTTTCTGCGGTCTTTCCTGGAGAGGTGTCAATGCTTCCTGAACGGTTTCCAGCAGGTGGTGTTCAATAGCATGAGGCATTTTCCCCATTACCACTCCCCGCTGTATCTCAGTAGGTTCTCCCTCAGAAAGTTTATCCATGCCTATGTAGGAAGCCACCCCTGCCAGTATGAGTACAAATAGGATATTAGGCATTATTTTGTTTTTTTTCATTTATTTATGATGCTTTCTGATAGATAAAACTGTCCAGATTTGTATGCTCCTGCGCATGCTCAACTGTGATCGATACCAACAGACTGTTTTCATCAAATTCCGTTGGTAAATTTCACGCATTCAGTTCTTTATTTTACTTTACGCCTGCCTATGAGAGCTTTTAATTCCCAGGAGATCCGGTTTTTTCCGGCATAAGGGATTTGAACATGCTCGGCTCCAGATGTGGAACAAGCGCATCCGCCCGATCTTTTATTTCGTAATAGTCATAGTGAAAAAACTTGAATAGCGTGGCCAGCATTTGCCAGGGAAACTGGGAGATGGTTGAATTGTAAACCTGAGTTTCTTTATTCAGAAAATACCGTCTCTCCATGATCGTGCTTTCAATTTCCACTAAATTGTCCATCAGCTCCGAATACGTGTCGGAAAATCTAATTTCCGGATACTGCTCCACCAAAGCAAATAATTTAGCCAGGGAGCTTTCTGTCACCAAGTCCGACTTTAAGTTTTTCAGTTTATTCAGGTTTTCTTCTGCCGCTTGAAGCTGTCCGGTTTGCTGTCGATTCGCACGGGAGTCAGCCACATGCTGAACCAGTTCATACTCCAGAGCCGCTTGATTGAGAGCGGCATTGACGATATTGTCAAATAGATTAGCCCTCCGTTCCACAGCAACCTCGACTGCTGCCGTAGCCCCATTCACATTCTCCTCGAGGTAGATGAATTTGTTGACCCTGTACAATATTGTAAAAACAAGCAGGAGCACCGCAAAAAAAGAAGCGACTACCACCGGCCCCTTGAGCTTGATTTGGGGTAACGGTTTTTTTTTGGGTTTTATTTCATCCTGAAACAGCCGTTCGGCCATTGCTCTCATACGGAGCAGACGTTCTCGCTTTTTTTCTTCAGGAGACAGGTACTCAGCCATAGTTGGACTCTTTATTTATTACAGTTACCCAGAATTATTTTCAACCCCCTTCTTTAGCAAAGGGGAGATTTAAGAGACGCATTTCCTAAACTTCAAACACAATAGGATTCAGGAGGATTTCTTATTTCAACACGTATACCCCCCTCTTTAGTCTATCTCAGCCTTATTCCCCCTTTAGCAAAGGGGGGTTAGGGGGGTTTGTTATTTTCCAGAACTAGTAAATCACATGACATGCCTGACAAGGCCCTCGATTCCGATGAGGGCTATTGACCCCTTTGGGAATAGGAGGCACATCCAGCGGAATCCCGTCAGGATCCGGTGTGATGTGTCCTGTTGTTCCAATCGGATGGCATTTGGTGCAACGTCCCCGATAAGGATGAGGCATGATGTCACTGGGCAGAATCATGGGTGCCGTTTCTGCCTGAGTGAACCCAAGCGCCTCTTTGCTGCGCAGAATAAAAACCATTTGCCTGTCCTGCCGCAGTACGGTCATGGCAACACTTTTGCGGTTCTGCAGCCGCTTGGAAAAAGCCACCACATCTTCGATGGTGCGCACCCTGTTCTTTTCAATAGCCAGCAGAATATCGCCTGCTTTCATTCCGGATTCCATGGCATTCAGGGTCACCTCATCAATAAGCACCCCTTCCAGTTCCATGGGAATTTTCAACTTCTGTTTCAATTCGGCAGTCAGCTCAATGACTTCCATCCCCTGCCAGTGACCTTCGGAGAGCTGAACCCTGGGAGAAATATAATCAGGGACGGCTGTATTGCCAGGAGCAAGATTGGGGTTGACTGGTGCAGGACTGGCCATGTTCATAGCGGCCGGCACTACCATGTTATTAGCTGCCGGAACAAACTCTTCGTATTCCGGCTCATCAAAAAGCATGTAGACCATCGTGCCCGCAAAGACGATAAATCCTAAAGCAACGAGGTATTGTCCAATGTTGTTGTTCATAATATATTATTTTTTACGAAGATCACCGAGCTGTCCCCACTGCGCCATCGGCAATTCCATGGCAATCTGCAGAGCTCCATGGCATCCTGCATAATCTGGGTCTTCCACACAAGTGATTTTGACATCACCATACTCCTGCAGCATCGCTTCGAGGACCTGATCCAGGCCTTTTATCTTGGCACCATTGCCTGCAAGATAGATATTCTGCAAGGCTTCTGCCTGGTCTTCTGGTCCAAAACGCATCAAAATATTTTCAATTTCTTCCACAATGGGAGACACCAGGGATTCGCAGGCTGCCTTGACTTCCTCAGTGATATCGTACTCTCCCGGTTTTCCATCGGCTCGGAACGTGACAATAATTTCTTCGTCTCTCTGATCCACAAAAGAATACTGTTCCTTGATCGACTGCACCAGCTGCTTGGTCACTTGAATATCAGGAAAGCTTTCTTCGAGCAATGCCTGCAGCACCGTATCAATATAATCACCACCTTTATTAATAGTGACCTGATCTTCCGGGGCAGGAACAGCGGCTTTGAGAGCACAAATATCCGAGGTGCCGGCACCAATATCAACAATAATGGTATTGTTCAGCCGCCCCAGCCCATAACCAACCATGAAGGGTTCTGAGACAACCAGGGTCACATCCACCATCTCCCGGGTCAATTTAAAAATTTGCTCCTTGCTGGCAGCAGAAGCTGTTGCAGGAATCCCAATCACCGCACAGATTTCATCTCCGTCTGCTGGCGCGGCAAGATTGACAGCATGCTGCAGCAGATCTTTGGCGGCATCCATGACCCGATCCGTTGTTTCAAGAATCACTCCGGTCCGCAGAGGGAAGTAAACATCCAGGTACGACAGCTTTTCCAGAACTTCATCCCCAATGGCCTTATCACTTTTCAGCAGCTTGGCGCTGATAATGTCTTTAGGATATCCTACCACCGAAGCAAAAACAGTTTTTGCACCCCGGCTGGACTGCATGGCCACTTTGGAAGTTCCCAGATCAATACCTATTTTGAGCTGTCTGTCCTGTGGTTCTACTACCTTCTCAACGGCTTTAGGTGCTTCTTGCTCAACGGCTTTAGGTGCTTCTTGCTCAACGGCTTTAGGTGCTTCTTGCTCAACGGCTTTAGGTGTTGTTTTCCTGGGAGTCGTTTTTCGGGTAGTTCTTCTTCCAGAAGTTGTTTTTTTCGTTCTTGAGGTCGTTTTCTTTTTTGAAGTATTTGCTGCCATTGTCTATTTTCTCCTAATTGAACTAGTTTAGTATTATCATCCCCCTACCGGGACATTCACATCCTGCCTCTCTCCGTCACGAATGATGGAAACCCGAACGGTACCAGGATAGCCCTTGGTAAAATCAATCACTTCACCAGGAGAAGCAATTTTTCGACCATCCACCCGGAAAATAATATCCCCAGCCTGCAAGCCTCCCTGATCTGCTTGAGATCCAGGATAGACATTACTGACAAAAACGGCACTGGCCACATCAACCTGGAAGCTTTTGCGAATGATTGGCGTCATTTCCTTCAAATCGGCTCCCATCCAGTTGTTGTTCACCATAGGCCCCGGCATAGCGGAATTGGCATTGTTGCCTGGTGTTGTCAAAGCAGCATTAAAACCTCGAGGCACAGGATAAGGAGAAGCGGCAAATCGAACAGGGGTTCCCTGCGTTCCCGCATTTCCAACAGCAGGACTTTGGTTTAAAGTCGGCCGTGCTTTGGGAAGGACTACCACATCTTCCAGAATGCCCAGGGCTTTTCTGGTGGGAACGGCAAAACCGACACCAGCAAAAGCAGGATCGGTCACGTCAATGGCGGTATTGATTCCAATCACCCGACCTCTCATATCCACCATGGGTCCTCCAGAATTTCCCTGGTTGACAGCGGCATCCGTCTGAATGAGGTTTTTGTGATTCAGATTGTCCACCCTGATGGATTTATTCAATCCGGAGATGATCCCCTTGCTCACTGTTTGCTCCACTCCAAAAGGACTGCCAATAGTCAGGACTTCTTCGCCGACCTTCAAAGTACGGCCTTCCCTGCTGAGAACGACAGGCCTCAGCGTGGTTTTGGGCAGAATTTTGATGAGGGCCAGATCCAGCCTCTCCGCCAGAGTTATGACTTCTCCATGGTGACGAATGAATCCATTGGGTGCCAGCACCGACACATGGATTTCATCCGCCCCTTCCACGACATGGTAATTGGTGAGGATATAGCCTTCTTTGCTGACAATAATACCGGAGCCAATACTTTCAATGGCTCTTCCACTGTTTGGAGCGACAAACTTAGCACCTCCGACTCCCGGCGTCGCCGAATTCTGCGTGAGCAAACGGGCGGTGCTGATATTGACAACACTGGGTTTGACAAATTCGGCAACGGCGATCAATGGACTTTGCGGCGGCAACGCCGCCTGGTTTTGCTGCATCCCTGGAGCTGGAACTATAGCAGGAGCCTGATTCTGTCCCTGCATAGCCGCCTGATTCTGTTGCTGTCCGGGAAACAGGTCATTGTAGGCATACTGCAAGGGACCCATGGGGGAGCCATCCATCTGTTTAGCGTGGTATTCATCTCCCAACCAGTACTCGGCCACATCATCCCAAAAATAATACTCAAACAGCAACCCCGTTATGATGACAAATCCTGCCAACATGAACACGGATCGGTATCTTTTGGAGCGCATGGCCCTGCGTAATGATCGTTTCAATGGTGTATTTTGTTGCATGCCAGCCTCTTAATCCTTCATTATTTATCTTTACTCGATTCTTTGTCCCGTTTAGGTGTCACACCAGCACCTATGGCAACTAGGCCCACAAAAATCAAGACAATGGGGACCATACCACGCAAAAATTCGGCAATGGACCACCACCAGGAGGACAACCCCCACACACCAAGAGAGCACGCAGCCAAGCCAAAAAGGATATTGGCGGAAGCCCCTCTCAATTTCCATATTTTCATTTTCACACTCTCTCTGATCAACACTTCGGACAGTTTTTATAAGTTATTGAAATCATTTATTATCGAATGATCACATCTTGGCCCGCTCCAAGAGTGTCATCGCCAGAAAACACGATAAATATATCTTAGGGTAATTAGAGTAGATACCCTACGGGCTCACGCCCGTGGCCCTCGGGATGGTTGCCTTCGGCATTAATTTTTAGATCTTTGCTGAGTATGT
>JADGAT010000154.1 GCA_015231885.1 SAR324 cluster bacterium
GTTAATAACCTACTCCTGATTGAGTTGCAATTTCTACTAATTTTTAGATCGGCTGGCCGAACTTACGACCAAGCCCACACTACCGGATTCGTTGCCAGAAACACTGGCGCGTTCTTCTGAATTGATTGTGGAAATAAAGGCTTTGATATCAAGTTAAGAGGCAAAACAAATGATGAATCAATCACTGGACACAACATTTGAAATGGAAGAAGTACAGATTGCTTTGATCCGAGAATCAAATATTGCTAAAAGGATTGCGCGAGTTCGATCTCTTTCTTTGACTACGATCCAATTGGCTCGTAGAGCAATCAAAAGAGTGAACCCAGGACTGAATGATCAGGAAATAGGTTTGATTTTTGTTGAAAATCATTATGGCCAGCAACTGGCCAATGAGCTTAGAAATTTTCTAAAAGAAAAACAGTAAATGAATGATTCTGATATCATCAATGCCATAAAGCCCGTTATAGAAGCATTTGAAAAGCTAGGCGTCCAATATTATATCGGAGGTTCTGTTGCAAGCTCTGCTTATGGAATCGCACGGGCTACACTAGGTGTGGATTTAGTGTCCAATTTAAAAACAGAACAAATGGCCTCTCTCATTAAAGAATTGAAAAAAAAATACTATGTCAGTGAACAGGCCATAGCTGAAGCCATTCAACGATCATCTTCATTTAATTTAATTCATTTGGAGACTATGTTGAAGGTAGATGTGTTTATTCTAAAGGATACTCCTTATGATCATACCGCATTTTCTCGTAAGCAGATAGATACATTAGATGATCAAAACGCGATTACGTTTTTCTTGGGAAGTGCTGAAGATATTATACTAAATAAATTGAATTGGTTTCGATTGGGAGGCGGTAGCTCTGATCAACAGTGGAAAGACATATTAGGAATTTTAAAAGTTCAAAAAGGGCAACTGGATCTGGCATATTTAAAACAATGGGCAACGAAACTGGAACTTTTAGATTTGTTGGAAAAATCGTTGGACGACGCTGGAGTCTCCAGTCCTTAAAATATTGTAAACGAAAGTTATTAAACACACACAGGAGTTTAAAATGGATGCTGTTGTTGCTGGTGCAAGAGTTTTAATTAGACGATACTCCAAAAAATATTCTGATTGTTTCTAATTTTGGGGAGGGTCTCGAAATCCTCCCAATGAGGAAGAAATCAGCAAATTCTGCAACCAACACTCGTGATAGTGAAACTTATTCAGCCGTTCAGCAGGTGATTGCCAGCCATTGTGCCATTTAACGGTTTGTGGATTGGATGGAGCAAAGTTATAAATTAATGCCCAAGCACGGACATACCTTTGGGCAGCTTGTAACGAACCATGTAAAAATTGTGAACTGAACAGTCTGCGATCCAGTCGTCTCATCAAACGATCCAGCATGTTACTGGTACGATGAGCATCAGGAAAGTCGAATGCGGCACTGTAGTTCTCTCGTTGTTTTCGCATTTTTGAAATCGCCGTAGCAACGGGTTCGTTGATCTCCTGATTTTGTGCCCATTCATCGAATCGTCTCAAATTTTGAGCAAAGGCTTTTTTTGAAGTAGCAGCAAAGCAATGTTTCCAAAACCAGTCGGTAGTTTTTTCAAACAGATCACGCTTTTGTTTCTTCTTGGTGAAACGATCACGGATTTTAATAAAGACATGAAGTAAACAACGAATCATAACAATGGTAGGAAAGAGAGTTTTTCACGTATTTTGAGTGGCTTCCCAACCGTATGGACCGTCACGTAAAATCTATCCCTCCCCAAAATTAGAAACAATCAGAACATTTTCATCCTCGGGGGTGGAAATATTTTACATGACGGTTACGTATATCTATATTTGCGTCAAAATACACGTTTAAAGGGTGTTTTGGCTCAGACTGTCAGGTGATTCTGGTTCGATTGGCAAAACTTCTGTTCATGTCCAATCTGCTTTGAGCATTGAATCATTTTTAGATTGTAGAAATTAGACCATTGATTATATAAGGATATAAAAACTATATAGAAATGGTATTATGAGGATTCAGTGGGATGAAAACAAACGTAAATATGTTTTAGAAAAACGAGGGATCGATTTCGCTAAAATAAATGAATTGCTTTACTTACCCTACATTGAAGACCAGCGCAATGAAGAGCCTGAGCAATATCGAATTATCGGATTTGCTGAAGGCCGTTTGATGACTTACATCATAGAATATCGTCACGATGAAGTTGGAGAATACATTTGGGTAGTGACAGCATGGCATTCGACAACTCAAGAACAGAGGGATTATGAACAAGAAACAAGAATCTAAGGATATAGAAACAATTGCAGAAGCCGCAGAACAAGGAAAAGATGTTTCTGAACACTTTACAAATCAATATAGTGTTAAGCAAAGGATTAATATTGATTTTCCATTAGATTTACTCCAAGTCATTGATGTAGAGTGTAAAAGAGTTGGTGTGAGCCGGCAAGCGTGGATTAAAATGGCGTGTGACGAGAGATTAAGGCAAATCAAAGTTTCTCTAAAAGAGTCTGCATGGGTTGCCTGAGCAAAAATTGAAGAAAAATCGGACAAGTGAATTTGTTTTGATAAAAGAAGCGCCGCACCAGGACCACGCTTCTTTCAAAGTCAGGCTCACCAGAGGGATCAATCCTTGAAAATATAAACCGCTCCAGGGGAAGAGCCTCCATTGTCCGAGGCAGCGGTGGTTCCGTTGGTGATGGTCGTCTGATCGCTTAATTCGTAATACGAGCCCACAACGTATGTGTTTCCGGATAGAGCCACGCTAGAAGTTATGGGTATATAATCACCAGATCCCCCTCCAAACTGCACAAATTGTGTCGCATTGGGTGCCTTGAGGTAGGCTTCCTGAGTCCAGCTGCTACCACTGCGTGTAAATACGTACACTGCTCCTGACGAGCCGGCAGCATTATCCGAGGCAGCGGTAGTACCATTGGTGATCGTAGTTTGGGCGCTGTCTTCTGGAGGAACTCCTACAACAACTGTATTGCCAGAAATCGCCACGCTATAGCCAAAGTAATCGTCACTGCCGTTTCCACCTGAGGCTTTGAGGTAGGCTTCCGAGTTGATCGTGTCAGCAATTGAAATGGTAAAGGCTTCATCGTAAGTGTTGGAATCGCTGTCGCTGCAGCGGATGGTCACGCTTTGGGTGGAAGCCAGCTCATAATCCAGAATCTTTGCCGTGACCAGACTGTCACTGGAGATGGCATACGAACTGATGCTGCCGGCAATGATGGAATAGGTAAAGCTCGAGGAGTCTGCGTCAGTGCAGCTTAAGGTGCCGACTGTTGTACCGGAAGACTGATTTTCTCTGACACTGCTTGCGCTTAGAGATATATCAGTTGGGGCATAGGTGGTGGTGGTACTTGTTGTTGTAGTCGTAATCGGTAGCAATGGCCGTCTTTAAAGTGCTGCCGTCGATGCTGAAGGATGAGTTGTCATCAGATCCTGTTCCTGACACCAGGGAATAGGTATGGCTGTCTCCGCTGTCGGGATCAGTGGTGCTGAAGGTCCCCACTGTCGCTGCAGTGCTGGTGGTTTCAGCAATGGTCGTTGAGGTGAGGCTGATGCCTGTAGGAGCATTTTCTATTGCAGAAATTTTGTTGTCTGTTGATTGACTGGAAGTCACCGTATCCTGGAAATGCGAAACGGCCAAAGCAGCGGACCTCAAACTGGTCGAGCCGATTGACAATTGGGAGGTCAGAGCTGTGATGTTGCTTGAAACTGCTGTTTCAAAAGTGGAAGTCGACTGATCAAAATCAATACTCATGGTTGTTGCCAGCGTACGTACCGAAGAGGGACTGGAATTGTAAGAGACTCCCTCTACCGGCGCATCGACCAAAAATCCAGTCAACCGCAAGCGATCTGGAGCTTGCAGGGCTTGCAGTTTATCAAGCCCGTTTTCATCATCATCACTTTTTACAACCCGTCAAGGAGTCACCCCAACTCAAGGAGTTCCGTTTTTTTGCAGCAGGGCTTCCAGGTTTCCTCGTGCGCTGGCATGGTCGGGCTGCAGGAGCAGGGCTTGTTCAAAATAATGCTTTGCTCCCTTAGTATCGTTGATCATTTGGTAGGCGACCCCTAGATTGTTGTAATTGTCAGGTTCTCGGGGATGCAATCGAGTGCTGGTCAATAAATAAGGGATGGCCTTTCGGGGCCTGTTTGCCTGCAGTAAAATGACGCCATAGTAGAAATTGGCAGAAGCTGAGGCAGGGTTTTTGTCCAACACCAACTGGAGATGAGGTCTCGCATTTTCAATTTGACCAAGATGGACTCACACTTTACCCAGCAGCTCATGGATTTCCAATTTTTCTTGATGCCGGCTCAATGCTTCCTGCAGGAGGGGCAGAGCCTCCTGCCATCGTTTCAACTGTGTAAAAAGCTGTCCCAGCTCATAATAGGCTTGAAAACCAATCTCCCCCCAATCCCAATGAGGGTATCGCTTCTCCAGGCGGAAAAGCTCCTGATATTCGGCAATACTCTGTACATATTGCTGATTGCGGATATAATATTGTGCTAAAGTGATTTGCGAGTGGACTGAGGCTGGGTTCATCTGGAGCGCTTTTTGAACATAAATTATAGCAGCGCTGTCGTGTTTTTGCTGAGCGTAGGAGTAACCCAGATTGTGAAGGGGGCGGGATTTGTGCGGGGAGGTCTGGATGGCATCTTTCCACAAGTCAACCAGACTTCCGCTCACGTTCACCCGAAAAAACGGGAATCAGTAAACCGGCCAGCACAAACCCCTTGCACTTGAAAGCCAGCCAGAAAAATAACAAAGCACCACCGAGCCAGGTTCTTCACTTATGAAGAGGAGCCGTTGAGTCTCTCATTTTCAAATAGCTGATAAAGGCCAATAGATAGAACAGGGCGGCCAGCAAACCGCTGCGCTGCGTGATATAAAGCACCGAAGAGGACATCAAGGGATGAACTGTGAAAAGAGAGGCCGCTCCGAGGGGAATCCAGCCAGAAACATTTTCCTCTGGCAGCAGTCGTCGTATCAGCAGAAAAACCAGACAGGCGTTCAAGGCATGGATGCAGGTGTTGACAATATGATAACCTGTTACCTCAAACCCATGAATCGCATAATTGAAATGAAAGGTGAGCAGAGGAAATGACCGACCCGAAGAAAACAACCTCCCGAAGCCTCTCATGATTTCTGCAAAATCCTGAATAACTGGATTCTTCAGAATAAAAACACGGTCATCAAAGTAGAAAGGATTGTCCAGCGATCCCCAATAAACGAGCCAGGTCAGTCCCCACAGCCAGGCAAACGCAATTGTCAGAAAGGAAGAAGATGAGAAATTGATGAATCGGGGTAAGTGCATGTATTTTTTGTTTTCCCTCTACCAATGATACCAAACAAGGGGTAAATGAAGGCTTTTATTGTCTGGGGAAGGGTCACCTAAATTTATCGGGGAGGAATATTTTTCTTTTCTTGCGAGTTTTGGCTTTGTCGCAAATTTTTCAATTTTTGTCAACATATGCTTGGCTTCAAATTCGATTCTGCTTCTGTTCCTCTAAACAGGATTGAACTGGTGCGAATGATCATAGAGGCCAAGTTAATACAATGGAAGGCTCCAGTCAAAATTCAGATGAAATTTACAATGATTTGACGGCATAGTTACCAATATGGATTACCTATATAATCAAAGGAGATGATGCGTCACTTTAATTATTTGAATGTTCACAAAGGAATCACATCAGCGTTATTCGGGCTTTTCTTACTTTGGGGGAACAACGGACTTTGGGCTCAGGAGTTTCGTTTTGAACGAATTGGCGAGCAGGAGGGGTTACTTCAAAAATCTATTTTTGCTGGAGTACAAGACAATAAGGGGTATATTTGGTTAGGGACAGATGAGGGATTATTAAGAGACGACGGATATGAGTTCAAAGCCTACCAATATGATCCGAACAAAAAAGTATCTTTCGTCAATACCCAGATATTGCCACAATCTTTACAATAGACCTGGTGCTGCTTGCGGCTGTTCCAACCAATATTTCCTTGACCAATTTGTTCAAAGTGGACACACTTTTTATTATCGCAGTATTGAAGTTTTCGCTCATCTCTGTTTTGAGGTGGAGTACCAGATTTTTCTTAATAAAATCAGCGATAAATCGATTCACCTCACCTTAA
>JADGAT010000155.1 GCA_015231885.1 SAR324 cluster bacterium
TTGCCATTCTTTCTTTTGTTTTTATTGTTGGGCTTTTTCTTTCTTCACCCCTCCCGACTGAAAAAGCGGCTGCTTCATGGAGCCGTTTTCTTGATTGGGTTTTTGCTGGTGATGAGCCCATGGATCACCCGCGGTTACCAAATTTATGGAACCCTTTTGCTAACCAGTACAGGAGGATGGTACACGTTTGTGCATCAAAATAATGATACCGTGGAACCGGGAGAGTTCGGAGGGTACGAATATCAGGACTACTATCAGACCGAAGCGGTTAAGCGTTTTAAGAATGACCTGGAAGCTTCCAAATGGGTCCAGCAGGGAGCCCTGGAATGGGTGCGCAGCCATCCCAGGCGCTATTTTCAATTGTGTGTCGGTCGGCTTAAAATGCTTTTTGTGCAAAATGGGATCGCTTTGACCAGAACGCATCCGTTGGAGTTAAACTTTCTTTCACATTCTTTCTTTTACTTATTTCACTGGAATGTTGGTATTTATCCTGGCACCAATGGGGGGATAGGTTGGTTGTTGTTGACTGCATTGTTACTTGTATTGATTCGGTTTCCCTCACAATGGAAAACCAGGAAAATCGACAAACTCTTCTTTCAGGTGCTACCTGTGCTTTATTTTTTTAGCACGGCCGGTTTGCATTTGTTGTTCACTGCGACACCTCGCTACCGCGCTGCCTTGCTACCGTCAGTATTTTTGATAATTGGAATTGGGTTTGATCCTATTTTTTCATGGATCCGGTTTCAATGGTATTCTATAAAACATAAAATCATTGCCTAATCAAAAAAGCTCAATGGTGTTGAAAAACAGCAAGTTTAAAACAAATCGACAAACGGAATCAAGTACGCCACCATGATGCATTTACGTTGGTATTGGAATCGGCACTGGGCAAGGTACTTGATTACTCTGTTTGTATTATTTCAATTTGGAGATGTAATTTTTGGGGAAGGAACCCTCAATACCCTGCAAAATTCACCAGCGGCATGGGTGTATGATTCTCCAGAATACCATGGCTGGTTAGAAAAAACTCTGCTGAACCGGTTTCCACCTCCCCTTTCTGGTCATCGCGCCCACTGGGACCGTCCTCTGGCCAACGATCCTGTGATCAAAACAGCCAACGATCTCCTACTCAAAGGCGAATTTCCCTGGCTCAATCCTTACCTAGGATTGGGAGTTCCTCTCTTTGCAGATGGCATCACACCGACCTTTTTTATTGGAAACCTGTTTTTTATGTTTGCCGATTCTCAGTATTGGGATTGGTTTTATCTCGGGCTTTTTTTCATCTCGGGATTGATGCTTTTTCAAATTTTCTCCCGCTATTTCCATCTAGAAGGAAAAGCCTCTTTTGCCGGAACTTTGATCTATTTGTCATCAGGATTGTTTGCCCCGCAAATGACATATATGAACGCCGGAGAGGCTCTCAATATTTACCTTTTTATTTTTGGGATCTACTGGATTGAAGTCTTTCGTTTGACAAAACGCTGGTCTCATAAATTCGGTAGTTCTCTGTTGATCATCTTTTGTGTGACGCAGACTGTTTATGCCGCCATGCCCGAAGGGACGGTTGCCAATTATTTTATGCTCTGTGGGTACCTGCTACTGCGCTTGAAACTCAAACCCTGGAATCATTTCAGGCAATCCGCAACTTGGATTTTTTTTATTTTTGCCATCGCCCTTCTCCTGTCAGCTCCCTATCTCTTTGCGTTGCAGTATAATTCAAACATGATGGTATGGGAACACAAAGTGGGTAGGAATCTCTTGCCTCCCCGCAATATAGTGGATACTTTTCTTCCCTATTTTCGTGGGTGGTCAACGAATAATTTTTTTCCTCCTTTTCCCGACCAGCTTGGTGTGATTTACCTTGGAGTATTTCCCTTAGCTGCATTTTTCTTTTGGCTTTGCCATTTCTCAGAATTTCAGAACAAGAAACGATGGTTCCCTTTTTTTCTCATCATGCTTTTCTATTTTTCTCAATCTTTTGGCTTTTATCAATGGAACCTCAACTTTGTTGGAATTCTCCCTGTGCTGGATCGGATCTTTTTTTGGCGGTTTTTTCCTTCACTATATATTTTTTCAGCATGTTTATTAACTGCCAAAGTGGTACATGATCTCGTTTTAGGAAAAGTTTTTTTCAGATTCCGTTTTTTAATTAGTTTGTGGGGCAGCGTAATTTTGTACTTTTTGTTTTTGCATGACTTAGCTCCCTTTGTTGCAGAAATAAATAATTCTCCAGATTTAAAATATGAATTTATAGCATGGAATAGAACCAATTCTGTTTTTATTCTACTGATTGCTCTTGTGTTTAGCTTTCCCTATTGCTTTCCCAAATATTTTTTACATGAGAGGCAGCGAAAACATTGGACAACGTTGTTAGTTGGAACGGTATTCATTTATTCCAGTTCCAGTTTTTCGAAAACTTTTTATCATAAACAAGATTCTTTTGCCGACACATCAGCTCTGATTTTTCTCAAAAAAAAAATAAACGAAGGCGAACTTTTTCGCATCTTCTCCCCCAATCTATACTATCCGGCCACTGCATCTGGATATGGTGTCCCAGATATTCGCTTTTTGGCACCAATTGTTCCTGCCGGAATGGTGGATGTCTTCAAAAGCGTTTTTGGTGAATATGTAAAGGGACGGCTTAGGATTGACCGATTGGATTCAATCAATGAGCTAGATGGAGGAGAAACATACGAACATCCCGGCTTTGATCTCTTGAATGTTCGGTATTTAATATTCAATTCTGATCATGATGCACTTCCCTCAGGAATGAACTTCAAAGAACGTTTTCGCGATGATTCAACAGTCATAATAGAAAACCTGGATGTCAAAGAACGTTTTTTTTTAATTTCGGAGTGGAAGGTTTTTTCAGAGAAAGAAAGTTGGTTACAAGCCATTCAAGCTAATCCGAATGCCTTGTTAAAAACGGTATTTTTACGAGAGGCTCCCATCTGGCCGAATTTGGATTTACCTTCTGCTTCTGACAGTAGCCCCCCTCTGTTGGTGGAAAAAACAAATCACAGTTATCTTCTGAAAATCCAATTAAAAGAACCTCAGTTTTTGATGATCTCAGACCTTTACTATAAAGATTACAAGGCCTCCATTGATGGCCAAAGAATACCGGTTCAAGCAGTAAATGGCGGATTGATTGGCCTTGCTCTTCCCGCAGGTAATTATTTGCTTGATCTTCGTTTTGAGCACCCCTTTGTCTTCTTGGGCATCGTTCTTTTTGTTTTGGGACTTGTTATCTTGATCTTCGTCTGGTGGGAGGGGCGTAAATATTATTCTTCATCTTGAGGTAGAAATGAAAATGAAATCCTCTTTGTTCCATTCCCCCAAATTTTCAGTGATGGTCTTCATCACCCTGGGCATCCTCTACCTGGCGGGTAGCTGGGTTCCGAACGAGGAGCATCGCACACTTTACGAACAACGGCAGCTGATCAGAGCGGTTGAAGAAGGTACGGCAAGCTTTAAAGATGGAGATTTTTCAATCGATGGATACAAACTTCAAATTAGAAACTCACCCTTGGCTCCTGATCACCGGGCACGTTTGGTGATCCAATTTGTTCAAAGCCTAACTATTTTGGATCAATTTACACTGGAAGGACAAATTCATGGACCCGGAGAGGTCTTTTTAAAGTTTGGCAAGGAACGACAGTATTCCATAAGAGCAAACAAAGATGCGGCCACGGGTCGATTTTTTGTCAAGGGAAAGGTGATTCAGGATCATTTCCCTGAATTGGTTATTTTAGGACCAGACCCTGAGGATCCTCTATCACCAGTTGTAGAAATCAACCATCTGACAATTCATGGAAATCGTTATCTTTCCTATGGAATTTGGTTGCTCCCCTGCTTGGTTATATCTTTTATTTGGTTGCTCATTGTGCTTTCCCCCAGAAATATAAAATGGATTTATACCACTTTAGGGATGATTGTTTTCTTATGTGCTGTGATTCGGCTCTCCTTTGTTTTAAATATAACAGAAGCCCCTTTTTCGGATATGGCTTCTCGTGAATATATTGCCCTAAAGCTTCTCAAGGGACAGCAAAATGACGGATTCTTTCGATCGTATTATTTCCACGGCTTGTCTTACTATTTTGCGGCTATCTATTATCTGTTCGGGGTTCAAAACTTCTTGGCACTACGTTTGGCAAATGTTCTTTTGGCGTTAATCACTACTGTTGCGCTTTATGCATGCGGACGTCAACTTTCAGGAATTAGAGCAGGTTTGATCGGAGCTTTTTTGTTTACTTTTTCGCATGAAATGACATTTTGGAGTGGAAAGTTCTCAACAGAGCATTTGTTTGTATGTTTGAGTATTTTTTCGTTGTTTTTTGTGATTAAGGCGTGGAAGCAGCCTGTATTTTATTGGTTCTTTCTTGCTGGTATCGCCCTGGGGTATTCGTATATTGTCCGCCCTGTTTTGCCCTTTTTCCTTCTGTTTTTGCTACTGGGATTTATATTATTTCATCCCTCTCAATGGAGGAAACGCCTGCTGAATGGGAGCCTCTTTTGTATAGGTTTTTTATTGGTGATGGCTCCCTGGATTATTCGTGGGTACGAAAACTACGGGAGGTTTTTGCCGACCAGCACGGGAGGTTGGTACGTTTTTGTCCATCAAAATAACGATGTTGTAAAACCCGGTGAATTCGGTGGCTATGAAGTAACAGACTACTATTTCAAAGAATCACGAAAGCGATTTGACAATGAAATAGATGCCTCTAAATGGGTGCAGCAGGAAGCATTGACTTGGGTTCAAACGCACCCCTGGCGCTATCTTCAATTATCTCTTGGACGGCTCAAAATGCTTTTTGTGCAAAATGGGATTGCACTCTCCAGAACGCATCCTTTAGAGTTAAATTTTTTTTGGCATTCTTTTTACTATTTATTTCACTGGAATGTAGGAACCTATCCTGGCACCATCGGAGGAGTTGCTTGGTTGGCATTGCTAGCTTTATTACTTTTATTGATTCAGCTTCCCTCCAAATTGAGAAGTCGGAGATGGCATAATATTTTTTTTCAAATGCTGCCGTCCTTTTATTTCTTGGGAATATGCAGCATCCATTTGTTGGCGACAGCCACCCCTCGATACCGAGCCGCTTTACTCTCAGTGGTCTTTCTCATGATTGGAGTCGCTTTGGATCCGGTGTTTTCCTGGGTCAACTCTAAAGGGCAATCTTTTTTAAACCGGGTCACGTTTTTATCAACATGAAACCTCTTCTTCAAAAGAGAAATACAATTTTTTCAATCCTCCTGCCCTAATCCAGACTTGTATTAGTACCAATTTTGCATCTCTGAAAAGTATATCATCGAAAAATAGAAGTATTGTTCAAATTTTTTTCCGGGAATTCCCATGGATATTAATTGCCATCATTGTGGAAGTTTAGAAACTGAATACAAATTCCACATCAAGCAGCATCCATTATATCAATGTCCTGCCTGTCAGCTGGCTTTTCTTTACCCGCAACCGACAGATCAACAACTCAATGAGATCTATAATAAAAATTACTTTATAGGAAGCCAATCTGGGAAGGAGCACCTGAACCGCCTTAAAAAAGAAACGGCTCAACTCTACCTAGATGAATTATTGGCTTATACTAGCAGCTCAAATTTGCGTTTGCTTGAGATTGGAAGCGGGAATGGAGATTTTATAATCGGCGCACAAAAAAGGGGATTTGATGTAACTGGCATTGAGGTAAACGATCATGCCGCATGTGCTGTGAACGAAAAATTGGGAGGCGAGTTTGTTATCCAAGGAACGTTGGACTCCATCGACCTTGATGCACTTGGAAAATTCGATGTATGTGTTCTTTTTGATGTGATTGAACATGTGAGAGATTTGACACGTTTGATGACTCAAATACGTCATATCCTCAAAGAGGATAGTATTTTGTTTATTGTCACTCCTTCTTTGGATAGCTGGAGTGCGAAAATGTTGAAAAGTAATTGGATGGAATTTAAACCAGAACATCTATTTTATTTTAATACTCAAAATCTGGAAACTTTTTTAATCAAATCAGGTTTTCAAAACATCGCCACTTCTCCTAATTATAAGATTCTCAATTTTGAATATATTCATGGGCATC
>JADGAT010000156.1 GCA_015231885.1 SAR324 cluster bacterium
TTTTAATAATTTATAATACAAAATCAATATATTAACAAAATTTCAATGAATTAAGGGATTATTTAAAATAATAATAAATTTAATTGATTTAATATTATTAATACGGTATTAGTTAGCAATCTTCACTTGAAGGTTTGTAGAAATGTTGTGAATTATAAGATATTTTTCTGAGGGTCAATGAGAGAAAAATTCTTCTTTGATAAAGGTTCAAAGTATTTGGCAACCAATCCAAAGGAAAGTTCGTTTGATGGATGTGTTGTGTAAAATTTATTCTCTAAGGGAGACGAAAGGGAGCTATGAAGAAGACGAATGAAAATAATGAAAAGCAGGATAATACAATAAGCAGACGGTCTTTTATCAAATCAACAGTGGCGACAGGGGCCGCTCTATCATCCGGAGTCATCGGTGCCCCTTATATCAATGCCCAAGCAAAACAAAAATTAGTGATTCAAACACGGACCGGAAGAATCACAAAGCTGGAACAAATGAGAAATAGTTTTATTCAAAAATTTCCGGATGCCGAAATTGAATTCATTGGTTTGTCGGGAGTGGATCATGAAGATACCATCAGTAAGACACTTGCCCAAATCGCTGCGGGGAAACAAATTGATTTGCAGCGAGTAGCGACAGAAGGGATTCAATTATATGCAGGGGCAGGTTACGTGGCACCTCTCGACAAGTGGGTAAAGCGAGATGCCCACTTGTTACATGAATATTTTGACGATGTTGCACCTTCAATTCCACATTCGATGTTGTATGATGGGAGCCTTTATCAAATTAGTACGGAATGGAATGCAGCAAACGTATTTATTAACACAAAATTGTTTGCAGAAAATGACATCGAGTATCCTGGAGCTGATTGGACCAAAGATGATTTTTACAACATCGCTAAAAAGATCACAAAAAAATCTGGCGGAAAAACCGATGTTTTTGGGTATGGCTGGACCAACCGACTTTGGGGAAGCTGGATGCCATGGATCTTCAATAACGACACCAACCTTTATTCTGAAGCGGAATCCAAAAATTCGGATTTTAGTGACTGGTTTTGGAAAACATTTTATAAAGACAATCCAAGTGTTGCAAACTTTAAAGGAGGGCCTAAATGGGAAAAGCCTCAAGCCAATAATGATCGTATCTTAGAAGCATTGGAATTCATGAGACAGTTGGTGGTTGAAGGAATTTCCCCTGCAACTTCGTTAGGAGATGGGGCCACTTTGACGGGTTTCTTTACTACTAATAAGTTGGGGATGACACCTGCAGGTGGATTCTGGGCAGGTGGGTTGCACCATCAAGGTATGAATCCCGAAAATTTTGATGTTTGTTTTTTCCCTAAATGGAAATCTCAAAGACATCAATTTGGGGCTGGCGGTTACTTGATGATGGAAGCTTGTAAGCATAAAGACCTTGCATGGGAATTTATTAAGCATTCCTCTTCTTACGAATGGCAGATTCCTTTCATGGCTGGAAACATCTCAACTCCTGTGAGAAGATCCATGCATAATCCCCTACGATATAGCTATACCGGTCCTAAAAATTGGGGCATTTTTTATGATACCCTTGATAAATTCCCGGATACTGGTGCAATCCCAGCACCGCCTTGTTCCAATCCGATGACAAGGACCTTTACAAAACACACAGGACTGGCTATGGCAGGAGACCTCACACCAAAAGATGCATTGAATAAAATGCAAAGAGATCTGGAAAGGATCACCAGGAAATACCAGCCTATGTATAAAGCATAGTGAGTAGAACCAAGGGAGGTGAATCAAAACCTCCCTCAATGGTAGTGTTCCCCATCAAAATAAAATATGGTCACTCTTCAATCCTTGCGAAAACAAAAAGCGAGACTTGGGCTTTTGTTTCTGACTCCTATCATGACCGGAATCCTCGTATTTACAGCAGGTCCGATCCTCTTTTCCCTGATATTGAGTTTTTTTTATTGGGATATATTCACCCCAATGAAATTTGCGGGCTTGGATAATTATCTATGGCTTATTGAAGACGAGGTTGCCGCTGCTGCTTTTAAAAATACTATTCTGTTTGCAATAGCGACTGTTGTTATCCAAAACACTTTAGGATTTACATTAGCTCTTTCTGTTCGCAATGTTCTAAACAAGTATTTTAAATTCTTTTTCCGATCTGTTTTTTTCCTGCCTTTATTGATGTCCGGGGCGACTATTTCTGTTTTTATGACTTATATGTTCAACACCGACTTTGGTGTTGTGAATTATTACCTTTCCTTAATAGGGATCAGCCAGGTCGGTTGGTTGACATCCACCCAAGTTGTGCTGATCACTACAGTAATCATTTATGTTTGGCAGCATATTGGCTTTGCTTTCATTTTATTTTTAGGCGCCTTTTCGACGATGTCGCAAGAAGTTCTGGATGCTGCGGAAGTTGATGGTGCCACTGGAGTGAAGAAAATTTGGTACATCTATTTACCCTTGGTCAGCCCTACCCTCTTCTTTGCTTCGGTGATTGGGTTTATTCATGCAGTCCAAGTCTTCGATCAACCCTATATTTTGACCAGAGGGGGGCCTGGTGACGCAAATCGGACAGCCGTGATGCTCATTTACGATGTAGCCTTTCAAGATTTGGAATTTGGCTATGGATCGGCCATTGCCTTGGCTTTGTTTGCAATCATTTTTGCTGCGACCTTGATTCAATTCTGGGCGCAGAAGAAGTGGGTATTTTACGAATGAGGTTAAAATTCTCCTGGAACAAAATAGCGACGTATTTGTATTTGTTATCGATATCCACCTTGATATTGATGCCGATTTGGTGGGTCCTTTCCACGTCTTTAAGGTTACCGGTTGAATCATATACGCTACCCCCAAAGTGGTTTCCAACTGATTTCAGATGGGAGAATTATTACGAAGTCCTCTTCAGTTATTATTTGGAAAAAGAAGGTATTTTTGTAGGAGCTCAGGCATCAGCAAATGTTCCTTTTCTTCACATGTTGAGAAATAGTTTTATTGTCACTTTCCTAACCTGTTTGGGCCAGGTCTTTTTTTGTGCGTTTGCCGGATATGCATTTGCCAGATTAGAATTTCCCGCCAAAAAAACGCTGTTTTGGATCATCATGGCCACCATGATGGTGCCATTGCAAGTGACGATCATTCCTGTTTATATCTTAATTACTAAAATCGGTTTACAAGATTCGTTAACCGGATTGATTTTACCTGCAATCCCCAGCGCCTTTGGGACCTTTCTGATGAGACAATATTATTTGCGAATCCCTTCTGAATTAGAAGAGGCTTCCATCATTGATGGGGCGACCCAATGGGAAATATTTTGGAAAGTCTATTTTCCTTTAGGTACCCCGGGGATGGTCGTTCTTGGAATCCTATGTTTTAATTTTCATTGGAATGAATTTTTTCGCCCATTGATATTTTTGTCGACCGATTTCAATTTCACTGTCCCTCTAGGGGTTGTGATGCTCAGGGATTTTAAAATGACAGGTAGCGTTTCAGTAGTCTTTGCCGGTATCATTTTTTCGATTATCCCTGCCTTAGTGATTTATATGTTTGGTCAAAAACATTTAATTGAAGGCATGCTCACTGGAAGTGTCAAAGGCTGATACAAAATTTTACTTACTAAGGACTTCTTAGAAACATAGGTATCTCATGATTAGTAAAGATAAAACCTCTAAAAATAAACATGACTATACATCACTGGCACCTCAATACACATTTTCTGAAACATTGGAAGCCCAGTTGCAAGAAATTGAAAGCAACCCGACTGTCTTACAAATGGCTGACGCTAGAAAAGGCAAGGCGAGTGACCCCCACCGTCCTTATTATCATTTTATTGATTCGGAAAACATGCTCAATGATCCCAATGGATTCTGTTATTGGCAGGGGCGTTGGCATCTTTTTTATCAAGCGTATCCTCCTGAAGATTCCCGTCGTGCTCATTGGGGCCACGCCATCAGCGACGACCTGATCCACTGGCGGGATCTTCCTTATGCCATTTATCCAAACCCTGAAGAGGAAAGTTATTCGGGAGGTGCTTTAGTTGAAAAAGATAGGGTAGTTGTTGTCTATCATGGTACCAAAGTTGGAAACATGGCAGCTGTTTCTCACGATCCTCTTTTACTGAATTGGGAAAAATTATCAGGGAAGCCCATTATTCCATTTGCAAGGGAAGATGAACCACCATTGCCTTATGGAATATACGATCCTTGTATCTGGAAAAAAGACGAAACCTATTATTGCCTAAACGGCGGGATTTTGCCTCACGCTCCTTCCGGCAAACACATTCGAGCCAATTATTTGTTTCGATCCAAAGATTTAGCCCATTGGGAATATTTGCACCAATTTGTTGAGGGTGACCTTTTCACACGGGTTGGAGACGACGGCTCCTGCCCCTATTTCTTTCCGATAGGAGACCGACATATTCTATTGATTTATAGTCACTTGAGCGGTGGGCAATATTTACTGGGCGATTATGATCAAAAGTCTGATAAATTTTTGGCAACAGCACATGGTCTTTTCAATTTTGGGCCGTCCAATCCAAGCGGCTTGCATGCCCCTTCTGCCACACCAGATGGAAAAGGAGGAATCATCGTCATTTTCAACATGAATCCAGGTAAACCCAGTGTCAATAAAGATGCTTTCGTCAACAAAATCTGGGGCCAAATCATGACCCTACCTAGGCATTTAACATTAGACGAAAATAATGAATTAAAAATGGAACCTGCGGGAGATATTGAATCTCTAAGGTACGGCCAACAACAAATTGCCAAAACCGTATTGCCAGCCAATCAGGAAGTAATTCTCGAAAAAATCGAGGGCAACGCAATGGAGTTGATAATCGAACTGGATCCCAAGGACGCCCCCATGGTCGAAGTCAATGTTTTACGTTCTCCCAACAAAGAAGAATTCACGCGGATTACTTTTTTTAATAAACGAGGTTTTAAATATCAAAAACCCTTACCCAACCTCAACAGTTCTGTCAATGTCATTTCATCGGCATTGGCTATTCCCATCCGTCATGAAAGTGTGATTAGTATTGATACCTCTTATTCTTCCATCCTCCCCGAAGTACTGTCACGGGCCCCAGAATCGGCTCCTGTTGTCATTGAATCAAATGAACGGCTTCAATTGCATATTTTTATAGATCGAAGTGTGATTGAGGTGTTTGTCAATAAAAAACAATGTGTGGCAGTCAGAGTCTACCCTGGACGCAAAGACAGCACTGGCGTCTCATTGAGGGCTCAAGGTCAAGCTGCCGAATTATCCTCCTTGCATTGTTGGCAGATGAAAAACATTTATGAGTAAATACGAATGAGGAAACATCATCTCATGAATGAAAATGTTGCGCTTACAATATATTAGGTCGTAGCGGTTAGGAAGCAAAAGAACCGATTTTTGCGTGGAAGGGTCATAGTCATCTATAGGGCCATAAAACTCTTAGGGGTCACTATCAAGGGAGGACCCGGCACCGAGGAGTAAACCAACACATTAATGCTCTCAAACGTTTCTCGAAAGCGTTCACACCGGGCAACTGAATTTCAATCCATTCGGCACCAAGCTACTTTATGACCCACACTCCAGAACCGACATCTTTGGCTATCTCCTGACCTGCCTGCTCCGCTACCGTTAGGACCTGGTCGGTAATCTTCATGGAAATGACTATGATTTATCATTTTCTTTTGATGATTTGAATAAAGGGCAAATTTTTTATAAAAAAGAGAATGTTGCAAACAAGTTAAAATGACCACCTCTTCCTCTCAGCACCACGCTTTTATTGTTTGACCTCTCCTCAAAAGGCAATTTAGTATTTGACCCCTTCTACGGAGAGTTCGTTTTCGTATCGGCGAATGATTTTTGCGAGTTCCATAGTCCTCCTTACTCATTGTCGTCAGAAGAATTGGGTTCGTAAAAACGAAAATAAGCCATCAACTCGAAGAGGGTCTTCTCGGCGTTAATCCTCGATTCCGAGGTCAGTTGAGTGTATCTTTCCGTGGTTTTGAGGCTGGCATGACCCAAGTATTCCTGGATAGATCTCAGATCAACTCCGGATTCAAGAAGGTGGGCTGCGTAGCTGTGACGCAGAGAGTGAACCGTTATCTTTT
>JADGAT010000157.1 GCA_015231885.1 SAR324 cluster bacterium
CATGAGTTCGGGTAACCGTGCAGCTGTTGCTTCATCAAGAGTTTCAAAGGAAAATGGCGGTGTTTTTTCTGAGTCAACAGAAGGGGGAACTAAAGAAGGCTCAACCGTATGCTCCAGGTGTTTTATCATCTCAGTCATTAATTTTTTTCTGCTGACCGGTTTTTGCAGGTAACCATCACAGACCTGTTTGATTTGATCTACATCTTCTTTTAAGGCGGAAGCCGTTAATGCGATAATGGGAATTGAACTCAATACCGGGTCGGACTTCAATTTTCTTGATGCTGTAAAACCATCCATAATCGGCATTTTCATATCCATCAGAATCAAGTCCGGATGCTCTTTCTCTGCCATCTTTAAGCACTCTTCTCCATTTTGCGCTTCTATTAACCGCATTTCCCGATAGTTAAGATAGGATTTAATCAATTCCCGATTCAAGGTAACATCTTCTGCAAGTAAAACCGCACATTCAGCAAATTGAATTGATTCGAAGTCCAGCAAGGATTCAACCACTTCGGCTGTTTCTTTGACTGAGGAAACTTGCACATTATTTAAAACGATCTGAAAAGTACTGCCTACACCTTGCTGACTTTTAACAGAAATACTGCCTCCCATCGCTTGAATAATCTTCTTGGTTATAGTCAAGCCTAACCCAGTACCGCCATATTTATTGATGTCCTGCCCTTTTTGCTGTTCAAATGCCTCAAATATTTTTTCCAGTTGGTCCTCGGATATTCCGATTCCAGTATCTCGAACAGAGATGATGAGATTCCTTTCACCATTTGCTGACATATTAGAAGTAACCGATAGGACAACTTCCCCCTGTTCAGTAAATTTAAAGGCATTTCCTAGCAGATTGATCAAAGCCTGACGTAACCTGGTTTCATCCAGTAGTAATACTTCAGGTACATCCTTCTCAATCTCAATCTTAAAATCTAATCCTTTTTCATCAATTTTATGAGAAAGGACGGTTCTCATTTCCTTCAAAAAAGGAGTCAATCTTACCGGTGAGTGTGCCAACTCCAATCGCCCTGCCTCAATCTTGGAAATATCCAGGATATCATTGATCAGATTCAATAAGGTTTTTCCACTGGTTTGTATTGCAGAAATATAATTTCGATGGGAAGGGTCATTGATTTGGCCGGCAAGAATTTCTGAAAACCCCAGTACTGAATTCAACGGTGTCCTCAATTCATGGCTCATGTTGGCTAGAAATTCGCTCTTTGCCTGGGATCTTAACTCCGTTTCCTGTAGACTTTCTCTGGCTTTAAAAAGCTGATAATTTGCAAATGCCTGGGCCGCCTGTTCGGCAATATTAGCAGAGAAAGCAATTTCATCCTCATACCAGTTTTTGATTGTACCAATATGTTCAAAACAGACGACCCCAACACTGCGGCTGGCTATATGGATGACTGTATTCAGCGTGGATGTGATGTTATTGGGAATAAGGTAGGCCTCTGCAAGCTCGCTTATACTGGAATCCTTCCCGGCATCAACAGCTTTTATAGTAAGTCCCTCATCAAGAGCTGTGAAATACCTAGGATAATCGGATGCAAGAAACTCCATCCCGTGGAAATGAGAACCTGAGTCTTTTTCGAAGAGGTCCGTGCAATGCAGTTTTGTTCGATCTTCATTGAACATCCAAATGGAACCTCTGTCCACATCTATCGCCCTGGTCGAAATTTCTGTTATTTGCTGAACAAGCAGCAGGTAATCACGGGATGACATCAGCTTGGAGGTGACTATGGCAACCACCGCATCCTGCTGCTTTTTGACACGGTACATCCTGTTCTGCTGATCAAGCATTTTTTGACGAATCGTATTGCGCATATTGGAAAAACTTCTGGCAAGAGAACCCAGTTCATCTTTATTGTTAATATCAATCTTCTGGGTAAGGTCCCCTTCTTCCATCGCTTTAGAGGCCCGGGTCAGAACGATGACAGGCTGAACTATTTTGTTTATAATCATAATAATCGCAATAGTCATCCCTCCCCCTAATACGATCAGGGTACTCAGCATCCTGTTTCTAAAAATATTGACATCTGCATATTTTTCTTCTTGCGGCATGATAAAACCGACGATCCAATTCCATTCATCAAACGTTTTGAAAATACTCCACTTATTTTCTGTGGAATCTTTGAAATTTAATTCGCCATTTTTTGTTTGTAATATTTTTCGGATGTAGGAAGCACTTTGAAGTGATGTGTCGTTACGTGGAAGAACAGGATGCATGAGAATGATTCCCTTATCGTTAATGATAAAAGGGTACGTTTGCAGCTCGGAAGACTCATAATAAGTCTGTCTCAAATCCCTCAGAGCCGAGCTTTTGAAATCCTCTTCGTAAGCTAATCTCATTTGTGTTGCTTCAAGGCGCACCACTCTCCTATCCAGGTTTCGGAGTATCGCATTGAGCCTTTCTTCAAAAATAGTACGGCGGCTGGAATCGACAATATCCTTCAATTGAAAATTAGCCAATAGTATAATGGCAAAGGACATTAGTAAAAAAACACCTATCACTACAAGCAATATTTTGTTGCCAATAGAGTGTATTTTCTTCATTCATCCATCTCAACAAAGACTCCCCGTTCTACTAAATCTAAAGGAAAAACGATTCCCATTTTTTTGGCTAACCTCATATTGAGATCGACCTGTGCCTGGTGATTGACCGTAATGGGAATATCCTTGGTTGATTTTCCTCCAATTATTTCCAGTGCTGCTTTTGCGGCCCATTCTCCTTGCTCTTTTGCTATTTTAGTAAATCCAATCAGGGAATACGGCATGGCCGAGAGAATGGTCGCTCCTGAAGGAATTTTGGTATGTTTCAAAACAAATTCTGCGGCCGCTTTTTTATCCCATCCACTGATACCGTTTGGTGAAGTAACGAGTAGTATATCAACAGCATCCTGTAAACTTTTGTATTCTTTTTTCCAATCGTCAAAAGTTGCGGCATACCTGTTTTCAACATCCAGATTGTAATGCGACTTGTACAAGGCAGCTGCCTCTCTCCTGGTGAGGGTATCTGCTCCTAATACGCCGATACGGTCTCCCTTGGCATGTTTTCTTAACTCATCCATTAATTGTTTCATTAAAATATCTTCAACCATTCCTGTAATATTTTCTCTGGAAAAACCATAGCGTGTGGCATCAATGTTTATCCCGCAAAAAACAAATGGCTGCGTTGAATTACTATTATAATATGGAATGATCAGGTATTTTGCGGCAATGTCATCACTAGTGATCACAACATCCGGCTGCCAGGAATCAATCATTTCCTTTGCCTTCAAAGCCGCACTTTTTTTAAACTCCTCTGTTTTATTGCGCTTAGTATCCATATAGATGATTTTCAATTGTACTTTGCTTTCTGAGCTATCGACCTTACCAGTACTTGTCATTCGGGCACCAAAGGTATCTAGGATTCCCTGAGTGATACCATCGCTCCAGTCATAGCCATGGTGGTAAGAGTTCACGAAAAGTACTTTTTTCCCTGTATGTGTGTCTGCATAAACTGATGTAACCAGATAAACTACAAATATTCCGATTAATGTGATAATTCGTGCGGCGTTATTCATGACATTCCTTTGAAAATAAATTTTTGAGAACAAATGCTTTTGGCAGAGCATTTTAAGAAAGGCTCTTTATGGATTCAGGGAGTCTGACAATCGTGGACAACAATATGATCATCCCTTTAAGTGGGTTTTGTCATATAATTGGCAGCATCCCATTCAAAACCGTTGACAATATCTTCTGTTTCAGCCCGAGCTGTTAGGAAATTGAGCATTATTTAGTAGCATTTACAAAATCTTCATAAATGTCATCAATCATCTGAATTTCAGCTTTATTCGTAGTCGCTGTTTTAATTATGTCACGATAGTACATTGTCGATTTCTCTCTCATCGCGATTTTATTAACCCTTCCAATCAATTTTTTACCCCATTCGTTTTTGGGACATGCTAAATATCCCCATGTATAAGGTTTAATCTCCTCAATTTGAACAGACACTACTTCTCCAGGTATATCCATGTTTTGTTTTCTTACATAAGAAGCAATTGCCGGATACTCAAGAAGATAGTCTATTCTGTTCTCCAACAACATAGGAACAGTAGCTGCGGATTTTAGAGCTTGCCTATAAATATTGGAACCCCTTTCATGTTCGCTCAACAACTTGTCTAAAGGAGCAGAATAGGAGCGCGACCTTTCTAAAAATCCTTTTATGCCTTTTTTGTTCATCAATTCTAATAAGGACATGGATTTTGGGTTCCCTAATTTTAGTCTCTTTAAGGTCGATTTTTTCATAATAATACTGTTTGATAAAAAAATCGAAATGGGAACCGAGAATTCTGTATATTTTTCCCGTTTAGGATTTTTAAAAGCAAAAATATTACAGATATGTTTACCTATTTGTATATCTGACCAAAATCTTGCCCAGGACATCTCTAAATACTCGTGATCGTAATCAGTTAAATTCTTTTGCAATAACTCCATCAATAGAGCATATTCTCCCGTTATTTTATTTCCTTTATTTTCAAGAATCATGAGTGGAGGCCAATGAATTATTTGCCAATTCACAGTATCTTTAGCAGAGGCAAAACAAGCAGTGAATATTAAACCTGATATGAGTACAAATTTTTTCATACTGTTTTCTAAGAATTAGGGGTTCAGTAAAAATATTCAAAGTCATTCCTTGTCAAGCGATGAGAAAGATGGTAACAAAAATTTTTTTAACATTTCTTTAATTTGAGGGAAACCATTCATGGTTTTCTCCAGATTTTCCATATCAAATATTTCAACGAATTCCTTCAACTTGCTTCCCCATTGCTTTAGCGGCAGATAGTTTGATGATTCTCCAAGCTCTATTATTCTTTTTACAAATTCTTCTATTTGATCAACGGATAACATTTCTCTCTGCTCCCATTGAGGAGTTATTTCATGTTCCAGAGTTTGAAACAGATCTGGTAAACGCGTAGCCGTTTCTTTATCAGGATTTTCAAAGGAAAATGGTAGCACATCCGCTGAATCGTCATCGGAATGAGAAGAAGGAACAGTGGTATATTGTAGATATTTCATCAGTTCACCAGTTAATTCTTCTCTGCTGACCGGTTTTTGTATGTAACTGTTACACAGCTTCTTAACCCGTTCTTCATCTTTTTTTAATGCAGTAACAGCAATGATAGGAATATCTTTCAGTAAAGGATCAGACTTTAATGTTTCAGAGGCGTTAAATCCGTCCATAACAGGCATTTTCATATCCATCAGAATCAGGTCAGGATTTCTCTGTTTTGCTATTTTAATGCACATTTCACCATTTACCGCTTCCAATATTTCTAATTCTGGAAAGTTTAGATATGTTTTGATCAATTCTATGTCAAGAGGGATATCTTCCACAATCAAAATAGTTGCTTTTCCAAACACAACGGACTCGCGGGCAATAGGATATTCAGACGTTTCGATAGACTCCAGGGCAGAAGATATTTGTACACCATTTAAAACGATTGTAAAAGTACTTCCTTCTCCTTTTTTAGAAACGACCGTAATCCGCCCTCCCATGGTGTCCACGATTTTTTTGATAATTGCCAAACCCAACCCTGTTCCGCCATATCGATTTTCATCTTGTCCTTCTTGCTGTTCAAAGGCTTCAAAAATCTTTCTTTGCTGATCTTCCGGGATTCCGATTCCGGTGTCTCTTACTGAAAGCACCAGCTCTCTGCTTCGATCAGGAAGCAGAGTTGATGAAGCCAGCAGTTCTACACCGCCCTGGTCTGTAAACTTGAATGCATTCCCAAGCAGATTAATCAAAATCTGTCGTAATCTCGTTTCATCCAGTAATAATGCGTCCGGAACATCCTCAGCAATCCGGATATTGAATTCCAAGCCCTTATTTTCAATGTGCTGAGAAAAAACATGGATATACCTGGAGAAATAGTGTCTGTACAAATTGAGGAGATTGAACCTTA
>JADGAT010000158.1 GCA_015231885.1 SAR324 cluster bacterium
AAAACCATATGTTTTTCAAAAACGGTAAAAATGCATGACATTGTTATTGGGATCTTTGTCAATCGCTATGAATTTGGAATACCAATATGAAAGCCATATCCAGAAATGAAACACTACCAAAGAGGGATGGTTCAAAACCATTCGAGATTCCAATATGCCAAAAACTTCTACTCTTCTTGACCAGGCTCACAGCCACATTGATCGAAAACTTTTTATGATGCAACACTTTCACCGTAAAGATGGAAACAAAACTCAGTTCATCAATGCCTTGGCTATTCTCTACAATGTCATCCCTTATCAAAAACGAGCAAAAAACGCTCAACGCAATGGCATTCAAGTCCAGGGAGGAAACATGCCTCATGAAAATTGGTTCTTTTCTTTAATGATCCTTACCTCTGCTGGAGGGATGATTAGAAGTGGCTAAATGTCACCACTTAATCCGTTAGAACGTGGAATTTTTCAGTATCCAAGATGATCCTACCTTCTGTCAACCGATCTAGCCTATTTTTCAAAGTTTTCATGTTAGGACCGCTACCACTTTTTAATCCTAATCCTTTGAGGAATTGTCTTTGTGAAAATTCCAGGATTATATTTTCCTTACCTTGTCTTAAGCCCTCTCTGGCTTCTTTAATTAAGAATAAGAAAGTATCCTGATCTGTGACATCAAGCAGTATACCTTTGAATCTAATGGAACCACGAGCATCTTTATACAGGATCTTATCTACATACTTTCGTTTTGTCCCATTTGGTAGGGCAAGGAAAGGCGTATAACGGCACAACTCTGTGGAGTATTCCAGATGATTTGGAGTGGGTAGATTAGGAAATGTAATTACATCAGCAGTAGTTTTATTGTCCGGTACCTTTGATTTGGATTTCTTGACTTTTGAAAGTTTCCCTACTTGATACAAAACCTTTTCTGCCTGCCATAATTCCTGGGCCAGTTCCCGGAAGAGAGAATCATGATTATTCACAATATCATCTCGGAACACCCCACTGGAAAGATTGTGAAAGACAATTTTATTACCATCCTGATGGATTTCGAGATTCCTGATCCATCCTTCATATTCTTCCATCTGGAGTTGTTCTTTTATTTTTCCTTTGAATATTTCGATAGGATCGTTTTGACGAACTGCTTCCTGCATGTGTCACATCCTTGTTTGAGGTGGGAATGTTGTGTTGTTTTTGTATACCCTTATATCGCACGAGAATCAATGAAAATTGCAATGCGATCAATCACCATTATCTCAGAAAAACTTTGATTGTGAGTCGTTTGAAGATGTTCTGGAATGTTTTTCTATCTGGAGCTTATTTTAGAGGCATGAAGTTAGCATCGTAACCATTGACGTAAACGTTGACGTAAACATTAAATGGAGTTTATGATGGAACATAAAACACTATCGGAAGCATCTAAAATACTGGGAATAAGCAAGCAAGCGATCAGTCAATACATTAAACGCCACAAGATTGAAACATGGCAAGAGGGGAGGGTAATATTGATACCGAATGAGGTGATACAAAACATGCGTGAGACTAGAAAAAATAAAGTTTCAGATGATGACTGTCAACCTAACGTAAACGTTGACGTAAACGTTGACAATATGTTTATAAAAGATCTGGAATTCTTACGTGAGCAGATCAAAGAGAAAGATAAGCAGATTGCAGAGCTTCAAAAAGCATTGGATCAACAGCAACAACTGCATGGCATATCAATGCAGAGAATTAAGCAACTAGAAAACAAGATACAATTGTTGGAACACCAACCTAGTGAGCAAGTAAATGATATGATTGACATGCTAGAGAAAACAAGAGACAGCTTTTTAGCAAACATACAAATTTTACATCAAAAACAAAATAAATCTGTATCTGGAAGTTTCTATCAACGATTTGCTAAAGCCTCTTAAATTGTTTTTAACAATTGATCATTTAAAAATTCTGGGGCTTTACAGATTTCTCTAAGAATACATGGCAGCTTGGGATTCATTCTGAATCTTGTTCAATCCATCCAATATTAAACACCATTTCGTCTTCCTGGAATATCAATAAACAAAACTGTGTTACTGGATTATATTCTTGGATGTAATCCGTCATTTGCTTTAATGACTCTGGATCCGATATTTCCTCATGTAGATCATCTTCGGGCACGTAGGTGATCTCATTAGTTTCCATTTCGATAAAGAATACACCTCGTCCTTCTTGCTCGAAGTACTCAGATATTTTCTCAGACAGAAATTCAGATACCTCCTGTGTTAAAAGTTCTAACTCTTCTTCACTCATACTGTCTCACTTTTGAATAAGTATATGATTAATTTATATTAGGCCCATTTTATTGATTGTGAGGGCCAATATAATAATAGGCATAGTTCTCGCAAATCGCTGTAGAACTAAGTGACTAAACCGAATAGTATTTTCCACGGAAGGAAATTAATATGGAAGATAAAATTTTTAGAGTCCCTTCTGAGTATGAGAACCTAAACTCATATTTTTGGGGATTAAAACGCAATGCGTGTGATGAATTACGAAAATATGGAATTCCTGACGAACCTAGTAAAACCTCATTTGGAGCATTGCAAGAAATCTGTGATAGAAACCCAAAAGGTTCTTTGGCAACATACATTCTTGAACTGCAAAAAAGTTTTCGAATGAGTGGTAAAGAACTAGCTGATTATGACAAAAAAGTACATTATCCAGAAGAAAAAGAATTAGAAAAAATAGATAAAGATGATGGAGTAGAAGTCGATTGGGATTCTCTAGATGGTGTTGATGAAATTAACTTTGACGATCTTATTTCTATTGATGAGTGAGTGTTATCATGGGGGAAGAAGACTAAACTTATTTTAGGTAAGCGAGAGCTTTCTTTTCCGTAGAATAGATAGGAATTATTTTATCCAATCGAATAATCTCAGATATTGTAAATACCCGGTCATTTAGTTGACAAAGCATAAACTTAATGTCCTTTTCTTCATACATTTTAAACAACATAATAATTGTGCCTATGGCAGAAGAATCAAGATGAGTAGTATCTTTCAAGTTCATGACCAATGCTTTAGGCTTATCCCTCAATAAATTAGTAACATATAGTCCTAGCTCCAGAACATCATTTCCTACTACCGAACCTTCTATCGTAATAATAATAATATCCTTTTTTTCTTTGTGCTCTATTATCATGATTGAACTCTTTGTTCTGTTCTTAGGAATTATAAATCTGTATCAAAAAAGAATATCCCCCTTTGTGAGCATATCCATTAAAATATGTTGCTATTCTAAGAAAATGTCATTATCCGTTTTTTTTGTTAAAGAATAAAGGGGAAATGATATTTTGATTTATGATATAAATTTGTGATTTGTGATTTGTATGACAAAAAAATACATTTTCTCTATTTATTATTATAAATTTTTGTATAAAATAGTTAGTAATTTAATGGATTAAATAATAATATTAACGTATAAAAATATGCTATATTATATATATAAAGTGTTAATATTAAAAGATAATATTAAAATTGTAATTATATAATGTTGTTTATAATATACTATTTTTAGTTATATAAAATCTTATAATAAAAATTTAACTTTTGTATCCATAATATGGTTGTAATTCAATTTTTTAAAAGCATGAAAGGATGACGTGGCACAAAAAAAAGATCCTAAAGATAAATTGGAATACTTTAAAAAACTTGTAAAAAGTGCAGAAGAACACGCCAAGTCCATGAATTTTACACAGTTTGCTAATAAATATATTAGTGACTTAGAGAAATTTGAGGAAAGTAGTATTCGTAGTATTCATAAGTTAAGGAGTGACTTACTTGATGCTTATGCAGAACTGGGAGTAATTCCTCACAAATTTTTAAAAGGGAAAGGGGTTAAAAAGCCGTTAGTGGAAAAAGTGAAAGTAGTCTATAAAGGGACTGTAAAGCGTTGTGATATTCCTCAGTTTTGTTTTGAAAAACTTCATCTAAATGAGGAGGACTACATTCATTTCGATGTGTCTAAAAAAGACAAAGTTATTTTAACGAAAGCAACTGTTGATCAATTACTGGTAAATGATCTGATTACTATCATTAAGGTTACCTGTGAAACAGACTATGAACTAACAGTAATATTTAGTGATGGAAGCGCAAGGACCCTTAATTTCAAGGAAGCGATAGAGACAACGGATAACCCTGAACTCAAAAAATACAAAGGAGAAGGTTTTAAAGCATTTGACACAACAGAACAATTTGTGAACTGGAAAGATTTCTCAAAGTCAGTTGATGAATTGTACAAAGGAAATACGGCAATCAAATTATAAACACTTCTATATTTTTTAGTCTATTCACCCAACCTAAACTACAAACTACGTAGTTTACCTGATATACAAATCCCCCCTACTTTCGGTATGATAAATCTTTAAAAATATATTATTAAATTACCAATAGAATGTTCGAGGGGACGCAATGGATGCAAGTGCAATTGTAACAACAATAGCCTTAACGAATATAGCTATCATTACAGGCATACCACTGATTTATTATCTGTTCTATGAGTTGGATGGACTAAAGCAAAGGCAACAAAATCAAGAAACACAGCAGACAAGACAAACGGTTATTTTTTAACAAGTACTAGCCGAGCTTTGTAGGGATTAGTTGGAAATAGTCATTGCTCTAATATTAATTGCACCATTAATATATATCTTCAAACAATACCTTCGCCATTTAGGGGGATGGCAACGATTCGTGTAAAATGCAGCCATTTACCTGTAAAGCCTTATAAATAAAGGTTTTACAACGATACCTAATAATTGAAAATTTTGAAGGTTGGAAATCATTAAATAACCCTGATCAAAAACTCCTCCTTAAATCAAATTTTTAGATTCAATGATTTCAATGCTTTAGAGAGACAAGTATTGGTTGACCAAAAACTTTAGCTATTGGTCACCAACTACGTGGCTGCATTTTACACGAATCGTTGCCCACCGCCAAATAAGGTGTGGCGAGAAATGTATTTTTTTATGCTGCCACTGTTGAAGTTTTATTGTGCATATTAATTTCAACACTCGTCAAAAACTCTCCTGACTTTAAAGGATGCTCTTGTAAAACATCTTTATCGGATCGAAAGGAAGAAGGAAGCTGTTCACCATCCCAGTACAATGCCAACGCTTCTTTCATATTCTCTAGGGCATTTTCTACTGATTTTCCTGTCGTAATACATCCTGGAGCATCCAGTGAATAGCATCCATAAGGCTCTTGTCCTTCTTCTCCTTTCTCTAAAACAACAAAAATTCTCATTTCCACCCCGCTTGTTTAAAAATTTGATGCAATGTACCTGCTGGAATATCGCTACTAGCATGCACAGGCACAATCACAATACTAGCTACTAGAATGTTTAAACTTCTTGTGACTGCCCTTCTGAGAGGTTTCTATCCACCCTTCGTGCTTTAAACGCCTAATTATTTCTTTTGCTGTCATGATCACTTTAGCAAATATCTGGCTTTCAATCAAAAAGTTTTAAAAATCAACAACGGCGTAGCCGTTCCCCCGCCTTCGGTCATCAAAAAAAGAGCGAAGCGATCTTAGGAAAAAGAATTTTTCCTCTTTCTCAGCAAAAAAGAGCGAAGCGATTTCCTTTATAATATTTTAAATTCTTTTATATATTTTGTCCCAATTATTAAATCCCTACAATCCCTTTTAAAATATAGGTCTCCTGAAATTTTAGTAGTTTGAAAGGTGGTAAGATTTGTGATGAAAGGTGGTAAGATTTGTGATGAAAGGTGGTAAGATTTGTGATGAAAGGTGGT
>JADGAT010000159.1 GCA_015231885.1 SAR324 cluster bacterium
CAGCGCATGTCAACGGGGGAAGTCATGGATATTGAAGCCGGTACGATGCAGTCGGCAAGCTTCACATTATTGGCCACTGAAATTCATGATTTTCCTGATATTCAAAAGCAACTGTCTGAGACAGAATTGTTCAATTTTCTCAAAATTTACATTGAGAAGGTTGCCGCATGTGTCGAAAGTTACGAAGGATTTGGAGATAACTTCAGCCAGGGACGTTCTAAGGCTATTTTTGAACATCAGGACAAACAAAGAGAAGCGATCCAATCCGTCCATGCCGCCATTGCCATTCAAAATGCCATGTTGGTTTTAAATCAAAACATGGGAGACCCCTACCCTCATTTTTCCACTGGAGTTGGAATTCATACAGGTAACGTCAATTTTGGAGCATTGGGCAGTGAATTCAGGATGGATTTGACCACCATGGGAAATGCTGTACGAATCATGGCCTGTGTGAGCCGGCTGACACAACAGTATCAATGCCATATCCTGATTTCAGAAGAAACCTTTAAGCTGCTGGGAGAAAAACATCCCTTCAAATACCGAGAGGTTGACCTTCTCTGGTTTGAAGAATTACAAGTACCACTTGTGGTTTATGAAATTTTTGACGGAGATCCTGCTGAAATTCAGAGGAAAAAGCTAAAACTCACCCCTGTTTTTCATGAAGGACTGCAGCTTTATCGAGATCAGAAATGGGATCAAGCCGCCTTGTGTTTTGAAAATTGCGCCAGGATATTTCCTGAAGACCATATCGTTTCTGTGTATCTCGAGCGTTGTCAGCAGTTTAAAACAAAACAGATGCCTGATGATTGGGGCGGTGCGCTCAAACTCAGCGAGTTCATTAACAATGATGTCAGTAAAAACGAGTTCAAAACCAAAAACTGGCAGGATGTATTCGGCTCCGTAATGGAACGCCTTGATGGCAAAACAACATCGGATACTGGTCAATTAAAAGAAGTTCTTCCGGTTTCTCAAGAGCCTGAAAAAAAAAAGCAAGATGATGCACCTGCCGTTGACGTAGAGCTGAAAGAAACTATTCTGCCTTCTCAAGAGCCTGAAAAAAAACAAGAGGATGAATCTGAGGGTGAAGTGAGATCAAGCCAACAAAAAATCATTGACAATCAAACGTCGGTAATGGAATCAACCGTCCCTTCTCCTCAATCAACAGCCCTTCTTCCTGCGGTGAACCTGGAAAAAAAGAAATCGGTTAACGGAGAGCCCATGGATACCGTAATACCCATGAACACCACGATGTCTACTCCTCAGGAGCCGGAAATCTCCAATCTATTGGAAGATGAATCGGATGTGCCACGTGCTGGTAAAAACTATAAAAAAATTCCTGCCAACAAAGAAAAAGCCAGTGTTATTGTTACCAATTATATGCTTCTTTCCATGGGAGTGAGCATAGTTCCCCTGCCGGTATTCGATACCATTGCCCTGGGAGCCGTCCAGATAAAAATGATCAAAGCTCTTGCTAAATTGTATGGAGTCCCCTATTCGGAACAAAAATCCCGTGCTTATACAGGATCCTTGCTGGGGGCTGTTCTCCCAATTTCTGTTTATGGAAGCCTGGGCAGTTTGGTCAAGTTTGTTCCGGTAGTTGGTTCAGTGGCCGGAGCGATCCTGATGCCGACCACTGCAGCGGCCTGTTCCTATGCTCTGGGAAAAGTTTTTATTCAGCACTTTGAACTGGGAGGCACCTTATTGGACTTCGAACCAGAAACCACAAAAGCTTACTTGACGGAACTGTTTACAGAAGGCAAGCAGCTGGTCAAAAATTACAATAAAGATGATTCGGAACGTCTTTTTACTGATGTTGAAAAGGGATTGGGAGTACGTGTCTAAAATTCATGAGGTATTTTCAGCCAGCACAATCATCTGATCCTGACGCACAAAGTAAAACTCTTCTGTTTGAGGAGGGATCAGCGTGATACCAAAATTTCTCGCACTGTCATATTGATGAGCGATGATACGGACCCCAAGGCAAACTTCATTTCGTTGTTCAGCCGCTGCCATGCACTCGGTGAAGGCATGCTTCACCGGAAAGCGTTTGAAGTAAAGAGAAATGGGCTTGATGTAGATCTCACTGCCGTATGCGGAAAACAAATCTTCGTAAGCCACATAAATCCGGGAGTCCTGAGAAATCTGAGCAAGAATTTTTGAAATGAATTGATCCGGGATAAAAAAATCCCGCACTCCTGAACCATAAATCAGTTCTGCATTTCTAGAATCCATGACTTCCGTAATCAATTGAGTTTTGACCTTCCTGTTTTTTTCTTCCTGCAACATCCGGAAATATTTACGAAATTCGAGCAGTTTTGTGATGGTATCAGCATCCAATTCTTCGGTACCCGTATCTATTTCTTCAGTAACCAGGATGACGTTATCATAGTTTTCAGGTCGATATTTTTGCAGAACTCCTTCTTCATGAATATCATCTTCATACAATTCGATAGAAAGGTAGGGATATTCCTCTAAAATTCTCTGGATTTGCTGACGCATCGTCTTGTTGATGCTGGCAACAATCACGTCAATACGAGAACCCTTGATCACATAAGCCGCGTACTCGTCTACGAGCTTTTCGACTTTTCGACTCCAGCCGATGATCAACTCAGAATCTACTTTTTCTCGCACAACCGCACCCGAAAATTCAAAATTTTTCGCAGAAGCAACTGGTTTGCCTTCAAACTGAATGGCAGAAAAACTCTCAGCGGCCAAAATCAATTCTTCCTGTTCTCTCAAAACATAATTGGCAGGAGGATTCCATAGATGGGAACTATCGGGAAGCCTTAATCCCAACACAATGGAGTGATTGAAATTCCATTTTATTGCTCCAAATGTCATCCCGATTCCTTGCTGCGGAACAGGATAAAAATAAATTTCATTGCCCTCAAAACCGACTAAATGGTCATAAACAAAGGCCAATCCTGGATTGCGAGATGTTTGCACCAAAATTTTTGCCATAATGTAGTCAGCCTGCAGAGCAACCACTTTCTCAGGAAGAATTCCGATTCCCAGGTTGCGGTTTTTTTCTTCAAAGAACTCGCACACAATGACGGGGGCATTCTCATCTCCAGTGACAGAAGCAATCGACAGGATCGTCTTCAACACCAGGGAATCCCCATTCAATTGCTGTTTCCGATTATCTGAAGGTTTGGCAGGGTTCAAAACAATCACGGATTTACAGTGGGACAACCCCAACTTTCTCAAAGAGACCAAGCTGGAAATATTCCCACTCCGTGTCACAATACGACTGGTTCCTGTGTTGGAAATATTTTCATGGAAAAAATCATCCATCAACTCCTTGTCTTGCTCTGACAGAATGACAACAGCAAGACGTTTTTTCTCATCTTCGTTCGAGAGAATCAACTCCTTGACAATTTCCAAAATTCGATTATTGAAGCCCAGGATGACCGTATGTCCCTTCTCCAGGACGATGCTTCTTCCTTTCCGCAGCATCGCAATGCGTTCATTGAACTCGGTGGTAATGAATGCCACCAGGCTGGAAAAAAAAATCATCCCTGCAAAGACGGTCATCGCTCCAATGAACTTCTGCAGCACACTGGCTTCCTCATCATTTTCAAATGCGCCAGGATCCATCATCTGCAGGAGTACCCTCCAGATTTGGTCGTTGATCTCACTGATGGTTGCATCGGGAAAAAAATAGACGGCAATGTATCGGATGACCAGCATGACAACGTACATCACACAGAACAGAACCAGCAATGACAGGAAGATGGAAGCACCTCCCTTGGCCATGAAGTTATCTATTTTATATTGTAAATACGCTCTCATGCTCTTCATCCGAAGTTTCAAAAATGTGTATCAGGTATCAACACCATAAGAATTGATACAGACTTGATTTTCCGCAGTATACAGTGCTTTTACAACACTCCAATTTGTTGACGGCAATTGAATTGGACTTTATTCGTTGTTCATAACTTGTCTGCCAGAAAAGATATAGCATTGATTGAATCGAGAGACAATGGCAATCATTTTTCCTGTAATCTTTTTGGCATGGGAGAGACTGAATGAGAAATGGCTGGTAATCACAAAAAAGACCATGTATTCACAGTAAATGTATTTGAAATCAAGAAGGAAAAAATGAAACATGTGATTATTGGAAATGGAATTGCTGGAATTTCTGTAGCAGAAACGATTCGAAAGAGCCGATCCGGTGATGAAATTATAATGATTGGCAATGAATCCGTACCTTCCTATTGGCGTGCCAACTTAACCAAATATATCCTCGGATCGACACCAGAGGAAAAAATGAGGGTGAAGCCGGAGGGATGGCTCGAAAAAAATGAGATACACCCCATCACAGGAGAGGTACGCCAGATCAATTCAGAGGCAGGAAATATCATTTACCAGACCGGAGATCGGGAAGACACATTGGAATTTGATCGACTTTGTGTGGCAACCGGTGCTTCACCCATCATGCTGAAAATTCCAGGGCATAATCTTCCTGAAGTGCTTACCTATCGTTCTCTGCAAGATGCTAATTATCTCAAATCCCGTCTCCGTGATATCAAGCGAATGGTGGTGATTGGAGGGGGTGTGCTCGGATTGGAAGTGGTCGAAATTACTGTCAAGTCAGGCATCCATTGTACGATATTTCAGCTCGGTAGTAAGATAGGTCTGCCACTGGTCGATGATCAGGCTGCTGAGATTCTGTTGCGCCGAGTCACGGGGCGTGATGGTACCCATGAACAGGGTGCGGAAGTGATGTTCGATGTACAGGCCAAAGAGTTTTTGGAATTGAATGGTCATGTGCAAGGAATCCGCTTAAAAGATGATAGCTTTGTTCCATGTGACATGGTGGTGATTTGTATTGGAATTGCGGCAAATCCTCAATTGTTTGAAAATTCAGGTTTGTCGTTTGAATGCGGTTTGGTGGTTGATGCACACCAGCAAACATCAGTACCTGGAATTTATGGTGCCGGTGACTGTGTGATCTATCCCAATGAGAGTGGTCAGATGGTGCCAACCCGGACCTGGGTAACTTCCCGTATTCAAGGTAAAACAGCAGGATTCAATATGTGTGATATTCCATGTCTGCTGTTTGATGAAGGCCCTATGTACAATGCCAGTTACCTGTTTGACATGTTCTATACGGTAATGGGGGAGTTCAATGCAGTTGGAGAAGAATATCAAAGTTATTCCAGTCAGCCGGATGAGTGTTCTTATCGGAAAATAATTTTTAAAAATGACCGTGTGGTTGGGGCAATGATGCTGGGCAACCGAAATGGCGATCAGGCCATTCGCCGTTTGATTGCTCAAAATGTCGAAATTGTTGCAGAAGCCGATAAAAAAAGTTTGCTGGATCCGGCCTTTGATCCAAATGATCTGGCTACCCAAGGGGTTGAATACATCATGTATTAAGCCTCTCCACAATTTTCAAGTCAATGAAAGAATCCAATGAAAATGAAACCGATCAATGTCCGTCACCCCGTTGATAATTTTGTGGATGAACTCTATATTTTCACAGAGTATCAGCTGGACAGCTGCTTTGGCGATGGAGAGTGCATGAAGGTCTGTCCGGTCGTGGATCAAAAATTGACCATTGCCGAATTGAATGAATCTACGCTTGGTGAAAATCCATTGACAGCTGCCGTCCGCAAGTTCACCCTTGATTGTTTCCAATGTGGGGAATGCACTTCCGTTTGTCCTGGTGGGGTGCAGCGTGATATTTTGATGCTCCGCCTGAAGCATAAA
>JADGAT010000015.1 GCA_015231885.1 SAR324 cluster bacterium
TCAGGACTGCCTAGAGATTCCGTCCTTAATATTTCTCAAGTTATTACAGTCGATAAAAAATTTATTAAGCAGAAGGTGAAAAGGTTAAGTAACAAAACTCTACAACAAGTTGAAGAAGGGCTACGGCTCATATTGGAACTGTAAAAATCGAACAAGTGAATTCACAAAGATTGCTGACCCTGTATTTTTCTTCACACATTCTACAAGATTCAAAGTTTATCGGCATTTCAAAATTCAGTGTTGGGTCAGCAACTTGTGATTCTGTCCGTTAGCCGGTGAGAAAATAAATCATATCAAAACATTCCATTCAAATGACCTTGACAATTGCCATCGATAAGACTAGTCTGACTAGACTATTTCGAATATTGTAGCAGAATTTCTCATTCGATGGAGGATAGCCATGAAAGCGACTTGGAAATTACAAGATGCTAAAGCCCAATTTAGTAAGGTGGTAGAGAATGCTCTGGAAAGAGGTCCTCAATATGTGACAAAACGAGGAGCAAAAGCTGTTGTTGTTCTCTCAACTCAGGAGTACGAAGAACTCACTTCAAATAAATTAAGCTTTAAGGAATTCTTATTAAGTTGTCCAAAAGTGGAAGAAGACTTTGAATTTGAGAGACAAAAAGATTACCCAAGGAGTATCGAATTATGAACTATCTCTTGGATACCTGTATTATCTCAGAACTTGTCAAACCTGAACCTAATCACAAAATCATTAATTGGATGAACAGTATTCCATCAGAGCGGTTATTCCTATCATCGCTTACTATAGGTGAGATACGAAAGGGATTGACAAAACTACCAGAGTCAAAAAAGAAAAGAAAATTGACAGATTGGCTCAATACATTATTAGAAAACTACCAACACCGTATTTATTCTATTGATGTGATCGTTGCAGAAAATTGGGGAGTCATGCAAGGCAGAGCAGAAGAAAACGGATTACCTATGTCTTCAATAGACAGTTTGATTGCAGCTACAGCTTATACACATAATCTTATTTTAGTGACAAGAAACGATAGTGATTTTAGAGCAAGTAATATTCCTATCTATAATCCTTGGGATAGTATTGAAAGAGAGGACTGAGTAGGAGCTAACAAATGAATTCACAAAGATTGCTGATACTGCGGTTTTCCCGAAGATTTAGCAAGGCTCAAAGTTCATCTTTGTTGCAAAATTTAGTATTGGTCAGCAACTTGTAATCCAAGGTGTTGGCTGTCTACAACCATGCCATACCCTACATGATAGAATATGAGTCCTACAAAAAATAAGGAGTACCAAACTTGAAACAAAGAACCGTGAAGCAGTTGTTAGCCGACGGCAAAAAATCTCTCAAAGAATAGCATCCCATCTATCGTTATTTTTAGTCATCAGAAGAGCCCTTACTTTATCCTTGTGGTATTTCAAAGATTCCTATACGTATTGATTTACGCATAGGAAGAGGCATTATGCAGAGCAAAGTCTTGAGGCTCTTTTACTCGGAGCCGTATACCCATACCCCTAATTCCCTAAAACCCCGCGATGACTTATGAACTCATTTACTAAAATCACACACATTATCTATGATATGGACGGGTTGCTGCTTGATACAGAGCCCTTTTACACGGAAGTCACTCAGCAAATTGTTGGCCGTTATGGAAAGACATTCGATTGGTCCATAAAATCGAAAATGATTGGTAAGGATGCCAGAGACTCCGCACGAACATTGGTAGACCGCCTGGATTTGCCGCTGGAACCCGCAGATTATCTGAGAGAGCGTAATGACCTGTTGGACCAATTGTTTCCTAAGGCAAAGGCTCTCCCTCATGCAGAACAATTGACCCGACATTTTCATCAGCATCAAATTCCTCAAGCCATTGCATCGAGTTCTACACAACATAACTTTAATCTCAAAACCACGCTGCATCAGGAATGGTTTTCCATTTTCAATGGTGTGGTGCTGGGAGATAATCCTGCTGTCAAGCAGGGGAAACCGGCTCCGGATATTTTCCTGGAAGCCGCACGCGTCCTTGATGCAGATCCCAAGCATTGCCTTGTTTTTGAAGATGCTCCCTCCGGGATGAATGCGGCACTCGATGCTGGAATGTCGGTGGTGGTCGTTCCTGATCCCAATATGGATAAGGCTGTATACAAAAACGCTCATCAGATTCTCAATTCTCTGGCAGAATTCAAACCGGAATTATGGCAGCTGCCTGCGTTCGAATAATTCCAAGGAGGGAGAATGGAGACGAATCTTTCTATAACAGAGCAGCTGGCTCAATTTATTTGTGAGCATACTCCAGAAAAAATACCAGCATCTCTCCTGAATGGAACCAGGGGCTTTGTCTTAGATTGGCTCGGCTGTGTTTTGGCCGGGAGCGCTTTTGATGCAGGAAAGCATTTAATGGAATATGCTAATGTTCAAGAGCAGGGAAGCTGCACCATTTTTGGTACAAAACAACGCAAGGGAGTAGAAACGGCAGCGTTGGTCAATGGGGGATTGTGCCATGTTACCGAAATGGATGATTTGCACCGTACCTCCGTCATTCATCCGGCCGCACCTGTCATTTCAGCAGCTTTTGCGGTTGCCGAACAAAAAGGGAAAAGTGGTCGTGAGCTTCTGGATGCCATCATTTTGGGATATGAAGTGGCAATCCGCATTGGAGAATCGGTTGGGAAAAGTCACTATAAGATTTGGCACAATACGGCCACCTGCGGGGTGTTTGGGGCTGCTGCGGCTGCAGGCTATTTGTATGAACTGTCGGCAGAACAAATGACCTGGGCTTTAGGAAATGCAGGGACCATGGCTTCCGGACTTTGGGAATTTAATGCAGAAGGTGCCATGAGCAAAGCACTGCACACAGGAAAAGCGGCCTCTAATGGAATTGCGGCGGCACAACTGGCCTGTTTTGGTTTCACAGGGGCAAGAGCTATATTGGAAGGAAAACGAGGTTTTTTTGCAGCAACGTCTCATGATGCTGAGCCAGAAAAGGTGACCCTGGGGATATCTTCTTCGATGTCTCATTACCGCATTTTGACCACCTCTATTAAACCGTATGCTTCATGTCGCCATACCCACCCTGCTATTGATGCGGCACTGCAGCTTCGGAAACAATATGGAATCAAATCTTCCCACATTGCAAAAATCCAGGTAGAGACCTATCAGGCTGCATTGGATTTGACTTCCAATCCAGATCCCGCTCATGTCTATGGTGCCAAATTCAGTCTGCCTTATTGTACTGCGGTTGCTTTCCACCTGGGACATGCAGGCTTGGAAGCATTTAATCCTGAGATCATCGCAAATTCAGAAATCTGCAATTTGATGAAAAATGTGACACTGTGTCATAGCCCTGAACTGGAAGTTGCTTATCCTGAAAAATGGTCTTCTTCCCTGCAAGTTACTTTACATAGTGGAGAAACCCTGGAACATTATATTGATTCACCGAAAGGAGATCCTGAAAACCCATTATCGCTCGATGAGTTGAATCAAAAATTTTATAATATGCTTCAATACGTTGGTCTGGAATCAAAAGCCGATGCTTTGATTCAACAGATTCGGAAATTAGAAAACCTACCTGATTTAAGACCTGTTCTTCAAATTTTATGAGCTACGAATTGTTGATCATTCTGTAAATTATTGAATACCCCATATACAAGACTCTCCCCGGAAAAATAGAAACCGCGTGTTTATAGTCCCCAAGACTTTAGTTCAAGCTGTAAACGAATCTCTGGTACGTCATCGTGGCACACCTCACAGGTTTGTTTGACAGAACGTGTATCCAAAAAACTAATTTTTGGATTCCCTGCGAGACTATGACTTTTATGACATGCCACGCAGGTGGAGTTGTGATCATCTTTTTCCTGAAGGGCGGATATGCCATGAAAATGATCCTCAAAACCAACTTTGTTGGCAATGGTTGCATGACATTTCAGACAATGCCCTCTTCCGAGAGGGCTGGAAAGTTGCGCGGGCTGAATATGGGTGCGGCTGATAAATTTGGCTAAATCCTTTGCGCCTAATGTCAAAGATGACATTCTTCCCAAAATGCCTTCTCCCGAATGGCAATCAATACAAAGTGCTTTTTCCCCATGTCGGGTTGCCAGGTCTATTGGTTTTGCGGTCAGGGTTCTTTGATAATACGTAGTTTCGGGTTCTGTGTGACAGGAAGCGCAGAAAGAATTGTGGTTTTCCAACTGAATACTGATACCTCCCAGAGACATCAAAATTCCTATAAACAGCAGGATACCTATTCCAATCCGACGGATCTCCATATTTTTCATATTTTCTGATTCGTTTGGGAAGGATGCTGAAAATCCCCTGACTTGCCTCCTTTCTTTTCCAGTAAAAACGTGGATTCAATCACCATCGACTTGGAGACCGACTTGCACATGTCATAAAGAGTGAGAGCCGCAACTGAGGCCGCTGTCAAGGCTTCCATTTCTACTCCAGTCAGAGCTGTTGTTTTGGCAGTGGCTTTGATGATGGCGGCTTCTCCTTGAAGAGAAATATCAATAGACACACTGGATAAGGGCAAAGGATGACACATTGGGATTAATTCAGATGTCTTTTTTGCTCCTTGGATTCCTGCAATCACGGCTGTTTGGAAAACAGGGCCTTTTTTGGTACTGCCGGTGTCTTTCAACATTTTTGCTAGCTCTGACCCCAGTTGAATACGGGATACAGCAACAGCAGTGCGTTCGGTTGGCATTTTATGAGAGACATCCACCATTTTTGGAAGATCACTGTCGGAAAGATGGGTGAATTCAGCCATGATTTGTATCTATAGAGGGGTCAAAAAGCGAGTAGAAACTAAAGAACCTTCTGGTAATTCTTCCGAGTTTTCTGGGACAATAATCAGCGCATTGGCATCTGCCAATGAGCGCAGGCTATGAGAACCTTGAAAAGGCAAAGGCTTGACAAAGTATTGGTTTTCCTCTTTGCGTAGTTTTGCTCTTAAATAATGACGCCTGTTAGCACGTTGCGTAATGCTTTTTTCCAACGTGGCAGTCACCAAATTTTTCTCCAAATTCGCCTGCCCCATTGCCTTACGAATGGAAGGGCGTACAAATTCTTCAAACACGACATAACTGGAGGCCGGATTGCCTGGCATTCCAAAGACCAAAGTCTTTTCATTTTTTCCAAAGAAAAAGGGTTTGCCTGGTTTGATGCGAACTTTCCAGAAAATCTCTTCCACCCCCAGCTGCTTCAAAGTACTTTTTACAAAATCATGTTCACCCACAGAGACCCCGCCAGAAATCAGAACAAAATCTGTATCCATGCATGCTTTGAGGGTTTCCAGTAGCAGCTCGGGATCATCCTTCACAATCCCAATACGATCACAAAAACAATTTTCTTCACGGAGCAATGCAGCCAGCATATAGCTGTTGGAATCACGAATTTTTCCAGGTTCCAGGTTTTCTCCTACATCCACCAGCTCGCTGCCGGTGGTGATGATGGTAATTCGAGGGGGGGACTTGACGAATACTTTAGCATAGCCAAATGCCGCAAGTAGAGAAATTTGACCGGGTCCAATGGTTTCTCCACGGGAAATGATGACTGCTCCTTCCTCAATATCTTCTCCCTTAAAACGGATGTGTTCCTGCATTTTGGGAGGCTTTGAAAACCAGACTTTTGCTCCTTCCACAGTCACATTCTCTTTCATCACAACCGCATTGGCACCAGGAGGTATTTCGGCACCGGTCGCAATCTGAAAGCATTGTCCGTACTGAAGTGGCTGTTCTTGTCTGCTGCCTGCTGGGATATAGTCGAGCTTTTGTAAAACAACAGGGGTGTCTGTGCTGGCATTTTCCAAATCCTCCTGTCGTACGGCATAGCCGTCCATGGCAGAGTTGTCAAAAGCTGGGACAGCGCAAGTCGCTTGGATGTCTTCATGCACTACCAAACCGAGGCTTGCTTCCAAATCGATGTCTTGTGGTGCTTGTACCGAGGTGTGCTCCAGGATAATTTTTTTGGCTTTATCAGGGTCGAGCATGAGTATTCCTTCATTGATAATTATTTCACTGTTCTAGCTGTTAGGATGACGTTTCTTTTGATCATACGATCATATCGTTCCAAAAGGAATCCCTTTCCTTTTGTAAAAAAGGTCGTTACTTTGCAGAGGAAGAAAATAGTGCTGCATCTGCTGTTATCGTGGCTTTCTCAAGCTGTTTATCCAGAGTTGCCAATGGGCAATTTAATCGAATAGCTAATTCTAAATAAGCAGCATCGTAAACTGAAAGGCCATGTTCCGAACAGAGTTGACTGAGGGCCTGCATGTACAGGATGGCTTTATGATCTGTACCAATGATTTCAAAACCTAGATGTTCCCATTGTAATAATGCTGTTTCTACCGGGCGGCTGAGCTCTCCTCTGCGCCTTAAGTTATGCAGGACATTGGGGAATTCCATGGTGAAAATTATCGGAGCGATGGGAATAATTTTACCAGCTTCCAGGGCCTCCAAAATGGTATCGGCAAAGGCGAGGTCTGATTGAGTACCAGACGGATGAAACCATCGCATGACAATGGAATTATCGATAACAACAGATTGGGTCATTTTCGATCCGCTTTTAAAATATGTTCAAAATCTTCAACAGGCTTTTGCTGTTTTCGAAAGTTACGGATATTTTTAACAGCCATCTTGCGACTGCTTGCTATTTGTTGATCGTCTTTGTAGGGAACAAGCAATGCAACTGGACGACCTCGTTGAGTAATTGTGATTTCAGTTCCGTTATTGACACTTTCAATTAACTTGGACAGTTGGGTTTTGGCTTCATAAATGCCAACATGAATATGGGACATAAGTTCTCCTTTTTTAATCTAACTAATAGACTAGACTAGATTGAATACTCAAGAAAGTCAATTTGTTTCTTTTTGTCACGCTCCCCCGGTCATTTGGTTCGAAATCTGAAAGAGGAAATCGATATATTCAACGAATGTGCACCACTTTAGCATCTTGCCGACAACAATCTCGAAATGTTCTGGATTTCCTGACCAGTGCTTTGCAGGCACATCTTCTTCAGACTGGGGCCATCCTTATTGCCACAGTCCAGCCGAAATCAGCTTGCTGAAATTGCCTCCCCCCCCCCTCGAACGGTTACACTCTTTGAAATTGCTACCTGCCGCGCTTTAAGTGGGTAGTCCGTATCCATGGTTCCCCGCTCATTCATATCCTTTCAAATTCAGTTTCAATTTTTCATGATCCTCGCCAGAGGTCATCAGGATAATAAGATCGTTTTCTTGGATAATATGGGATTTGGGTGGGTTATAAGACCAATCTTCTTTATTTTTGACAGCAATGAAAACGGTTTTAGGATATTTTTCTAGCTGCAAATCATAAATCGTTTTACCAATAAATTTTGGAGGAACCAGAATTTCTTCTACAAGAATATCCTCCTTTATCAATGCATCCATCGAAGACACAACATTAGGGCTCACCATTTCCAATGCCATGCGAAACCCTCCCATGTATGCAGGAGAAATCACGACATCAGCACCAGCACTGTGGATCTTTTTTTTGTTTTTTATCTCCCGGCAATTCGCCACTATTTTCAAACGGGGATTCAATTGTCTGGCAGTAAAACAGATCACCAAGTTGTGATTGTCATTTTCGGTTGAGGCAAACAGTCCCCTTGCTTTTTCAACCCCAGCATCCAGCAAAACCTCATTTTCAGTAGCATCCCCCTGAATGAACAGTTGTTCTTTGAAAAGCCCCAAGGCATGTTCAATCCTTTCATCACTCATTTCCACAATCACAAAGGGCTGCTCACCGGCATGCAGCTCCTCAACAATATTTTCTCCAACACTTCCAATTCCACAAACAATATAGTGGTCATGCAGTTTTTCCACTAATTTCATCATTTTTTTCCTCTTCAAGGATTTAATGAATTCTCCCTCGACCAATGCCGCTGTAATTTGAGACACACTATAGGTCAAGACCCCAACTCCCGATAATGCCAGTAAAATTGTAAAAACTCGGCCAGGTACATTATTTGATAAATCAATAACCTCTTCAAAACCAATGGTCGAGACCGTAATAACGGTCATATAAAAACCATCAAATAAAGAATGCGTTGGATAACCTATGATCCAATACCCTACAGTTCCTGCAGCCAAAATAATAGCTAGCGTTAAGATAGGCCAGATCAGCTTTCTATAGATAGGAGAAAATGTGCGTGTTTCAAATTTGATATACATTTTACAAGTATCAAAAACTATATTTCAAACTAGCCAAAATCTGATCATTATTGCGAAAAGAATAAAGCAGATCTTCTTTTTTGGAGGCATCATAAACGATCACTCCAGCCGAAAGCTGTAATGCATCAACATAGTCATAATCCACCGTAAAACGGAATAAATCACCATTGTCATTCGGCAAGCGCACCCAGAAAAACTTAGGATGTAATGTATTGTTCCAGGCATCATACATCAGAATCAATGAAGGAGACGCACGAATTTCATCATTACTCAAATTATGCTCATAGTCGTTAATCCGAATACCTCCAATTTCGAAAGTTGTGGTCAGGTCGGTCACTCCGTTATAATCAAAACCAATCATCCCTTGTGTTACATTTTTCTCACTCCAGCTTTCCGGATGGTCCTCTTTGTTTTGCAATTGTTTTGCAATATCATCCCTGACAAAGGCCAATCCATTCTTTCGGGCAAACTCAAATTTTAACAACCAGGAGCCCACCACATAATTACCTGCGACTCCATGTGCCTGAATTCTTCGATAACGCGGTATCAGCCGAAAGGATCTCTTGTCAAAGTCGAGATAGGCATCATCTTCAAACACATCGGCATAGGTGACGCTTATATCGCCCCCATTGAACGACTTGAACAAACGATACAAAAATTCTGTATTGCTCAGATGAGACTCAGGAAATTTTTCTGTTTCAATGTCAAAATTCTTACGAATACTGATATAGGGATCATAGTCAGAGCCTTTTGCCCCGATTTTGTTTGCTCGAAACTCATGGATAAATACAACATTGAACTCCCATCCCTCTTTTAAGAAGGAGAATTTAGTCGCAAAAACTGGAATACGTGCATCCTCAATATCAACCACTCCCATCTCCCTATTATCGCGTGGATTGGCAATATCCGTAATGGCAGGTCCTTCTGATTCGCCCCATGCAATAATCTGACGTCCGATCTTAAGCCATAAAAAGTCAGTCAATGGCCCTTCAATAAAAGTATCACGAAATTCGGCTTCGCTTTCCAAAACACGCAGGGTTTCATAAGGATACAAATCACGGTCCTTTACAGAGTAGTAGGCATCATAAAAAGCATTTCCACTGACCTTGAGCTTCCAGTTTTCTGAAAGATCCTGCTCCAAATAGGCATTCACGATGGAACGAACTTTGCTGAGTTCTGGACCTTTTCTCACAAAATTCAGATTGGGATCCTGCTCTTGAAAACTATAGGCCCATTCCTCCCTGAAAAAACCACCATAACTATACCCTTTCGATTCAACAGATACAGGGACAGGCAGTTTGACTTCGATTTCTTCAAAGACATTGGTTCCTTCCTCAAATTTTTCGTCGCCAAATCCTTCCAGTTCATCTTCTTCTGTTAGTTCGCTATCTCCTGCAGAATCAGCCTGTGCCCAGCTGTTTTGCACAAAAAAAACTGCATTCGAAAAAAAAACAGGAATCATTAAAATCAGACATAACCACCAAATGATCTTCTTCATTTACAGACCCCGTTCCATTCGTTGAGTGGTGAACATGTCATCATCCAATGGTTTATTATATTGGATGGAGTTTACTTGCAAAACCGTGCTATGCTCCTTTTTCCCTTTTTTCGTAGTAATCATCTGCATCTTTTTGGCAGTCCAGATGTTATCAATCTTTTCAATTTCCGGAATCGTCAGATATTTAATTTTTTTGCCTTTTTTAACCCAAAATTTACCATTGACCAGCATGAATATATCTTTGCGAATCCATAACTGGCTTTTGAGATAACCGGTCTCTTTAATAACGTCTTTCTTGATCTTTTTTTTGGGACGGCTTTCAATCACCCAGGTATCATGACCGTCCACCATCTCACTTTCTTTAATGAATTTATAATCATAATCGTCAATGTCCACTCCTTCTATATCCGAATAGGTAAAGTCCGTTCCCATAAAAGAACCAGATTTGTCAGACGAAGCAATTCGCTTTACTTTACGAAGTGCTGGCAAATATAACCAGGAGTCGTCTTCTTTGTCGGCATCATCCCATTCGTAAGAAAGAAAAGCCGTATTTTTAACATCTGCAGGAGAAAGAAAAAAAGAGATGGATTTGCTGTCTTCTCCGTATTCTTTCGTGAAGCCTTTGGTTTGACGGACTCGTTGTCGTTCTTGCCGGTCAATGAGAATCATGGTCATATCTTGAATAGCAGTATCTCCTGTATAACGGTCATCGACCTTTACCATCACCTCCTGCGCTGTTAATGTGTCACCTCGTGCTGAGGACGTTATGGCAAAACTAATTAGCAGTACAAGCAATAAAAAGTATTGAATACTAAATTGTAATTTGAATGCAGACATGAAAGCCTCCTTAATCAAGGAAATCAAAAAGTTTAGAAAATTTGGGGCAATAAAAGGAAATCATTGACAATATTCCATAATTGACAGAGCGAAACAACACAAAGATTGACAATTTTAACTTTGGAAGATTTTTACAATATGCTACTATTGCTCATTCTCCTAAACAGCGATAGAGAAGCACCTGGAGTGAATGACATGAAGCAAAATAAAATCTCCTCAACCTTTTCTTAACCAACTTCTTCATTTGAATCGACACCATGGAAATTGTCTCCTGTAAATTCACCATTGGCCAGGTAATTCAACACCGTCTGTTTGATTATCGAGGCGTAATTTTTGATATTGATGCTACTTTTCAAGGGACTGATGAGTGGTATGAACAAATGGCAAAAAGTAAGCCTCCCAAAGACAAACCCTGGTATCATGTCCTAGTTCATGGGGCTTTTCATACCACTTATGTTGCAGAACAAAATCTAGAGAAGGAACTCTCGGGTTTGCCCATTGAACACCCAATACTGACACATTTTTTTGAGTATTTTCAGAATGGACAATATATCCCCATCGTGAACTAATATGACTGCTCGCCCACAGCCACTCCTGACTTTGCCTCATCAGGAACTCTTACGGTGTTTTCAGGATTGGGAAAACTGCGAATCAAGTAAAAGAACACAGCCGTCATTCCGATCAGTAGTAAAAATAATAGGAAAGATGCCCTTTGATACAGCAATCCGGCAGCAGCCGCTCCTAAAAAATTTCCCATAAAACTGGAAAAACTATAGACGCCACTGGCAGTTCCTTTGGTATGTGAAGAAGTCATTCGTGTGATAAGGGAGGGAAAGATGGGTTCAAAGACATTGAAACCCATAAAAAACATAAACAATGCAGCAATATAAAGAGGAAGCATCTCCAATGAGTAACCCAGCCAGGAGAAGATAAATGAAAAAAATAAAAGCCCTGCACCGACCAGCATGACTTCCCGAAACCGCTTTTTAACTTCAGCCAATATTGCTGCGAAGACCATCGCAATTCCTCCTAAAAGAAGCATCGGCAAATAGACTTTCCATAAATCAGACTTTTCAAATCCATATTGACTCAGAATCAAAGGAGTCATAAAAAAAGTGGTGGAAAGCCCCATACTGCAAACAAGCGCTCCAAAATCAATAGTCAACAGAGGAGGAATTCGAAGTACTGCTTTGAACATGGACCAGGAAGAACCTGAGTAAATAGTCTGCTCTGGAGTAGGAACTGAAGTCAATAAAATAACCAGGCTAACAGTTGCCATGATGGTAATGGAGCCAAATATCCCCCCCAACCCCATCCAGCTTCCTAAAAAAGGGGCTGCAAAAAAGGCCAAACCAAAGGCCATCCCAATACTGGCTCCTAAACCTGCATTCGCACGTGCTCGTACCTCAGGACGGGTCAAATCAGCAATCAAGGCAAAGATCGGGCTGCTGATTGCTCCAGCACCTTGTAACAAACGAGCAAAAATCATCCAGTAAATACCCTCGGCGACTGTTCCAATGGCACTGCCTGCAATGAAAAGAATCAATCCAAAGGCAATGACAGGTTTTCTTCCAATCCGATCACTCCACAAACCAAAAGGGATTTGTAACAGTGCTTGGGTCAAGCCATAACCTCCAAATGCAATTCCAATCAGTAATGGAGAAGCACCTTCCAAATCTAATGCCAATAGACTAAAAACAGGAAGCACCAGAAACAGGCCAAACATTCGAAAAAAGAAAATACTACTCAAACTATAAATACTTTTCTTTTCCAGAGCAGTAAAAACAGCTTTCTTTTCTTTTTTTGGCATAATAACTGATTTTGGATTGTAATGTTCTTGATTAATCGAGTGCTGCGCTGTCAACAAACGCTAGAAATAGTTTGTGGTGTATGACACAAAGCAAAGAGACCAGTCTATCTCATAGAATGGGTTTTTACAATTTTATTTCTTTACCTTTGCTTCAGCAGAAAGCAAAAGACTGGGACGTCATTCAAATACAAAATATTTTGAAGCAGAAGATATTGAGATGGGAGAAAGTGCCCTGACTCGGGCACTTTCAGTATAGTGAGGGTTACCAAGCTTAGTGAGTGAGTTCAAAAATCTGATCACGAAGTTGTGACCAAGTATCCATAAGCGGCTGCTCTGGTAAGCTATCCCATTCCATAACCTGGAGAATATAATCTCGAACTCTTCCACGAGCCAGGCCGCGCTTCTGCCATGTTTGATAGATTTCATCTTCACTAGGTTGCAATGGCTTGCCATCCAGGTTTTTGCGATACAGAAATTTGATCGCACTATCAGGGTGACTGTGAATAAATTCTACTGTTGATTCTTCTGTGACACGTCCAGTGCCAAAGATCACATCCGTATCACCCGCATCATCAGCTTTGTCGGCATCCTGCATATCATCAAAATCATCAAAATCCTCTTCTATTTCTTCAACTGGGGCTTCTTGGACTTGTCCTCTTTGTGGTTGAGGCGCTCCCATGGGCTGAGCCTGTCTTGCTTGTGGTTGAGGCGCTCCCATGGGCTGAGCCTGTCTTGCTTGTGGTTGAGGTGCTCCCATAGATTGAGGTGCTCCCATGGATTGAGGCGCTGCTATCGTAGTACGCTGCTGGAGCACCTCTTTACTGGGAATGGCAACCACGGTCAGCAGTAAAACTCCTGCCAGTGAAAAGGTAGCACAATAAATAAATCCTTGAAAATAGAGATCATACTGATGTTTATTTAGAAAATAAGTTTCATTCCCATATCCTGTAGCAACCATAAAACTCGTCGTTTCCATTCCGTCATAAAACATGTAACCTCCAAAAAAGGTTGCTCCAACAAACCCCAGAATGCCAAAAATATAAATGTTCAAATAACTGACCGGGACCATAATCCCTCCTATTATTGATATAGATTAATACCATGCAAGACCTCTGTTCATGATAACATTGACCGCTGAATCCGTTACTAGAATGATGTCCTGCTTTTCTAGACAAGCTCTATTCCATTAGAAAATAAACCTCTACCCAAGGTTAGATTTCCTTGGTTTAATTATCGGCTAATTATTTAAAAACTTGAATGGTTTTTTCTTATTTTTACCAGTCTGCAAGAAATCTTTTTGATCTTGAAGGTTCTGATTGAAAACGATATTTTTTACAGTTTACGTTTTATATTCCAAAGGTTTCAATATGATTTTCCTAAACTCAGAGAAACGAAAAGCCATGCAATCCATGTTATCTGAGCAGCGTCCCATTGTTTTAATGGGACGAGGACATTCTGGAACCAGGGTACTTTCCTGGTTGTGTACAACACTCGGAATCAACTTGGGCACCAGTCATGATCTGGCTACTGGAGATGCTGATGATCAAAAGTTCACACAGCAAATTAAAAAGATCACACTCAATAATATAAAATGTACAAAAGAAAGTGATGTGAAGACAAAAGACCTTTACCTCTTTCAGAAAGCGGTAAACGGTTATTACACCCGCTTGAATTGCCCTGAACAACACTGGGGGTGGAAATTTCCTGAAACCTATCTCATTGGCCCCTATATCGCAAAAACATTTCCTCAGGCCAGATACATACACTTAGTTCGTGACGGACGAGATATTGCTTTTAAGCGACATCTTACAGACGATCCAAAACGAAGGTTAGGAAAAAAGATTTTGACAGACCAGGATGGATTAAAAAAACCTCATCACTTACAAGCAGCAATTTCATGGGCGTTTCAAGTGGATAATTTTGATCATTTTCGGCAATCCGTAACCACAGAACAAATACTGGACGTGACTTTTGAAAATTTATGTCTCAACCCTCGTGGAACGGCACAGCATTTATGTGAATTTTTAGGCCTTACTTTTACAGCAGATTGCGAACACTATATTCAAGAGCAGATCAATCCTGGAAAAGTAGGTCAATATCTAGAAAATGATCCAAAACTGGTTCAAGAAGTAGAAGAACGAATCAAGAATACGCTGATGCGATATGCTTACCTTTAGAAGATATGGATGCCCCTATTGAGTTGACCATTTATTTTGATTATCTTTCTCCCTGGTGTTTCAATACACTGATCCGTCTACAGCAAATCAAGCAGAAGTGGGGAGATGGAGTCCAAATGGTATGGAACAGTTACATGCTTTTCCCCGAAAAAAAACAGCAATCGGTGGAAATGCTGCATGCATATAGCCACAACTGGCTTCATATAGCCAATGAACCCTATTCAGGGGAATTTCGAGTGTGGCCGTTGAATCGCAAACCTCCGGACTGCAGTCTACCCGCACTGGTTGCTGCAAAAGTGGCCCAATCTTTTGGTGATCTTGTATTTTCTCACTATCAAGAAACGCTAATGCGCAGCTACTACTGGGATCATCGGGATATTACGAATATTGAAGTGCTTGTGCAGCTGGCAGACAATTGTCAGATTGATACAACATTATTTGAGAAACTATATCATGAACCAAAATGGTCAGAACAAATTAAGGAAGAACACTATCAGGCCTTAGCACTTGGTATCCAGACTATTCCAATGGTTGTTGTCAACAATGAAAGAGGATTGGCAGGAGCATTGAGCGTGGAAGAATATGAGACCGTTATCCAGATGTATTGTTGAACAGGAATCTTGTGGCACCATCTCAGTTAAAGCACAAAAGAAAGCAAAAGAAAGCAAAAGATTCCAGCTGGATTTATATAATTGCACCTTTGCTGGTATTATTAGGCGGTGTTTTAATGCTGGGCTACATTACCTTCACTTCGGATAATTTAAGAGACAAGGAAGATCCTGCTGCAAATCAATGGGCTGTTGAATATTGGAGAACGCCTATCCCTGACCAGGGAAATCCTCCTCCGGAGTTCCATTTGCTGGCACAGAGAGTTGAGGCAAAAAACTGTAAGGGTTGTCATGTTGATAAATTTGCGGAGTGGTCCAGTTCCCTTCATAGTCACGCAATGGGTCCTGGGGTTTATGGACAATATTTTCATTTCAATGAGTCCAGCAAAGCAGAATGCAACATCTGTCATGCCCCGATGAGTGAGCAGTGGGAAGATACCCTCGATGTGAATAAAAACTGGGAGCAAAATCCAGAATTCAACAAAGTTCTTTTTGAAGAAGGAGTCACCTGTGCGGCTTGCCACCTTCGACAGCACCAGCGAAATGCTCCTCCATTGCGTCCTGGAAAAGAATCGCTGTCTCAAGCCCTGCATGGAGAACCGGTGCGAACGCCCTTCTTCCAAGCATCTGAATTCTGTAAAGGGTGCCATCAGCATAAACCGGATACTTTAAAAATCGGAGGAAATACTATTGAAAATACGTATATAGAGTGGTTGGAAAGCCCTGCTTATGAGCAGGGACGCACTTGCCAGAGTTGTCACATGCCGGACCGGAAGCATTTATGGAAAGGAATTCATGATAAAGAAATGACGGCATCCGGGGTGACCATTAATCATTCAGTCAGTTCCAATACACCAAAAAGCGGAAGTTCTTTTAGTGCCACCTTGACAATTAAAAATACAGGAACAGGTCATATGTTTCCGACCTACACGACACCGGCTGTTTTTTTAAAAGCAGCATTTTTAAATAAGCAGGGGCAGGCCATTCCGAATTTCTATGAAGAAAAAATCATTCAGCGCCGCTTGGACATGTCGACCAACCCCTGGACAGAATTTTTTGATACACGTCTGGCACCAAATGAGTCGCTTACTTTAGAATTTCATAAAACAGTGCCTCCAGAAGCTGCAAGCTTTCAACTGTGGATTTGGGTAGAACCTGATGAGTTCTATGAAGGTTTTTTTCGAACTACCCTAAAAAATTCACAGACTCATGAGGGCCGTGCTCAATTAGAAGATGCTTTACAAACGACATTGGATCGGCAATATCCATTATTTTCAAAAACACTATCTGTTGCTGCAGATGCAAATTAACTTTAACAGGCAAAGGATATTATGGAATTTGAACCAGTCATTGGTTTAGAAATACATGCACAAATGGCAACTCAATCCAAAATTTTCTGCAATTGCTCTACTGAATTTGGAAAACCCCCCAACGCCAACACATGCCCTGTTTGTCTAGGTTTACCTGGAGTTTTACCAGTATTAAACAAACAGGTTCTGGAATTTGCTGTCCGGCTGGGACTGGCAACCAATTGCACAATTCGTCTGGACTCACAATTTGCCAGAAAGAATTATTTCTATCCTGACTTACCCAAAGCCTATCAGATTTCACAGTTCGATCGGCCCATTTGTGAAAACGGGTGGCTGAATGTTGATGTCAATGGACAGACGAAAAAAATAGGAATCACACGCATTCACATGGAAGAAGATGCCGGCAAACTGATACATGGGGATGGAGATGATGACTGCAGTTATGTCGATTTGAACCGTGCAGGGGTTCCTCTTTTGGAAATTGTGAGTGAACCCGATATACGCACTCCTGAAGAAGCAAAAGCTTACATGGAAAAAATCCATTCAATCGTCTGTTACTTAGGAGTTTCTGATGGAGATATGGAAAAAGGAAATCTTCGGTGTGATGCCAATGTTTCTTTAAGGTTGGCAGGGCAAGAAGAATTTGGTACACGAACAGAGACCAAGAATCTCAATTCTTTTCGTTTTATCCAGCAGGCCATTGTTTATGAAATTGCACGACAGAAAGAAGAGTTGCTCGATGGGCATGAAATTGTACAAGAAACTCGGTTGTGGGATTCTGATAAAAAAATAACATACAGCATGCGCAGCAAAGAAGAAGCACACGACTACCGCTATTTTCCAGACCCGGATCTCCCCGTTGCCCATATCACTCAGGGTTGGGTGGATTCAATTGCAGAAACTTTACCTGAATTACCAGATGCAAAACGGCAGCGCTTTATTAATCAGTACGGATTACGGCTGGAAGATGCCAGTGTCTTAGTGGCAGAACAGTCAATTGCCGATTATTATGAAGACGTGGCTGCCCATCAGGTAAATCCCAAAACGGTTTACAACTGGGTGATTATGGAAATGGGACGTGTGATGAATGAAACTAGAAAACGTATTGGAGAGCTTGGTATTTCTACAAATCATTTAGCGGAATTAATAGGACTGATTGAAGACAATTCGATCAGTGGTAAAATAGCAAAAGCCGTTTTTGAAGAAATGCTCAAAAATAACCAGTCCCCACATGTCATTGTCGAAGCAAAAGGGCTGAAACAGATATCTGATGAGGGTGCATTGGGACAGCAAATTGATGAAATTTTAGAAAGCAATCCGGCACAAGTCGAACAGTACCGTGCTGGTAAAACAAAAGTAATTGGTTTTTTTGTGGGACAAATAATGAAAGCCACTAAAGGACAGGCCCACCCTCAAATAGTAAATCAATTGTTAAAACAAAAATTAGACTTATAACTGATGATAGGATTATATGACCCGTTGGATTAAAATACTCGAACCTCTTTCGATTATAAGCCTTCTTGGATGTGCAATTTGGATATTTTATGGCACACCCACTGAGTCAGAAATGGGGTTTGTGCAAAAAATTATGTATCTTCATGTTCCTTCAGTCATTGTGGCTTACGCTGCTTTTTTTGTCGTATTCGCATTCAGCATTGCCTACCTATGGAAACGTGATATAATGTTTGATCAAATTGCGAAATCTTCTGCAGAAATTGGGGAGGTCTTTTGTGCATTGGTTCTCATCACAGGAGCCATCTGGGGAAAGCCGACATGGGGAACCTACTGGGTATGGGATGCCCGCCTCACAACAACCCTTTTACTTTTTTTGATATTTGCAGGATATTTTCTATTGCGTTCCTTTACAAGAGAACGTGAAAGAGCGGCTCGTCTGGCTGCAGTTCTTGGTATCATTGGATTTCTGGATATTCCTATTATTCATAAGTCTGTGGAATGGTGGCGTACTCTGCACCAGCCAACGACTTTATTCAAAGTAGAAGCCGCGGAAGCAAAGCCTGCTATGCCAATGGAATTGCTACTGCCTCTGTTGGTTACCATGGGAGCTATGCTGCTTTTCTACGTTTATCTCTTGCTGCTTCGTATTCAAATGGAACAACAATACGACACCTTACAAGAATTGATTGCCAATAATGAAGGAGGATAGCAACATGCCAATGAATCTCGAATACGTTTTTACGACCTATGGAATTTGGTTGATCACCTTCATCCTCTACGTCTTCATCATTAGGAAAAAATTAAAAACCTACAATGATGCGTTGGAAAACTTTAAGCAGAAACAAACATGAAATCTACCTATAAATTTTTAATTGGCAGCATTATTATCTTGGTTGTCCTGGCGGCATTATCGATCCAGGGTTTACAGGAAATGACGGTGTTTTTTCACACACCAGAAGAAATCTTGAAGGACGCCAACACTTTTGAAAACAAGACGATTCGGATTGGAGCACTCGTACAGTCAGGAAGCGTAGACTGGGACTCCAAAAATCTACTCTTGTCATTCCGTATCACCGAAGACTCACAACACTTCATCCCTGTAGTGTATGAAGGAATCAAACCAGATATGTTTCGCGAAGGACAAGGAGTGGTTGTTGAAGGGAAAATGAAAGGAGATACATTCTATGCACACCAACTGTTGGTTAAGCATAGTGAAGAATACAAGCTCGATCCAAAAGAACACAAAGCTAAAAAAGACTACTACAAAACCCTGGATAAATCATAGCCTCGCTTTTTAAAATTCCGTATACGAGAAGACGCCTTTCTTCTTTCTGATTAACAAGGGATTGATGGGTATGGGATTCAAATGATATTTCTCCAACCGATCACATTCTTCATAGTGGCAAGTCTCTCTTGGAATGTACTTTAAATTATCCTGATAAAAAGCATTCGCTCCAAACACTTCCAGTTTTTCCTGCATACTAAACTGGCAAACCCCCCAATACTCACAAGTACTGATTTCGCGCAGCTCGCTATCACTGAGCGTGTGTGGATTTGCAATTTGCAGTTCCGTTGGTGAATGATAACGTTGTGTGTATTGTGTTTTCCCCAAGCAGCCTGCTATCAAAAACAGAAATACAAGACAACCACAAAAACAGATCTGATATCTTTTTGTCTTATTTAGGAACATAAACAAAGCAAGACTGAGGTCAATATTAGTTGGCAGCCATTATTCTCACCGAGTTGTCTGCGTTTTTTTTTCAATATATTTCAGATAATTGGGATCATCCTGCACGATCGGATCCCGCTTTCCTTCCAGAATTTCTTTATTTCTCTGCAACCTTTGTTGTCCTGCCAGTCGCTGTATCTCCTTTTGCTGTTTTTTTTGCTCATTTTTTACAATTTGTTTTTTCCCTTGTTCTGGAGAAGTCGACCCTTCCTGTAGTTTTTTGATTTCTGCAGCACGTTTTTGACGACTCTTATACTCATCTACGTAATTACTATACTTCTGAGACAGCAATTTTTGCTTTCTCAATTTCCGTGCTTCCAGGAGACGTAACTTATAATTATCAATGTGTTGATAATATAATTGATTTTTTTTCACCTCATTGGAAGTTTCAATTCGTCTGCTCTGAGCACAGAGAAAACCTGAGAAAAAGCAAAATACCACAAAGAAAAGAACTATTTTTATGTACTTTTGAGCCACCATGACACCCTCCCATGGATTATCGATACCATTGAGTCAATGTAGAGTCCGATTATAGCATACCTGTTTTAAAAAACATACTTTGATCACATCAAAAGATGCTTCCCAATTCATGTTTATTTTGTTCGCATTTGTTTATTTTTTAAACACATGATTAATTTTTAATCCAGATCAATGCGGCACGCAAGTTTGCAAAAATACAAAATTTATTCTTTATAATCAATATCTTGGAAATTATTATTTAGTTTGGCACAACTTATGCTGAAAGGGTAAAAACACAAACACTCAATTTTTATCTTCTCTTGTTTGTCTCTAACATAAAATTTAGAAAGGCCCACACTATGGAATCTTTTGCTGACGCTAAATATATCTTTGATACAATCTGGTTATTGATCAGCGGCTGCCTGGTCATGTGGATGGCTGCCGGTTTTGCTATGCTGGAAGCAGGATTGGTACGCTCCAAGAACACCACAGCAATTTTGACAAAAAACATTGCACTCTATGCACTTGCCTGTCTTGCCTACTATGTGATCGGCTACGACTTGATGTATGGTGAAGGAAACTCATTTTTAGGCATGGGGGCATTCATCTCTAGTGCTTCTGATGGAGACCATAGCGGGCTGTCGGACTTTTTCTTTCAAGTAGTTTTCGTTGCAACAGCAGCTTCTATCGTTTCTGGTACTGTCGCAGAGCGTGTGAAATTTTGGCCATTCATGGTATTTACCTTGGTTTTGACCGCTTTCATCTATCCAATTCAGGGTCACTGGACATGGGGCGGATCAGCTCTGGGTGGTTTGATTGATGGCTTCAGTGATTTTGCAGGTTCTACTATTGTTCACTCTGTTGGTGGATGGGCGGCTTTAGCTGGTGCACTGCTGCTGGGAGCACGAAAAGATAAATACACCGCAGATGGTAAAGTCAATCCTATTCCAGGAGCCAATTTACCTTTGGCCACTCTGGGTACTTTCATCTTATGGTTCGGTTGGTTTGGATTCAACGGTGGATCCCAGTTGGCTTTAGGATCCAAAGATGATGCCAATGCGATCTCTGCTGTGATTGCCAATACCAATCTTGCTGCCTGCGGTGGAGCAATTATGGCAATGATACTGACACAGATTCTTTACAAAAAAGTGGACTTAACGATGGTGCTTAACGGCGCATTGGCAGGATTGGTGGCCATTACAGCAGGCCCGGATTACCCGTCAATGGGTCTGGCAGCAGTGATTGGAGCAATTGGTGGAATTTTGGTCGTGTTTGCCATTCCTTTCTTTGATAAATTGAAAATCGATGACCCCGTTGGTGCATTATCCGTACACTTGGTCAATGGGATCTGGGGTACATTAGCTGTCGGAATCTTTAATCCCGACGTTTCCCTTTTTGCTCAGGTTAAAGGAATTGTGGTAGTTGGAATCTTTGTTTTTGCAGTCAGTTTGGTTGTTTGGGGCGTATTGAAAGCAATCGTAGGAATCCGGGTATCTGAAGAATTGGAATACGAAGGAGTGGACGCTTTCGAATTCGGATTGCATGCCTACCCTGAATTCACAGGAGGCTTCCATTCTGGTACCAAGCCCATATCAGGCAGTTCTTCAGGCTCCAAAGAAATGACGGGGCAATTGAACCCTGAAATGGCCAAGTAACTTAAAAACATTGTTGTTCAGATAAATTGTTTTATTCTCCTCTCTTCTTTTGAAGAGTTCCTCCTTGGGCATTCTTTCTGAGTGCTCAGTCTCCTCTAAACCAGTGGAACATTCCCCCTTTGTTTCACTGGTTTTTCTTTTTTCTAGCTCCCAATTTTTTGACCGGTTCTCTGTCCCCTGCTGCGATATTTTTTAATATTTCCAGAACTTTTCCTATCGGGAATGTTACTCATGGGTAACGTGACCAAACGATCGTGTCACAAACCATAAACACGAGCATGTGCAGTATAGTTTTAAAAAGGAGAAATGATGGGTAGAAAATTTTTATTGATTATTACATTAGTATGCACCACCTTATCGTGGAACATCGCTTTGGCAAACAGCCGTCTCCAAACACTGGTTGAAGCCTCTAAAGCCCGTGCGGATATTGTAGAAAAAGTACAAAAAGCGGTTGTTCACATTAAGGTAGAAAAAACAATAAACACGTCCCAGCACCCTTCGACTCTCAATAATCCTTACGAACTATTCAATGATGAATTTTTTGATCGTTTTTTCCCAGGCATGCGCCCTGAAAGACGGCCAAGACTGCCACAGCATCGCAAATTCAAACAGGAAGGTTTAGGTTCTGGTTCCATCATAGACGGCCAGGGACATATTTTAACCAACAATCACGTCGTTGGAGATGCTGACAAAATTACAGTACGCTTGACGGATGGGAGAGAATTTGACGCAAAGCTGGTTGGGACTGACCCTCTTTCTGATATTGCAGTCATTAAAATAAAAGGTTTGAATCTCCCTCAAATGCCTTTAGGGGATTCTGATGAAGTGCGCGTTGGGGAATCGGTCATTGCCATTGGAAATCCATTTGGTCTTTCATACACAGTGACCATGGGAATTGTGAGTGCCAAAGGGCGATCCAATGTCGGAATTGTCGATTACGAAAATTTTATCCAAACCGATGCCGCCATCAATCCGGGCAATAGCGGAGGGCCGCTTATCAACCTGCAAGGGCAAATCATCGGAGTGAATACAGCCATTTTCACAAAAAGTGGTGGTTATCAGGGCATTGGGTTTGCGGTCCCTGTCAATATGGCGCAACACATCATGAACGAATTGATTTCTGAAGGCAAAGTCTCCAGAGGATGGCTGGGCGTTGGTATCCAAGATGTGACTCCTGATCTTGCCAAAAATTTTGGACTTGAAAAAAATCAGGGTGCTTTGATTGCATCGGTGATGCCGAAATCCCCCGCAGCAAAAGCAGGCGTGAAGCAAGGCGATGTCATTGTTCAATTCGGTGGAAGACGTATTATTGACAGCAGTCATTTGCGAAATACGGTAGCCAATACAAAGCCGGGGTCAAAAATTTCTGTTGAATTGATTCGAAAAGGTAAATCCAAACTAGTTACCGTCACACTGGATAAACGCGCCGAGGAAGAGCAACGGATCAGCGCAAATCCTTCCTCAGAACCATTGGGTCTGGCGGTACAAAACTTGACTCCAGAACTGGCAAACAAACTGGGCTATGACGAAAATGCTGGAGTGGTTGTCGCCAATGTTGCACAAAATTCCGCTGCCCATGCAGCAGGGCTTCGTCCAGGGATGTTGATCACAGAAGTCAATCAGCAGACTGTCACAGACGTCAACTCGTTCAATGCGTTGCTGAAAACAAGAGATTTAGATCAAGGTGTTTTACTGCTGGTACAAAGCCAGCAGGGCAGCCGGTATCTGATTCTCAGCTCTAAATAAAATTCTATTTTTCGACTTTGCTTTCCCTGCTAACCAGCGGGACTCCCCCCTCTTCCCTGTTCCGCTGGTTACAAGAATCGAGCAATTGCTTTAATTTGATCAATCTCTTCGCCTTCCATTTCTTTTATTTTATCAATATCGAATTGATTCTGGAGGCGAATAAAAAATTCTTCTGAGACGCCAAAATACTTGTCTAACCTTAAACCAACCTTAGGTGAAATCCTTCTTTTTCCTCGCAATATTTCACTTACTGCCATATTAGGAATACTTGTATCTTTAGCAAGTCGATAAGCTGTAATTCCAAGTGGTTCCATAAATTCTTCACAGTCCTTTTTTATCTCCTTCTAATTTTTCCAAATGATTAGACGGAGGTTGTCTTAAATCTTGAATTGTTTCTGAAATTGAAATAGCAATCAACTTCCGTCTAGCAAGACTTTGAATTTCTTTAGGAATTTTTTTTGTAAACTGACGGCACCAGATCTTTTCAGTTTCCTGACATTTAAATGATTCAATCATTACTGGGCTCCTATTGCCACCATTATGCCCGATAACACCATACCACAATATTATTGTAAAACAGTAATATTACTCCATTGATAATCAATCAAATCTTAAACAAGATGAAGACATCCGAGCTATCAGAAATCGAGATTTTGTGTCACGGGGCAACTGCCTATGACATTACCATGAGTGTGAAACATCATCCTGCAGCCGATATCAAAGAATTTGCCCTGGATAAGGTTGAATGCGGAGGAGGTCCCGCGGCCAATGCTGCGGTAACAATTGCACGAATGGGGCATAAAACAGCTTTATCCGGGTATCTGGGAAATGATTTATATGGACAGTTGAATCTGGAGGAACTAGCAAAGGACCATGTCAACACCGATCTAATTCAACGTGGTGATGCCTCTACTCCACTTTCCGTTGTGATGGCAAAGCCGAATGGAGAGCGGTCCCTGGTCAACTATCCTTCCCAATCACCATTCATGACCAGGCTATCACCACAATACAAATCATGTTCCCCACAAGTCATTTTATTAGATGGGCATGAAACAAACACGGCGTTCAAACTCCTTGAATTTGCAAAAAAACAAAATATCACCACAGTACTGGATGCTGGTTCCTACTCTGCTGGTAAAAAGGCCCTTGCTTCTGAAGTAGACCATCTGGTCGTAACAGAACGATTTGCTCATGAATACACCTCACAAAAAAAAACAGAAGCCGCCCTGGAAACGCTCTTTGAAATTTCTAATTCTGTCGTGATCACTGTTGGAAAAGAGGGACTGCTCTGGAAAAATAAAAATAACTCTGGAAAAATGCCGGCTTTTTCAGTGCAAAGCATTGATACCACTGGGGCGGGAGATGCCTTTCATGGTGCTTTCTGTGTGGGGTTGATCCGCGGATATGACTGGGAGACTATCCTACGATATGCCAGTGCAGTGGCCGCCTTGACCTGTACCAAGCATGGCGGAAGGCTTGGGATTCCCCGTGAACATGAAGTTCAGAATTTTCTCAAGAAAAAATGGTCAACGGACTGGTAAACATGAGAGGAAAATGTTAATGAAGCAGATAAGACACTGATCTAGAAGACGACAAGGATAAATCTGTGGATTTTTTAAAAACTGAGATGGAGGAAAGTATGCAAATCGAAGATAATGAGAGTCAGCCAAATACTAAAAACACTAAACTCAACGATTTGGAAAAGTCAGAAGGCTCAGCAAATACGGGACTATCAGAGAACGTGTTTGAGGCAAGAGAGGAGCACGAAGAAAAACTACTGGAAGATACTGATACCAATGATGAACAAGGAAACGTGATTCATGAAAATACAGAGGCAAACGATAAACAAGAAACCATCTCTGGCATTCAGGATCAAATCATGGGCAAATTAAACGAAATTGAAGCAAGACAAGTTACTTTAGAAAAGGAGTTTCAAAGCAAGATAAAATATGATCAACATAAAGAAACCATCATTGATAATCTTCATAGGGAGTTGCAAGCATATAAAGACGATTTCAAAAAGCAGATGTTGAAGCCTGTCATTCTAGATATTATTCAGACAATCGACAGCCTCAATAAAATGGTAAAACATTATAGTTCACAGAACAATTCAAACATTGATCCTGAAAAACTCCTTGGAGTTTTAGAAGATGTTCCATCAGACCTTGAAGATATTCTTTATCGACAGGGTGTGGAACCATACCAATGTGAAGATGACCATTTTCATCCGGAGCGTCAAAGGATTCTAAAAACAAAAGTAACTGACAGTGAGAGTCTAGATAAAAGCATTGCCGAGCGTGCTCGCAAAGGATATGAATGGGAAGGTAAAATACTTCGTCAAGAAATGGTAGAGGTGTATAAATTTAAATCATGAAATCAAAAAAGAGGTAACAATGGGTGATGAATTAAAGAAGGTTTATGGAATCGATTTGGGAACAACATATTCTTGTATTTCGCACGTAGATGAGCATGGAAAAGCTGTTATTATCCAAAATTCAGAGAATGAACGGATTACGCCATCGGTCGTGTTTTTTGAAGACGACAATGTGATTGTAGGACAGGTTGCCAAAGAAAATGCAACTCTTTACCCGGAAGATGTGGTTTCTTTCATCAAAAGAGCCATGGGAGATCCTAATTTTTATTTTGAAAAAAACGATAAAACTTACTCACCGGAAGAAATATCCAGTTATGTGCTGCGTAAACTGGTAGGAGATGCTTCCGAGATTTTAGGAGAAAAAATAGAGGATGTGGTCATCACATGTCCTGCCTACTTTGGCATCAATGAACGAGAAGCCACCAAACTGGCAGGGGAAATTGCCGGTTTGAATGTGCGTCAAATCCTCAATGAACCAACGGCCGCAGCAGTGACTTATGGATTGGCAGATACTGATCAGGAAAAAGTCACCCTAGTTTATGATTTAGGAGGAGGAACTTTCGATATCACCATGATTGATATCAAACCTGATGCCATCCAGGTGATCTGTACAGGAGGAGATCACAATCTTGGAGGAAAAGACTGGGATGATGCCATCGTGCGGTATATTTCTTCTCAGTTCCAGGAACAAACAGGAAGCCGTGAAGATATTCTGGATGATCCAGAAACCTATCAAGATGTCCAGATCTCTGCAGAAAAATCCAAAAAAACTCTGTCTACCCGAGGCAAAGCGCCGATTTCCGTAACACATGGAGGAGAAAGAGCAAAGGTCGAATTAACCCAGGAAAAATTTAATGAATTGACTGGCGATCTGTTGGAAAGAACGATCAATTTGACTCACGATATGTTGAAGGAAGCAGAGAAAAAAGGATACAAGTCTTTTGATGAAATTTTGCTGGTAGGTGGATCAACTCGTATGCCTCAAGTGAAAGTAAGAGTAGAACAGGAGTTCAAAGATATTCCTGTCAAAGTGTTTGATCCCGACGAAGCTGTTGCTAAAGGTGCAGCTTTGTATGCTTGGAAGCTTTCGATCAATGACGAATTGATCAAACGGATTGCCGATTCTACCGGTAAAGAAGCTACTGAAATTGAAGATCTCACCAAGGAAGATTTTGAGAAAGACAAAATGTTGGCTTCGGTGGCACAGGAAGTTGCAGATGATACAGGTTTTACGCTGGCAGCCATAAAAAGTACTGCCATTCAAATTAAAAATGTGACCAGCAAGAGCTTTGGGGTCGTTATTCTGAATGAGAAAAAAGAAGAAAAAGTGTTCAATCTTGTTATGAAAAACAGCGATATCCCCATCGAAGTTTCTCAGGAATTCTATACGGTCGAGGCAAATCAAGCCAGGGTCGACTTGATTGTAAAAGAAAATGAGTTGAGCAAAGAAACACTAGATCCTGACATCGCCGTAGAAATTGGGAAAGCCGTCCTGAATCTTCCTGCTGGACTACCAGAAGGATCACCTATTGAAGTGATATTCAACCTCAATAAAGAAGGCCGTCTATTGATGACAGGAATTGAAAAAACGAAATCTCAAAAAGTGGAAGCGAGCATCGATACCACTTCAGTGATTTCTGGAAAAGAACTGGAAGAAGCAAAACAGCGTAATCAGGACACAGAGGTAACGTAACACATTGCTAGCCCAGATCTTCCTTCCCCAGAAATAGGCAAAAAGAATTTTTGATGGCATGATTGTATTTGTGAATCGCTATAAATGAATCGATATAATGAAACGAGAGAATTACTATATTCTACTGGAGTTGCCCATTGATCCTCCAGAAGATGACTTGCAGAAAATTGAAGCGGCTATCAAGGCAAAACAAAAACTATGGTCCCAGCAACGAAACCATGCCACTAAAGGGAAACAGGCACAACAGTACCTGGAGATGATTCAGGACATTAAGAAAGTCATGTTGGGTACAGATAGAGCTAAAGAAGCACGGGATGCCTCCAAAACAACAAAGCTGGCTGAGAAAGAAAAATATGAAAAGTTAGATCAGTTTCTGGAAATGGCCTGCTCCAAAGGCTACCTTGATGAAACCGAATTTTTAAATCTGGTCAAAAAGTTTTCTAACATTCCAGAAAAAGAAATACGTAAACGAGTTAAAGTCCCTATTCAGCGAGGAGGCCAAAAAAAAGCTGCGGAAAAAACACTGGATAAGACCGTCATCGAAAAAATCAATGATCTTCTCAAAATTTTAGGACACAATTCCTTATATGACTTTTTGGGTCTTAAACCAAGTTCCCGACTTTCTACGATTCAAAATCGAATCCATAAAAAAGATACTGAAAACCGCCAAATCAGTAAAAAAGGCACCTTGGTTACGGCAGCGGGTGAGCTGATCGGACATTGTACTAACATTTTTCAGTCCAATGAAACAAAAGCTGTTTATGATGCGACACTGGAAAAAGTACGCTTGTCTCAGCTGGATGAATTCATTGAGGTCATTGGTGCTGACAAAAAAATAGATCAGCCGGAGTACGAAGCCTTAGTCAAGAAAGGCAAAGAACTGGGATTGGATGAGAGCGCAGTGAAGGAATATCTGCTATCTTTCTGTGAAAAAAATAACTGGTTCGTTCATATCGAAGAAACCCAAAAGAAGGGCAGGGAACCTCAACCCGAAGAAACAGGAAATCAGCAACAGGAGCAACAGCGTATAGACGAAGAACGAAAAAAAGCCGAAGAGAAAAAAAAGAAGCAATCCCAGGAAAGGAAAAAAAGAGAACAAAAGAAAAAAGAAACAGAAGAAAAACGAAGGCAACCGGAGTCACAAAAGGAGGAAAAAAAGAAAAGAGGGGGGCTTTTCAAAACAATAGGAATTGTCCTGATCGGAATTATTGTGGGGCTTGTTATTTTGGTTGCTATGTCAGAAGAAGAAACTGCTTCAATGGATGAAACTGCATCCGCACCAAAAGCAACACTGGTTGTCCGCTCCAATATCAGCAATGATAAAGTGTTTGTCAATGACCAACTGAAGGGATCGACTCGACTGGATCTGAAATTAACCCCCGGACAATATAGAGTCCGTGTTGAAAAAACTGGATATGGAGCGTTTGAAGAAACTGTGAATTTGACTCCAGGACAAAACCTGGTTTTGCGTGCAAAACTTTCCAAGAATCCGGAAGCACCACTATCTCCAACTACGACTCCATCAAAACCGTCTTCTACTGACTGGGGGCAACAACCAACTCAGCCGACTCCATCCGATCCAAGTCCTTCACAGGAGACACAAGGCTGGGCACAAAAAACACCTTCGGCATCGTCCCAGAAGACTCAAGGCTGGTCGCAACAATCCACTTCGCCTCAAGAAAATCAAGGATGGTCACAGGCAACCGAATCCTCAAAACCAACTCAACCCCCTCAACAACCCGCAACTCCAACCAAATCCTCGGAGCCTCAACAGATTACACTTCCAGAGAAATCATCTTCCAAAACTCCCTGTACTCCCAAACCAGGAGCCGATTTACGCCATTGTAATTTTGCTGGAAAAATCTTAGATCGTGCCAATTTTAAAAATGCTCAAATTGCTGGAGTTTCCTTTAAAAAAGCATCATTGCAGAACGCAAATTTCAATGCAGCAAACTGTCAAAAAGCAGACTTTTCTCATGCGAACTTGCAAGGCTCCACATTTGCCAATTCCAACTGCAATCAGGCTAACTTTACAAAATCTGATTTGAGAGAAGTCAATTTCAAAAGGGCCAATTTGAATAAGGCTAATTTCAATAAGTCCGATATCCGCAAAGCCAATTTCAAAGAGACAAAGCTGCGCAAAGCCAACTACCAGGAAGCAAGCCTATGGGAAGGTGCGAATTTTGAAAACATTAAGAGATAAAAGCCATGGGTTATTTTGACAGTCTGACCGAAAATCATTTTAAAACAGACTTTGAAGGGCGGTCTATTTATTATCGTTGGGGAGTATTGGGAAAAGGATATGTTTTATCCAATAAAACAGTAGAAAACAAACTTCGTCAATTGATAAAGGTTTTCTATTTTGTTGCTATGGTAACGGTGATTGGGGTTGCTGTGTCCATAGGCTGGTTTTACGAGTTGTTCCTGGTGCCTCTTCTTTTAGTCTGGTATCAACTGTATACCGGTTCTTTAATCAAGGAGTTTCCTACTGTTGAAGTTTCGAGTTTTCAAGAAAGATTGGCGAACTATTTTACATCTTACAGTTTAACCAGGCTGTGGTGCATGTTGATCGGTTCCATATTTTTTGTTGTTGCAGGGATTCTAATTGCTTTGTTTGATTCGGAAAGTGCATTTTTGGGAGTGTTCAGCGCCTTGTTTTTTGGAGCATGTGGTATTATCGCTTTTTTGGGAATTCAGGTGAAAAAACGCATTGCTCAAAACGAGGAAGCGCGATGAAGAGAATAATCACCTTGGTTTTATCCTGTTCCTGGAACGCACTCAGATTAAAAAAGGTAAATGGCTGTGATGATGACAGGAACCAACAGGCAGGCTGTGGTGCTGATGTAGAGAAGAAATCCGATTTTTTTCAAATACAACAAAATTCCCCCTCCTGCCAATAAGCCAATCACTCCTCCTAAATATCCAAACACCACAGGAAAAATGAGGAGGGTAATGGTAGAGGCAGGATCACCAGAAGCTACTTGATTGGAGGCTATTGAAAATCCAACCATCCCGCCAACAATAGCACACCCTGAGCCTGATAATACAAAGAGTAAAATGGGATGATACACTTGATTCTAGAAATAAAACAATGCTTCTTAACAAAACCTCCCAGATTCGTTTGTTATTCCATCAACGTGCATACTTGTCCCACAAAAGGGCTTATTTAAGCAAGGCTATAATAAACCTCCATTTCTACGTAGAATTACGGATACCTATTATCCTACCATAGTGGTATGAGATAAAGGTACTAAGCAAGGGAAAAAGAGAATCCTTTAAATAAAAATGGCAACATCGTTTTAAAAATTTATGTGAAAATCATCAATAATATCAAACTTATTGTATTTCGCGACAGCGACTAGTTACTCCTTGTTTGGATTGTGGCGACAACCCAAACTCAGAGTGCTACTGAATCGTCCAAATGGCAAAGCCTTTGAACTATGACCTTGTCCACAAAGGATTTCTACACTGGATTAAAATAGAACAGGAGAAGCTCCATGAGACACTATATTTCACTTTTTTGTTTGATCTTTATTTTAGTAATAGCTTGGATCGATACATCTGACGCAAATGAAACCCAAGTTTATTCAAACCGAAACAAAAGTACTGTCCAAAACTTAAACATCAGGCTTCCCACTTTCACAATCAATCAGCCGATGATCATCACTAGGATCAACACCTATCATTGGAATAATGGCAGAGGAACCAGTCAACCGGGACAGATCGGTATAAAAGGAGCCGGTTCTTGGCAAGCCAAGGGCAGCCCAGGGATGCGCAATACCCCGAATGCTGAGTGGCAGGCTTTTCCCAATATACAACTGAATCCAGGCACCTACACGATTGTCGATTCTGACCCAGCAACCTGGTCGCAAAACTCAGGATCACAAGGTCTTGGGTTCGTAGCAATTTACGGAAAACCTGTCGGTGGCGGAGGCTGGGGAAATCAAGCCGCATTTAATATTCAAGGTATTTGGGCTGATGGACCCGAAGCCAGCGCCAAAAAAATCAATGTTAAACAAAATGGAAACCAAATTACCGGGACCTATCATGAAGGCCGCAGCGTTTTACAGGGAACTCTGCAGGGCAACACGGTGACTGGTCGATTTGGATACAGTCGAAAAATGCCGACAACTGGCCAATTCACCTGGACTTTTAAACCGGACGGGCGAGAGTTCATTGGTAAATGGTGCAATGGTTTGGGTTGCAGCCCTAGCAATCTTTGGGACAGGGGGACGTTTCGGCGCATATCCGGAGGTACTGCTCAACCTAGTCAGTCAGCCAGTAGAGGGAATTATCTTGGCTGTTTCAAAGACAGCAATAATCCCTTTGATATGGGACCTTACTGGAAAAGACCGGGTGGAAATAAAAACAGTGTGGATTGGTGCATCAATCATTGCCGTGGAAAAAATTATAAGTACGCTGGATTGCAGTATGCTGTGAGTTGTGCGTGTGGGAATACTTATGGAAACCAGGGAAGAGCACCAGAAAAAGATTGCTCCATGCCTTGTCCTGGTAATAAAAATCAAAAGTGTGGTGCTGCTTATCGTAACAGCGTTTACAGCACAGGATTATAGATGATTTTGATCCTTCTTCTTTACTTTACCCATGAGCTGATGAGTTGATCGAAACAACTGTCTAGGGAAGGATTCGTAAGAGGTCAACAACATAAAGAATCGTATCAACAGTTGCCTGTATCGTGAATCGAGATGAATGATGCAAAAATTTATTGATGGTGTGTAAATTTTTTTAAAATAAAATTGATGACGAATGGAGGAGACTGAATGAAAAATGACAATCAAAAAATCATTGTGTGGTTAATTGCAATCCTCGTTCTTACCAGCACACCATCAACTATTCAAGCATCGGGCACATTTAAGGTAGTTTTTAAAAACTGGAACAATCAGCCTTGTTCCTTAACTGGAACCGCCTATTTTAATCTTAAAAAAAACGTAACCATCGGAAAGCTCACAAGCTTATATCATTGGCAGGCCAAGCAGACCAAAGTTCCTTATCGTATTTACCACAATCAGCAAATCCTCCACCAAAATGTTTTTAAGCGGGGCGCGTGTCATCCCAACAAAGAAGCTTGGTGTCCTGCTGTTGATCGGATGAATCTTCGTCTAAAACCGAGTAATTACGCAGTCATGGTTCAGGTTCCTAGAATGTGCCAGAATCCGCAAAGTGGAAATAATGGGTTTTTAGAGATACGGACTGCAAAGGTGCCAAAAAAGAAAGCAACTCCTCGGGGCTCTGCAGTAAATGTAGCATTTAACAACTGGAATAGACAAAATTGTGCTGTGACCAGCATCGCCAATTTCAATTTACAAAAACCCTCCACAGTCAACAAGCTCAGCACCCTGTACTATTGGCAGGCTAACCAGACCAGCGTGCCTTATCGGCTCTATCAAGGTCAGCAGCTCCTCTATCAAAATGCTTTCCATCGAGGGTCCTGTCACCCGACTCAAGCAACCTGGTGCCCTGCCTCAGATAAATTGAGTTTTCCTTTGCAAGCAGGAAACTATACGGTGATGGTTCAGGTGCCAAGTATTTGCCAAAACCCTCAGAGCGGCAACAATGGTTTCATTGAAGTGACAGTTGGTCCTTACCGAACTCCCTCGAAGCGTCCAAAAAACGGGCAAACCGAGGTTGTCACTCAGGTTCCTCCACCTCAAACCCCTGTTAGTTCAACAGGACAAGCACAACACCACGCATCTGCATCTCAGCAATTGCCAGCAGAACGAGCAGCAGAACAGCAACCTCAGAATATTTCACCTCAAACTTCACCAACACCTCCTGTTGATCCGTCTCCCTCTTCTATTCCTGTCAGTCCAGGAGATATGCAGGGACAAACTGCAGAGGTTCAACAAGGGCAGGCTTCCTCTCCCTCAGCTTCTCAGTCTGCCTCAAGTGAACCACAGGGAGGATGGAATGAACCTTCTCAAACACTGCCATCGACAAAAGAGCCTAGCCAAGGAACACAGACATCATCGGACACAGTTGCCAATAGAATTATTGATGGAAATAGGGTCAAACTGGAAAGAAAAAAAGTAAACAACAGGTACCTCAGTTTTTTAAAAGGCGAAAGCATGCCGTTCACCGGTGAATACACAACAAAACACAGCAACGGACAGCTATGGCAACAAATGTTCTTCAAGGAGGGCATCAGCGTGGGAGTTCATAAAGCATGGCATGCAAATGGTCAGATCGAGGTAATACGGCCTTTTGTAAACGGAAAACCTGATGGTAAATACCAGTCCTTTTATGAAAACGGCCAACTCAAAAAGGAAGTTACCTATAAGGAAGGAAAACAACTCCCTCCGATCAAAGAGTTTTTTTCCAATGGTAAAATCAAAATTCAGGATGCTGCATCAGTAATGGGAAAAAGAGAAGGAGTTAAAAAAGAGTTTTACCAATCTGGAACTCTGAAAAGAGAAACCCCATACATAAATGGCAAAATAAATGGTTTAAAGAAAGAATACTTTGAAAATGGTAAAATCAAAGAAGAAATGCCTTATGAAAACGGCAAAGGACAGGGTGATAAAAAAATTTATTATGAAAACGGACAACTGAGAGAAATTAGTCCTCGTGTCAATGGCAAAAGAGAAGGAACAGCCAAAGTTTGGAATGAGGATGGAACTCTTCGCTTTCAAGTGCCTAATAAAAATGACAAGTGGAATGGGATAATGATAAAATACGATTATAAAAACAAGATCAAAAAAGAAATTACTTACGTCAAAGGCAAAAGAAAAGGAATGGAGAAATGGTTCGATTTCAACGGAAAACTAATAAAGACTCTAACTAATTGATGATTTTGAAAGTGTTTTTGTCCAGTATTGAAATAATGAAGCTAGCAAAATAAAGGCATTGATAAAAACTAAATCAAGGAGCTCAGATGAAAAAAAGCACTAAAAATAAAAAGGCTTTCTCCAAGTTATCTTTTATATTTGTTTTCTTTTTATTGGTTGTTTCGCAACCAGTTTATGGTCAATACATAGGATGCTATAAAGACAAGCCAGATAGGGATTTATCCCACCAAGCAGGTCAATACAGAGACATAACTCCCGAAGGCTGTATTTCTATCTGTGGGAAACAAGGTTATACTTATGCGGGTACTCAAAACGGGAATCAATGCTGGTGCGGCAACAGTTATGGCAAATGGGGTAAGGCTGCCAACTGCACAAGAAGCTGCAATGGAGATTCTAGAAAAACCTGCGGAGGTCCGTGGGCTAACAGTGTATATGCCGTTTCGGGTGCAGGACAACAACCGTCAAAATCTCAACAACAATACAAACAACCGTCTCAAACTCAGATTTCGACAGGTCAATTTCTTGGATGCTATAAAGATGGTACAAGTCGTGACTTGCCCACCCAGGTCTCTGTGGGGGGCAAATTAAGTACTGAAAAATGTTTGTCTGCCTGTGGTAAACGAGGCTATATGTACGCTGGAACCCAAAACGGGAATCAATGCTGGTGCGGCAATCGCTATGGAAAACTGGGGAGTGCCAATAACTGCAATAGGAAGTGTGAAGGAAATTCCAGCCAAACCTGTGGGGGACCATGGGCTAACAGTGTATATGCTGCTTCGGGTGCGGGACAGCAGGCTTCTCAAGCGGGAGCAGGACAACAGCAAACTCAGGGATGGTCCCAGCAACCTTCCTCTCAAACGTCAGGCTCCCAAATAGTTTTCAATAACTGGAATAAATCGGGTTGCAGCATGACCGGGACTGCTAACTTTAATTTGAACAATCCAGCCCAGGTTACCAAACTCCAAAGCTGGTACAATTGGCAAGGCAGCCAATCCACGGTCCAGTACCGACTCTATCAGAACCAACAGATCCTCTATCAAAATGTTTTAAGGAAAGGATCCTGCGATCCGTATCAACGGGCTTGGTGCCAGGCTATCGATACCCTCAATTTGCAGCTGCAACCAGGAAACTATACAGTAATGGTTCGCATTCCAAGGATCTGCCAAAATCCACAGAGTAGCAACAATGGTTTTATTGAAGTGCATGGCAACTCTAGTAGTTGGTGATGACTAAAAGTAGTCTCCATATCATTAGAGATTTGAAAATGCCATTTTGAAAAGCGCAAACCTGTTTGGGGCAATGCTGGAAAAAGCCAATTTGAAAAAACAAACCTGGAAGGGGCCAATTTAGAGATGGCTGATCTGAAGGAAGTCAATCTACAATGGTCAAATCTGGAGGGAGCTCACCTGGAAGGGGCTCAGTTAAAAGAGGCTAACCTGAAAAAAGTCAATTTACTTGCCGCCGACTTGAAAGGAGCCGTGTTGCTTGAGTCAAATTTAAAAACAGCACGTCTCAAGTATGCTAAATATTCCAATAAAACCCAATTTTCCCATGGGTTTGATCCACAAAAACATGGGATGATACGTGTGAAATAAGTAACTGATACAGCATCATTATAATATTGAATGGAGATAACGAATTGAAAGGAAAAAAGATGAAAATGTTTATAAAAGTGATATTCGGAGGAATATTTTTGTATTTTGCGTTTTTTTGCTCTGTTTGCGTGGCTCAATCCATGAGGTTGGATAAAGGAGCTTTCGCTCCTGGTGAAAACATCAGCGTTCATTTTACGGCCTCAAACAGTTTTGCTGATAATGCATGGGTCGGCATCATTCCCTCTCACATACAGCATGGGAGTGAATCCCGAAATGATAAACACGATATGACTTATCAATATTTGAAAAAACGAACTTCTGGTACTTTGGTTTTTAAGGCACCATCCAAATCAGGTTCTTATGATTTCAGGATGCATGACACTGATAGTAATGGCCGCGAGGTGGCTTCTGTTTCTTTTACCGTTGGCAGTTCAATGTCGACTTCCAGTGCCAATGTTGCTCCTCCGATGGGAAACATAGGACTAAGATTGGATAAAGGATCTTTTACTCCTGGAGAAAATATTAGGGTTCATTTTACAGCCTCAAACAGTTTTGCTGATAACGCATGGGTCGGCATCATTCCCTCTCACATACAGCATGGGAGTGAATCTCGAAATGATAAACACGATATGACTTATCAGTATTTGAAAAAACGAACTTCTGGTACTTTGGTTTTTAAGACACCATCCAAATCAGGTTCTTATGATTTCAGGATGCATGACACCGATAGCAATGGCCGTGAGGTGGCCTCTGTTTCCTTTCAAGTGGGAGGCATGGCATCTCCTCCAAATCAGCAAAATCCAGGCTGGTCTCAACCACCTCAAGCCGCTTCATCTCAAGTTGTGTTCAACAATTGGAACAAAGCTGGTTGCTCGATGACGGGGACTGCTAATTTCAACTTGAACAGTGCTACCACTGTCACCAAACTCCAAAGCTGGTACAATTGGCAGGCCAACGAGTCTACGGTGCAGTACCGTCTCTATCATAACCAGCAGATCATCCATCAGAATGTTTTGCGTAAAGGATCATGTGATTCGTATCAGCGTTCCTGGTGTCAGGCCGTTGATACAGTAAATTTGCAGCTCCAACCGGGGAATTATAAGGTCATGACGCGAATATCTCGAATATGTCAAAATCCACAAAGCGAGAATAATGGTTTTATTGAAGTTCATGGAAGCTCTGCTGACTGGTAACTATCTTGAGGTTTTATCAATAAAATATAATTATGGAGAAAAGCATCGAATATGTGGTCATCTCCGGTTTAGCTGGAATAGTATTAGCCCCCATAGTTCTTTGGATACGAAAAAAGTTGGGGTTGGGAAAATCTAAAGTGAGAGTGGTGGTGACCTGCCCACACTGTCATGCTGACATTGGACTGGACAAGTTGAGAAACTATATTTGCGGCAGCTGCAATGTGGGAGTAGCTTTTTTTAATCTGCAAACAGGAAAGCCGCACAAAGATGCGGAATTCTACGACTGTCCCCAGTGTGGAGAATCCAATTTCAAAGGGGTGAAATTCTGTATCAAATGTGGTACAAAAACTCAGAACTGATGAAGAAAGAATACTTGATTCAAGAAAATAATTTATTGTTGAAGGAGGTCAAATGAAAGCAATGTCGAAAAGGTTGATGTTTTTTTTGGTTGTAGTTGTTGCTGCTGTTTTATTGCCGCTGACGGCGTACGCTCAGCAGCAGACTCCAGGGTGGGATCAGTCCCCATCTCAGCAAGGCAATCAGGGCGGTTGGCAGCAACCGCCGCCTCAACAGGGCAATCAGGGTGGCTGGAATCAACAACCCCAGGGCAACCAGGGTGGTTGGCAGCAGCCACCTCCTCAACAAGGCAGTCAGGGTGGTTGGAATCAACAACCTCCTCCTCCACAAGGCAATCAGGGTGGTTGGAATCAACAACCTCCTCCTCCACAACAAAGTGCTCAACAGCCACCTACACCTCCGCAAAAGGCTCCAAAAAAGCAAGCTGTCGTAAAGTCACCGCCTCCGCAAAAGAGTCCTCAAAAAGCTCCTTGTCAGCCTGCACCCGGAGTTGATTTGCGACATTGTAATTTTGCGGGTAAAAAACTGAACCGTGCCAACTTCAAAAATGCCCAGGTGTCCGGTGTTTCCTTCAAAAAAGCTTCCTTAGAAAAAGCCAACTTCAATGGGGCTAAGTGTCAAAATTCAAATTTTTCCCATACAAATTTAAGAAAGGCGACATTTGCGAATTCAGATTGCAGCAAGGCCAACTTCAATAAAGCAAATTTGAGGGATGTCAATTTCAAAAGGGCCAATTTGACCAGGGCTAATTTCAACAAAACGGATATCCGCAAAGCGAACTTCAAACAAGCAAGATTGACTCAGGCCAATATGCGTCCCAAGAGGGACAAGGGGGCCAACTTTGAGAATGTAAAAAAGTAGAGTACATAGCTTTGAAGCCGCCGGAGAGTTATGATAAAGTTTTTTGTAGTTCTAGCAGCAATTGCTAATGCTATTATGATTACTGTGGGAATTGCCTTTGTTGTTACCGGGGTACAGTTGCTAATTGGTGTGATTCTAGTTGTTGCCGGGATTCCCCTCATATTTTTGCTTCGTAAAAAGTTCATGGAACTCAATCAAAGGCCTGCCGATTTCAATGAAGCTGTAGGAAATGTGGTTGCTGTGGGAACGCAAACGTTAGGAGAATCGACAGTTACTGATAGCGTTGATGTAGATTGCGGTGGCATTGATTGACATGGTTTTTTTCTTTTGTGCTTATTTGGTGCCACTTTCTTTCCTAACAGGCAAGTGACACCAATGGCACCATGTGTTTCTCCAAGCAAAAAAAGGAAAATTTTCTACACCATAACCACAAGAGTAGATAAAATCTCTTCCTTCTTCAAAACTTTGTTAACAGCCCCCCTTTAAACACTTGACATCAACCCTCGCTAAAGCAAAAATTGACACAAGACGGTTCAAACAATAATTTCCTCCAAACAATAAACAAACATGACTACAGAAACACGAAAAACCATTTGTCCCTTGGATTGCCCTGATGCCTGCGGGATGATAGCTACCCTGGAAAACGGAATCATTACTAAGGTAACGGGTGATCCCGATCATCCCATCACACAAGGTTTTTTATGCCACAAAGTACAAACTTATCATCACCGGATCCAGTCTGCTGACCGAGTGTTGCACCCACAGCACCGAGTTGGCAAAAAAGGAGAGGGACAATTTGGACAAATTTCCTGGGATGACGCATGGCAAATTTTAACAGAACAGCTGACGAACATTAAAAAAAAATATGGTGGAGAAGCATTACTACCTTACTCCTATGCCGGCAACATGGGAATGATCAACCGCCCTGCCGGCTATCCTTTCTTCCATAAATATGGGGCATCGCAATTGCTGCAGACTATTTGTTCTGCAGCAGCCAAAGAAGGCTGGAGCCTTCACTATGGAGCCAAACCAGGCAGTCCCCCCGAAAAAGCAGCTGATGCAGATCTAATCATTGCCTGGGGTATCAGTGCCAAAGTCACCAACATCCATTTCATGCCTTTTGTCCAAAAAGCAAAACGCCGTGGAGCCAAACTCATTGTGATTGACCCTTATCTCAATTCCACCGCAAAATCTGCAGATGTTTACTACCCTGTCACCCCAGGTGGCGATACGGCACTCGCTCTGGGCATGCTGAAACATTGTATGGAAAATGGCCTGATTGATCAAAATTTTATTGGGCAATATACCGATGGTTTTGAAGAGTTCGCCGATTATCTGGAATCAAAAACGCTTGAAGAATTTGCCACAATTTCTGGGCTAACTGCTGCACAAATTCAGGAGTTGGCCACCCTGATTGGGCAAACAAAAAAAACATTCATTCGCATTGGCATTGGCCTGACCCGCAATACACAAGGTGCCATGTCCGTCCGTGCCATTACCTGTTTTTCTGCAGCAATGGGATTGTTCAATGGAATAGAAGGAAGGGGGGCCTTGCTGCAGAGCGGAGCATTTTCCGGTGACACACATTTACTGAGCTATCCTTCCCTGATGGAAGCTCCAACCAGAGCAGTGAACATGGTACAGCTCGGTCATGCACTGACCGAACTGTCTCCACCAGTCAAAGGCTTATTTGTTTACAACAGTAATCCACTGAGTATCGCACCTGATACAACCCGTGTTAAAGCAGGCCTGGAACGAGAAGACCTGTTTACCGTCGTTCATGAACAATTTCTCACTCCTACAGCACGCTATGCAGACCTGCTTCTTCCAGCCACGACCTCTTTTGAAAATCATGATCTGTATACAGGCTATGGGCATTTTTATATGGGCAGAGTCGATCCTGTGATTCCTCCTCAAGGAGAAGCTGTCAGCAATTTTGATTTGTTTCAAACATTAGCACAGAAAATGGGATATACCGATGCTCCCTTCCTCCAAACCATTGACGATCGGATTGAGAGCTATGCTGCCAGTATAAAAGAAATTCCTGAGAAACAGAAAAAAGAGGGCCTTGTTTCAGGAGAGATCATTCGATCTGATATAATCAACCACGGAGGTGACTTTTCTCAATTCGGGCAATACCGTTTTAATTTTTCTGTGAAGTCTAGAGATCCAAATATCCCTCGTATTCCCTGCATATTGCCCAGGCACGAATTCGACGACCCTAATCTGAAGAGCCGCTATCCCTTTCAATTGATCACTCCACCGATGAAAGACATGCTCAATTCCACCTTTGGAGAGCGCTATTGCAATGAGGCAGGAACACTCATGATCCATCCGCTGGATGCAGAAGCACACAGTATTCAGGAAGGAATGCTTATTGAAGTTTTTAATGGGCGTGGGCGAAATATCCGAAAAGCTGCAATTTCTACAAATACACAACCCGGGTTGCTCATACTGGAAGGAATTTACTGGGAAAACGAATCGTCCCAGATGACCAGTGTCAATGAACTGACTTCCCAACAAACAACGGACCTGGGAGGAGGGGGGACCTTTCATGAGGCACGTGTCAACATTCGGAAGGTATTGGCAAAGGAAGATATTTTATGAGTTCTTTACAGAAATTAGGGTGGAGTACAGCATTTGAACGAAACTGGAAAATTATTGATAGAGGCACATTGGCACCAGCCAGAGTGGTTGTTGTAGACCGGGGAATCTGTTGGATCCGTCTGGATGATGGATCAGAGCATCTATCACAAATGACTGGGAGACTGAAGCATCAATTAGGGGAATCAGACCAATGGCCAGTGACGGGCGACTGGGTAGCAGTTCAATTGCAACAGGATGGCCCCGTAATGATCCATGAACTGCTTTCCAGGCAAACCGAACTCGTTCGACGTACCGGGCATGCCCGCAAGGATCGAGATCGGCATGCCGAACGCCAAGTGTTGGCGGCAAATGTGGATATTGCGTTTCTGACAATGTCTCTCAATCAAGATTTCAACCTAAGGCGATTGGAACGATATTTGATCCTAGTAGCAGAATCGGGGGTTCGTCCGATCGTTGTGTTGACAAAAACAGATCTGGTAACGGCGGTAGACAACTGGATGAATGAAGTGAAACAGATCAATCCATCAGTACCGGTATTACCCATCAGTGTGTACCAGCAACAGGGATTGGATCTCATTTGTGAGTTTTTGCTGCCTGGAGTAACCGCTGTGATCTTGGGATCTTCCGGGGTGGGTAAATCGACACTGATAAATTGGCTGATGGGAAATACTGTTATGGAGGTAAAGGCCATTCGGCAGGATGATGATCACGGACGGCACACCACAACCCGTAGGCAATTATTTCTGTTACCACAGGGAGGGATGCTGATTGATACTCCCGGTTTGAGAGACGTACAGCTGGAGGAGTCTAGTTCGGGGCTGGAAATGTCATTTGAGGAGATTCTAGAACTAGAGAAAAAATGCCGGTTTACCAACTGTCAGCATCATGATGAGCCAGGTTGTGCAGTGGTGGAGGCAATGGAATCCCACCTGCTGGAACCAGAGCGGTATCACAGTTACCTCAAGCTATCCAGGGAAGTCGCACATCAACACAGTAAAAAGGATAAAGCCGCTTCTGCAGAAGCTCGGAAAAATGAAAAGAAACTGCATCAGGGGTATCGAAAGATTCTCAGAGAGAAGCAGCGAAATCGCTTATAATGGACTTGCGGAAACATTTGAACGAGATGTTACGGTTTCAGTTTTCAATGGATTGACATTGGTTATAGGTGCCGACATATCACTTGATATTTCTCGAAAAATAGTATGTTACAATGCTCCCTAAAACCTAAATTTAAGGGAGCAAGTAACTATGGCACAAGGAAGTCCTCCAGGAAAGCGAAATAATAACATGCTAAAGTGACGCAGGATTCTCATCTAGATTCAAGACATTTTATCGGTTACATAGCTTGTGCTATGTAACCGGTAAAGCAACGCAAAAGATCGTTGAAAAGAAAGTAGATTTGCTAAGTGATTGTTTGAGCATTCCCTATCAACTGAGTATAAAAAACGATTGTATCGGTAAAAAAATATTTTGATCGTACAAGGAACGATTTAGAAGATCAGAATTGTATCAGCGCAGAAATGAAAGCAAATGCGTTTGGAGTGGAAGAAGCGGCCGTCCGAGAGGACATCCATCTCTACTCCTGATATATTGAGGTTTCCAGAGGTTTTCTCAGAAATAAGTTAATCATTCATAAGATAAAAATTACATATTTTGTAGTTGAATAGAAGGCACAATTTATGAATTACTGTACATTTGAAGTCAGTTGTGATTAGGATAGTCCAGAGCGTTACACAGTTTTTTTTATTATCACAATTTTCATTATTCAGAGTGCATGTCAAAGGTACATCATCTCTATGCTATTCTAAATTCAGAAAGGGTATTTTATGGCTGAAGAAGAAGGCGGCGGCGGCGGTGAAGGCGGCGGCGGCGGTAAAGGCAAGCTGATCATCATTATTGTTGCTGTTGTTGTGCTGATTGCAGTGGGCGCGGCAGTATTTTTTCTCTTCTTTATGGGAGATGACGAAGAAGAGGAAGAACCCGAAGAAACAGCACAAGTTAGTGGTGCTGCGGAACCGTTAGCGGAACCACAGTTCTTACCGTTAGGGACTTATATCGCAAACCTCAAAGATGGGCGGCGCTATTTAAAAACAAGCATCACGCTCATGTTGAGTGAACCTCCTGCTAAGGATTATTTAACACTCCGTATTGTGCAGGTAAAAGATATTGTCCTCACCGAATTACAAAATTTGGCGGTGGAAGATACCAAGGATACCTCAAAAAAAGAGGCATTAAAGCAAAAGCTAATTAGTGAGATTAAAAAGCTTTTTCCTAGAAAACCAGAATGGGAAGATCCTGAACCCATTAAACAAGTGCTATTTGAAGAATTTTACGTGCAATGACACTAAGAGCCTTGATTCTTCTGTTGGCCATTGTGCTTTTCATGAGTATCTCTGCCTGTGGTTTTTTCCAGGATGAAGAAACTCCTGAAGGTGCAGATGCCAGTACTGCCGAATCAGCGGCACCCGAAGAAGAAAAAGACTTTATTCAAAAGGTGCGGGATTTTGTCGAAACGGCTAAAGAAACTGCAGATAGTCTGATGGCAGAGAAGGAAAAAGAATCAGAAGAGACGACCATTGTCCAGGAAGGACCTCCTCCATTGGCCGCTCCACAATACGTAGAACTGGGCGCATTTGTGGTTAATTTAAATGATAGTAAATACTTTTTAAAAACGACTATCACGGTCTTACTTGCGGATCAGATGGCCAAAGGATGGTTGGAAAAGCGTATGCCGATTGTGAAAGATTTGATTATTGCTAAACTGGCCAGGTTGTCCTCTAAAGACTTAAAAAATACCAGAGCACGCCAGTTGCTGAAAAATGATCTGAAAATTCAATTGAATTCACTTTTTCCTAATAATGCTGGCTGGATGGATCCTAATAACCCGGGTAAAAAGGATCGTCGGCCTATCAAGAAAATTTTATTTCAGGAATTCTACACCCAATAATATCAAAATTAAAAATATTTCATTCCTCTAGCAGAGTATAAAAATGGGAGAAGACTTTGAATCATTTGATAATCTGGATGATTTAGATTGGTCCGATGTCGAAGAAGAATTGAAGCAAAATAAGCAGCAAATCCTTGATGCAGCCGGTGGCGATGAGCCCCAGGAAGTTGACTTGTCAGCATTGGCTTCTACTGCGGACATCAGTGAAAGCCCTGAAACCGACGGCGCCATGGACATCAATTTTTTACTGGATGTTCAGTTGCAAATTTCTGTGGAGGTTGGGCGTTGTAAAATGTTGATCATGGATCTATTGAAACTGGATGCTGGCCATGTGGTTGAATTACAAAGTCTGCTGGGACAACCTTTGGATATCCGAGTCAATGAAAAACTTGTGGCACGTGGTGAAATTGTTGTAATCAATGATAAATTTGGAGTACGCATTACGGAAATCATCAGTCCTGATGATCGTTTTGCCGCTTTGCAATAACATAAGGCCCTCATGACAGCCTTCCGGCAACAATTCTATTTTCTGGTCATCTCTGTTTTTTTGTGTGGAGGCCTCTTTTCCAGCACTCTGGCCGCTCCCAATGTACTGCAGGACGTTAAGGTCGTTTCTATGGATCCACACGAAAGCATCAAACTCCTTTTTAAAAATAATTTTGAAGGATCGCCAATCATTGATTTTGACCCGGGACTGATCTATGTCCGTTTGACATCAACGACGATGGACACCACCGCACGTCAGTTTGTTTTTCCAAAATCGAATCCAATCATTAAAACTATTCGCGCTACGCAAAATCAGACATCAACCCTGTTGGAAATTATTCTTCATTCACGCAATTTCTCATTAAAAAATAAAATCAAAGTGGTGACTGATGGACAATACCTTTTGCTCAACCTGGATCGTCAAGGTTTGAATGTACCTTCTGAGCAATCGGTTGCAAAAACCGAAATCGCGGCTGAACTGGAAAATCGATTACGTGAGGGAGAACAGATGTCTGCTGCTCAAGAAGAACCCGAAGGCCCCGTCGATTTGGCAGATGAAGATCCGCCGCTGGTGGTACAGCCTGCTGATAGTTGGACAATGACGTTGATCACATTGATTCTTTCTTTGCTTTTTCTGCTGTTACTTTTGATGGGAATGCTTTATGTCTACAATAAATTTGTATCAGGACGTTTCCCAGCACTGCAAGGCAAGTTCAAAATCCGTATTGTGTCGACCTTTCATATCAGTCCGAAACAAAAAATTATTGTGCTGGAAGTCAATGAACAACACTTTGCGTGCGGTGTGACTTCTAATAATATTAGTTTTTTAACAGAAGTGAAGGGTGAGCGTGATCAATCTTTCTTAAAAAATATCTCTTTTGCTAAAGAAAACATGGACTTGAATACCAACCAATCGCGGGCAGAATTTCTCAGTGCATTGGAAACTGCACGAAAACAAGCCCAGCAGGTAGAAAAAGTTCAAAAAATGCAGGCTGCACAGAAAACCGGTAAAACCGTTGCCAGGGCTTCCGACAACCAATCAAAAACACAGGCTTCGGAAAATCATACATCTGCTTCTAAAAACCAATCTGAGAAAACTGTCGCAAGTTCTCAAAAAATGGCAAAAAGAGAAGGCACTGCTCCAGGTAAAAAATTTAAAACCCCTGTGCCTCCAGAACCTGAGGCCGCTGTATTAGAAGCCGAATTTACGGAAGACCCTTCTTTGCAAAAATTTGCCAAGCAGTTAAATCAAAAATTGAAATCACTCAAACCGATTTCTTAAAATTTTGTGATTTCTTATCAGAATATGGATAGATAAGTGGGAAACGTATTGAAGGATGTGGCTAAAAAAATAAGCTTATTTTTTGTCTTGACCGGACTGGCTTCCACTGTGTTTGCCCAGTCTCCTATCCCTGGCATTCAAATCTCGGTTGATCCGGCCTCCAGTCCAAATCAGGTTGCAACTACCCTGCAAGTCGTATTTCTGCTGACAGTCCTTACGTTAGCTCCGGCTATTTTGATCATGACGACGTCGTTTACCCGTTTTGTGATTGTACTCTCTTTTTTAAGGCAGGCAATTGGAACTCAGGCTATTCCTTCCAACCAAATCATTGTTGGATTGTCCATGTTCCTTACCTTGTTTGTGATGATGCCAATTTGGAAAGAAGTCAATCAGGTTGCACTGGAGCCGTATTTGGATAATCGTCTGTCACAACAGGCTTTTTTGGACCAGGCCTCGGTCCCAGTAAAAAGATTCATGCAGCGTTACACCAGGGAAAAAGATCTAGCTCTTTTTGTCAGAATTTCTAAGATTCCCAGCCCCAAAAATATAAGTGATGTGCCGATTTGGGTCGTTATCCCGGCATTCATCATTAGCGAGCTGAAAACGGCTTTCCAGATTGGGTTTATGCTTTATGTGCCTTTCTTGGTCATTGATATGGTGGTGTCTGCTATCCTGATGGCAATGGGTATGATGATGCTTCCGCCTATTATGATTTCTTTGCCATTCAAGCTCATGCTTTTTGTTTTGGTCGATGGCTGGCATTTGATTATTGGTTCGTTGGTAAAAACTTTTGTTGATTTCTAGATAACTAAAAAGAGGAAAAATGAGTCAATCTTTTGTAGTGTCTTTTGGTATAGAAGCTTTGCGTATGGCAGTTCTGTTATCGTCTCCCATGCTGGTGGGAGCATTGGTGATTGGACTGGCAATTTCTATTTTTCAGGCGGTTACTCAAATTCAGGAGCAAACCCTGGCAATTATCCCAAAAATGGCTGTGATTGTGGCCATTATTGCATTTTTATCCTCCTGGTTGCTCACACAAGCCAGTACCTACATGTCATCCATCTTTGTCAATTTCCCACGCTATATTGGGGTTTGACGATTTGAAAAAACTTGCAATAATGTATCACCTCATGTAGTTAAAAAGATTACTCTTTTTATGAATAGCCCTTGTATGGGGAGGGGTGGGTGAGTGGTTGAAACCGGCGGTCTTGAAAACCGTTGAACGCGAGTTCCGGGGGTTCGAATCCCTCCCCCTCCGCCACAATAGGGACCATCCTGTAGAATTATTGATTTCGGAGAGGTGACTGAGAGGCCGAAAGTGGCAGATTGCTAATCTGTTGTACTCGCAAGGGTACCGAGGGTTCGAATCCCTCCCTCTCCGCCATATTAATGCACCCGTAGCTCAGCTGGATAGAGCGTCTGATTGCGGTTCAGAAGGCCGGGAGTTCGAACCTCTCCGGGTGTACCATATTTTATCAAGGATTGCTGGGATTCATCAACCATTCAGAACCCATGCGTCAGCCCTCCCAACATTCTTAAACTAACAGAACCAGTACCAGAACTTACCGCTATTGAGTTTATAAGAATCTGTGAGGAGAGGGCAGCAGTTCTCCAAATGAAATGGTAAGAGGTTGAAATAAGGAGACGGGATGGCTATCGTGAGGCATCCCATGTAAGTGAACTGGGATGGTGGGGTATGAAATATTTTTTAGAATATTCTGATGTGCTTGGGCAATACAAACCACATCACCTTGTTTGAGAGCATCAATGATTTGTACTGAAAGAAGTTCTGCATTATTTGTATTTTCTGATTCTGCCACAAAAATAGCTCCCATCTGTTGCAGGGTCCATTTTGTGACAGAATTTTGGCAATTTTCAAAATTCACTACAAAACGAATATGACGATGGGTTGTCATTTGAATTAAACAGGCATGTATAAAATCCAAATGGCCGGTTACAAAAAGAATGGAATGGTGCAGAGGAATGTGCTGTCGATTCGTTATAGTGACTCTATAAAAAAGTCTGGTGAATCCCCATAAAATAAAACGTATGAAGAATTCTGGCTGCTGCAGGCAAAGATAGATCATACCAAAAATAATGGTTCCTCCCAAAAGCTGGATAACTTGGGGTTGGCTCAAGCCTGCTGACATGCATCCCATGATAAATCCACTGGAAATTACCATGAATAGAGCATTGATGATATTGTTCAAAGCAATCATTGAGGCTCGTTCTTGATCGGATGTTCTTTGCTGAAGCAATGAATTCAGTGGAACAATGAAGAACCCTCCAAACATGCCAAGTCCAAATAGCTGGAAATAGGACCACAGCATATCTGACCAACTGTTGACAGATTCTGGATACAAGAAGCCAAAGGCAAAAGAGAAGCCGATCATGCCAAAGGCGCCAAGAGGCACTAAGCCCATTTCTATTTTTCCATCAGACAGAATCGCACAGAGTAGAGAGCCAAGACCAATTCCTAAAGAAAATGCAATCATCAAGAAATTAGTTTGGGTTAACGAGGCTCCAAGGAATACTCCATACCCTGGTACAATGGTAAGGAGTGCCGCCCCCAAAAACCAGAAAAAAGAAATGCCCATTACCACGATGAAAACGAGGCGATTTTTGCGTAATTTAAAAAAATCCTGCTTAATTTTCCTTGGAAAAAACAGAGCATACTTTTGGTGAGGTTCAACAGGCTTTGTTCTAGGCACACGTAAGCTGGTCAGCCAACCGCAAATGGAAATAGCAATAAAAAAGAAGGACATGAAATAAGGAGAATGCCCAAATAGTTCCACCAGCCACCCTCCTGCAAATTGTCCGAGCAGGATGGAAACAAAGGTCCCCATTTCCAAAAAACCATTGCCTTCCGTCAATTCCTCATCTTTTAAAATTTCGGGCATGATTCCGTATTTTGCTGGGCTGAATAATGTTGATTGTGTTCCCATCAAGAAGATGACGACCATTAAAAAATAAATTCCTGTGGAGGGGTTTTGTGGGTTCAGCAGATAAAATCCAAGCAAACCGCAAATCATGATCCCGATTTCCAGAATTTTGGTAGCGACAATCACTTTGGTTTTTCCTGCACGATCGGACCAGGTCGCTGCCCATGGAGAAAAGAGTACAAATGGCAAAATAAAGATTCCGGCACCTAAAGGCACCAGCTGATCGGCAGTTCCCTCGGGCAGTTGAGAAGCCAATTTGAAAGTAATCATAAAGATGACACTTTGCTTGAATGCATTGTCATTGAATGCACCTAAAAATTGGGTCCAAAAGAAGCCAGAAAATTTTTTTTGCAGGATTAATGGTTTTTGTTTCATTGATTATTGGCCTGACTTTGATTTGATGTTCGTTTACTATTTTTCTTTGAATTGCGCAGATATTTTTTCTTGGTGCGAACAAACATGTTTATAACACAATTCCATGAACTCTCTCAGTGACATATTAAAGACTAAGGGTCGTTACCAGCTGGCCTCTATTTTAGAGCAGTATGGTTCCAGTTCAGTCGTCGAATATTCTTCCCACCTTTATGATTACCAGGTTCCTTGTGACATTGAACCGGAATTATTGCAGGCATTTCAAGGCGAATTGCAGCGCCTGGATTGTAATACAACCGAGCTGAAAAGCATCCTGAAAGACCTTCAACATGTGCGAATCTTACAAACGTCCACTCATTTGACCGCTTCGGAGGGCCCAACTTTTTTTGCAATCCATTGGCTGGCTGGTTTGGGACTTTCTATTGATCAATACTATATCATAGGGGCATTTTCTGGTATCCCTTTTTCCAATTCTGCCTGGTCTGGCTGTTTGAATTACAGTTCCCGCTACAAACTGGAACACCTGCTGGCGCCACAATCACCTGTCTATTACGAATTATTACGTGCAGAAAAGGATCGTGGACGGGATACGATTGAAAATCGTATTTCTCTCATCCCTGGTCAAAAAAGGGATGCTTTGGTGTATCGATCTATTATTGCAGAAAGAAGTCAACACATACTTCCTTATTTGTGTGAACAGTTGAAATCTCTATTACCTGTGTCAAACACGGATGGTTCTTATACCAAGTGGGCTCTTCAATTGTGTGGTAACCTGGGGCGCCACTTATTTCCCAAGAAGAGAATCGTTTACCTGGATTTGAATGAAGTGATCACTCATTATCTGCAAATGGTGCTGAATCAACCGGCTCATCCTGTATATCGACTCTTGTTTGATTCATCAATACAGATTCGTATTTTAGAGCAATTTGGGCAAGGTATCCCCATATTTACGGTTCCTTGTGTCGAAAAGAAAAAAGAGAAGCTGGTCAAATTAACAATCCAGGATGGCTTTTTACAAGGGGGACCGTATCGAATTTTGCTAACCCCTGAAACCATTATCAAAGAACTGGAGGCAAAGCAATTGTGCCCCGGCGTTTTTGTGACTTTTATGGTACTTAGCTTTTTAAATGGCTTTAAGTGCCTGGGGAGTTTTGAACAGATTGAATATTTAAAAGATTTCCAGGAAAAATGGACAAAAATTTCACTATTGAATCAGGAAATCGTAAAGCAGGTTGCGACCGATGGATTAACCACAGGGCGACTCACTGATGAAACAGAATTGCCAGTTTTTCCATTGGATATCGTGTTGGGGACACCATGGGATTTTCCAGATAAAGCAACCTTGCAAGATTTGATCAATCCGCTTCTGCCTCGTTTAGGAAGGCGAAAACAATAACATGCGAAAGTTGCGCAGGATTTTCATCGAGATTCAAGGCGTTTTATCGGGCGCATAGCTTGCTATGTCACTGGTAAATCAACGCAGAAGATCGTTGAAAAGACAAGTAGATTTGCTAAGTTATTGTTTGAGCATTCCTTAATTTAAATCAAAAGGTCTGGGGCGTGACTGCATTTTTTGAACTGGAGGATTGGCTGCCGGTTTCGATGCCTTCATGGACTTTTTTTCCATAGATTTTTTTTCTATAGCCTCCTTGGCTTTTATACTCTGTGCGTGGGAACTATAAGTTTTACCAGAGCATGTCACTTCAATAGTACGGGGGCTGTATATTCCCAGTGTCAAAAAATTCCATGCTATTTGTGAAGGACTGGTGTAAGCATAAATCTCGTAGATATTTCCAGAAGGACAGTCTTCATAAAGCTCATAGCTCGTTTCTCCTGCCAATCCCCAAAAGAAAAAAGATGTGGTATGCTCTACTTTTTTTTCTGAAGGAGCCTGAGAAGGGAACTGTACACGATTATGGCAACCCATCAAAAACAGGACTCCCAACAGTAAAATCAGCCAGCTTGCTTTTATCATAGAACCTTTGTTGCTTATGTGTAACGGTTCAGCCTGACAACTTATGTTTTGTCGGTTTTTGGAGACTAGGGCCAAAATGTTTTTTCTACCAAAGTTTCTGCTTTGTAATGTAATTTTCCTGAAAAACATTCATTTTTAAATACTTTAGGAGTGAACAATTTATCGCCTTCCCACATTGGCAAATCAAGTAACTCTTCACGAGGAATCCATGCTAATTTGCCTTCGGGGCAATTGATTGTTAATTTTCCTGAAATATGATTAGTATAAAAAACAAAAACCTGCCATTCATCTCCAAACGGAGAGTCTCCATCATCAGGAAATGTCAAAATTCCTTTCAACTGGAGAGCTTGAACACGCAGTCCGGTTTCTTCGTAAACTTCACGCATTGCTGCTTCCATCGGAGATTCATTTTCATGTAATTTGCCCCCTGGTGCTAACCAAAGTCCACGATGTTCATCGTTCTTTTGGCGGTGAATCATTAAGACCTCTCCATTATTTTCAATGTACACCAATACGCCTAGTTTCATAAAACCTTTTCTGCTCTGTACTATCCAAGGGGAGAGAGCTTGATTCTTTTTATAGTCCGATAAATAATGCGTTCGTTAGCATATTAATATTCATCCCAAACAAAGAGGCTACTTTGGATAAAATTTTATCTCAAGAGGAAATCAATTTATTATTGAAAGAAATGACAGAACCTGATTCCCAGGATGATAAAACTGAGTATGACAGTAACGAGATTGTCCCGTACGATTTGACTCACCCCGATCGTATCATTCGCGGGCGCATGCCCACTTTAGAACTCATTCATGAACACTTTGCCCGTTTTTTTCGGCAAACACTAACCAATTATATGCGCCGGCCTGTTGGTGTGTCGGGTCGATCCACAGAGTTAGTGAACTTTCAAGATTTTATCAAATCAATTTCTTATCCAACGGCTCTCAGCCTTTTCCGCTTGTCTCCTCTGCGAGGGAATGCTCTGCTGGTGATGGAAAGACCATTGGCCTATGCCTTTATTGATTTACTATTTGGTGGTTCGGGCTTGGTAGAAAAACTGCCGCCACCGCAAGATTTTACAAGCATTGAGTACCGGATGATTCAAAAAATTGTCAATAGTGCTCTTGAGGATTTAGAAAAAGCCTGGATTCCTGTGATTCCCTTAAAAATTAAGTTTTCCAGACTAGAATCTCATCCTCAATTTGTTCATATTTCGCAGCCAACAGAAATTGTGGTTGTAACTACTTTTGATATTGAGATATATCGAGCTCCCATGACCCTTAGTATTTGTCTTCCTTATTCGATGCTGGACTCAATTCGATCCAAGCTAAATGCAGGCTACCAAAGCGAACGGTTGGAAGTGAACAATGCTACTGTCCAACGGTTGGCAGGAAGTGTATTACAAACCGATGCAAATCTCAAAATTTATCTGGGGCATGCAAACATTTCGCTGAAGAAATTTTTAAACCTTGAAGAAGGAGATCATATTCTGCTTGATCAAAGCAGTGATGAACCATTGGAAATGCTAGTCCAGAATATACCAAAATTTAAAGGCCTTCAAGGTGCCTATAAAGGACACCGAGCATTTAAAATTACGGATTTGTTATATGAACCGCGATCTGAGAAAGATTGGCTCAAAGAGGTCTCAGTCAATGAACAGGTCAAGGAAGAGGAGAGCTAAATTACGTTTCACTTTTTTTTAATGGAGCCTTTGAGTTTTTAACTTTTTCTTTTAGGTCTTTTCCTGTCCGGAAAACAGGAAGTTTTTTAGAAGGAACGTTCACTTTATCACCAGTTTTAGGGTTACGCCCAGTGTATCCGTCATATTCTTTGAGAAAAAAAGAACCAAACCCACGAATTTCTACTTTATCTCCATCACTTAGTGCATTTTTTATATTATCAAAAAAAATATTCACTACCTTGTCAGCAACTCGCACATGATGATCGGTTTTTTCTGCCAACTCTTCAATTAGTTGTGATTTGTTCATGTTTGGTTCTCCTGAAATTCAAAAGTAGAAGTATTTGCGTCAGTGTGCTGTTTCAACGAAAGACATATTTCTAATACAAAACATCCTAAAAAATCAATACTTTTCCTCAATATTATTATCTGAATGCATTTGCTTTGATCACTACATTTTCTTGACATCTTGCTCATTTGCAAGCATAGTCCACAAATTGAGTTTTCAAGATGCAAGTTTCGAAGAACATCTATCCATCTCCGTTAACCCCAGAGTTGTTTTTTGATATATCTGAAATTTACTGGCATTGAAAACAGCATTATTCCGGACTCGACTGGTGCTTCATCCCGGCTGGAATCCATAGGGATTTCCAGAATTTACTGGATGCCGGATCAATATTAATATTCATTTGGCTGCTTTATGCGTGTTTTGCTGCAGCGTGTCCGCCAATCTTCTGTTTTGGTAGAAGAACAAGTAATTGGGCAAATTGGACGGGGAGTTTTGCTGCTGCTCGGAATTTCCAAAGACGATAACGAAAAAGACGCAAAATATTTGGCAGAAAAATGTGTCAATTTGCGAATTTTTGATGCACCCGATGGAAAGAAGAACCATTGGAGCGTCAAAGATATTGGTGGAGATATCCTGGTCGTCTCCCAGTTTACTTTATATGGAGATTGCCGCAAAGGCAGGCGCCCTGGATTTGATAAAGCAGCCAGGCCCGAACAAGCAAACGCTTTGTATATATTTTTTGTGGAGCAGCTTCAGCAGCATGAGCTGGTCGTACAAACCGGACAGTTTCAAGCAATGATGCAGGTAGAATTGATTAATGACGGTCCGGTCACATATCTGCTGGACAGCTAATACCACCTCTTTTGCTTAGGAATGCTCAAACAATAACTTAGCAAATCCACTTGTCTTTTCAACGATCTTCTGCATTGCTTTACCAGTGACATAGCGAGCTATGCGCCCGATAAAACGCCTTGAACCTCGGTGAAAACCCTGCGTAACTTTCACATGTTATTATTGCCTTCCTCAGGCCTATCCCATTGGGTGACGATAAAGCGCTGAATACCTTCCAGTCACATGGTGCTCCAGTTGCCTTTCGATATCTCCCAACAGTCCAGAAGCCCCAAACCGAAATAAAGAAGCATCGAGCCACTCACTGCCTAATTCTTCCTTCATCAAAATAAACCATTCCAGAGCCTGCTTTGCTCTGCCAATTCCTCCAGCGGGCTTAAAGCCAACATGAAAACCGGTTTTTTCGTAATAATCCCGGATAGCTCTGACCATCACCAGTCCAACCGGTAAGATCGCATTAACACTTTCTTTTCCCGTACTTGTTTTAATGAAATCAGCACCTGCCATCATACAAACCAGGCTGGCTTTTGCCACATTAGTCAAAGTTGCCAATTCACCCGTCGCCAGAATCGTTTTTAAGTGGACAGGGCCACATGCCTCACGGTATGCTAAGACTTCTTCATATAGTTTTCGCCAATTTGCCAGCAAGACATGACTGCGACTAATAACAATATCAATTTCTGAAGCACCTGCTTCAACAGAAGCACGAATTTGTTCCAGTTTATGCTCAAATGATATCTGCCCCGCAGGGAATCCTGTGGAAACTGCAGCCACAGGAATGGCCGTCCCTTGTAAACAATCAACGGCTGTTTTAACTAAATTATGATAGACACAAATTGCAGCAACACTGACAGGCAAATTGAGCCCTTCCATCTCTGCTAGGATATCCTGACGTACCGGTTGTTTTCCCTTGGCACACAGCCTTAAAACATTACCCGGCGTATCATCACCAGCTAAGGTTGTCAGATCCATGCAAGAGATTGCACGCAACAGCCATGCCGCTTGCCATTGCTTTTTGACCGACCGTCGTGTTCCCAATGTAGCAACTCTTCGTTCTATGGCACTACGGTTGACATGGAATGCATTGATCCACTCCAACTCAAGTGGAGTTCCACCGTTTCTTTCACGACATTTAGAACCCTGTATTTCCTTAGAATTCATTAAAATGCCCTCATCTTTTCTTCTTTTGCACAGCAAACTCATGCCACAATTGCAAAAAAAGCTTTTGCATCCGTGGCACGGCCCGTTGTGTGATTTCCAGGACTTCTTCATGGGATAAATTGCCTCCCCCTAGTCCTGCCGCTTTATTGGCAATACAGGAGATTCCCAAAACCCGAATTCCCGCGGCATGAGCCAATATGGCCTCCGGGACTGTCGACATTCCAACAGCATCCGCTCCCATCGTCAAAAAAGTACGAATTTCTGCAGGAGTTTCATACATGGGCCCTGATGTCGCTAGATAGATACCATGATGCAGCTTTTCGCCAATGATGGTGGCCGCTTGATTCGTCAATTTTTTAAGATTACTGTCATATACTTGTGTTTGATCAGGAAATCTAGGTCCCCAAACTGGATCATGCGGACCCATCAACGGATTATGCCCCATCCAGTTAATGTGATCCTCTATTAACATAAATGAACCCGGGCGAAGTCCGTCAGCAAGTCCTCCTGCGGCATTAGTTAAAACAACAGTGGAGACATTCATTTGTTGACAAACAAAGATTGGCAGTGCAATCGGAGTCCATCCGATCCCTTCATAGTAGTGCCTTCTTCCTTGAAAGAGAAGTGCTTCCAGCCCACAGCACTCTGCCCAGATCAATTGTCCGGCATGCCCTTTCACACCAGGTTTTTCCATTCCTGGAATGTTCTCATAGGAAATTTTATTTTTAATTTTAAAAGAGGAGATGGCACCATTCCAGCCTGACCCCAGGATTGCTCCATATTGAGGGTTTGCCTCCGGCCACTGTTCTTTGATATGCTCTACTGCCTGTTTTAACAAGTGATAGTCCATTCTGCTCCAATTGATTTATTTCAAACGAAATGCTCTATTAAAAGCCCTTCTCAAAAACTCAGCACTTTGTTTGCCCTGCAACGTTGTAATTTTTTTACCATTGGAAAAAAACATTAATGTCACACTGCCCACTCGGTGAAACTGAGCAAATGCTTTTCCTTCATCACTAGTTAAATCGGCAATAAGAAAGTGTACACGTTTTTCATATTCAGGTTTGAGCGAGTCGACCACTCGCTTTAGTTCACGACAATGGGGTCACAGAGGATCATGAACTTGAACCACAACATTTTCACCCTTCTTAATGATGGATAGGTCCAGTTCTGGGTCCGGCGAGTTTTGGAGCATCATGAAAGCAATCACTCCCGCCGCAATCACTCCGACGGAGAGCAAAATTTGCCAGGAGAAAGAAGCCTTTGTTTTATGCGTTTTTTTTTCTTTTGCCATACGTTTGCCAAGGAATATCAGGTGTTGGTGAAACAATATGAATCGCACCAGAGATTAATAATAACGAAGCCATCATATCACATTTTCCCAAGGCCGACAAACATTCTTCATTGGCTGCCAAAAGCTTTTTTATTTATGACCCTGAACATTGTATGGACAATTCTCCAGATGTTCGCTAAAAATAAGGCCTTTTGACTCATTCACTTTAGATTAAAAAAGATACTATTTTTGAGAAGGACAATTATGACAGTAAAAAAAATTGCAGTAATCCCAGGTGATGGAATTGGTCTCGAAGTTACCAAAGAAGCCGTTAAAGTTATGAAAAAAGTTGCGGCCAATCATGGGATGCAACTGGAACTGGAAGAACAACCGGTAGGCGGAACAGCATATGACTTAACAGGAACTCCGTTGCCAGAGGCCACATTACAGGCATGCAAAAATGCAGATGCCGTTTTATTGGGTGCCGTTGGAGGGACAAAGTGGGAATCCCTTGATTTTTCTGTACGCCCTGAACGAGCATTGCTGGGATTGCGTTCAGAGCTCGGCCTCTATGCCAATTTACGTCCAGCTCAAATCTATGGCGATCTGATCGATGCTTCCACCCTGAAGAAAGAAATTGTAGAAGGTGCCAATATCATGGTAGTCCGTGAACTGACAGGAGGCATTTATTTTGGCCAGCCACGGGGTGTTGAAATACGGAATGGGGAACGGGTTGGGATCAATACTTTGGTGTATTCAGAATCAGAAATCAGACGAATTGCTAAAGTAGGATTTGAGACGGCACAGAAACGCTCCAAAAAATTAACTTCTGTTGACAAAGCGAATGTCCTGGAGGCAACCGAGCTGTGGAGAGATGTGGTTATAGAAGTTTCCAAAGATTACCCCGATGTTTCCCTCAATCACATGTATGTTGATAACGCAACCATGCAGCTGATTCGTGCCCCCAAACAATTTGATACGATTGTGACAACCAATATGTTTGGTGATATCTTAAGTGATGGTGCGGCAATGCTCACAGGATCTATCGGAATGCTGCCGTCAGCAAGTATTGGTGGAAAAATCGGATTATACGAACCAGTCCATGGTTCTGCTCCTGATATTGCAGGAAAAGACCTGGCTAATCCGCTGGCAACCATTTTGTCGGTTGGTATGATGTTTCGTTATTCTTTTGATTTGGCAGAAGCCGAAGAAGCCATCCAAAAAGCAGTTATTACGGTACTGGATCAATACCGTACGGGTGATATTATGAGTGACGGAAAAAAACAAATCGGCTGCGTGGAAATGGGAGAACAGGTACTGAAGCATCTGTAAATCCTGTTAGGACGCCTTTCATGAAAACCTTCTTTATCCTTTTTGTTTTTTTCTTTCTTGTCATCCAGGATCCTTTTCCATCAATAGCCCAAGAAGCCCATGATTCATCTAAATCTTTACTGGGTTATGTGGTAAATAAACCCGTACTTTCGAAGAAAAATTTGGCTAAAAAAAGAGAACTGGAATATTTTGTTCCCATACCCTTGTTGGCCTTTGATCCTGACATTGGATGGGGAACTGGAATACGACTGTATTATTATTCCAATGGAGAAAAAACCGATCCTCTGTTTCGTTACACGCCTTATTTTCACCGTATCTTTGGGCAGGCTTTTCTCACTACTAAAAATGCTCAATTTTCAATTCTTGACTTGGACAGCCCCTATCTATGGGGAACCCTGTTCCGTGTCCGTTCCCGGATTTTACTGGTAAAAAATCCCACTACCAATTATTTTGGAATAGGCAACGAAAGCTTGCGACACTTCCAGCTTCCAGTTGCTCTCCAAAGTTCAGATTCTCCCAATTCTTTTTCGAAACTGAAAGATTACGATAAAGAACTCAAGCAAACGCTGCCTAATGGAGAAACCTATGCCCAGTATTACAAATACACGTACCACGCAACCTCTTGGCGCCTTGCTCTGGAACGTGATCTGTATGGAGGCTTGGTCCGCCTGATGGGAGGAATCCGTATTGAAAAAAACGATATTTACGATTATTCCGGAGAAGAAGTCCAAATCAGCAGTGGCAAAAAGGGAAAAATGGGGAAAACCAAACTGAGAGAGGATCATGAAGCAGGAAAAATTATCGGTTTTCGAGGAGGAATGGACAATATTATCAAGTTTGGAATTGCCTACGACAGCCGTGATTTTGAACCAGCTCCCAATAGCGGTATTTTTGCCGATGCCGCAGTTGAAATTTCGGAACCTTCGCTAGGATCAGATTTTGATTACGCACGGGCCCTTACGGCAATCCGTGGATACTACACTCCGTTCCTCGGACACTTAAATATGGTATTAGCAGGAAGAGGGTTATACTATGCACATGTTGGAAAAGTTCCTTTTTTTAATGTGGCGACCATTGCTAGTACTGAGGGGAAATTTCGAGGGATGGGGGGGCGACGCTCCTTGAGAGGATATAAGCAAGATCGTTTTATGGGGAAAGTAGGAGCATTACTCAATCTGGAAGCACGCTGGAACTTTCAGGAATTTAATCTATTGGAACAGCATTTTGCTTTACTCTTCACACCTTTCCTGGATACAGGTCGTGTTTTTGATGACAGCAGAGAAACAACTCTTGCTCATTGGAAACAGGGACAAGGGTTGGGTCTGCGCATTGCCTGGAATCAAGCAACTATTATTGCATTAGAATATGGTTGGAGCCATGAAGACAGTGGTGCCTACCTTTTATTCAATCATACATTTTAGCACTTTCTGCTAATTGAAAAAGTTCCTGTCTGTTTACACCCCAGAGAACCCATATTTATTCTCTACATAACGATATTCTTCTCGCGATACCCGTTCGTAATTCTGCTTGACCTTCTCTGTTTTAAAGTCCATCGGTTCAGGCATAATATCTTCATAAGGAATCGAACAAAGGATATCATTTATGCAATTTAGACATGCTGCCGAACTATCATCTGCTTCTACAATCTTCCAATGTGCTTCCAAAATATCTGTATAGAACAGCATTTCATCCTTGGCTTTCGAGTATTCATCCCAACGCTCGAGAGATTCTATGGCAATATCACTGATCTCCCATCGCTGCATCGGATTGGTCGCTCGTTCATGAAAGCGGCGCTCTTGTTCTTCATAACTGAGAGAAAACCAGTATTTCAGTAAAATAATCCCGGAGTGTGTCAACATTCTTTCAAATTCGGGGCAGGAACGCATAAATTCACGGTATTGGTCATCTGTACAGAATTTCATCACTCTCTCTACTCCGGCACGGTTGTACCAACTGCGATTGAAGAGAACCATTTCTCCTTTTGCAGGCAAATAAGAGACATAGCGCTGAAAATACCATTGAGTTTTTTCACGATCTGATGGATTCCCTAAGGCGACGACACTACAACCGCGAGCATTGAGAGGCTCTGTAATTCGCTTGATGGTTTCTCTTCGTTCCGAAATATCACGGCCCTCGAAAATGATAACAACCCGCAAGCCTTTCTGCCAAATCCAGTATTGCAGCTTTACCAGTTCCATATGGAGTTTAGCTAATTCTCTCTCATATTCTTCTTTTTGCATTTTGTTCGGTTTACTCTCAGTCCTGGTTGATGCACTTTTTCTGGGTGTCTTTTTTCTTACTACTGCCATTCTTTTCTCCTTGCAATTGATCGTTCCTGTCGTAACAGCAAATTCACATATTTTCCTGCTGTAAGAATGATAATCGTACCTTATGTTTATTACGTACCGACTCTAAAAAAATAAATACAGATAAAATCACGTAAACCTTTATATTTTTTGCAGAGACATTCATTTTCAGCCGTAGAATGTGGTGTGTTTGACAAGGTCACAACAACAGTGTAGCCTTCATCAATTAGCAACAACGTATTGTGAAACTCCCATATCGGATATTCAACATGCCTGGACTAGAAGACGCTGCATTTCTGACACTGGCAACCATTTACGGTATTGCGTTTTTTTCAGGGATAGTGCACGGAACATTTGGTCTTGGTTTTCCAATGGTTGCCACCCCTCTCCTATCTCTTGTAGTCGATTTGCGAAGCGCCATTTTAATCACTCTTTTGCCAACGGTAGCCGTCAATATTTTAAGTATCTTCCAGGGAGGCAACTGGAAATCCGGTATCGGACAATATTGGCCATTGGCAGTGTATGGTTCTATTGGCAGTATTGCTGGAGCAAAACTCCTGATCATTTCTGATCCTGGACCATTCAAGCTCCTCTTGGCAGTAATTATTCTGATCTACCTGAATATACAGAGGATTGGACACTTTAAAGTCGAATGGATTGATAACCACCCCAAAACATCTATGGCGGCTTTTGGTTTATTGGCAGGATTTTTAGCGGGTACCGTCAATGTAATGGTACCCGTACTCATTATTTATTCACTGGAACTGGGGCTGGCTCAGGCAACGATGGTACCCATTTTCAATTTATGTTTTCTTGCTGGAAAAGTTTCCCAGATCGGTGCATTTGCCAGTGCAGGTCTCCTGGATATTCCATTTTTGATCTCGACAGCCCCACTTGCGGCAACAGGTGCCACGGCTTTATTTTTTGGCATCTATTTACGACAAAAATTTTCTGCAGAGACCTATCGTCATATTCTAAAAAAGTTATTATTTGCCATTGCACTTATTTTAGTTTTGCAATATTTTTTGCAATGAAACCTCATGACCGTTGCTTAATCAAACTTTGTCAAAAAACTATGCTAAATGATGATAGGGCGAAATGTCCAGCATGCGGAGGCCCATTGAAGCTGCAAACTGCCATGCAACATCCAAAATATGGGTTAATTAACGAAATTCAGGCCCTTGGCTGTCTACAGTGCGGGAAATTTTTTTTAAGTGATGAAACAGATGAAGAACACATGACCCCCTGGGAAGTGGGGACCTTTGATATCAACGCTTTGTGTTAAACACCTGTTTCTCATTTTATCATTCTCTCGAATAGAAGCTAAGACTTTTTTTCTGCTTTGATGGTTTCCGGCGGCTGAATACCCGACTTGCCCATTTCTGCAATAATGGTTTTTTGCATATTGTCCAACTCCAGCAGCTTTTGAGGATCTCTTATTTTCACTCTGGACAGCACAGGATAAAGTTCTTTGAGCATCTTTTGTTTTTTGGACTTGTTTGCCAGGTTGTTAATGCAGATAAATTTAACTAATCTTGTTTTGCTGCGCAGATAAATAAAATTATATTGTTCAAATGATTTTGCCCCTTTTAATGCAAGGTCATAGCTTTCCATAGCTTTGTCCAATAGACGTGCAATATCTTTTTCATAATCTTGCAATTCATACTTATAATTGTCTGCAATTTTTCTATGCTGATATTGATCGATATGAGAAGTGTTATGCAATATTCGAAGCCTCCGGGATGCATCTGCTTCCAATCGCTGTGCTTCAAGAAAATGGGAAGTGCGCTCATCCACCTTTTTGATTAGCTTGATGAGTTGGCCGGAAGTCTTGCGCAGGATAGGGAACCACTTCATCCAAGAGACCATATCGTGGGCAAAAGTAATGAGCTGCTGCTGCTTCTTTTTTTGACTCTTTGTTGGTTTTTCTCCTTGAATGGGCTTATAGTTTTTTAACTCATTGAGTATACTTGCCGATCTTTTTGGTTTATTATCAGGCGAGGAGCTTTCCGGGCCATGTTTACCAGGCTGTGGCATTCCTGATTGAGTCCTGCTTTTGGCAGGTTTGGATTTAGATAAAAATTGGGAGTGATAACTCCTGAGCACATCCAAGTGGTAATTCACCAGTTTCATACTGGTTTTAATGTCTTTTATCAACTGCTCACGATCGACCGAAATATCTTCTCCAAGCTCTACACCACCTGAAGATTGCTTGGTTCTCAAATCCTCATAAAGCTTTTGTTTTTCTTCATCCTGGTAATGCTCCATCAACGATTTTCCTTCATGATGCAATTTACTCAAGTACGCACCCATTACTTTTATAAAAGTTTCTACTGTCTGATCACAGGGAGCCTCCGTCACCGCATTAATGGTATGAATCAATATCCTGCGATACTGTTTCAGCGTGAAATCTTTACTCTTCGGATGATTGAGAACATACGTCACCACCTCTCTGCGAAAAATTCCGTTATGGGGTCTTTTAGCCAAACGTGTCTTTAAGACAAGTGCTTCCGCAGCTTCTTTTTTGATTTTTTCGGACCCACTCTTAGCGGCTTTTTGCAGTGCAACAGTGCTACTCCAACCTATATAACCAAATAAATCTGAACAATCTGCTACATTGACATGCGGAAAAAACTGGAGTGCTTTCTTTTTGATAAACTTCGTGAGCCAGGAAGAGGTGGAATTATTGATATCACGCTTCATCCCATTCAGTTCTGCTTCCCAGTGTCCGTGTAAAAAGGGAATACAAGAGGCTTTATCTATTCGAACAGCGGCATCTCGAAGGCCTGTACGGATACTAAGCCGGTCAATGTCCTTACCCAAATAATATTCCAGGGCAATCTCGTGGCTGTCCTTTCTTCGTTTTGACATGATTCTTGTCTTGTCGTCTGCAAAAAAATACGTACATTTATTTCAAACAAGGCAGCATTATCTCTTTTTTAGAAATGCTCTAAGGGCTCGTACATAAATAACCTTTACAGATGGCTTGTCTTTTTCCTCGTCTACGGTGTTGTCTTCAAAGGCACATACTCCAGTATGCACAATTGAAGACGCCTTGTAGCCAAGAAAAAATACTTCCACATCTTTGTCAACGTTATTTCTGCACGAACCCTAACAAACCGAATATGTATGATTTTGGGAGGAATAATCAAGGAAAAGAATAGAATTTACGAGTTAAAAGTGCTAAGCAAAAGGCCTTAAAAGAAAAAGGAATGCATTTGAAATTGAAAACTCATCGCCGTTATGTCTATGGATGCTTAGTTTGCGTTTTGTTACTTCTGGGAACATTAGTAGTCCCTACATCCCTAAATTTACAGGGAAACGGGCAATTGATTTATTCTAATGGGACAAGCGCAAAAACATTAATTGAACATCATGTCCCTTTTCAATTTCCCTTAAACAACGAAGCCCAAAAGCTCATTTTATCTATTGGAAATAATAAGAAAATTGAGCAGGTGTCTTTGCTGTTTTCTTCGTACTGGCTGCTGTTTCTTGAGTTCGAGATGATTCGTTTTCTAGATCATTCTGGCCATATCATCGGTGAAACACGTTTCACCGAGACAAAAGGGTATTTATGGAAGTATTCTGGTGTAAAGCAGCTGGAGCAATATTGGATTTCGGAAAATAATCTCAATAATATGAAAAAAGGGGAGCTTGCTCCCCAATTATTGAAGGAACTCTCCACATTGAAAGGGCGCTTTTTCTCAAAAAAGGAACAATTGTATACCGTGTTGAAACAGCTATCATATGATACCAACTGGAGGGAACGTGAAATTATTCGTAAGTATTCTCAGAAACCGCATTATCAAGTCACCCATCATAAACATATAATCATGGAATCTCCCCACTTTTCTCCTCTGCCTGTGTCCCAGATAAACTTGCATTTCCGCCCTGTTATTCCAACAAATCTGTTCGTACTGTTCTATCATAAGTGCCTTGTTCCATTTTGGCTTTTTTTCTTTTTTGGGGGAGTCTGTGCTTTAGGCACGTTATACGCCCTCTACACAGGAGAACATTGGCACCTGGACTAATCCCCCATTTGCTCAAATCATGATAAAGACAACATCAACTCAAAGGATTGAAGAAAGATGGATTGTTATCATTGTAATAGTAAAAACATAGAGTATAAGTTTCCGATTCACACATTCTCGATTTATCAGTGTCGAGATTGTGAACTCGCTTTTTTATTTCCTCAACCGTCAGAAGAGGAGCTTTCTCATATTCATGCAAACCACCATAATTCAGAGGATCCGTCTGAAAATGAAAGGCTGCAGAAACAAGAGGTCAAATCAGAAACCATTCAACTGTATTTACAGGAATTGAAGGCTTATACGCACCAATCGGACTTACGTTTGCTTGAAATTGGAATCGAGGATGGTGACTTTCTACAAGCAACCAAAGAAATGGGATTTCAGGTCAATGGAATTGAGGCAAATCCAGCCGTGGTCAACTCCGTGAATAAAAAACTGGGAGACTCCTATGTGATCCAAGGCACACTGGATACGATCGATTTTAAAAAATTAGGACAATTTGATGTCTGTGTCTTACTGAATGTGATTGACCATGTTAGAGATCCTTATCATTTCATCATGCAAATCCGCAAACTACTCAAAGACGAAGGGATTTTGTTTACGGCCACCCCATCCCTGGACAGTTGGAGTGCCAAATTGCTCAAAAGCCGATGGATGGAGTTTAAAGCAGAACATCTCTTTTATTTCAACACCCAGAACTTAGAATCATTTTTAGTCAAATCGGGCTTCACAAATATAAACACTTCTCCGAGTTTCAAAGTAGTTAATTTCCCGTATATGCACCAGTATCTTCAGCAGTATCCCATCCCATTTCTTTCTGTTTTGAGTAAAGTACCGGGATGGATGTTTCCCTCTGCCTTACAACAAAAACGTTTCAAGTTTGTTGCATCAGGAATCCACACCATCTGCAAAAAAAGAGACATGCCTGCAAAAGTCCCAAAACTTTCTATCATCATGCCTGTTTATAATGAAAGAGAATCTTTTGTAGAAACTATGGAACAGGTGCTCAATAAACACTTGGAACATGTCGAAAAAGAACTCATCATTGTAGAAAGCAACTCAACTGATGGAACCAAAGAAGAAGTGGCCAAGTATGAGAATCATCCGGGGGTAACAGTCATTTACGAAGACCAGCCTCAGGGAAAAGGACATGCGGTGAGGAATGGGCTTGCCCATGCAACAGGGGAGATTCTCTTAATACAGGATGCTGACCAGGAATATGACGTTAATGACTATGATGCCCTTTTGGTGCCAATCCTCAACTACCAGAAGATGTTTGTTCTTGGCTCACGGCATACAGGAGATTGGAAAATGAGAAGTTTTGAAGACCACCAGCTCATGGGGTTTTTACTGAATTCAGCGCACATCTTATTCACCTGGATGATCAATGTAGCCTGTGGAGCAAAGTTGAAAGACCCTTTCACCATGTATAAAGTATTTCGGAAAGAATGTCTTTATGGTCTTGAATTCGAAGCGAATCGTTTTGACTTTGACTGGGAAATAGTGATCAAATTCCTGAGAAAAAATTATTTCCCATTGGAAATCCCTGTTAACTATTCTTCTCGTTCATTTAGCGAAGGAAAAAAAGTCCGCCTGTTTCATGATCCCATGCTGTGGATGATCGCATTGCTCAAATTTCGCTTCAAAAAACTGAAAAAAGCATAGTTGCTGCATTACTTTCCAACGATAATCTCACCCAATCTATATCATTTTTCGAACATAAATTAAAAATTTTGAAAAAAGAATAATCATGAAAACCATATCGGATCTGAATACAAAAATTTTTGCAGATGGTGCCGACATAGCCGGCATATTAGAGATGCACCAAAGACCTTACATCAGTGGATTTACGACAAATCCAACACTCATGAGACAAGCAGGTGTTAATGACTATAAGTCCTTTGCCCAGAATGTTTTGAAAAAAATTTCAGACAAACCAATTTCCTTTGAAGTGTTTGCAGACGAATTTGAAGAAATGAAACAACAGGCTTTAGAAATTTCTTCCTGGGGAAACAATGTTTATGTAAAAATACCAGTCACCAACACAAAAAAAGAAGCGTCTTATAACCTGATTCATCAATTATCTGAGCAGGGGGTCCAGCTGAATGTGACAGCTGTTATGACACTGGAGCAGGTACGAGAGATCACATTTGCTTTAAAAAATACGTCATCCAGCATCATCTCCATATTTGCGGGTAGGCTTGCTGATACTGGGCTTGATCCGGTTCCTGTGATGCAGGCCGCCTTAGAGATAATGAAGATTGCACCCAATACCGAACTCCTGTGGGCCAGCCCTCGCGAGGTATTCAACGTCTATCAGGCGGATGCCATTGGATGCCATATCATTACGGCGACTAATTCCATTCTTGACAAACTCGAATTGGCAGGAAAAGACTTATCCGAATTTTCTCTGGAAACAGTTCAAATGTTTTATAATGATGCCGTTGATGCAGGATACAGCTTGTAAAAAACGAGGGCTTTTCGAGACAGAGTATTGAAACCAAACAAATGGAAAGATATCGTCATTGGAAGCCTTCTCTGTATCATTACGTTTTTCGGATTATTTATATGGTCTTTCCTCTCGCAGTACCAAGGGCAGGGTCAGCTGATTTATTTTGAATCTTCAAAAGACCGTGGCACCGTAAGGCGGGTCCTCCCTTTTCACTATCCCATCAATGAAGCCAGGCAGACCATCTCCCTCTCCCTGGAAGAAAACAAAGACATTGCACAGGTCAAAGTTGCCTTTTCTTCAGACTGGTTGTTCTTTTTTGAATTTGAATTGATTCAATTTCTGGATCATCAAGGCAATCTTCTCAAAAAAATTGACTTTACCCAGGGAGAAGGAACGCGATGGACATCGTGGAGTACCGAACAACAAAAGCATTATCTCGTTTCCCAGTCCAGCTTGCAGAAGATGGCCGAGGAAGGATTAAAATCAGAGGTGGTGCAAAATCTGACCTTGCTGAAGGATCATTTTTTTTCTTCAAAAGAAGAATTCCATGAAGCCTTAAAAGGTCTTCCCATCCGTCCTGATTGGGAAGAAAGAGGAGTCATTCGAAAATACACACAACAGCCTCATTACCGGATTATCTCAGAAGGTGCGACTATTATCTCTCCAGAATTTTCTCTTCCGGATGTGGCCCAAATCAGCTTTAGCTTCCGTTCTTTAAACCCGACAGGCTTGAGTACATGGTTGTACTATGCCTATAAAGTCCTGCATTTGTTTTGGCTACTTCTTTTCATCGAGGCATTAGCCATTCTAGGAATCATATACCGTCGTCATACTGACAAACCATGGCACCTCGATTGAACACGATTGATACAGCAGTTTTGCATTGCGAATTCCTCCTCAATTCATTACACTGCTCAATTACTTTTCTATCCCTTCAGTCTCATGGCATGCCTTGTTTTAAGGGCGAGAGTAGCTCATTAGGTAGAGCGCAAGCTTCCCAAGCTTGAGGTCGCGGGTTCGACTCCCGTCTCTCGCTCCAAAAATCTCTTTTAAATTCAATAAATTACAATA
>JADGAT010000160.1 GCA_015231885.1 SAR324 cluster bacterium
AACAGTAAAGAAGTCCCATGAATATCCGGTTCTTGCTTTCCTGATGAAATTTTCGCGTTGTAATATCGTTTTTTGCCGAAATAAATGGCGATGTGCCCAGATTATGCCAAATAGAGTTTTTCCCTGCCCAAATAAATGACTATTTAAAATAATCACATCTGCCTGTTCTAGCTGCTCGGAGTAAGCACCCTGCGCAATAAAATGATTTTTTAATGCTTTCAGGAATTGGTTTGCACCTCCAAATGGCGCATCTGTAAAATTATAAATAATATGGATTTTTAACATAATGTTATTGAGTTTTAAGAAGCATGGAGACTTATCCAGTCAACAGGCATGTTGCAAAACAGCAACTTTCACATCAGCCGAAGAATGATTACTCAGTGTGATTCTTTTAAGGTCCGTAGAATTAAAAGTATAATTCAACCCTCCATAACTGCTGTAGGCTACCATTTTTTGATGTTCTTGAACAATTCGTTTACTGGTCTCATTGAAATGTACTAAACCGCCGTGAGGATATGCAAAATGCTCTACTTCCATATCTAATAATGTTTCCAATCTTTGGTGCCCTTCGATAATTTCATGCCTCTGTGTTTTCTCATCAAGCTTCGACAGCATCAAATGGTTGACTGTATGAGAACCAAATTCAACATAGGGCTCTGTTCTCAATTTGAGTGCGGCCTCCTGATCAAAAAATGGAGTTTGGCGGGGAAGTGCGCCGACATGTTGTGGATAAATTGTTTCTATTGCTTTTTCCATTTCCATCGTCAGTGCTTGTTTTGCCCAAGATAGAATTTGTGGATTCGTCATGATGAATAAGTTGGTTACAGCTTCTTCATCTTGTTGAAGAATGTCTTGTAAAGTTTGTAACAATTCTTCCCGGCCCTGACTGTTTAAACAGAATGCTAATTTATTTCGGATTGGAACTTCGCCATTCAGTACTGAGTCGATCAAAAATATTGTGGAGTGAATTTTCTGTTCTTTGAGAAAAGGAATGACCACATCATAGTAGGTTTGGAACCCGTCATCGAAGTGAATAGCAGCCGTGTTTTTCGTAATATTTCCTGTTTTTAATTTTTCTATTAACTCTGTTGAGGAAACAATCTCAAAGTGAGATTGGATAAATTGAATCTGGTTTTTAAAGTTTTCAACATGTGTGACATATCGATGTCCTTTTGTCCATGGTTGAGACTCTTCTTCTACGGTATGGTAAAGAAAAATAACACAACATGGAGAAGGTAGTGAAAAGGGAAGTTTCTGACGAATCTGGAGTTTTACTTTCCTTTTTATTTTTTGTGAAAAGGTTTCCATAGGTTTGTAACAAATTACTCTTTATGTGTTTTGACTGCGTCGACATCACAATCGCCCGCAAAAATTTCCCAAGACTCAATAGTTGGACACTGCTTCATATCCATCATTCCATAAAGAAACCAGGAAACAATTGAAGATTCGGCTAATATTCCTTGTGGTAGTGCATCCAAAACCTTTGAATTATTGGTAATGCATTCAAATCTCTCAGCTCCTTGTGAGGAAGCATACTTGATGAAAAGATCTAACATGGTTTGCAAGTGAGAAGTAGATATCTCATGGGCAGATAAAATATCAACGACAACTGCACGGCACCAGAGTGGATCATCAATCATGCGCCAGATAATGTAAGCTTCATTGTCCTTATTTGTACGAATGTGGTGGGCATTGTATTTGGCAAATGGATTACTGAAATAACGCCACTGAAGAAAGGCTTTTGATCTAGGAATATATGCTGTGTTTTTATCAGAGATAGACTTAAAGCTAGATGATAAGTCGATATTTTCAAAGGAGTTGACAGGTTCAAATAAACTTTTATCTGGTAGCACAGAATTTTGTGTGGCAGGTTTCAGGTAATCCAGTTTTATTTGGACGTTCAACCCTAGTTTTTGTATCACCCTATTGAATAAGTGGAGTCCTTTCTTGGGGATAGAATATTCAGGGTTTAACATTTTTGTGTAACACGTCATGGGAGCATTTTGGTTCCATCTAAGTTTTTCAAATAGACCAAATGATGCTTTACTGTTAGCAACTGCCATGAGCAATGGAAAATCTTGATAAACGGCATCCAGTAGTTTTTTTCCAATACCACCACGTTGATACTCTTTCAGAAGATAAAAATCAACAGCCCATCCCCCCTTGATGGGTTGGCCTTCAATGATGAGTTCAACGGGAATAATGATCAATTGGCCAACAGGATTGGAGCCTACCCAATAAATATAGATGGGAAGATCTTCTGTCAATGGCAAAGCAGGATTTTTATCCAATATCCACTCAAGGTATTGCAAACGACGAGTTGCCTTTTCAGTGCTGATATTGAAAAGCGATTTCACCAAATTTTGATATAGATCACTTGATAAGTCATTTCGGGAAAGACGAGATATATGTTCGCTAGTATTTTGAGGCATATTGGCTTGTTAACAGTAATGCTTGATGTTGCTGGAAAGGGTTTACATGAGGTCTAAATATTTTTCAGCAACCGAATCAAAGTAAAGATCTTGCCGATGAGCACATCGTTCTTGAAATACAGGAAGCTGATTGAGAAGTTCTTCAAATTGGTCTAAAGGCAAACCACAATTTTTCACAATTTCTTTTGTGCCTCCATGCTCATTATAACAAATAGGAAGTCCTGATAGAATAGCCTCCACAACGGTATTCGGACAAGGGTCTCGTTCTGAGGGGAAATAAAGGCACTTCATTTGTTGGTGATACTGGAATAGCTCTGTTTTATTGACAGGGCCAATAATGATAGCATTCCTGTATTGCGAAAAATCGATGGAAGATTTGTTATGGTTACCTACCAGCATAAACTGTTTGTCGGGGTATTTTTGGATTGCCTGTTCTAAGAGGTCCAGGCGTTTCTTATCTCCAATCGAGTTTGTGATATGGCCAATATATTCTCCTTTGCTCTTCTGATATTTAAAGATCGTAGGATCGGCCCCATTGATGATAATGTTCCAGTTTTGTGAGTTGAGATATGGCCATACATTATTTTTGACAAATTCACTTTGAAATACGGTTTGGTCAGCTAATTTGTTAATTTGAACAATTTTATTGTGCCTCTTTTTGACAACAGGAGGCTCGTCTTCCCTAAATTCTTCATCAAGCCGATGAATAATAAAACATCCTTTGAGTTTAGCCAATTTAAGAGTTGTTAAATTGGCATTGTGGGCGATAATAATTGCTTTAGAGGCATTCCATAAATGATTTGTTACCGGGATTCCTTTTTTTGCGAGATATCTACAAAAATTCCACGCAAACGTATTCGACCCTCCTCCCTTTACTCCGTCATGGGGTTTTATTGAGATAAATAAATTTTCTTTTTTCATGTAAAATAATAATCCAGAAGGCGTCTAAAGGAATTCCGTAATGTAACATAAACTAGGGTTTATTTAAGAAATGGTTGCTGAAGGTATGATTTTATTTTTGCAAGCTCAGGATGGATTCCTACTTTCTCTGGAGCAACGTATTTTAAGCATCCTTTGCATAACTCTGGTTCATTTTCTGGATGAATTAATGCCTCATTGACTCTTTTTCTCAAATTTTTATATTTTTTGCCATTCCAAATTTCTTCAATCGTATTTTCGTTGATATTTCCCAACCTCTCTTTACCGTCTAAGTCATAGCAACAGGGAACCACATCTCCATTCCAGTAAACCCACATGGCCCGATAAATATCATGGCAAGTTTTTGATATATGTTTTCGATGGTACTCAGGGTTTTTCGGCACAAGCTCGGGTATACTTTCTGCGAAGGTTTTTACTATAAAAGGAATTCCAATTTTTTTTGCCATGTCTCGTGCCTCATCGATTTGATGCTCATTGTTTCTTAAAGCAATGAATTGCCACCATAATTGTAGGGAACTTCCTTCCTCTTTAACAATTTGTACCATATCTCTCATGTTATGATACACCTTTTCAAATGTACCTCCCACTCGATTCAGTTCATATACGTCCTGTGTCATTCCATCCACAGAAAACCTCATGGCATGCAAGCCTGCTTTGACAATTGCCCTGGAAAAAGCGGGATCAAGTAAAAGTCCATTGGTGAACACAATTGGCTGAAGTCCATGTTGTCTGGCAAGCTTAATCAGCTCAATAAAGTTTTGTCGTTTGAACATGAGCGGTTCCCCTTGGAAAGTCAGCATAATTTCTTGAATACCAAATTGACTGGCTTCCTTAATAATTTTCCGACATAAGTCCATGTCCATTCCGCCAGTATCACGATTCAAGTCATCATGTGCAACGGATTCCTGCAAATCTTGCTGTCCTACCAAACAAAATGGACAATTCAAATTACACCGGTTGGTCAACTCAATACAAATTCGAGTAGGTTTGAAGGGTGGAAGAGTGCTGTATTCATTCAATTTTGTACGGGTTCTTTCTGGCAATGTTTTCAAGGTTTTAACGACACCTTCTAAGTTTCTGTCATGGACATGCTGGTTGAATTCTGTAATAAAGCTCATAATATTTATTGGCTAAGGTTTCTCATACCGATTGTTTTTAATGATTCCCTGTTTCTATTGTGCTTTGGAGCCAAGGAGTTGTTCAAAAAGTATAATATACTGTTTGACAACATTTTCTGTAGAATAATGGGCGATCATTCCTTTTCGAGCGGCTTGAGACCACTCCCAAAGAATGTTTCTATTTTCTGTTATGCAGTCCAGAGCAGATTCCCAATCGCTGTTGGACTCACAGATTTTTCCACCTCCGGTCTTTTGAATTACTTCCAGATAAGACGGTAGCGGAGATGCTAGTGCGGGAATGCCTTGTGCCATAAATACTCCAATTTTAAAATGGCTGTGCCCTAAATCGTAGGGATTGTCTGTTTTTCTTGGTGATAGGCAGAAGTCTCCGTTTAAGATTGTTTGGGGAAACGTATAATATGACCAGGAAAGGTAGTTGAATTTTCCTGATATTTCCGGTTTTTTTTCAGAAATGAGGACTAAAGATATATTTCTTTTTTCCAATAATGGTATGAGGTCATTCAATTCTGACACTTTAATCGGTTGACCAGACCAAATTGCAGTAAGGCCTCGTTGATTCAGACTTTCCTTTGTTTTAGAGCCTTTAAAGTGTCTCAGATCTACAGATTCAGGAATGTAGTGGGCCAAAATGCCCTCTTGAGCTGCTCTTTGTCGAATAAATTCGGAGGGACAAGTAAAGGCATCTGACAATTTTGCCATGCGTAGAAACTCTTTCCGAGTTTGTTCTGTACTTCCATAATTTCCAGGGAACGTCCCTGTAACATCTAAATAATTAACACATTGGTCAAAAATAATGATTTCCCCTTTGTCTTTTCTCTGTTGTAGGCAGTCATAGGCTTGATCATTTTGCCAACGAACAAAAACAGAGATATCTGCCGATGCAGAAAAATCATTGACTCGGCAGCGTACACCTTTTTTTTCCAAGTAAGGAATTAATTGCAAGCATCGTAGCCATACAGATGCAGAAACCTGATCATAATTATGGTATCCAAGCTTTGCTGGCTTGGCAAGCCAATCAGGAATAAACCGATTCACATGATTTGGAGGGATAAACCAATTGATTTTAATAGGATTCATTTAGGAAAGATTTTTATTAAAAATAATGGCTCTTTATGGATTCCGGGAGCCTAGTGTAACAAAATACTAACGAGGGCTCCTAAGAGGGCTTTTCCTCGCTTT
>JADGAT010000161.1 GCA_015231885.1 SAR324 cluster bacterium
TTCCCAGTGCTATATGGTATCTTTTTGCGAACGAAGAAACAAAAACTGTTTCAAAAGGAAAAACTTAAGAGAAGTCAATGATGTTGACCATTTTCCTGATAAATTAGATCCGCCGACTCAAGATAGATTTGATCAGTAACGGCGCATTATGAGGAAGGACACTTACTAAAACTCCATAAACGGCAAAGTAATCCCAATCCCTTTTTCTTTTGCTACCTCAAAAACCAGAGAAGCCAACGCGATATCATGCAAAGCCATGCCCTCGTGCATACTCACTATCTTTTCAACCTTAGTTTCACGGCCTTTCTTTTTACCAGTGACAATTTCGCTAAGTTCTGCGTATAAAGGAGGCAGATGCGGATTATATTCGTCTGTCCGAAAGTTTGTACTATACTGTTTCCAGTCATCAACGACAAATTTGTCAGCATTTTCGAGTGCTGAGAACTCCCAGCCATAGTTATGAACGGGTAGAACATACACGCCTTCTTTGAGCCATTCCTCCAGAAAGATTGGCGGCTTGCCCAACAAATTACCGGTTGCGGTGACAACAACATCCGATTCCCTTATCACAGCTTCTGCGGAGGGACTATCAATAATCTTACAAGAAATTATTTGCCCCATTGTGTCAATGAATTTCCTTGTAGCGTTTTCATTTTTATCATATATTTTAACAAGTTCAACCTGCTTTAAAATATCCTTTAAAACAATCAAATGAAACCTAGCCTGCTCTCCAGCACCTACTATTCCCAAGACCTTTGAGTCTAGATTTGCTAAATATTTCGCGGCGACTGCCGAAGCTGCTGCGGTTCTTTGTGCGGTAATATAAGCGCAATCCATGAAAGCAATAGGTTGCCCAGTGTTTAAATCGCTTAATATGATTACTCCCATAATTGCTGGTATATTAAGCTTTGCATTGCTTGAAAACACGCTTACCCACTTTATTCCAACAGCATTCAATCCTGGCAAATAGGCCGGCATCGCGTTCAGGTATGTGTCGCTATGCAGGTATAATCCTGGTTTAGGAGGGTTTTGATAATTTCTCTTACCATGCTCGGTAAATACTTTTTCAGCTGTATCCACTGCTACTGTATGGGTTATCCCCGTATCGATGACATCTTTACGTGTCAGATAAAGGATTTCCATTTTCTTGTTTTTCATCACTCCTTTTTTTAAACTGTATATGGACTATAAAGGCAATCTACGAATCTTATTTACCCGTGTCTAATCTCTTTTCTTAAAACAATCAGTTAGATACAAAAAGTTAGAATATATTCTCTGATTTAAATAAATCTAATATTTTAAATTTAAAGGACTAATATTTTACCCTACTCCTCTGCTCAATATTATAGCTTGTTACTAAAATTATTGTACAAATGACAGGCTACTCTGTGTCCTTCTTCCACATCATGAAGCATGGGACGCTCTTTCCGGCAGATTTCCAGACAGGCCGCGCAGCGAGGATGAAATGCACAACCGCTGGGCGGATTGGACGGGCTGGGAACGTCTCCCTCAAGGATGACGCGTTCGATCTTGGCCTCTGGGTTAGGGACAGGTACAGCCGACATAAGAGCTCGTGTGTAAGGGTGCAACGGATTGGTATATAGTTTTTTCTTATCGGCCATTTCAACGATTTTTCCTAGATACATGATGCCAATGTGGTTGGAGACATGTTTGATCACACCCAAGTCATGGGCAATAAAAAGATAAGCGATCTTAAATTCCTGCTGCAGCTTTTTAAGCAAGTTGAGGATTTGTGACTGAATAGACACATCCAAGGCTGAGACAGGCTCGTCTGCGATAATTAGCTGGGGGTTCATGGTCAAGGCGCGAGCGATTCCAATCCTCTGCCTTTGACCGCCGGAAAATTCATGTGGATACCTGGTGGCGTGACGGGTGTGCAGCCCGACGACCTCCAACAATTGATTGACCTTATATTTTCGTTCTGCAGGAGTATAGAGGTTGTTGACGATCATAGGCTCCATAATCAGCTTTTCCACAGTCATGCGCGGGTTCAGGGAGGCGTAAGGATCCTGAAAAATTAGTTGCATGTTCCGGTAAACGTTTCTAACCTCCCGGGAAGATAGCTTCATAATGTTCTGGCCATTAAAATAAACCTCGCCGCCGGTAGGCTCAATCAGGCGCAGGATGCTGCGGGCCGCGGTGGATTTTCCGCAGCCGGATTCACCAGCCAGGCCAAATGTTTCGCCTGGGAAGATCTCCAGATCAACCCCATCCACGGCTTTGACATATCCGGTTGTCCGGCGCAGAAAACCAGTCTTGATGGGAAAATATTTAGTCAGATTATGTATTTTGATCAATGGTTGAGTATTCATGCTTGCCTTCAAGACAGAAGTCGAAAATCATAAACCAGAATATGGAAGCTCGAAAATTTAGAAATCAATATTCAGAACAAGTGTCAGTGTCCGAAGGCAAAGTGACAGCGTACTTTGTGACCGGGAGCTGCAGGGAGCAATTCGGGCTCGCTCTGACGGCAGAGCTCGTTCACCTGTGAACACCTGGGCGCAAAGCGACACCCTGGAGGCATTCCCAGAGGAATCGGGACGTTCCCGGGAATAGAGTCCAGCCATTCTTGTTCTTTATCTAACGATGGTATGGAATGAAGCAGTCCAATGGTATAAGGATGTTTGGGATTCCGGTAAAGAGTTCGAACATCGGTTTCTTCAACAACTTTGCCCGCATACATTACGATAACGCGTTCACATGTTTCCGCCACTACCCCTAGGTCATGGGTAATCATAATCATAGCGGATTTGTGTTCATTTTTTAGTTTGCGCATTAAATCAAGAACTTGCGCCTGGATTGTCACATCAAGAGCTGTGGTGGGTTCGTCGGCAATCAATAATTTGGGATTGCACGCCAAGGCCATGGCAATCATTACCCGTTGGCGCATTCCCCCGGAGAGGCTGTAAGGATATTCGCTGACAATCGCTTCAGCCCTAGGGATTCCCACCATACGAAGCAAATCAATAGAACGCTCCAGAGCTGCTTTCTTTTTTAGATTCCTATGCAATACCAATGTTTCTTGGATTTGATTGCCAATCGTAAAAACAGGGTTCAAGCTGGTCATAGGCTCCTGGAAGATCATGGCAATTTCATTACCGCGGATCTTGCGCATCTTAGCTTCGCTTAATGTGAGCAAATTGCGCCCCTGAAAGTGGATCTGTCCTTCAATAATTTTTCCCGGGCTTAAGATTAGGCGCAGGATAGACATAGCCGTCACGCTTTTTCCGCAACCAGACTCGCCAACAATTCCAACTGTTTCGCCTTGTGCGATTTCAAAGTCCAAACCGTCTATAGCTTTATAGGTTCCATCATCCGTAAAAAAATAGGTTTTCAAGCCTTGAACAGTAAGTAATGGCGGCATCTAAATCTCTCTTTCACACTATATTTACGCCCTAGCCTCAGTTTTTGAATAATAAATAAATCATCTTGGAACTAATTGGTCGAGGTTATCCTTTGAGTTGTTGTCTTTATCAAATTCGATGGTAATACTACCGTTGGTTGCCTTTCTATTTTTAAAGGCGTCGAAGAAGCGTGCGATGATCCTGTCGAAGGCTTTCGAATCGCGTTCATTGCCTTCTTCGATGCCTCGATCAATAGCGGCCAGTGTCAAACAAAAACCAATCTGCGGCTTTGTCATGCTCACGAAAGCTTCATCCCGCTGGATTCATATCAACATCTGATAGAGCGACTCCAACTTCGTACTTGATATCTTGAGCAGCAAACTCCGCAGTCACTTTAAGGAACTTTTCAACCTCAGCAGGAGAAGCATAATGACACATTGACATCCTTGGAACTGGCTTGTTAATACCCATTCCCATAAGAGGGGTAATTGACCAAGGATCGAGATACCGAATTCTCAAATGAATACCCTTTTGGCAATACCTGCCAAGAAGATCCGCAGCAGAATATTTATCAATAGAAAAAATAATTACACCGGTTCTTTCCTTGATTTCACTCATTCCATATACTGTTACTCCAGGTATCTTGTTGAGTCCAGGAACCCCATTTACTCCATTTACGGTCAGGTCAGCCAAAGCTAACATATGCTCCTTAATCGCCGACATAGCTGCAACTGTAAGTTCTCTGCGATCTTTGGATTCGGTAAAGTGAGCACCAAGCCAGGAAAAGTGATCCATTGTATTTGACCATGCCGCATAGTTTGCGTGATTTCTGCTGCCCAGTCGCCAGTGAGTTTCCGGCATCCCATCATAGTTGTTATAGTTACGCGGAAGCTTTCCAACCAAACGCTCAGACAAATAGCCAATACCCCAGCCTCTCATTCCCGTAATTTTATAAGGTCCGAAAACATAGGCATCCGGTTTCCACAAATCTACGTCCACTGGCGCGTGAGGAGCATATTGAACACCGTCTATTATGATAACAAGATCCTCTTTTATCTTTCTTGCTTCACGGCATACTGCTGCAATATCTGTGTAGGATCCGGTGGTATTTGAAGCGTGAATCACCGATAATACAGATGTATTTTTATCTATCAATCGTAAAATCGATTCCGGATCTACCCGACCCGATTTTTTGTTAATTGGTGCAACTCTAAATGCTTTGGCAAACTTTTCGGCAGCTCTGCGCATGGAGTCATAAGAGGAAGGATGCTCTAGATTAGTCGTTACTATGTTAGACCCCGGAATATACTCGACTGCTGCCATTGTTATGCGCCAAAGTACTTCACCAGCCGCGAATGCGGGATATATTATTCCATCCTTAGCGTTCAGAAAAATCCTTAGGTCCTCTTCGCCTTTCTTAATGATCTCCTTCACACGAACAGTTACAGGGTCAAAATCGTGAATAAGCTGTCCTGGAATAGAGTTTTCTTGCGCTACCAAGGGAGGTAATGTTTTAAGCTTTAAAGCGCCTGCTGCTGAATCAAACGCAAGTCTCGGGCCAGATAATTCATCCCCATCAACGCCAATAAAACGGTCTCTAATCTCAGAAAGTAATTCTGGTGAGAATAGTTTTCCTGCTGTTTCCATTTGTAATAATACCTCCAATTTATTCTTTTATTCAGCATGTCAAAACGAAATTATTTCGGCATGGATAATACCAAGGATAAGCCATCTTAATATATGTCGACTTATTCTATCATAGGGGTTACTTGGGTTGCTTTTGTGTTGTTGCGTCAAGGCTAAGCCTTGAAATAAAAATCCAATATTAATTTTCCTTAAATTGTTCCAGCATTTTTGGCAACAATCTCAAGGAGCCGCACCAGAGACTTGGCAGCGTAGCGAGTGACATCAGGCAGAAAGTCGCCTTTACCGTCGGTGGTTCCAATGTCAGGAGAGAGGCAGCTGCTGCTGTCGTTGCAGCCGCTCGGAATAATGCTTATTTTAATATATCATCCAACAAGCTGCTTTCTAGAAGTTTTTCCTGTCATTTGAGTTGGCTTTGGGACGGGTTTTAATTTACCCGGCTGGCTGGAACCAGTCGGGTAAAATTACTGCTCTGTGACTACTTCTGAATGTCTACATTGACGTAGAGTTCATAATAATCAGTAAAAGGGATGTAATTCTTGACATATTTGGCTGCGGCCATCAGGGATGACGAATGAGTCAGCGGAACTATAGGAGCATCATCGCGGATGATTTGCTGCGCTTCCTG
>JADGAT010000162.1 GCA_015231885.1 SAR324 cluster bacterium
GGTGTTCTCAATCAATCTCTTGCATCCATCAGCAATCAATTGCTCATCTTTTGTTGCTTGCTGAAACTCCTGATTGTTGCCGTAAAAAACAGCCTTTCCAAATTTATTGGAACTTTCGAGTTTGTTGAGTTGTTTTTCGATGGACTGTCTGAGTTCGAGATCATCAATATATTTGAGCAAGAAGAGTGTCTTGATAACCCTCCCGAACTGTTTCAAGGCTTGATAGAGTGGGTGTTGTTTGGAATAAGAACTGAGTCGACGAAACAGTTGAGATGCTGAGGATTCTTTGAGTTGAATCGTGGCAACCAGTCTGAGTATATCATCCCAATGATCTTCAATGAGGCGGGTATTGATTTTTCCTTCTGGCAAAATGGGATAACCAAGGTTTTTCATTTCAGTCACTCCATCAAACGTATATAAATTTTGGTCTCGGAAGTTTTTGATACGAGGTGCGAAAGAGATTCCGAGCAAATGAGTGACCGCAAAAACAATTTCACTATATCCATGTGTATCGGTGGAATGAATATCACTCTGCACTACGTCATTATGTAGCAATCCATCAATCACGTAAGCGGCTTCTCGTTCAGAGGAATTGATGACGGTGGAGTAAAAAAGACGGTGACTTTCGTCAATGAAGCTATAGACGCTGACTCCTTTTCCCTTACCAAAATATTTGTATGAGTAATTGGCGTTCAAGGATTCCACACTGATGTTGAATTTTTGTCCGTCGCTGCTGGTGTGCGTTACGGATTGATCTTTTTGGAAAATGTTTGGAAGCTGTAGTCGTTCAGTCAGTTCAAGTACCTTGTCATTAGCTTGAATCAAATTTTCAGGAGTGAAATACCAATTAGGGTTTTTTACAAGATTCCCCGAAAATTTTCATAGCTTCAAGGTACTGAAAATAAAATTGATTATTTGATAAACACGGGAGTACTTCATGAAAGAAAACGAACGCCAAGAAATTTGAAATCGATGACCATTTTAAATAATCTTAGAGATTTTTTGCTCAAGACTCATGAACGTGGAGTAGCTTGATTCACTTAAAGTGTCCTTCAATTTTTCTACATAATCAAACAGTGTTTCCTCAGGAAGAGCCTCCACAAACTGGAATATATAGTCATTAACTTCTTCTGACTCAAAATAATCGTCCTCTTCTCCATATCCTTCCAGATAGAGGTATCCATTCTCAAAAGCTTGTTCAATCTCTTCTATAATTTTAATAATCAAGACGCCTATCTGTAATGGCAATTTATCCCATAATCCTCGGAACTTTTCTAACTGTTTTAACAAAGCACTTTCAAACTCGTTAGGGCTATACAGTAATTCGTCATCACAAAGTATCTTCTCAATTGCGCTTGAGGTTTTATTGAATATCGCCAACGCCTGTTTTTTGTTAGATGATCGGCTATTGATATTATCCACAAAACTTTGTGGTGCAAACTTTAAAATTAAATCAATGAGCTCTTCTTTTGTCTGACTCTCTAAATAACTACGTATCTTGTTTTTTGAATTCGTTTTATCCATGCCATTACCTTTTGATAGAGCGTCAAACAATCGCGTCGGCGTCTCTTCGTTTTAGATAATCGTATAGCGTTCGTTTATTGACGCCGATGGTCTCAGAGATTTGGGCCATTGAAAGCTGTTTGGAATCATACATTTCATAAAATGCTTTAAGTTTTGTGCCCGTGAGGACTTTTTTTCGGCCTCCCAGTCGCCCTCGTTGCCGTGCGGCTTGCAGCCCTTTTTTGGTTCTTTCTCGGATGAGATCTCTTTCAAACTCGGCAACGGCGGCAAAGACATGAAAAATCAGTCGTCCTCCGGCAGAGGCGGTATCAAGATTTTGGTCAAGAAAAATAACTTCGACGTTTTTTTCTTGAAGTCGTTGCATAACGTCAATCAAGTTCTGTATAGACCGGGCTAAACGATCCATACGGGTACAAATTAGGACGTCTCCTTCTCTCAGCCATTGCAAGGCTTCTTCAAGTTTGGGACGGTCAGTGGAGCTAGATTCCTTCTCTGTAACGATTTGTTGGCATCCTACTTTTTTTAAATCGTCAATTTGTCCATCCAGCCTTTGATCGGAAGTTGAAACCCTCGCGTAACCAATTTTCATATTATCTTGTATGCGTGAAAAAGGTTCGATAAATTCACTTTTATTTTCACATGAGTTTTCACACAAAAACAGCCGAATTTCAATCCGATTTTTGGATCTTCTTTCTCTCTGTGAAAAACGATCGTTATCCGCATCCTCAGAAAAAGCATGCAATGGCAAATGACAATCGCTTACAAATCATCCCACGTCAAGAAATTGAGGATATTTACGGTCTTCCGAGATTCAATGATGAAGAACGCGAGTATTTTTTTAGTTTAACCTCGCTTGAAGAGCATGCCATGGAACACTATCGCACCCCAGCAACCAAATCTCTGTTTCACTTGCAATTAGGGTATTTCAAGGCAAAGCGAAATTTTTTTATTTTAGAAAAGGAGGTTATCGCCAGCGATATCAAGTATCTTCAAAAATGGTTTCCTCAAATTACTCCAAACGAAATCATTGCTGTGTCTCCCGCCACTAAAGGTCGCCAACAAAAGGATATCTTAAAAATCCACGGCTACCGTTTATTAGGCAAGGTCGAACGAGAAAAGTTAGGAACGAAGGCAAAGTATTGTGCGACTATCAGCATCAAACCCGCCTTCATTTTCCGCGAATTACTCAAGTATCTTAGTGAACATCGAATCGTTTTTCCTTCCTATTCAACGATGCAAGACTTGATTGGGAAGACCATTTTAAAAGAACGTCAAAGAATCGATAACTATTTCAACAAAAAACTTCCGTCTCCCGCGTTACGGCAAATCGAAAGCCTTTTGTCCATTGATGAGAAGGATTATGCACTCACCAAAATTAAAAAGGATTCTAAAGACTTCAGTCATGGTCAAATCAAAGGCGATGTTAAAAAAAGGAATCAGTTATTAGAGGTTTATCGTTTTTCAAAGGTCCATCTTCCCAAACTGAAAATCTCTAGCGAAAGCGTCAAATATTACGCGTCTCTCATCGACCATTATTCGGTGAAACGATTGACGTCGCTGCCGGAAGGTTCCGCAAAGCTTTATCTGACCTGCTTTGCTCACTTTAAAGTCCAGAAAATCAACAACAACCTCTTGAAAGGCTTCATTTATCTTGTCGACAATTATATCGATGAAGCCAAAGAAATCACGAAAGACGATGTGTACGAGCATAAAATCGAAGGCTCTCAAAAGCTCCAGAACGCGGCTGAAGTTTGGGGTTTATTCACGGATGAAACGATTCATGATCGAATCGCCTTTGGACGCGTTAGACACAAGGCCTTTTCCCTGATTCATAAAGAGGCGTTCCACGAAGTCAAACAACTCATCCTCGAAAAAACCTTTGATAAAGAGGAATTTTATTGGCTTGCCGTTGAAAAGCTCGCTCAGAAATTCAAATTGAATTTGAGAGTAATCTTTCTCAATGTCGATTTTTTAAGCCGGACCCATAATTCCTTAGCTCGCGCCGTTCTAAAGGTTAAAAAATTACTGTTGGCCGGTAAAAGTTTGAGAGCGTCGACAAAACAACTTCTTATGGGGTTTGTCCCTTCTCATCTTAAGAAATACATCGCTCCATCAAATGAAATCAACGCGGATCGATATGAATTTTATCTCTATGTCGCAATTCGTGAAAAGCTGGAGTCTGGAGATGTTTACTCTACGGAATCCCTTGATTTCAGGAGTTTCGAAGACGATCTCTTACCCAAAAGATATTTTGCTAAACATAAGCGAAATCTGCTACGAGACGCGGGTTTAGAACGGTTTTCAGCGTCGGCGGCGGAATATTTGGACTTCGAGGAAAAAGAACTTCACGAAAAATATTTAGAGGTCAATCGAAACTTCATCAGTGGGAAGAATATTCATCTGCGTAAAGAATCAAAAAAGGGGGAAGACCGCTGGAAACTGAACTACGAAAAAGTCTCCACCTCAAAGATTCCTCAATTCCTTAAAAGCGTGCCTTCGATCGATATTTTTGAAGTGATGAAATTTATTAACACCAAGATTGAATTCTCAAAGTATTTCACTCATCTCTCTGGCAACATTGATCGCCCTGAGATTAAATTCCTGTTCGCGGATTTAATCGCCCTTGGAATAAACGCTGGTATTTCAAGAATGGCTAAAATGTCAAACTTGCCCCAATCCGTGCTCTTTAACGTCTTCAACAATTTCATTTCCATTGAAAATATTAGGAAAGCGACCGACGCCATTAACAACGCGACGGCAAACCTCCCGACCTTTCCGTTATACAGTTATGGAGACGGGATGGTGCATTCCAGCAGCGATGGGCAAAAGTTTGAAACTCGGTATCCCACCATGAAATCGCGATTTTCAACAAAGTACTTCGGTCTCAATAAAGGAGTTTCCGCCTATAGCATGCTCATTCATAATATCCCAGCAAACGCGATGGTTATAGGGGCTAACGATCACGAAAGCCATTTCGTCTTCGATATCATCCACAACAACACCACTGAAATTCAATCGGACCAACACTCAACCGACAGCCACGGCATCAACAAAGCCAATTTCTTTTTGTTAAACGCTTTTGGATGTCAATTTGCTCCCAGGATTAACAAACCCAACGAAAAAATGGCCAGACTCGTGAGTTTCAAAGATTTACGGTCCTACAAAAATTGTTCAATTCTCCCATCCGCAAAAGTGGATCGTAGGCTCATTGAAGAAGAGTGGGAGAACATTCAACACATTCTGGCCTCATTAGCGACGAAAACCACAACTCAAAGCGTTATCGTTAAAAAACTGAGTTCTCATAAACGACAGAACCGCACAAAGGAAGCTATTTGGGAACTCGATCGGATTTACGAATCAAAATACATTCTGGATTACATCGACGATTACGCCATTCCTCAAAATGTCCAACGCTCTTTGAACCAAGTCGAGCTTTATCATAAGCTCAGGAGAGCCATTGCCATTGCGAACTCCAGTTCTATTGGTGCAAAATCTGACTTAGACCTTGAAATATGGAATGAATGCTCAAGGCTTTTAGCGAGCGTCATTATTTACTACAACAACCTGATTCTTTCGACGATCATCGAAAATTTAAAGGAAAATGATGACGAAGCGGATCTTAGCTTTTTAGATCGGGTTTCTCCAATTGCGTGGAGGCACATCAACCTCTTCGGAAAGTATGATTTTGATGAGGAAACCCGCATAAACATCGATAAAATTTTAGAGCGTGTATTTGAGGAAATATTGGCCTTATAGATAATCTATATCAGCAACTTACAGCTATGAAAATTTTCGGGGAATCTTGTGAAAAACCGTATTTTTTACAAGAGATCAGGTTTTGGGTGGGTACGCCCAACGCCTCCAAAAGTAAAGTAAGGGCATCTAGTATCAAAAAACTTATGTATATTGACACCAAATAGATGTAAAAAAATATCCTTTAAAATCAAAGAATTGAGTAACTAAAATGTAAGTTGTCAATAAGTCCGAGTAATGATGAAAAATTATAATGGGCAAATCTAAAAGCTAAAGGTTTGTGTTAACGAATCCGATAAGAAGTATAAGGATTTGAAAACATTTTATTTGTTTCG
>JADGAT010000163.1 GCA_015231885.1 SAR324 cluster bacterium
CTTGCTATGTAACTGGTAAAGCAACGAAGAAGATCGTTGAAAAGACAAGTAGATTTGCTAAGTTATTGTTTGAGCATTCCTAAAATGTTTTTCTAAAACCAATAGATGTGGTTTTACCGCCAAGGTGGATGTTGCCTAAAATATTTTTCTCGATATTCTGATCGGTCAATTTTGCTTCTATCCAGGATGATGAGAGCCATTTGAAAGGAACAAGCAAACCCATTTCCCAATAAACACCTCCTGTGATATCAGGATCTTGGGAGGATTTAGATTCTTTTTTTTCATTTTCTAAAATTTCAGAAATACTGAGTATGCTCAATCCCGCTCCCATGAAAGGAGTAATTTGATATTCTGTTTCACTGGCTTCAGGAAAACGCTTTTCAAAACCCACATTAATCCCAATTAGGTCAATCTCACTTTCCAAATCACTGAAACGGCTTTGCAGCTGCTGCAATACTCCTGTCACCGTCCAATCCAAGGTGGGATTATGAGGAATTCCCAAGCGGAGCGAATAAACAAAGGACGATTCGAACAAATCTCGAACTAAGCCATCATTGGGATCAAATTTTCCAATAGAACCAGTGAGGTTATAAGCATGAACCGGCAAGGTCAGCAGCAAGCCCAGCAGAAAAAAAGTGATGCCTGCGATAATTTTTTGATAAGATATCAGTGTTTTATAATAAAATTTCAAATTCATCACGTTTCCTTCCGAATAAATCAAATACTTTAAGAACGAGCTTTTGTTCCAATACAGATACCTGAACAAAATGAAAAAATGCCGAGTTTTTTCCTGCCGCTTTAAAGACAGGAGAGCCGGATGTCCCGGAAATCACATAATTCACCCCATCTTTCACCTGATGAGTGTAACTGTGTTCATGTCCAGAAAATATCAGCGCTACCCCACGCCGGATCATCAATTGATGAAATTCCTCATAGTTGGCAAGAGGTTCGTCTTTATGGTGATTTTGAGGAAATGGTGGGCGATGGACAAAAATAGCGATAAACGGACTTTGTTGAGCCGCTTCTGACACCAGTTGTTCTTTCAGCCAGTTCATCTGGACTTCCCCCAAACTCCTTTTATCAGTGTCTAAGGCTTCACTGTTCAAAAAAACGCAGAAACACGTTTCTATCACTCTGCTGTAATAGCCTTTTGCTGTAATCTTAGGAAACACTGTCGTTAAGCGGTCCAGGCTTGCCTGATCGTCTACGTCATGATTGCCCACAATGGGAAATAACCCGCCTTGTTCGAGAAGAGGCTTAGAGAGGGCTTTAAAAACTTGCCATTCTCCTCCTTCTGCCGGTGTTGAAATCATATCTCCTATATGTACATTAAAGGCAGGAGTTCCTGCTGTCAATGCCACAGAGATCATAGAGGAATAAATGGCGTTTCCGCTGCGGCTGTCTCCAAACACATTGAAGTGATACAGTGATCCTTTCGGCGGTGGATTCACACGATTGATTTTTTGTTCACTGCAGCTGATCAGGAAAAATATACAGGAAAGAACCCATATACCTTGAAGTGAGAAATTATATTTCTGCATTGTATTTAACTGAAATGTTGATAAAAACAGATGGCACTTGTCATCCTGTTAAGAGCCCATTATATTGATTCGCTGTTCTTTTAAAGCAGCAGGCCTTGTTTCTGTCTAATTTTTTAATATTGCCTGGACGGGCATATCACATTGCAGCACAAATTAGAGAGTTTTCCTTATGACCATACAACTTTTTTGATGTTCTCCCAAAAAACAACACGAGCTTTTCAAATGCTGAAAGAGGTATAAATGAAAAAAATTCTTTATATTTTCCCCATACTTTTGTTGTTGCAATTATCCGTACAGGCTCAAAAATTGACAATTCTAACAGAAATTTCACCTCCTGGTAATTTCACAGAAAATGGTCAACTCAAAGGAATAGGTGTTGAAATAGTTAATGGGATTCTTAAACGCATTCATGAAGATATACAAATTAAAATCAGGCCTTGGGCAAGAGCCTATAAGGAATTGAAGAACAAGCCTAATGTTGCTCTGTTTTCTACAACGAGAACGGCTTCAAGGGAAAATCTTTTTAAATGGGTTGGTCCTCTCTTTGAAGTACAATGGATTTTTGTTTCTAAAAAAGCAAATAATATCAAAATAACAAGCTTGGAAGACGCAAAAAAAGTAAAAAAAATTGGAGTTTACAGGGATGATGCACGTGATCAGTTTCTTCGAGAACAAGGATTTACAAATTTGCACACATCTGTAAAACCAGAGCATTATGTTAAAATGCTCTTGGCAAACAAATTAGATTTAATCAGTACTACAAATATTGGATTAAAAAGTCTATGCGATCGGCTTGAGATTCCTTTGAATGAATTCAGTGTGGTTTACATAATGAAAACGTATCAACTTTATATTGCATTTTCAAGACAGACCAGCGATGAGATCGTACAAAAATGGGATAAAGCGTACCAGGAACTTAAAAAAGAAGGGGTTATTAAAAAAGTAAATGAAAAATGGCTGGGGAGCTGGCAGTAACTTGGTTGCTTAGGAAGGTGAAAGCAGTTACTAATACGGCAGATCCATTTTTTCGAAATTACTTTTGCAGGGAGGCCAGGTTCTCAATCCGATCGCGGTGATCTTTGATGATTTTGGTGCAGAGGAAGGACTCTCGGACTAGCTGAAAAGAAGCGTACACCAGAGTCATTATTCCAAGGATGGTCAAGCCTCCTACAATCCACAAAAGTTGTGGAATCAAAAGATTGAACACCCCCCCAATGAGACTGCCAAAAGAAAAAAAACACACACTGGAATAAAGACACACCAGTGCATCACGAAAAAAAGCAGAGCGCTGCACCAGATGCAGGGAAATGATTTTTGCGTGATCATCCGGATGATCGAGCAAATGATGAAATTCGCTATTGATTTGATGAAGTCGGGCAGACGTTGACATGATCAGCAAGGCAACACCGGGCAAAAGGATTAAAGGAGTCAACCAAAGTTCTGTAGTGGGCATATTCTAACGTCCGTTCGGGATAAGCAAAGTACCTCACGAATATGATATAGCATTCCAGAAAAATAAACAGGCCTTGTCCAGTAGGTGATTTATCTTTGATTTTGCTAAAGCATCGAAGAAATTTGTAACCTACCAACGGAGCAAGACCATGTTAAATTTCCCTGATTCCTCCGGATTAAGTGATTGGGGCCAGCATCAACAATCATCAAGTCTTAAAAGTCTTTTCATTTTTCTTCAAATTCGAGAAAAGCTACCTCCACCCAACAACGAGAAAGGAGGTAGCCCGATAAAAAAAACGAAACGTTATAATCGCACAGTCCACGTTGATTTCCAAGATGAATCAACCTACTATCGCTCTTTGATAATTCCCGTGGTAAATGCTTAAGTTTAGTGCTCTCTATGAAAAAAAAAAAATAATATCAGTCATAAGTTTAAAAAAAAAACGAAAAAATCCAAAAATCACGGGAAATATCAAAGAGCCAATTATAATGACCGTAGATGGAGAACTATTTTCCAGATTTGGTCCTCTTTTAAAATATTCTTAAAAGGAAGCATCGCTGTTTTTAGCGAAACACCTCCCTCGGCAATAGTCCAGTACAAAAATGCATCTGTTGCGATCCGGCGGTTAACGGCTACTTCGAGGTTGGGTGGTGGTGGAACCAGTGCTTTTCCAGCCTCACCGTCCCCACGGCCATTAACTCCATGGCAAGTTGCACAGAAAGTCTGATAAAGTTTAGCTCCTTCGTTTAAATTTTCTTTGCTGGAGACAAGTGGATTTTTTTTTAAACGATACTCACTATCAATTCCATTTCTCATCACATAACGGTGGCGAACCATATTGCCAGACATCATGTCCATCCCCGTTCCTCGACCCATTCTTCTTTGAGCATTTGCATCAGTTAAAAAAAAGATCAGTCCGGTAAATCCAGTTATGGCGGTGAATAAGATACTTTTAATTTTCATAAAGTGTTGTCCTCAAGCTCACTCTCATTAATAACAGAATGGTTGTTTTGAACGGTTACTCACAGTTGTTATGTTTTTTCCACATGTCCATATTGTGCCCTTCAGGAGGATGATCACATACATCTGCCCCAGTATATCCCCGCAATCTATTGTATTGCTGAATCTGCAGAGAAGTTAAAATTTTCGGAGTTGCTAAATGAGTAGATAAGTGTACAAAGCGAAGCTGAGATGTTGTTTTTGCTATTTGTTGAAGCAATTCTTTCAATCTCGCTGTGGTCATCGTTTGGTTTTCAAACGATTGATTCAACTGTTTTTCCAATTCAATTAGTTGTTTACCCAATGGAATAGCAGAGGCTTTCATGGACTCATAGAGCTTCTCAATTTTTATAATTTGCTCTGTGCTCAAGTGGATTTTTTCTTTCATTGGAATTAGATGAGAAGGCCCTGGCATTCCGTTCAATTCTGCAGCTTTGGCCAGTCCCCATCCTTTTCCTTGTTCCAATTCAGCAATATCATCAGGTGATAAACTTTTGATAACTCTCTTTTCTTGTCCTGCATATTGGGAATGGTGGTGCGAGTCTTCTGCAGCCGCAATACCAAGCAGATAAAGGGAAATCACCATTGTTGCGATTATGATTTTCTGTATCATTTTACCTCTTTTTTATGTGTTAATCTTTCTTGAGACTTTTCAATCCAGCCAAGGATTTGCTGCTTTTCTTTTTTAGTCAATATGGAGTCTCGGTGAAGCAATGTATACCTCATTGGAGGCATAGACTCTTCTTGAACCGCTTCTCGTAAAATTTTCAAATCATCGGTTGGCGATCCATGACCATCAAATGGAAAGCCTTTGGACATATCAAGATGCTCCCGTGCTTCTTCAATATCTCTATCAATCAATTGCTTGACTAAAGGCAACTTGTAATACCAGGGATATTCCACCGTATTACTGTGACAATTAAAACAATTGTCCGCAAATATTGACCTAACAGACTTTTGGTAGGTGTTATTAATTTTTTGAATTGCCATGATTTTCTGTTCATTAGCATTTGTTTTTTTTGGAGCATGAGAATTTTTTGATGCGGAGCTTCCTTCTTTCAGAGGTATAGGGTTCACTTTTGAATCATGTGGTTCTTTTGGTGATAGATGTTCCTTTTTTATGGTAACGGTTGTCTTTTTTTTGCTGTGGTCTTCACTTCCATGAGAAAACAAAGTGAATGGAAAAATGATAAATAGAAGAATTAATAGTTTTTCCATTTTATCCCTTTCATCGTTGACTGTGGCGCATTTGAATTTCTGGAGGCCACAATGACTTGAAATAATGGATCACCATCACAATTTCCTCATCACTCAATTTTCCCTGAAAATCTTTCATGGAGGAATCATCAACACTGGAACCCTTTTTGATAATATCAAACAGCATTTCATTTGGATGATGCCAGGCATGCCCTGTTCCATTCAAGGCGGGAGCCAAGTATCCTCCGGTTGGTATTATTCCCCCCATAGGACTCTTAGGATCCTGTCCGATTGCAGCAGAACTATGACATGCAGCACAGTTCTGGGCAAACAATTGTGCCCCTGTTTTAAT
>JADGAT010000164.1 GCA_015231885.1 SAR324 cluster bacterium
TAAATTTACTTGTCTTTTCAACGATCTTCTGCGTTGCTTTACCAGTGACATAGCAAGCTATGCGCCCGGTAAAACACCTTGAATCTCGATGAAAATCCTGCGTAACTTTCACATGTTATTATTTCGCATTCCTTAGGACGATCCTCATACCAACCGGCATCTGGCGACAACGATGGAGTGACGCATTTTTTGAAATGCCACTTCGTATGAGTTTCCAGAAAAATGAAAAATTACAAATTATTTGAAAATAGACATGCTATTCTTTTGTCTGACAAAAATGATGAATCACTTTTCGAAAAATAGCAAGTATATTTGAAGGGAAAATAATAACATGCGAAAGTTGTGCAGGGAGTGTTCATTAAAATTTTTGGGCTGCCGGAAACCAACTGGTAAGGCATCACCGCAGACTGTTCGAATTCTGGTACAGACTTAGGAATGCTCAAACAATAACTTAGCAAATCTACTTGTCTTTTCATCGATCTTCTGCGTTGCTTTACCAGTTACATAGCAAGCTATGCGCCCGATAAAACGCCTTGAACCTCGATGAAAATCCTGCGTAACTTTCACATGTTATTATTTCCGCCTTCCTTAATGGACATTGCTGATGTATCGATTGAATGGAGGAGATGATGTGGTTTACAATATTACGGTTTGGTGAAAAAGTTGAAATTTTTACTCGAAAAACGCTTGATGGAGAAGGTCGAAAGATATAGAGTCGACCATTTACCTTAAGGAATCCCCAACAAGACATGCAGCAGCTTTTCAACTATTATCGGCGAATCAAAACAGAACTGGAAGAAGCCCGGGAAAAAATGCCCCTGGAAATCAAAATCATCTGTATCCTGATCGTCATGCTTCTTCTAACAATGGGCATTTCTCTATTGTTGCTGTACCGAATTGAAAAACTGCAAATTATAGAAAAAAATAAACAAACCAATGCGGCACTCCTGCAATTAGAATTAGACCAGCTCGATCGACTCTATCTGGAATTGCCCGCTATTTTGAATTCCATGGCATACAGCCCTCTTTTTCAGCAATTCATCAAGATTGAAGGAGAGCCCAGTGTTCTGCCAAAAACAGGCATTCACCGCGCACTGCAAATAGCGTTTCTGGAAATCAATAATTTTTATCCGGAGCTGCTGTTCGCAACCCGTTTCATTGGCAAGCAAGGCCTGGAGCAAGTCATTGTCACCGGAAAGCATATCGAAAATAACTATCAGGATGTCAGCAAAGAAAAGTACTACAGGGAGATGATCCAAAGGGATGCGTTCCAATTGGGCCCTCCTGTTTATCGGGACATTGAAGGAGTCGGGGTCGTTTTTGAATATGGTATGCCGGTCGAGTATAAAGGAAAAAAGCTGGGATTGCTGGTCATGACAATGAGAACTGGAGAACTGGATCTCATTTTTGAATCTTTTTTGCTGGACGGGTTATTTGATGAGGCCTATGTGATGGATGAACAAGGGAAATATATTTTTAATCCACAGCAACCCCAGATGCTCGCTCAGGATGCTCTGGACAGGCATCGCGCCCTCTTTATCAAAGACATTCCAGGCAAAATGGGAAGTTATATTGATGAAGAAAGTCAATCTCTGCTTTCCTATATTACCCATGACAATTTTGGAATCCGCATCGTATTGCTGACCAAGCCCCAGAAAATGTTTGAGGAACTGAATACCATTTTCGAAAAAATGGTGCCTATCCTGGGTACAGGAGGGATTCTTTTCTTTGTGTCCTTGATTTTTCTGCTCATCAAATTAAAAAATTCTAACGAAGAGCTGCTCCGTCATCAAAGTGAGATTCAGCAATACAACGTACAATTGGAAGATCACAACAAACAAATACTCAATGACCTGATCCTCGCAGGTAATGTGCAGAAGTCTATTTTCCCGCCTCTGAAAGTGCCGCCATTTCTCAAAATGGCGGTTCGTTATCTTCCCCACTCCGAAGTATCAGGGGACATTTATTACTTTCATGAAAAGCCAGGAGATCATTTTGATGTCTTTTTGGGAGATGCCACAGGGCATGGAGTTTCTGCCGCGTTTTTAACAATCATGGCCAACATGGCGCTGATCAATAAGCAGGAAGAGACTTCGGTTAAAAACATTCTGGACCACCTGAATGCCCTTTTTGAAGCACACACTCCTGACAATAAATTTCTGTCTGGCATCTACCTCAGAATCAACCCTGAGGGCCAGATCACTTATTCCAATGCCGGCCATCCTGATACCATCGTGATCCCTGCAAACAATGATGAACTGGTATTTCTTCCTAAAAACGGAATACTGCTGGGGGTGCTTCCCAATGACATGTGCTCCCGTCAGGAAAAAACGTATCAGTTGGAGCCTGGCGATGTGGTGCTGCTTTATACCGACGGCATGATAGAACAGAGAAATGCTCAAAAAGAAATGTACGGATCCCAACGCTTTCTGGACTTAGTGGAGGCTCATCGAAAAACGAGTATTGATTTTCTTCTATCCCGGCTGCTCAAAGAATTAGCGCAATTTTCCAAGGGAAGTCCAAAAGAAGACGACTTGACTCTCATTGCGTTCCAATATCAGCCAACAACGCTGGTTGGCCCAGCAGAATCTCTTGGTGACTTTCATACATTTTAGGTTACTGTTAACAGGAGCAACTCCCGAATGAACCGGGTCGGCGTTGAATTATCTGAATAACACGAGCATTACCCTTAATAGAGAGATTGCTTTGCTCAATCGAAACATTACCATCCTTTTTGCCTGCCAGGCCATGGCCATGTCGGGAGCTCCCATTCTCATCCTGATAGGCGGTATCATTGGAACAGAATTAGCTCCTTACCCTTCCTGGGCAACATTGCCCATTGCTTCGATGGTGACAGGGCTGGCTTTGTGTACCATCCCGGCATCCTTACTGATGAAAAGAATTGGACGCCGCTATGGATTCATAGTGGGGGTTGCCGTGGCCGCACTGGCATCTTTAGGAGCTGCTTATGCGATCATGCATCATAACTTTCTGCTGTTTTGTCTGGCTGCCACGTTGATTGGAGGCAACATTGCCTTTGTTCAGCAATACCGCTTTGCTGCCGCAGAGAGCGTCGAATCCCCCCATACCGCTAAAGCCATTTCTTTTGTTTTGCTGGGAGGTATTGCGGGTGGGTATCTTGGTCCTGAAATAGCAAAGCGAACCATAGACTGGCTGGAATATGGGAAATACACAGGGCCTTTTATTGGCCTCACAGGTCTTTATCTTTTGACGGCCATTTTATTATTTTTCCTCCGTGATGTGAAATACAAAGAATCGGAGGCTACCGGAGAGGAACGTCCCCTTCCTGTCATTATCAAGCAGCCTCTTTATTATACAGCCCTTTTAGCAGGTGTGATCAGTTACGGTATCATGAGTTTGCTGATGACGGCCACCCCCATCAATATGCACATTCTCTGCGGTTTTTCGCTGGAAGATACAGCCTGGGTCATCCAAAGCCATGTCATTGCCATGTATTTTCCATCGTTATTCACGGGATACCTGGTCAACCGTTTTGGGCTTTTCAAAATCATGGCATCAGGCGTCTTGATCTTGTTGGTCTGCCTGGGGGTGGGGCTGATTGCAGCAAAGCTGCTGCACTATTGGCTGGCTTTGGTTCTATTGGGAGTCGGCTGGAATTTTTTATTTGTGGGAGGGACCATTTTACTCACCCAGAGCTATCGTCCGGTGGAACGCTTCAAGTCACAAGCCTTGAATGATTTTGTCATTTTTGGAATTCAAGCCATTTCTTCTTTGTCTGCCGGAACCCTTATTTATTTTGGAGGATGGGAGATGCTCAATTATCTTTCTATGCCTTTGCTGGCGGTGATGCTGCTGGTATTGCTGCTCAGGCCAAGGTCAAAACATTCATAAAGAGAATGGGGTCGTGTTTGAGATGGTATCAAAGCTGCTGAATGAATTCAACGGCCGCCGCAGCGCCTTCTTTCCAATTCTGTGCTTCGGTGCGCCCTGAAGATTTTCTTGGCTTGAAACTGTGATCTCCATCTTCCAGCCAATGAACAGCAGTGGCTTCTGAAAGTCGATAGCTGGAGACTTGTTCCAGGCAGCCCAATGTATCACGGGTGCCCTGGATAATGAGACTGGGCGTCTGCAATTCTTTCAAATGTTCAATCCTTGTTTTTTCTGGTTTTCCTGGAGCATAAAAAGGGTATCCCAGGCATATCAAACCCTGCGTCTGCATCTCATCAGCAATCATACTGGCCATCCGCCCCCCCATGGATTTTCCTCCAATGATCATGGAATCCGCACCTTGACACAATTGCAGCACCGTGCGCCAGGTATTCAATAAAATTTTTTGTCCGTTGGGAGGGCGTTTTTTCCCATTTTCCCGACGTTCAGCCATGTAAGGAAATTCGAACCGGGCAACCCGCATCCCTGCTGCGGCTATTTCTTCAGCAAAGAAAGTCATGAAGGGGCTGTCCATGGGCGCTCCGGCTCCATGTGCTAAAATGACCTGTGTTTTGGCTCCTGCTGGGCCATTCCATATCAATTCGTTCGTATTCATATCCGAGAACCTCGCAAATATTTCTTTCAGTAGTCTCCTCAATATCTTGAATATTCTGATTTCAATGATTAACTTAAAGTTTGTACTTTTTGTTTACAGTCACCTCTGTTCTGTTGTCAAGGTGAATAAGGAAGGCTAAAATAATAACATGCTAAAATTACGCAGGATCACATGCCTGAAATCTTGATCAGCAAGACTTGCTCTATCTCGGAAAGCAATATACGATTTGAGTTCATGAAAGCATCCGGGCCGGGAGGACAGAATATCAATAAGGTCAATACTGCTGTCCGGTTAAGGTTTGATATGGAATCGTGCAGCGCACTGCTGCCTGAAGTCAGGCAGCGTCTGCGGGTACTTGGAAAAAAAAGGGTCACAGAAGAGGGTATTTTGATTATTGAGGCAAAAAGATTTCGTTCCCAGGAAAAAAATCGGGTCGATGCTTTGGAACGATTAGTGAGACTGTTGCAAAAGGCGTTGATCCAGCCTCAGGTACGCAAAAAAACAAAGCCTAGTGCTGCCTCACAAAGAAAGCGACTGGATCAGAAACGGCACAGGGCACAAATCAAAAAAAATCGGAACTTTGATCAAAAAACTGAAATTTGCTGATCAATCCTGCTCAACCACAATTCCTGTGAGAGTGCTTGCATCGTTTGAATAGCTTTGCTTTTAGTGTTTTTTCTGAAATAGTAAATAGTTGTCCTCAAGTCACCTCTTCTTTCTGCTGGTTATCAGGGGGTTTGCGTGTTTCACAATCCATAATGGAATGATATGAGTGTAGGGAAATTAACAGGGCCAAAAAAAGCGGCAATCTTGCTGCTGGCCATGGGAGAAGAAAATGCGGCCGAAGTATTGAAAAATTTGGAGGAAGTGGAAATTCAGCAAGTTGGATATTTCATGACTCGTTTTACCGATGTTTCTCCGGAAGAGTTGGACCTGGTTTTAGAAGAATTTTACCGCAAATCTGTCATCCAGGATGACGGCGTTGGAGTGAGCGCCAGCGGAGACTTTGT
>JADGAT010000165.1 GCA_015231885.1 SAR324 cluster bacterium
TGTTCTCTATGAAAAAAAGTTAATAATATCAGTCATAATTTTTTAAAAAAAAACGAAAAAATCCAAAAATCACGGGAAATATCAAAGAGCCAAACATTTTTTTAAAAAAACGATTAGTTTCAATATCAGACTAAATTAATATAATAATTACATAATTAAATAAATGTTTAAAATTATTAATTTAATTTTAAAATTATTTAATAATCTTGACTTGAAAAAAAGTATATCATACTATTTTAATCAATATTAAAGGAGTGGTAAAATGAAACGTTCAACCCGTTGTGATTATGCATTGCAAGCCGTTTTGGAACTCTCGCACTATTACAACAATAAATTAGTCAGATTATCCGATCTTGCAAACAACCAGAATGTCCCGCAAAAATACCTGGAGCAGATCATGGTACAGTTAAAAAAAGGCGGATATGTTCATAGCAAAAAAGGCCCCCATGGCGGTTATACCCTTGCAAAGCCACCTGGTGAAATTTATTTAGGAGATATCATTCGGATGATCGACACGCGCATGTTCACATCTCCATATTCAGAGACCTTACAAGATTTAGAAAACCTCCAATCCGCACAGAAAAACTTTTTTGGAGTGTGGGCTGAAATACAAGGGGCTGTGTTCGCAGTCATTGACAACATCAGTTTTGAAGATATCTTACGTAGAGAATCACAAGTATTGTCTCGAAAAAATTACAATTTAATTTATCATATTTAATTTTATTCAGTGGTCTCAAAAACAGTCTGAACGATGGGGTAAAACTATGGGAAAAATTTACGAAAACATCACCGCAACTATCGGAAACACTCCGATAGTCAAACTAAATCATGTCACAACTGGATTGGCAGCAACAATCCTGGTCAAAAGCGAGTTATTCAACCCGGGGGGAAGTGTGAAAGACCGGATTGGCTTGGCAATGATCGAAAAAGCAGAACAAGAAGGAAAAATCACTAAAGACACAGTCATTGTCGAACCTACTTCCGGCAATACTGGTATTGCACTGGCAATGGTTGCTGCCGCAAAAGGCTATCGCTTGATTTTAACCATGCCGGAATCCATGAGTCTGGAAAGAAGAACCCTTCTGAAAGCCTATGGAGCAGAGCTGGAGTTGACCGATGCTGCCAAAGGCATGAAAGGCGCTATCCAAAAAGCAGAAGAAATCTGTGCTGCCACAGGAAATGCATTCATTCCCCAGCAATTTGAAAATGAAGCCAATCCGGAAATCCACCGCAAAACCACGGCAGAAGAAATCTGGAACGATACTGATGGGAATATTGACATTCTCGTAGCAGGGGTAGGAACAGGAGGCACCATCACCGGTATTGCCTCCGTCATCAAAGAAAAAAAACCTTCATTCAAGGCAATTGCTGTAGAACCCATCGATTCTCCTGTACTTTCAGGAGGACAGCCCGGACCCCATAAAATTCAGGGAATTGGAGCCGGTTTCGTCCCGGGTGTATTGGAAACAAAATTATTGGATGAGATCATTCAAATCAGCAACGACGAGGCATTTGCTACCAGCAAGCGACTGGCAAAAGAAGAAGGGATCTTGACCGGAATTTCTGCAGGAGCCAATGTTTGCGCAGCATTAAAAGTGGCCGCAAGAGAAGATAATAAAGGAAAAACTATTGTCACCATACTGTGTGACACGGGAGAACGATACCTCAGCACCACCCTTTTTGAATAGAAAGAAACCATGATACACTACCAGCTGCCATCTCACTTAGCTAAAGATATTTCTCAATTTCAAGAGGATATTACTTCCTTTCAAGGAGGAGCTATACATGAAACGGCTTTTAAGGCAAAGCGTGTCAAAATGGGAGTTTATGGAGAACGAGGAGATCAGACACACATGATCCGCATCCGCTGTGCAGGAAACGTGATCACCCCCAAGCAGTTGGTAAAGGTAGGAGAACTGGGAGAACGATATGGCAAACCCTGGGCCCATGTCACCACTCGCGCAGAGCTTCAAATTCACCACATCTCCCTGGAAAACGTCATGCCCATTATTGAAGAATTGGAACAGGTTGGCCTCGCTACCAAAGGAGGAGGAGGCAATACCATCCGCAACATCTTTACTAATGCGGATTCCGGAGTCCATCCCAGCGAAGAGTTTGACGTCCAACCTCATGCCATTGCTTTGACAAACCGCCTCATTGCAGAAGCGGACAGCTTTGAGTTGCCAAGAAAATTTAAAACGACTTTCAGTTCGATGGCTGATGATGCGGCCTACTGCACCATACAGGATTTGGGTTTCATTGCAAAAACAACGGACAAGGGAGAGCGAGGCTTTCAAGTTTATATTGGAGGTGGCCTTGGAGCGAAACCCAAATTGGGTCTATTGCTGGATGAGTTTGTTCCTGAAAGTAAAATATTTCAGGTGGCAAAAGCTATCAAAACCGTATTCCATGAACATGGAAACCGTAAAGCCAAAAATCACTCACGAATCCGATTTTTGATTCATGAAGACATGGGATTTGAACCGTTCAAGACACTTTATTTCCAGGAATATTATAAAATTTTAGGAGACTCTGCCTATGATCTGGACATCATCCCAATCGACAATTCAGAAAACCTAAACCGCAACATTGAGATAGCGCCTTTGACCGGAGAGATTGAAGGATATCAGCGTTGGTATGAAAATAACGCAACCCCTCAAAAGCAAAAAGGCCTCTATTATTTCCGTCTGCCATTGCGTTTAGGAGATCTTTCTACAGAAGACTGCGTCCGCCTCGAAGAGATTCTCCGCCCCTTTGGAGACAATGTGCTGCGCTGCATTGATAATCAAAACCTGCATGTCAGAAATATCCCAGAAGCTTACCTGAAACAGGTTTACCAAGGCTTAAAAACCATGGACACTCTTTCAGACAAGCCTGTTTTGTATGGCAACATGATTCCCTGTACAGGAGCACAAACCTGCAAACTGGGCATTAATTTTCCACGTCCCGCTTCTGCCGCCATTTTCAAGCATTTGGATGAGCAGGCCATTGAATATGATTTATTATCAGACATCCGTATCCATATTAGCGGATGTCCAAATTCCTGTGCCAACCATTGGAAAGGAGATTTGGGTTTTTTTGGTAAAGTCCGACGAGAAGGAGGACACCCCATTCCAACCTATAACGTATTGGGAGGTGCCAACATCAAAACAGGGGAAACCCGTATTGCGGAACACATTGGATGGGTTCATTCCAAAGACATGCCCAATTTTTTGGAAAAAGTGTTGGCCAAATACGAGCAATACAAAAAAGTAAACGATGCTGATACAACTTTTCATAACTTTTGGAACGACCAGGGAAAAGAGTTTATCACCAACCTTTGCATTGATGAATTCAACACCATTCCCTCTTTTGATGAAGACGTGAGCTACTATTTTGACCATGGAGCCACTGAACAATTTTCCACAAAAGGAATGGGAACAGCTGAATGTTCGGCAGGCATGTATGACATGCTGGATGTGGACAGCAAGGCTATTCGTGTGAACATTAAAATCATTGACACCTGGCAGGAAAACGAAGAGGCTTTGAAAAAAACGCTGCAAGATACTGTCTTTTTTTCCTCTCGTATATTACTCATTACCCGAGGAGAAGAAGCAACAAATGATCAGGAAGCTTACAATCTTTTTTTAAAACATTTTATTGATAAAGGCCTTGTAGGAGAAGAACATCGAAGGATTGTAGAGATGGCAAAAGATAGAGCAGAATTATTGCCAGACAAAGATGCCGTTGTTAACCTTGGGAAAGCCGTTGTGGATCTTTATAAAAGCATGGACAATACCATGCGCTTTCCGGGAGAAAAAGAGAACTTTGCGATCAACATGGAAACAAAAAAAGCATCTTCAACTTAAATTCACTGGCTCACCAAATTGAGTGTAGATTGCCACGTCAATAGCATCTCAGCCATAGGCGGCAGCCACACGACCTCCCTGATTATCATTTTATGTTAGATCGAATGTATCCAGTATCTCAAGTTGGTTGCCCAGAGATACAAGGATCTCATTTACTGAAAGAAATGCAGCGGCTCATCCGCTGCACTTTGGCGCGCATAGCTTGTGCTATGTAACCGGTAAAGCAACGCAGAAGATCGTTGAAAAGACAAATAGAGTTGCTAAGTTATTGTTTGAGCAGTCCTTAGTCTATTTGCTTTTTTTGTTGTATTGCCAATTTATTTAAAGAAGTAATCAATATACATCAAAGATCCCAAAATAATAAATGATATGGCTGTAATCGCAACGGCAATATCTTTTTTTTCTCTTTCTTTTCGATAGTCCAATTGTTTACTGTTATGTGAAATTTCACGTTGCGTTGCTGTATCGAATATTGCTACCTGATTTGTCATTTTTCACCTTTTCCTTCCTATACTAAGAGCAAGGCAATTATTTTTGTTTTGATTCGGTCTCTATACTATTAAGTGTTTAGTTTTCCAAACACGCTATCTAACATATTTTCTACTATTCTATTAGATTATGGGAAATAATCTACTCGTAGATATACGTGATTTTGGGGTGTCTTTCAGAATAGTATTTTAATAAAGTTTAAAAAATTAAGTAATTTTACTAGGTATCCTGTTTTAGCAAAGGGGGTGGGGGGATTGTCAGCAGATAGAGAACTTATTTAACTTTCATTCCTTAGGGCCCGTACATAAATAACCTTTACAGATGACTTGTCTTTTTCCTCGTCTACGGTGTTGTCTTCAAAGGCACATACTCCAGTATGCACAATTGAAGACGCCTTGTAGCCAAGAAAAAATACTTCCTCATCTTTGTCAACATTATTTCTGCACGAACCCTTAATACCGATCAAATCAGAGATTGCTCGTTCTGATTCAATAAATTTTTCTAGGACTTCTCGAATCAATTTTGTATTTCACAGACAAGACGACATTACCCTTTTTGCGCCCTTTATCAACATATCGATGCGCCTCGACAGTTCGCTCTAAAGGATATATTTTGTCGATAACCGCCTCAATATCCCCAGCGTCAATGAGTTCTCTTAGAAAATTCAAACTCTCTTTACTCTCCCCTGCCACACCACAAATTACTGACTTTCTGACGATTGACAATAAATTGGTCAACAAACCAGTATTAATTAAAATTAATTTTCCGTTTTTTGTTAGTGAGTTCTTGCATCGTGGTAGCGATAGATTACCTACTGTATCAAGAATCACATCATACGTTTCTTGATTTTTGGTGAAATCCTCTTTTGTGTAATCAATAACCTTGTTTGCACCAAGCGATTCAACCAATTTAATGTTTCTTTCACTACAAATGCCTGTTATTTCTGCACCAAAATATTTTGACAACTGTATTGAAGCAGTTCCCACTGCCCTGGATGCTCCATTAATAAGAATTTTTTGGCCACTTTGAATGTTCGCTTTATCTCTAAGGAAA
>JADGAT010000166.1 GCA_015231885.1 SAR324 cluster bacterium
GACGTTTTCACGCTTGTGCCACTGACACCGCTGCACCAGGGCTTGTTTGCCAAATACTTGGTCGATTCCCTTTCTCAGCCCTTTGGAACCATCAATAATAAAGAGCAGTTTGTTTTTATCGCTAAGCCCTCGCGCTTTAAGTTTTTGAAGAAATTCCTTGCAGACGATGTGATTTTCTGTATTCGATTCAATCATCCCCAAAATAACTTTTTCTCCCTGTAAAGTGACTCCAAGGGCAATAATGACTTCATTCTCAGCAAAGCTTTTACCATCCATGAAAATAGCAATGATGTCCTTATCGCTCAGATCACGATTATTCAACTCTTTCATTTTTTTTGTCGAGGCTTTGATGAATTTTCTAGAAACACTACTTTTACTGATGCCGAAGGTCTCTGGAATCTTTTCAACAGCCCTTGCATACTTGCGTGTACTAATCCCATTGATTACTTGAGCAAAAACCCTCTCATCAATGATATGTGGTGACTGCAGCTGATGATATGTTTCTAATTCCAATTCCTCATTATTTTCCATATCACGAACTCGAGGAACACGGATCGAAAGTTTTTGATTGCCTAAAAAATCTGATCCAGGGTTTGAACCCCAGCGTTTCGAATTGCCATCACGGCTATATCTTTCTCCAGCAAGACGGGACACCTCTGCCTGCAGAGCATCTTCAACGGCCATTAGCCCAATAGGAATAAGTTGCTGAATCATTAATACCAAGCTATCGATTTCATATTCTCCAGACACCAATTCTCGGTAAGCTTGGACTCTGTCTTTTGCATTGCTTTTTGATACTGCCTTTTTTACTGTCTTCATAGACCTCCTTGATTGTGTGTTATAGTATGTTTGCGAAACTGCTTCAACATACCAAAGGGGGAGGTCACATTTCAAATTTCAACTAATTGTAGGACATTTTCCTGTTTGATTATTTTGTTTATTTTTTCTTGAAAGGATGATTATGCAGAAAATAAAAGTTATTAATTTGTTTTTGTTGATTGGATTAATTTTTAACAGTATGGCATTGGCTCAACAGGATGCACAAATCTTCTCTTCCCGCAACAAAGCCACTGTGCAAAACTCTCCAAGGGCTTTTGCCAGCTTTACGATCCAGCAACCAATGTTGATTACACGAATCAACACCTATCATTGGAACAATGGTAAAGGAACCCCTGGTCCTGGAAAAATTGGTATTCAGGGAATAGGCTCATGGCAGGCTCAGGGAAAACCAGGAATGTATAATGCTCCAAATGCTGAATGGTGGGCCTATCCGAATGTTATGCTTAATCCGGGTACTTATACTGTCACAGATTCTGACTCGATAACTTGGTCGCATAATATGCAATCTGGTGGCGTGGGACATTTTTCTGTTTACGGAAGACCCGCTTCCCACAACACTTCAACGCCGACTTCGGGAGCAGGTACTCCATCAATTCGCGTGCAAAGCCAAAGAATTGCTTTCGGTGAAACAGTGATAGTCACCTATGAGAACCTCCCTGGTAATTCGCAGGATTGGATCTCTGTGACTTCAGCCTCAAAACCAGACAATCAGTATGGCAAATGGACATACACCAAAGGTAATAAAAACGGCACATTCCAGGTAAGGGATTTGCCGCCTGGGCAGTATCAGGCTCGCCTCTACTTCAACTGGCCAAGTGGACAATTCAATGTACAGGGGCGCTATTCCTTTGAAGTGGTTGAACGGGGTTCTCATACTTCTCCTTCCATGATGCAGGCACCGGGAACAGGTGCTCCATCAATTCGTGTGCAGAGTCCAAGAATTGCTTTCGGTGAAACAGTGATAGTCACCTATCAGAACCTCCCTGGCAACAGCCAAGATTGGATCTCTGTGACTTCAGCCTCAAAACCAGACAATCAGTATGGCAAATGGACATACACCAAAGGTAATAAAAACGGCACCTTCCAGGTAAGGGATTTGCCGCCTGGGCAGTATCAGGCTCGCCTCTACTTCAACTGGCCAAGTGGACAATTCAATGTACAGGGGCGCTATTCCTTTGAAGTGGTCCAGTAGATTTGCTGGAGCCTCTTTTCTTTATGCTCACTTAGGCAAAGTAATTAATAATTGTTGCCTAAGTGTGTATTCTACTGCAAATGTCTGATGCCTGATTAAGACCTTTGACCCACATTCCCTAAGATTTCTGTTATTCGCTCTTCACAAAAGGTTTTGTTCCCTTTTTCAACATCAAACTTTTAGTCAGTAACTTGAGGGAAAATTAAAAATTTAGTCTCTATTTGTAATAACTTTAAAAAACCAACGAAAACCATATGACCAGATTTTTACATGTGTTGATGTTCGCCATTCTATTATCCTATACCGCTTGGGCTGATATTTTTAAAGAAGCGGCTATGTGTGTAACCGTAGCAGAAAATACCCAGCACGGCCCTTTCAGGATTTGTGCATCTTCTTATCTTGCCCCGCAAGGAAAAAATCTTTACGGACCTGACATGGCCATGGACTATAATGAAAAAACCGCATGGGTTGAGGGTGTTCAAGGAAGTGGAGAAGGCCAATGGCTGGCGTTGGGCTTTGATGGTGAGAGACATTTCCAGTCACTGTTCATCGTCAATGGTTATATCAAAAGCAAAAAAGCCTTCAGGGATAATGGACGTGTACAGATTTTGCGTGTACAGGCTGCTGACGGATTAGATATTCGAATCGAGTTAAAAGACCATATGAAAGAGCAAGAAATTCGATTTCCTCGTAAAGTTGTTTCTCCCTGGCTGCGCTTGGGTATTGTTTCCACCTATCCCGGAGGACGCTGGAGTGATGCAGCAATTACCGATTTCTGGATAGACCTTGACGAATACAACTACCAAGGAATTGACGGCGAATGAAAACGAAGGTTTTATAAGCTGACAAATACTGTTTTACCCAATCTAAAAAGAAGGACTATGAAAAAACTTAGATCAAATACGATCATTGGAATAACTCTTATCGTGGTGATTGGATGCTCAACTTTTTGAACTACACCGAATAAAGCCGATAAAACAAGATTCCTTTCTTCTAAACATTACAACCCCAAGACCGAATCGTTCGAAAACAGAAGGCCTCATCTCTATGCCGAAATGAAAGATCGAAACTACAGCCTATCGTCAATACTTGAATTTTTTTCTGAACGAAAAGATGGAGTCCCTTCCAAAAAGCTACCTGAGGTCAAACCAGATATGGAATTATTTCTTAAACCTTCAAATGACCTCAAAGCTATTTGGTTTGGACACTCTTCCTTTTTGCTCAATATGGATGGAAAAATCATATTGGTCGATCCAGTTTTTTCGGGTTCAGCATCTCCATTCAGTTTCGCTGTTAAGCGTTTCCAGGAACCCGTCTTGAATTTAGAAGAATTACCGGATATAGACTTCCTTCTCATTTCCCATGACCACTATGATCATTTGGACATGAAATCAGTAGAATTCTTCAGAGATAAAGGCGGAACTTTTATCGTTCCGTTGGGAGTGGGCTCTCACCTTAAAGGATTGGGTATTCAAGAGGGCAAAATTATTGAAAGAGATTGGTGGGAGTCTATCAAACTTGATGACGTTGAGTTTATTTCTGCACCGGCCCAACATTTTTCGGGTCGCGGTCTGACGGATGAAAATAAGACTCTTTGGGCTTCATGGATTGTCCGATCTCCAAACCATAATCTCTATTTTAGCGGTGATTCAGGGTATGATATTCATTTTAAAGAAATCGGAGAAAAATACGGTCCTTTTGATGTCGCTTTTATAGAGAGTGGGCAATACAATGAAAAATGGCCAGAAGTTCACTTATTGCCTGCGCAAGCGGTTAGAGCTTACCATGATCTCAAAGCTAAAAAGTATTTTCCCGTTCACTGGGGTATGTTTGAGCTAGCCTATCATACTTGGTATGATCCGATTGAAAAGCTGCACAAGTTGTCAAAAGAGCAAAACGTCGATCTTTTAGCTCCCAAAATTGGACAGATTGTGAGTGTAAAAGAAGATCATTTTTTGGAAAAATGGTGGAAAGACATATTATCAGCTTTTTGGAACAATCAAATAATCTGCAGAGAAAAGAAATTTCTAAGCACTCAGTGCCGTCCCAGCGACAAAAGACAAGCATGAAGGCTTTCCGTTATCATCGGAATATCACATTAAAACCGACATTTTAGAATGGTCCCTTCAGCAATTGAGCAGTCCATCCAAAACCGTAGACAGAAGCTTTTCACAAAAGCTTTTGTTTGTAATTTATCCAAGTTTCATTATTTATGCTGGAATTAATTCATCAAGAGAAATCTGTCCAGTTGTATGCGTTTGAAAATGTGAAAAAATAATGGGACAACTCAGTTGTAGATCAAATGGATACTTTAAAGATCGGCTGATAAATGGTAAGCTTTAACAAGCAATGAGAGCAATTATAAATCAAACAATGAGAACCCTGATACATTTTCAATGAGATAACGCAATGGAAAGAATTGTGGTCAACCCAAAAATTCTTGGCGGAAAACCCATTATCAAAGGAACCAGAATTTCTGTGGAATTTATCCTGGAGCTTCTTGCTTCTGAAGTGACCGAAACAGAAATTCTTCAGGACTACCCACACCTGGTTAAAGAGGATATCCAATCTTGCCTAAAATATGCTGCACATTCCTGCAAAAACGAGATCTATCTTGAAATAGAGTCTGTCGCGTGAAATTTACAGACATCAAGCTGCTTACAGACGAAAATATATCTCCGAGAGTTGCAAACTTCTTTAGGCAACAGGGTTTCGATGTTCTTGATGTCAAAGATAAAGGTTGGTGTGGAATGGAAGATGAAGAGCTGTTAGAGCGAGCATTTTCCGAAAAAAGGTTTGTTGTTACTCACGATTCTGACTTTGGTACTTTGACAGTTAATGAAGGTAAATCTTGTTATGGAATTCTTTATCTTCGGTTGAAAACCCTCAATCCCAATTTCGTAATCCAAGTATGTAAAAACTTCCTGCAGCTCAATTATGAATTTACCCCAGGTCTGATTGTGGTGCTTGAAAATAACAGGGTCCGAATTCGAGAGATAAAGTAAATGATTTTAGGTGGGCGTATACATGGGCAGCGGCCATCAAACTGGGTATATTTCAGTAAAACTCAGCGCAAATAGCAAGTCCTGGTAATCCCTTTATTTATAAAGCTTTATAGCATTTTACAACACTCAGTATAAATGAGTAAAAACCCCAATAATAGGACTTCAAACCCGCGCGTTTGGTACTAATACTATCATAGGTAGGTTCGATTCCTACGCATCTCCGCCATTGATTTTATT
>JADGAT010000167.1 GCA_015231885.1 SAR324 cluster bacterium
CCGAATTTTCTTCCAAAGCATAGAGTCTTCTTCTAGGGCAGCAGATTGAGTATTTTCTTTTCCTTTGGCAAGAATGTTTTGGGTAAAAAAAGCGCTGTTCCCTATCAACAATATAAAGAGGATATAAATTAGTCTCTTTCGAAAAAAATTCATTTCTAAGCCCCTGATTAAATGTGAGTCAATGCGGATTTGATCCCTAAATGCTATTTTATTGTTCTTACATCTGTTGGTTTACTGCCACACTCCATAAAGCACATCTTTATTTTTGATGTTCTTCCCTTCAACAAAACTGAGCATCATACCAGGTGGAGTATATTGAATAAAATTAGCTATCAAAGTCGGCTTAGGTGTCAAATCCCTAATCCTCACATCATTTAAGACGGCTCGCCTGCCATATTTATCCTTGAGGTGGTTTTTCTTATTTGTTGTTAAAACCTTCCTTTGTAGATTATGAGAGTAAAAATCTTCAATTGATTCCACTATCTGGAGTCTACAAAGAAACTGGACATCTTGTTTAGGAGTACCATCAGAAATAATAAGAGCCGGAATAAAAAAGGTGCGGCATTCAAAACAACATACTCTGGAGTCGCTTCTCATTTGATTCATGCGGTTAGGGATTTTGGGGTCTTGGACTGGATTTTGATAATAGGTGGATAAATCCTCAAATGAATAGACCTGGGAACATTTAGGACAGTAAGAATAATTGATTAATTCAATACTGGTTCCTGGAATTGTGACATTTCCCATTCCACTTGCTTCGTTTCTAGATTTTATATCAGCAAGCAGGCTCTCAGACTTATTATCTTTTCTAAACTTAATGACTGAAACATCCTTCGTGAAAAGTCCATAAGGCTCTTCTGGTTCCCATTTCCGGTTTGTAATGAACTCCTCAAAGACTCCAATATCAGCAAAACCATTATCAGGTCTATCATCAAACCAATCATCTGGGTTTCCACGCAGTAAAGCATCTACTTCTTCTTGGGTAAGTACAGCAGCCATATTTCATTCCCTATCAGTGCTATGTCCCCATAGTTTCTCTTGTATGTAAACGTTCAAAATTGTTTCCTCTTGAGTTGTTTCATTTTCAGTTTTGCCACTGGTGCGAATATACCGTGAGGAAAAGCAGATAAAAAGTCTTTGATGTCATCTATTTCTTGTGAATCTTTAACCAGATCCCACATTTCCTGCTCTTCATCAAGAAGTGTTTGTTCATGAACGATACTTTTATTGTTCACCGTATTTTGACTCAATGGTTTGGTTGAACTTTCCTGATTCATGATTTTGCCTTCTTTCGACCCTATCGTTTTCAGGTTGGTTAAAGTTGTTTGTGGAGTTATTGCTGAAGAGGAAGATAAATGTGAGTCGACTGGTGGTTTACAACCAATATTTTTCAATATTTGGTGGATAGCAGGTTTACCTTTAGTATCACCCAAAAGTTTTTCATAAAATTCCTGGCTTACGCATGCATTTGAACCATGTTTTAATAGAACTTTTACCATCTCTTCGCTGGCAGATTCTGATTGGACTAAAAATTGTAAGGGAGTCTGTCCAATGTTTAAATTTTTATTTACATCAACCCCAGCTGCGATCAAAGTCTCCACGATTTTTGGATTTCCTCCAATTAAGGCTTCTTGAAGTGGATCACCGCTATGCTCACTTTTTTTGTGTACATCAGCTCCGGACTCAATTAATGCTTTAACTATTTCAAGCTTTCCTTCATACGCCGATTGAGATAGTACAGTTCCTCTTATCGTCTCCAAATTAGGGTCGGCACCTGCATCCAACAAAAGTTTAACTAATTGAAGATTTCCGCTGGAGATCGCAGTTTGAAGGGGATAGTCTCCCGGTCCGCTTATTTCAGCATAATCATTTGGATTCTGACCGGTAGCTAAAAGTTTTTTTACTCTATCCAAATTTTGTTTTTCAATTGCGGCAATGAAGTCTGAAACTTTCTTTTTTTCCTTGGCTTTTGCCAATGCCCGTTTCGCATTGGGGAATCCGTGTTTCTCTGCTTTCTGATACCATTCAATTGCTTTAGAAAAATCACCGCTAAAATAGTGTTGTTCCCCTTTATTGTATGCCTCTTCTGCCAAAATTTTAAGGGGAATCTTTGGTGGTACTTTAGCCAAACTCACCCGCATCACCATCCCTTCGTCTTTTAATACAATTGTCTCCTGAAAGTTATGGAAACCTGATTTTTCAACGCGGATTTGATAATCCCCCTGTTTTAAATCAAGTTTTAGAGGTGTTGCACCATAAGATTGATTGTTAATAAAAACGGTTGCTCCAGCGATATTGGATTGGACAACTAAGCGGCTCAAGTCTTGAGACGTGCTCAGGCTCGGGCCAAATTGCCAAAACAAGAATCCTCCGACTAGAAAAAGAACAACAGCAGCAGCTAACCATATTTTTTTGGATGAAGGGGAGTCTGCCGAAGAGCCAGAGCGGGCTGAGAAAGGGGCGGCTTCAGAAGAAGAATCAGAAGACGAGGTGTCTACTTTTTTCTCTAAGTTTTGAGTGTCTTTCTGCTTTGAATGTTCTTCCTGTTTCGCATTGATATCAAATTGAGCCACTGTTTTTGAGGAAATCGAGCTGCGAGACCTTTCCGATTGCGAGTCTTTAGGACGAGTTGTTGTTTTGGAAACCGATATAACGTCCAAGAATTTTTGAATTGTTGGAGTCCGTTCTTCCGGTTGGAGTTGCATCGCCTCTGCAATGGCATTGGAAAGAGACTGAGGAACAGTAACCTCTATTTGGTGGACGGGTTTTAGCGGATCATTAGTTGAATCAGCTAAAGTAGAAGCCGCACGGATACTGGCACGTTCTGGAATTTTTCCTGTTAGAAAATGATAAAGTGTTGCTGCCAAACTGTAAACATCTGTTTCAGGTCTGAGGGACTCTTTTCCATTTTCTAATTCTAGCGAAGCATAGCCTGCTGTCCATGCAGGGGGTATTTGTTGAGGCCCCTCAAAGTCGTTTTTCCAATCAAGGCCAAAGCCAATCAATACCACCTGATTATTGTGGCGATTGATCATCAGATTGTCCGGTTTGACATTACAATGAAACATCTTTTGCTCATGCATATACTGTAAAGCAGCCCCAACCTGTTTGATCCATGTCAGAGATTGTTCCAATTCGAATGGTTGTTCAGGATAACGCCTCATGATGTCACCAATGGAATGACCTTCTATTAATTCCATTGCATAATAACTGGTATCATTTGTGTTAAAGAAGTGAATCACCTTCACAATCCCCTTGTGATTCAATTTATAAAAGTTTCGCGTTTCCTTATTGAAGCGCTCTAGCAGCGTTTGATAAACCTCTTTTGGGCAACTGAGTGGAGGGAAAACGCGATCTCCAGATCTTGATGAACCCTCAGGAAAAAATTCTTTTATCACACATAATGTTTCAGAAATTGTGTTTATTGCTTTGTAGGTAAAGGTAAACCTTCCCGTACCCAAAGTTGATGTGATCCGGTATCTGTCCATCAGCAATGTCTCAGGAGGTAATGCTTGACTATAGGAAACTTGATCTTCTGACATAGTCTATCTGTAATGATTCTACCGGTGAGGAAATAAAAAATTTTTTAAACGTTTGTATTTATTGAGAGAAAATTTTTCCACTATTGATAACTCATCTCAAGAATAATGGCAAATGATCAGTTTAAAAAGTGTCTTTTTTATAGGAAACTAAGTAGAAATACGGATAACAAAAATTTTTTTTTTGTGTTTTAATGTCTCCCCTCAAAATTTTTTTACCCTATGCAATCGTCGAAATGATGGAGGGTAATTTAGTGAATTCGTCTTTGGAAGGAGAAGTATTATGGATAAATTCTTGACCTTATTAACACTTGGAATCTATCAGTTTATATTTGTTGAACAAGGTACCAATGTCATTTTAATGCGATTTGGAAAGTATCGAAAGTCCATCGAGCCAGGACTACATGGGTTCTTTTATTTATGGGGGATTGCCGGTTATATAGGCAGGTTTGAAATAACCGAAGATAAAAAAAAGGTAACTAAAAAAGAAATGGATATGCGTGAACAAGTTTGTGACTATAAAAAGGAGACGGTCATATCCTCAGATAATGTTTCATATAGAGTCGATGCAGTTGTTTATTATCAGATTATAGATCCCGGAAAAGCTATTTTTTCCATTTCTGATTATCCGGTGGCATTAGAGAAACTCGTTCAATCTCTATTGCGTGCAGGATTAGGAAAATACCACTTAGAGGAAGCTTATACGAATCGTTCCCAATTATCGGAGTCCCTTACTGAAGAAGCGGACCGTGCAACAGATGATTGGGGAATGAAAGTGATTCGGTTAGAAATCAAAGAGTTTGAATTTGGAGATTTTGCTGAAGATTTGTTGAAACAGAAAAAGCAGGAAATCGAAAAACGCCAACAGATTATCCTCGCAGAAGGAGAACGCGAAGCACAAATTAAGGAGGCTGAAGGAAAAAAACAGTATGAAATCCTTCTTGCAGAAGGTAAAAAAATAGCTGCGTATGAAGAAGCGGAAGCGATTAAGATCAAAGCAGAAGCCGAAGCAGAAGCACAAAAAAAGATGTTTGACGCGGAACGTTATGGATATGAAATCATTGCCGAGGTGTTAAAAAGTAACCCTGAAGTTCAATATTACCTTAAACTGCATAATGCCGGTGTTGTCACTAAAAACCTCAGTGAAGGCCAAGCCACCAAACTTTTTCTCCCAAATCAAATTGATCAACTAGTCGGTAGTTTTTCTGTTTTATCAGATGTAATTAAGGGGTCTCAAGAGCCGTAAGTTCTTGCTTATTACTGAATCCGTGCTAATAAAAAACTTTCTAGCACCTCCATTTGCCATTGTTAAAAAAGAATCAAAGAAAGGGAAGAACTATAATGGACCCCATATTTTAGACAACTTTAATGATTTGTTTAGTAATGATATAGTTAGAGCGCTAATAAATCTCAAAGAAGAACGCTTTATCAAGAAAATGATAAAGAACCAGAAGTAGTAAAAATGTCTAGCTTCGGAATTGTTCCAATTTTGTTCCACTAGCTCACAAAAAACAGCAAAAAACAGGGATAAATTAGGAAAAGTCAAATCTGTTAAAGCACTGATTTTGTTACCCTAAGTTATCCTCACTTTTCCCCTTCCAGGGATTGCGGTTCAGAGGGTCGGGAGTTCGAATCTCTCCGGGCGCGCCACTTCAAGCCCCGTCAGTTGCGGGTTTAATGGAAGTCAGTTAAATTTATTCAACGCT
>JADGAT010000168.1 GCA_015231885.1 SAR324 cluster bacterium
CATTGAAGGGGCGGGTGTGGTCAATAACGATCAGAGCGTGCAAGAGGGGCAGCTTATGGCCCTGGAGTCCTGCCGTTTTCGGTCTGAGGCAGAAAGCCGACTCATCGTGGTCGGTACCGTTGAGTCTTGAAAAGGGTGCTTTCGTCATACTGCCAAGGCTATTGGGGTGGAAGATGTATCCGCGGTCAAGTATTTGGGAGGGTAGCGGTACGCATGCGCGTTAAAGTTTAGCCACCAGCTGCGGCAGGGACGAAGACCACAACGACACCGTCGGTACCGTCTGTGTGAGCATTGATTATTCCTGATGTGCGGTGGTAAGTAGGTCAGTGGATTGTCCACGGAAGACTAAGGATGGACGAAATTTAAAATCCATCCAACAACCGCAAATCGACCGCCAGCATACAAGGTAATCCAATAAAGATCTTCTTAAAAAAAAATACGGACAGCCAAAGCGGAGACGGATTAATCCATATGGACGCCGGAAAAAAAAATCCAAAACGGCACTGCGCCACATCTCACCACTGTAGCTGATGATCAAGAATATTTTCTATCGGGTACTAAAATGCAGCGGTGTAGAAGGATAGCAGAGATTGTGGCCCGAATAGTCCCGCCGAAAAATCAAGTCACGTACAGCTACACCGCAGAGACAGACAAAAGAAATTTAACGCATGGAGACCGCAGAACATTAGGGTCGCTAAACAACAGCGATACGGCAATGCTGTGCGCAGTAATCAGTGCAGCGGTAAAATGCCGGACATGAACCCGACCAGTTGCTTCAAACACCGCAAATTTTTTCGTCAGGCAGCAAACACGGATCAAGTCTCGTAACCGCCCCACGCTCAGGAACAGAAATTAATAGATCACGGAGGCGGTTGTAATCAACCAGATCAACCGTCTAGGGAATAAAAACCACCACCTAGATAATCCGTCAATTCCTCCTTGGTCCAGTCGTCATTCCCATCGAAAAGATCTTTCTTTTTCATGGAAGGATTCTCTAAACCGGAAAGCTCACCAGCCTTAACTATAGCAGCAACCGGGATCTCACCAATGGTTATAAGGCCATCATGTTCGTTACCCACCACAACGAAACCAAACTCTTCAGACAAAACAGTTAGATGATGTATAAAAGCAGCCTCTTGCCCCTGCAACACGAAAGCAGCCAACTCTCGTTTCAACTTATTTTTGTCGACCAGGGGCTTTACCCGCCCATCATCTAAAATATTACCAACTAGGGCTTTCATCCCAGCCGCATTTTTCAAGTATTTTTGATTCGCATACGTATAGGCACGAGAATCAGAAACACCGCCACCACCACCCGAAATTAAAATTCCATGCCATTTATCCAGCACATATTTCAGAGGTTTAATCGAACCTAATAGCTTATAAAACCGCAACGTCAATCCAATAGAATTCTTATGCACTCTGCGCTGGTAATCGGTTAAAGCGCGAAAGACAGAGCTATTCACATTTCGAGAAACAGAGGAACCCATAATGGTGGCAAGCAAACAAATCTTCCAGGTTGCAACGTCAATTCCAATAAACTCAGCATACTCCCGTTTAGAGTCGGGAATGTCACGATAATCCTCTAACCATTCAGTATTCAGATTAAACCTCGCAAACTCCTGAATGAGCCCATTAACCTGAGAACTGACTAAATCATAATTAAACAGATTCGGTATACCCAAAGTAGACGCCAGCTTCATTTCTCTAGACGCAGATTGTAATCCACCGCCAATCTCAGACAACCGCCCACCCTTTTGAACTCGGTGAGCAGCGGTATAGCGGTGAAAGCCAAGACCATCAACATCATCTGAAACCTGTCCAAGAACGGTTGAGTAACAGGTTCGGTCATTAATGTATTTACCCCGCAAGCTCAGAAACTCCTTTCGACCAGGTTCAACGGAATCCATCTGAGTCTTGCGATAACGGAGTAAAGAAGCCATAGCATCAATATTGACAGGGCGAGGAGATATAAAATTCATAGCCGTACGGATCAACTTAGGAATTCTGACAGGATGTTCTTGAGTGGACGAATGAATGAACTTCTGGTTACGGGGAGTAGCGGTGGTACGCTTGCCGGTAAACAAATCAACAAACTTAGTAGTACGAACACCTTTCACCGAAAAAGGAGACAATCTAACAAAAGCATCGTAAATGCGATAAGCCACCGCATACTCCCGGCATCGGCCTGGCTCATCTGGCTTAATAAGGATGAATCCTAGATCACGGAGTTCAAATGTATCGCAACCGCGAGCGTACTTCTCTATAGTCTTACTAGGAACCGGAATAAAATAACTGTTAGAAGCGCAAGCGCAAAGGTAGCAGGTACAGGCCAGCAAGTGCTTTAAAAACAGTCGTTGTGCATCACTCAAATCAACAGTAAGCTGCTCCACAAAGTCATACATAGGAACAGAGACCTTCAAGGATTTTTGGAAATAAGAAACGGTCTTCTTCTTCTCAGTACCTCGAAGAATATTCATCAAGAACAGAACCGCAGCACGGGCATCCTTATGCCGATGGGTTCTCCACAAGGAACGTAAATAACCGATAACTACAAAACTCTCAACATTCTTCAAGTTGGTAGAAACATGCACGCCAGAATCATGGATAACTCGGACAACTCGATTGGGAAAGCTACCAGTTACAATATTAACAAGAGAATTAAGACCAGAAGGATCAAAAGACACGAAGACAGGACACTGTTTAATAGCGTAAATGGAAGTGGCGGACAGAAAGTCACACACTATGTAAATGGCTCGATTATTATCGACTGACCCAATCAGATGGAAGAGTGAAGCGAAAGTAAAGTTCACGTACTGAGGTCGTACAACTCCATTCAGTAAGGAAATTATCATGGAATTAACAACTCGTGATCCATCAGTCATAGGTACGGCAATGCGACCATCATCACAAAACAAGACGTTCAAGTCAGCTCTGTTTTGTGAAGAAAGATGACTAACCGCAGACGAATCTCCACTTCCAAAGTCAGTTGAAAATGTCCGAATCAAATCTCGTAATTGTTCGGTTTGATGAGGGAAGGAAAAGGAACGCATACAAGTCTCCACACGCTAAAGTTGAATTCATGTAGAGAAATTAGTAATCAGGAGAGTGAAATATCAGAAAGCGGGAAAATGATCCGGGGAAGGGAAAGAAGGCGAGGAGGAGAGAAAGGGGATAGGTTCGCAAAATCAACCCCAATCAACCAACATATAACGACCTTCAAGTAACTGTAAAATTACGATATATGCGAGTTTCCGGTTGTGATATTGACTGCTTAGAAAAGTGGAAACTTTTAAGACTAAGGTATCTGTTGGATTGGTGAAATCAGCAATCGAGGTGGCGAAATTATTGCCAACCTTGACTGTTTTTCAAACTTACCTAATCAGACCCTACGGCTCATCGATTAACTCTATAGGGTACATTAATGAAGTTTGATGAGTGAATCGGTATGGATGAAAATACAGTGTTGCACAATGCATGGGCAGACGGTCTGAATTCTAACCGCAGCACGTTGAGAGGAAGAAATGTTAGTGCGATTAAGAAACTGGGGAATCGTTTGAGAGTTTAACGTGCATGTTATGGTTTTTTTAGCAGCTCCAGAACAAGCTCTCTCTCAATACATTAGATTAAATTACTAATTTAGGAAATCCGCTTTGAATGAGGCTGGAACATATGGGCGGTGAGCTTGTACAAAGTTATTCGCATCTCCATAACAAGATTTCTCTCAATGCATGAGGGAAAATACTAATTTAAGAGATCCGCTTTGAATGAGGCTGGAACATATGGGCGGTGTGCAAGCGAGTGGCTATTGGCAGCTCTATAATAATCTCCCTCTCAATGCATCTCAACTTTCGCAGTTCGCTTCGGCAAGAATTTGGCGTTGCAAGCCAGGGGGATCCAGAAGGAGTGCCCGGCTGAGCCAGGCATTGACCTCTTGATCCATGAGGTCAATCACCTCATCTTTCAGGTGATTTTTGAGAATCGATTTTTGACTGAGGGCGGAATCAAACAGAGCACGAAAGGTATGCCAGAGCCTGCGGGCATCCAATGGCAGCGTTCCTTGCTCGTTCACCCAGACCAGGTGAGCAGCTTCAAAGCCGGAGACCGAACGTCCGGAGTTGTGGTCATGAAGCCAACAGACACCTTCGATGCGGTCGCCTCGTTTCTCTTTGACGGTGGTGTCCGCCACGAGGAATCCGGGGCCGAGCTCCTGCTTTTTCCGTTGGAGCAGCAACTTCTTGATCAGATCCCAATGAGCGGTTCGCCATGGGAATTGGCACTGGAGCAAACGATAGAAGGAGTCTTTTCCAACCGCAAAGACCGACAGAAAATGATAGCGGCAAAAAATGTGGATGGATGGCACCTTCTATAATGGGAGGACGATCAGCAGCATGATCAGTGACGGAAGATCCTTCCCGGACCGTTTGTTCCATCCGCATCGAGTGAAGACCGACAGGAAGCCGATTTCTTGGAGAAAGTTGAGAATGGCGTTATCTACCCCGAATACTCCGAAAGAGCCAGATTCGACCTGATCGATCATAGGGATGGGCACAGCAGCTTGGTTGCTGGCAAGATGACTCATTAAGCTGGTCATTTTGAATTCTATCTGACTGAATTGACAACATAATTATAGCACATGCTGACCAGCTTCACCTTGATTTATATGGAAACTTTCAAGCCCTAAGCAGATGGCTTGAACTGCGAAAGTTGAGAATGCATGAGTGTAAAATACTAATTTAGGAAAACCGGCTTTGAATGAGGCTGGAACAGACAATGTGTTGCAAGCTAAGACTAGGAAAATCTTCCTGGACGGAACAATGAAGTGTTCCTTGATTGGTATTAGCGACACAGTTGTTTCCGCGCTAAATGTGCTAATGCAGAAAAACAGGTTCCGTGTTATGTCCGATGAGCAATTTTTATCAATCAGCGAAACCGCATCACAAATACGTGTGTCAGTCCGCCAAGTGTATCGGCTGATTCATAATGATGGGTTGCCTGCGGTGCGTGTAGGAAAGCGCAAAATGGTGGTTTCTCAATCAAAGCTTATGCAATGGCTGGAGAATCGGCAGGTATCGTGTGAGAATGGCTTTGCAACGGAGCCGGTGGCAAAGGAGGAAAAGCCATGGGGCTTTATAAACGAGAATACGGCAACAACAAAACGCCAATCTGGTGGGTCTCTTACGTCGATGCAAGCGGCAAAAGAATTAG
>JADGAT010000169.1 GCA_015231885.1 SAR324 cluster bacterium
ATGGATTGAATACAGCAGTGACTTACACACAGGGGACTTTCACCCCATAAGATCACGCCCATGCTGGGCGTACACAAGTGCATCGAACGGACTCATAAACTCGCCGTTCATGCGGATCGTTAGCAGTGCAAAAAAGAATCGTCAAACTCATATATTTTCAGAAAAATTCCGATTGACTCTGAACCACAGTAAAACCTTATAGCGAGAATAGGATTATTGAAATGCACATTTACGTTGATGCAGATGCTTGCCCCAAGGTAATCAAGAATATTCTTTACAAAACGGCCAATCGTTTAAAAATTGACGTGACTTTGGTGGCCAATCGTTTTCTTCATGTTCCACCATCTCAATTCATAAAATCTATACAAGTCGAATATGGGATGGATGTTGCTGATGAAAAAATTGTGGAACTAGTGAGGCCTGGAGATTTAGTGATCACAGCCGATGTTCCCTTAGCAAATAATACTATCGAGAAAGGTGGGGTTGCCATCAATCCGAGAGGTGAGTTTTATACCAAAGAGAACATCCGTAATCTTTTATCCATTAGAAATGTGATGACCGAATTGCGAGACAATGGCTTAAAGACAGAAGGGCCAAAAACATTTAGTCCAAAAGATCAAAATGCTTTTGCTAATCAATTGGACCGATTTATGACCCAACATCAAGCAGGGAAAACTCTTTCTTAAAGTAGATTTTAAACTACATTTACTATCTGGTCTTTCAATAGTGTGTTTTATTATTTCAAGATCCAAACAGAAAATTTACGCCCTTTAATTTTTCCTTTTTTAAGCTGGGAATAGGCTTCATCAATCATACTACGTTCAATAGCAACATAACTTTGGTGATCATAGATATCAATTTTGCCTACATATTTTCCTGCGATACCAGCATCTCCTGTCAGAGCACCAAGAATATCACCTGGGCGGACTTTGTTTTTTTTTCCTCCTTCAATAACAAGGGTGACATTTGGCGATTTGAAAGTGAAACGTTTGTTCACGCTCAAGGAGTCTACCGCTTCAAAGAGGCGGATATCATTACGATATTCATCTGCTTCATAGCCTGAATATAGTGTGATAGCGATTCCTTCTTTACCGGCACGACCCGTTCGCCCAATACGGTGGGTATAGGTCGATTGATCATGAGGCATGTCGTAATTAATTACCATTTCAAGCTCTTTGATATCAAGTCCCCTTGCTGCAACATCCGTCGCAATCAATACAGAGCAGCTTCGATTGGCAAACTGCATCAATACATCCGTGCGTTCATACTGTTCAAGATTGCCATGAATGGCTAACGCTTCAATGCTTTTTCTGTTTAAATCCTCTGCAATCTCTTGTGATCGCAATTTTGCTTTACAAAAGACAATTACATTTTCAGGTCTGTGGTGAGCGAATAATTTAATCAATGTTGAAAGTTTCGCATCCGGATCAACCTCGTAAAAATATTCTGTAATTGGATTGGGGAGCTCATCATCAATAGTTTGAATATTGATAGCGTCTTCTTGAATAGTAGCACTCAATTCCATGATTTCGTCAGGAAAAGTGGCTGAAAAAAGTAGAGTTTGACGATTTGCAGGAGCATAGTAAATAACTTTATTGATCTCTTCAATAAAACCCATATCAAGCATACGATGCGCTTCATCAATAACTAAAGTGTCTAAGGCTTCTAAAGAGAGAGAGTTCTTATCAAGATGTTTTAATATTCGACCAGGAGTACCAACAATAACATGTGGTTCGTGGCGCATAGATTCCACTTGTTTTCTATATGACATACCACCACATAATGTCATGATTTTAATATTTGGGGTGAATCGAGCTAGTCGGCGTATTTCTTTAACTACCTGATCTGCCAATTCTCGGGTAGGACAAAGAACGAGGGATTGGAGTTTATTCTTTTTCACATCCAGTTTAGTCAATAGCCCAATACCAAATGCTGCTGTTTTGCCACTTCCGGTTTTTGCCTGGGCAATAACATCTTCATTTTGTAAAATTGGTGGAAGGCTCTGAGCTTGTACAGGAGTCATTGTCTCATATCCAAGGTTATTTAAGTTGTGCAACATAGACTGAGGCAATGAAAGGATAGAAAAGTGGTTAGGGTTCATTGTGGTTTTTAAAAAATTAAAAATAGGTAAATAAAGTTTGGTTCAGTCGAAAAATTTACTTCCATTTGAATTCTGTTTTCAAATCAGTATTAGGGTGATATTTCAACTGGACCGCGTTTAGAAAATTACGTAAGATTTGATCCTTACATTCACGATAGTGTTTATGACCAGGCCTACGGAAAAATGCACTCAATTCGTGTTTGCTAATCTTTAAATCGACTTGAGCCATAAGCTCCAATATATCTTCAGCTTTTAAGTCTAAGGCTATTTTTAATTTTCTGAAAATGATATTATTGTTTAAGTTTTGTTCTGGTTCGGGTTGTGGTCCCTTCTTTTTGCCTCGTTTATCATTAATCACGCCATTTAGAAAGATTGCCATCTCAGTATCATTACACCTTTGGTAGCCAGTATCGTCATCTTTTTTCAGCCAGCTGGTTATCTGTTCTCGTGTTACTTGATGATCAGCTAAACCAAAAAGTTCCACCATTTTCCCATCATTAAAATCGAAGGTGTAGCGGATGCGGCGTAAAATTTCGTTATTCGTCATAAAGTTGCCCTATTGCTTAAAGAAAGATCCATTTATTTTTGGTGGTGCAAGATCTTTTGTGTGAAATTTGAGAACTTGAAGAGTAGGGTATTTTCCTCAAAGGAAAATACCCATGAAATTAGAAATCACTGTAACTGAAGCCAAAGAGTTAATCAATAGTATCCAGAGTTCCGATCAGCTTGTTCAGTCATTGAGAGTTGATATTCGCTCATACAATTTGGTGTGTAAGGCGTTCCAGCAGACATTAATCCCCGCTGATGCGAGGCGTTCGATTTCCCAAAAAAGGATACTTATACAAAAGGTTGAACATCTCAATAGGGCTTGTTATACTTGTGCAATATAAAGAACATGTATGGAGAAGATTATGAGAGTAATTAATTTTAGTGAAGCAAGAAACAATTTAAAATCTGTCTTAGACCAAGTCTCAAATGATGCTGATGTGACTATCATTACACGTAGAGATTCTGAAGATGCCGTTGTGATGTCATTAGAGACATTCAATAGCTATCAAGAAACTTTTCATCTCTTGAGATCTCCTGCCAACGCTGCTCATCTTACAAAATCAATAGAACAATTCAGAAGTGGTAAAACACATGAGAGAGAATTGATTGATGAGTAGGAAATTAGCTTGGACTGATGAATCATGGGAAGGGTATGTCTATTGGCAAACCCAAGATAGAAAAACATTGAAACGAGTCAATAAATTAATTGAGGATATCAAGAGAGAACCATTTGGGGGCATTGGTAAGCCGGAGCCATTGAGAGAAAACTTATCCGGGTTTTGGTCAAGAAGAATTGATGATACCAACCGATTGGTTTACGCGGTGGATGATGATTTTATTACGGTTATTTCATGCCGATACCACTATTAAATCAGAATTGAAAAAATCGAACAAAAGCATACAACGTAGCGCTAACGAAATTTTTTCTCAGCCCTCAAGATGATTCGCTCCTCTGATTGATGTTGAAAATTTGTAGGCTCATCGCAGCGGCACGCTGATGCAGGACGTTAAAGAAATTTGTAGGACCACCAGCTCGTCCTTCACCCCGTGGATTGATAAGCTGGTAGAGTGTCACACATAATATCTTTAATGCTTGATACAATGAATTCATATTTTCTTTGGATTTCACTAACTTTGGCCTGCAGCGTCATTTTAGGAGTTTACAAGTTAAGCAAAAAAGTCGCTGTGCATAAAAACGAACCGATCGCTGTTTCATTTTTTACAGCGACGTTTGCGGCACTTCCTGGGCTTTTATTACTTTTACATGCATTATGGTTTAATGATGATCGCTTTATTCGAGGGTTATCTTTACCTGATCACGCTCTTATTTTTATTAAATCATTGATTGTATCGTCTTCATGGATATTGTCTTACATTGCATTGAAATTTCTTCCTCTGTCTCTAGCCTCACCTCTTCGAGAGTCAACTCCTCTTTGGACAATAACTGGTGCTTTTCTTATATTTCATGAAGAGTTTACTTTTTTTCAAGTAATCGGAATGGGTGTTGGGATATTAGCCTATTACCGATTTTCGATGATAGGGAAACTTGAAGGGATCAGGTTTACCGCAAATAAGTGGGTACTGCTCATGGCAATTTCTGCTGTGCTTGGTTCAACAAGTAGTCTTTATGACAAGTATTTATTGCAGAGCAAGATGATTCATGTTCAAACCTTTCAGACGTGGTTTTATCTATACAATTCACTTTTGATAGGCTTGGTATGTTTAGTAACAAGACACAAGTCCGTTTCGTTCAAATTTAAGCCGAGTATAATTATCACGGGCTTGTTGTTGTTCTTTGCCGACCTTTTCTATTTCTATGCAGTAAGCACAGAAGGAGCGATGATCTCAGTGATAGCCATGTTACGCAGGGCAAGTATTATCATTCCTTTTTTTGCAAGCTTTCTCATTTTCAAGGAAAAATATATTTTTGATAAGTCAATCGCTTTATTGTTTTTTTTAGTAGGTACCGTTTTCATTATTTTAGGGGCCACATAGGAAAATCAAAAATTACACGGGATCCATATTGAGCCAAAATCAATTACATGGGAAATCTATTTTCAATGAGACTATCAAGGAAACCGTTCCTTGCTTAGAAATCTACGGAAAAATTCCAATCAGATTGACAGAGGCTGATCTTGTTTCAGCTTTAAAGGTCGCAGACCGATCGAAAAAAACTTCATCCAGAAAAAAATCTGGGACCAATCAACTTCAATGTGGTTTATGTGGAAAAACAGAGAATCTCACTAAAACGGAGTGTTGTGATCAATGGGTTTGCAATGATGCTGATCAATATATGATGTTTTCGTATGCAAGAAATAGTTGTTACCGCAATCATGACCGTTATACGCTTTGTGCTTTTTATTATCATGAGCAGCATGCTGAAAAAGATTGGAGAACCTGTGCGGAATGCAAAGAATCCTTTGAGCATGAAATAGAAATGTATGTGGAATGTGGTACCAATGAATATAATTTGGCTCTTTATGGTTTCCGGGAGCCTAGTGTAACAAAATACTAACGAGGGCTCCTAAGAGGGCTTTTCCTCGCTT
>JADGAT010000016.1 GCA_015231885.1 SAR324 cluster bacterium
CGACACCAATAAATATGAAGATGTCATGGGTGTTGCTTTCTTGTACGGTGCCCCTGCACAACTGGTAGTGCGTGCTGGATCCGGCATCAAAAGTCCTGATGATTTAGCAGGAAAAAAAGTAGGCGTTGGCAATGCGGGTTCTGGTGCATTCGCAAACTGTGAACTCTTTTTCTCACATTTGGGTATATGGAATAAAGTCGAGCAAAATGCAATGGGATACAACGATGCGGCTGCCGCATTTGGAAACAATCAACTCGATGCATTCTGGCTTTTCACAGCCTTCCCCAGTGGTGCGGTTATTATGGCGGCACAAACCAATGACATTGATTTAATCAACTTAGGCCAATGGGCAACCGATTCGGGTTTCTTCAAAAAATATCCTTACTTTTCCAAACTTTCTGTCCCAGCAGGTACTTACAAAGGCGTTGATATGGAAACACCATCCTTCCAAGACTCTGCGCTTTGGGTGGCTAATACCAAAACTCCAGACGATGTGGTTTATAAACTTCTCAAAATTATCTTCACCGATGAAGGCTTGAAACACATGGTCAGTCAAAAAAAGACCTTCAAGAACATGGCTGTTGAAAAAGGCGTAGAAGGGATCGTTACTCCAATTCACCCGGGTGCTCAAAAATTCTGGAAAGAAAAAGGCATTCTTATGTAATCCAAAAATAGTTTAACCGTTTTTCAAGGCAGGCATTGTCATGAGGCCTGCCTTTTCCTCACCTCATATACTGATCGAAAAGGAAAAACGTGTACGAAAAACTTAAAAGGCCCGAACAAATCGTTTTTGATATTCTTGCTGTATTCCTGGTGCTTTTCTATGTATTTTCTGCTGTTATCCAGCCAATGGCAACCCAATACCATCGTGGAATCTACGTGATTGTCACCTATGTCCTGGTATTTTTACTGTACCAATCTCGAACAAAATTGATGAGAATTGTAGATTATATTCTGATTCTACTTTCCATCATTACGATTGGATACTGGATTTTTAATTTTCAAGCCATCAATTACCGTACAGGGGCTGAAACCCCTCTGGACATGGGAATTGCCATCATAGGGGTTTTGATTGGAATTGAACTGGCTCGCAGAGTAGTGGGCAACATCTTTGTGGTCATTGGAGTCCTGATGCTGCTTTATGGGGTTTATGGAGAATTTTTCCCGGATTTGGTTTCTCATGCCGGAGCATCGTTTCCCGAACTCTGCACAAGTATCTTTTATAAAAGTGACGGAGTCTTTGGAATCATGGCCAACGTGCTGGCAACCTATGTCCTTTTATTTGTATTGTTTGGCGCATTCCTGGAAAAGTGCGGCGCACAAAAGTTTTTTATAGATTGGCCTCTGGCCGCAGTTGGGCATAAAATTGGCGGACCAGGAAAAGTATCGGTTATTGCCAGCGGCCTGTTCGGATCTATTTCCGGTAGTGCCATCGCAAACACGGTTTCCACCGGAGCATTTACCATTCCGATGATGAAAAAAGCCGGGTTCAAACCCCATATTGCCGGAGGAATCGAACCAGCAGCCTCTATTGGAGGAATGTTCATGCCTCCCATCATGGGTGCTGGAGGCTTCATCATGGCAGAACTGACAGGAGTCCCTTATTCTTATATCATGCTGGTCGCTATTTTTCCTGCCATTATGTATTTTTTCAGCGTCTATGTGATGGTGCATTATGAAGCCAAGAAAAATAACATCGTGGGGCCAAAATCCCAAACACCAGCCATGGAAATTCTCAAAGAAGAATGGCTCTATATCATGCCCCTGGTTATCATCACCATCTTGATGCTATCAGGTTATTCACCAGGCTATTCTGCCGTATTAGGATTGGCAACCTGTATTGCATGCAGCTTTAAAGAAAGAGATACCCGTATCGATCCGACCCTGGCCATTGTGATGGTTTTCTTTCTGGTTGGCGCATTTGTTACGTTTCTCTTTGGATCAGCCGCCTCATCAGAAATCATCAATAAAAAGACGTTGAACAGCATTGTTTCCATTTTATCAGCCAATAATATCTTAATTTTCGGACTACTGGGAGCACTTGCCTTCACCTGGTTTCGGAAAGGTTCCCGTGAAGATACAAGATTTGAACTGAATGGATTTCTGGGAGCCGCGCGTGCTGGTGCGGAAAGCAGTTTAAAAATTGGAGCCACCGTAGGCGTGATTGGCATCATCATTGGAGTGCTCACCTTCAGCGGCCTGGTCCTGACCTTTGCAGATATTGTCATTGAACTGGCCGGAGGATCGTTGTTCATGACCATCTTACTGATCGCCCTGGCATCCCTGGTGCTGGGCATGGGAGTACCCGTCACGGCTGCTTACCTGATTACAGCTGTTGTGGCAGTACCCGCTCTGACCCATTTGGGCGTCAATGAAATTGCAGCGCACATGATCGTCTACTGGCTTTCTCAGGATTCCAATATAACGCCGCCTGTCTGTATTGCGGCCTTTGCCGGGGCCACCATTGCCGGGGCCAACATGTGGAAAACCGCCTTTTCGGCTTTCAAGTTCGCAAAATTTCTCTATCTGAGCCCATTTCTTTTTGGTTACGTCCCTGGTTATTCATTGGATGGCAGCCCAACAGACATTATCATCACATTTGTTCTCATCATCGTTGGAACCTATGCCTACTCCTGGTTCCTCAGCGGAATATGGCTCAATTATCTCACGAAGAAAGCTCCCTCAGGTGCAGCATAATCATTGGTCAAATCCCTTTCTTCTCCTAGAAAGGGATTTGCAATCAACATGACAATTCTCCATGCGTTGATTCCAATCTTTGTCATTATCCTGTTTGGGTATGGGCTCAAAGCGAGCGGATTTCCTGGAGATGATTTTTGGGAACCGGCCAAGCGAATCACCTACTACATTCTTTTTCCCTCCTTATTGTTTCACAACCTGAGCACCGCACAACTCGGCGATTACCCGCTTTTTCAGATGAGTATGGCTGTCGGTGGAGCCATTCTAATTCTTACTGCCCTGGTTTTATTTTTAAAAGAAAAAATTGGAGCCGACAACCCCAGTTTCACCTCCATTATTCAAGGCAGCATCCGAATGAATACCTACCTGGGAATCTCTGCGGCCGCTTCTCTTTTCGGTCAGGAGGGCATCACCCTGGCGGCACTCAATCTTGCGATTATCATTCCACTGGTCAATGTAGTCTGTGTTGCCGTACTCACTCATTATACCGAGGATCAATCGCCAAAAAGCCCTGTTCAGAGCATCCTGCAAACTTCACGGTCCTTGTTGACCAACCCGTTGATCCTTGCCTGTTCAGCAGGAATTCTATTCAATGCCCTTGACATGTCACTTCCTGTTTCTCTTCATGAAATCTTCAAAATTCTTGGCCGTGCGTCCTTACCTCTGGGATTATTAGCCGTGGGCTCTGGTTTGAACTTTAGCTCCATGCATTCAACCAAACGCTTGGTATTACTGACCAGCTCTTTCAAATTATTGTGTCTGCCTGCTATCACGACAATGACTTGTCTGCTGCTAGGTATCGAAGGAAAAACATTGGCTGTTGCTATTTTATTTTCTGCTCTGCCTGCCTCCCCATCTTCATATATCCTGGCACACCAGATGGGAGGCAATCAGCAATTGATGGCCAGCATCCTGACCGTAGAAATTGCCCTTTCGGCACTAAGCCTTTCTGTTATCCTAAGTATGCTCGTTTAATCACCACTTTGTATAAGGATGACTGATCAGGTTGGCATTGAAATACCGTGCATCTTCGGTCACTTCTTCTCCAACCCACTCAGGTCTGAAAAACTCCTGCTCCTCACTTTGCAATTCGATTTCTGCCACCAGCAATCCTTCATTCTCTCCAAAGAACTCATCGACCTCCCATAGCATATTGTCATGTTCAACCTCATACCGTTTTTTTTCAATCAAAGGTTTTTCGCAAAGATCCAGCAGCTGTGCGGCCTCTTCAAAAGGGATTTCATATTCGAATTCTATCCGGCTCGCACCCTGGCTCAATCCTTTAATCGTCAAAGTACCTTTATCATTGACCGTGCGTACCCTCACTGTCCTTTCTTTTACTGTACTCAAATAGCCCTGACGGTATTCTATTCCTTTCACAGAGCGCCATCCGTTCCCTATTACTAAAAACTTACGTTCAATTTCCATTCCCATACAAACTCTTTATTTTCAAATATTTACAGAATTTTATCACAGAGGATACTATAGCACACTCAAATTTTGCTTCAATGAATTTCTAAACGAACCAGCCCTCACCAGCCCTAGTCAAAATACAGGAAAAATTTCTTTCAAACAGAGTGTTTTCACTATCAATTCAAACTATAAATATAAATTAAACATTTTTTAAAAATATATGCTGTATTTCTTTTGACAATGGCGATAGAATCACGTACAAAAAATCGATCAGTTTATTGCGACATTTATTCAGGAGAAATATATAATGCCGATTAAAAAAGAATTAACCGATAAATTAAAAGAGCAGCGAAAAAAAGCCCTGGCAGCTGGTGGACAAGATAAAATTGACAAGCGTCATGAAAAAGGACAGCTGACTGCAAGAGAGCGAGTGGAGCGGCTCATAGACCCGAATACTTTCCAGGAACAGGGTCTCCATGTAGAGCATGATTGTCATGAATTCGGTATGGAAAGCAAGTTTCTGGCAGGAGACGGAGTGATTACTGGAATGGGGCACGTTGATGGACGTCCCGTATCCGTTGCCAGTCAAGATTTCACCGTTGGTGGTGGTACCTTAGGAACCAAGCATGCCCAAAAAATAGCGCGAGCTATGGACAATGCCGGAGACCTGGGAACTCCATTGGTTGCTATTAACGATTCTGGTGGAGCCAGAATTCAGGAAGGGGTGAGTTCTCTTTCCGGATATGGACAGGTTTTTTATCGAAATGTATACCTTTCGGGCCTGGTTCCGCAAATTGCGATCATTGCAGGACCCTGTGCCGGAGGAGCAGCCTATTCCCCTGCCTTGACGGACTTCTTGATCATGACAAAAACTGGTGCCAGTATGTTCATCTGCGGGCCCGAGGTCATCCGTGCGGCCACCGGAGAGCAAGTCACCATGGAAGAGATTGGAAGCGCCACGGCCCATGCAACCGTCAGTGGAAACATCCATTTTGTGGCAGAAGATGATGATCATGCCATCGCCATTACTAAAAAGCTTTTGAGTTTCCTCCCGTCTAACAACATGCAGGACCCTCCTCATCATCTTAATGAGGAAATTGCACTGACCAGTGATAAATCAATCAATGATATTCTCCCTGAAGATCCCAGACGCCCATTTGATACTAAAAAAGTGATTGAAAAAATCGTGGACAATGGTGACTTTTTGGAAGTCCAGGAATTTTGGGCAAAAAACATCATCGTTTGTTTTGGCCGCATTGATGGAATCGTGGTTGGATTCATCTGCAATCAGTCAAGTTTTAAAGCCGGAGCCATTGATATTGATGCATCCGATAAGGCAGCGCGTTTTATTCGTTTCTGTAATGCATTCAATATTCCCATCGTCAACCTGGTGGATGTTCCCGGTTTCATGCCTGGAAAACAACAGGAAGCCGGCGGTATCATTCGTCATGGGGCAAAGATGCTCTCTGCTTATTCCTCTGCAACAGTGCCAAAAATAACCCTGATCATGCGCAAAGCTTATGGCGGTGCTTATTTGGCAATGTGCAGCAGTGACCTTGGTGCTGATCGGGTATATGCCTGGCCAACTGCTGAAATTGCAGTAATGGGTGCAGAAGGTGCCGTGAACATTCTCTACGGCAAAGAATTGAAGAGTGCTGAGAATGCAGACGCACAACGAGCCAAGTACCAGGAGGAGTATCGCGAACGCTTTGCCTCTCCTTATCAGGCTGCTCGTCTTGGATTGATAACCGATGTGTTTGAGCCTTCAGAAACCAAGAGAGTGCTTTCATTAGCCTTGCACAATCTTCTCAGCAAGCGTATTAGTCGTCCGCCCAAAAAACATGGTCTGATTCCTATGTAATTGAATTTTAAAAACCGGGAGGATTCATCTTTCGCATCAAAATGCAGAATTGATATTCCTCCACCTATATGGATTGATCCAGCTATGATTTGGAAACGAACAGTTAGAATATTATTTTTTTTAGTAATGGTCCTTCTCTGGGGAGCCGCAAATTCATACGCAGCCTCTGAGTTATTCATCGTCCCGGTTGTTGGTTTAGCAACCGTTTTAGCGACCTTGGTTTTATTGTATATTCTTTGTGCTTTGGTTGGTCGTTATTTCATCAATCAGGACAAAGCAGCAGCGGCAAAAGCAGCCCCTGCTCCTGTCGCCACAGCTGCTCCTGCCGCAGAGACTAAGAAGACAGAATCGTTGGATGGCGTTTCTCCAGAATTAATTGCCATTCTCTCTGCAGCCGCAGAGTCCGTATTGAGAAAACCCGTAGCAATTGTCCGAGTCTCAGCAGCCCGCGATCATTGGTGGGCAGTACAGGGCCGTCAGGCACATCATCATTCGCGTAAAACAAGATAATCCGCAATCATTTGAAATTGGAAATGCATTATGAAAAAATTACGAATCACTGTAGAAGATAAAGAGTACGAAGTAACTGTCGAAGTTTTAGAAGACGATGAGAGTTATTATCAGCCGATGCCTCAAGCGGCTGCGGGGGCTGCTCCTGCAGCCCGTTCTGCACAAGTAGACGCACCGCCAGTATCCGCACCGAAGCCTGCCGCACCCAAAGCCGCCGCAGGAGACCTTCCCAGTCCTTTAGCAGGAAATGTCTTTAAAGTTTTGGTAAAACCTGGAGACAGCTTTACAGCAGGACAAGACCTGATCATTTTGGAAGCAATGAAGATGGAAACCAGTATTTCTGCTCCCAGTGATGGTACTGTCGCTGCAGTTCATGTCAAAGAAGGCGATACCGTACAAGAAGGACAAGCGTTAATATCAATATCTTAAGGATTGAAACTTATGGACGTAATTCTCGAATTTACAGCACTCGGACATGTCACGTGGAAAATGCTGGTGATGTGGGTTGTCTGCATGTTAATGTTCTATTTGGCAATACACAAAGGCTTTGAGCCCATGCTTCTGATTCCTATAGGTTTTGGAGCATTACTGGCAAATCTTCCCACCGAAGGAATACTGCATGTTCCTGGAGGGCACGGACTGTATGATATTATTACAAAAGGGATCGAATTCGAACTGTTCCCTCCTTTGATCTTTTTAGGAGTGGGGGCGCTGACAGACTTCGGACCATTGATTGCCAACCCGCGTACGCTGCTTTTAGGTGCAGCGGCACAGGTGGGAGTCTTTGCAACTTTTTTCACAGCAGTATTGCTTGGATTTTCTTCACAAGAAGGTGCTGCTATTGGAATCATTGGAGGAGCCGATGGGCCTACCTCTATCTTCCTTGCTAATAAGCTTGCTCCTCATCTCGTTGGGGCTATCGCAGTAGCTGCTTATTCTTATATGGCGCTGGTACCGCTCATCCAACCCCCTATCATGTATGCGCTGACCACCCAGAAGGAACGTTTGATTCGCATGAAGTCACTGCGTAAAGTAACAAAGCTAGAGCGTATCATCTTTTGTTTGATGGTGATGGTTATCTGTATCTTGATCATTCCATCAGCTTCTCCTCTGATTGCCATGCTGATGCTGGGCAACTTACTGAGAGAAAGCGGGGTTGTCGAGAGACTCAACAAAGCATCTCAAAATGAAATCATCAATATCGTGACTATCTTTTTAGGAACGAGTGTGGGCATCACAATGAGTGGTGACAGTTTTCTAAAGGCGGAGACATTGATGATTCTAGGTATGGGAATTGTTGCATTCGGACTTTCTACGGCTGGCGGTGTGCTAATGGCAAAAGCAATGAATATGTTGAGCCCAAAAAACCCGATCAATCCTCTGATTGGTTCTGCTGGAGTATCTGCGGTTCCAATGGCAGCCAGGGTTTCTCAGGTTGTTGGTCAAAAAGAGGATCAAGGCAATTTTTTGCTGATGCATGCCATGGGTCCTAATGTGGCAGGTGTGATTGGAACAGCCGTTTGTGCAGGCTATTTCATTGCACACTTCAGATAAAAATTTTGGTAGTGGTTAATTGAGAGATGCGTTTCTTCTGGAATTACCTACACATAGGCCTTCCAGAAATCGCTGAAGGAACAGCACCGTTTATACTCATCAGGGATCTTGTCCCATAAGTGAGAGCAAGTTTTTTCACTCCGATCACCAATAGCAAAAGCCTCGATCTGTTTCAACTCTGGGAGGTTTTGGACTTTTTTATCCATTCGGTAAATTTTGGTCCTTGGTTTGGCCTCTAAAAATAGAGTATATTTTCACGAATATATACATGCATCAATCCGTGAATTCCTTTGATATGCCAGAAGGTCCAAGACTCGACGGGTACCTTCTGGATATCGAATCGTTGATAAGACTCATTTCATACTCCCTCAAAATAGTCCTTCACCAGCTGCACAATTAATGCTTCCATTTCCGCCTTCTCCATCGCTGAGTAGTGTGAAGTCCTCTGTTCTGCGAAGAACTCGCTTGATGGCACGAATGGCTCTCTTAAAAAGTTTGCGATCCTTACGTCCGCAGCCAAGTTCCCAAATGAAACGAGAGGCTCGATCCATTTCCAACCATCTGGGTTCACAGTAAATAATAAAGGATAGGGAGGGTTCCAAAGCTCAAAACGATTCCCAAGCCTACCAGGGCTGCCGTCAGGGCTGGGGATAAGCCTGCCAGGATTGCCAGTGCTCCGGCAGATACCATTGGAGGCATACCCGCTTCGAAGATGGAAACATCCACAACTTTTCCTTCCAAACCAATAGCTCTGCACAAAATGAGTGCTGTCAGAGGAGCAATCATCAGTTTGAACACTAGACCGATGGCAAGGGGGGCTTTTGTTTCACTGCTCAAACGAAGAGTCAGTTGATAACCAACGGCAATCATGACAACTGGAACCAGCGTTGAACCTAACGCTTCAAGAAGACTGCTCACCACCGCAGGGTATTCAAAAGGTTTGAGTATGAAAGCAGACAGTAAGGCAATAAAAGGAGGAAAGGTGATGATTTTCTGCACAACACTTGTTACTGTGGGTTTACTGTCTTGTGTCCCATAAAAGGCAATGACGAGGGAGCCATAGGTAGCCAGTGCGAGGAAAGACCCTAGTTGATCATAGAGTACCGCATAGGGAGTGACCTCTTCTCCAAAAAATGCCCGAACCATCGGAATTCCTAGAAAAGAAGTGTTTCCAAGAGGGACCACAAGTAGCAGGCATCCGGTGATGTGCCGGTCCCATTTTAAAATTTTTGACAACAAGAGAACACCAGCACAAGAGAACACCAGCATCACCCAGGGCATGACGGCAGGAACCAGTATTTCCGTGGAAACGGGGAGCCGCGGGATGGTCCGTAAAATCACAGCAGGCAAAGAGATATAGATGACAAACAAATTCAGGGAGTTTCCCGTCTCACTAGGAAATTGTGGAATTCTCCGGATGGCAATGCCTATCAAAAGATACGCAAGGATGATGATGAAATTCTCCATGAAATGAATCCAGTTGATCGATGATTGAAGGTGCTTCTGCAGACTAGAAAACTATTCGTATACCACAATTGAATGATCAGGGTAAAGCCTCTTCACCATATAAAATCATTGAACCAATTGTGAGTATAACGCATCCTACATTTAATACAGGATATATCAACTATACTTCTTTGTTAGGGAATGCTCATGAGTACTAAAGTAACGTCACATTCCAAACACTCCGGCTTTAATCGAGATTTGCAGCTTGAAAAAGGAATCAGCGGCTTTGTCACAGCAATGAGCGGTTTGGACCGGGATGGGGAGCGAAGCATTCACAAAAACCCTTATTTGAAGTTATTGAAAGAAACGATCAAGCAGGCATCCAATCTGGATGAAAAACGAGATCGCATTGCAGAAGCATTGATTGTTCATCTTGGGTTTCAACGAATCAAATACTATTCCGTCCTGCCCAAAGGAAGCTCCTACTTTGTCAAGTCAGAGCAGGTATGGGAAAGAGTGGAAGGGCCAGCAGGTCAGATTCAAATCACCAAAGCCGCATTGGAAGCATCCAAATACTACCCTGGAAAGTTCGTGGAAGCAGAAAGTGCCATGGAACGCACCATTTTGATGGGCCAGCGCATCGTTTCGGATGTTGCGTCAGAACCCTACTACCGAAATGAATTTACTGCCAATGATCCATTTGTGATGGTTCGTGTTGTGGGGGATGATAGTAAGGTCGCCGGAGTTTTAAAGGCTGATGCTTTTGAATATTCTCCAACCAAACCAACGACATGGGTAGAAAAAGACCTCCAGGATAAAATGAAACTCATGAAATCTTTGGTTGAAAATCTAACCTTAGAGCTCATTAGCAACAACCCTGCTTCGTTTATTCAGCACCGTCCCATCAATGAGATAATTCAGGCAAATAAGAAAAATCTGCACCGCATCAATGACATCCGCAGCCTGCAGAAAGTGCTGATTCAATCTTCATCTTTGACCAAAGAGCTTTTTATCAAAATTGGACAGACCCTGCTTTCCGACCGTTTTGGATTTACTGCCCTGCGGGTGTATTACCGCGATCCTGCCACCAATACGGTCAAGTCAGGCAGGGTGATGGAAAAAGGAGATGAATTTCCCCACATTAACTTCAATTCTTCATACTGGAATACAGGATTTGGCCGCATGCTCCATCAGGGAGAAATCTTTGAAACGGCGGCTCGTACCAATCGTCCTATTGTGGTGGCAGATCCTGCAAATGACTATCGCTGCAGTGAAACAAGAAATCCGTTTTTGGATGATCCGTCTTCCAGTACCAAACCCTTTATTGTATTTCCCATTGGGCCTTATGGAAAAGATGGATTTATTAAACTCGACGGATCTTCCATCGACATGGAAACCGATATTGAGCAGATGTATGGAAGTCTTTATGAACGATTGATGATCCTGGAACCATTGATCAAGCAAATTCAAATTTGCCGTGAAGAGGAGATGCAGCTCCCTTCCATTGAAGACACATGGCTGAAAGAATTCAAACTGGATATTTTTGACAACATATCTCCTCTTGAATTCAAAATAAGCACCCTGAGAATTATGACAAAAACCGTTTTTCTCATGGATGAAAATGGGTTGGTGATTGATGAAATCAACACGATGCTGACAACGGACAGCCAAGGGCCCATATTGTTGGAGGCATTAAGGTTTCTCAAGACAGTGATACAAAGCAGCCATGTTTCCCTGGAAAGCAAAACCAGTGTCTTTGACAGAGTGGTTGATCTTTATAGGAACAACACCAGTGTGACTGCTGAAATGCGGCTGATTATGATCAATATCCTTTCCCTGCTGCAAAGGTTCTTTCCAAAATCTGGAATTTCCTGGCATCAAGTCTATTTTGAATTAAGTGACATCAGTAACAACCCCCGGGTTATCTCTGCTTGGGTTAAAAGCATGCTGCACTTCATTCACATTCGTTCGATTCGAGACAAGAAGCAAATTAATGAATACCTGGACATCATCAAGCGCATCACCTACCAAAGTCCGCTCAGCAAAAAAGATTATTTTCATGCCTGGGGTGTTTTAGCACTGACCGGAGTATTGGACTCCGACTCCATGGTTCACTCCATTGAGCAAATGAAAGAGTATCTCAAGCGGGTTCCCCATGAACTGCCGCAAGTCTTTTCTTATGTTGCGACCATCCTGAATTCCATGGGAAATGTGTATGCCTTCAAAGAGCTTCCCAAGCGCCAAAGAAAAATCATCGAAAAAAGTTTATTTAAGTTTTTAAACCATTCCAGTCTGCATTATCGTCAGGTTGCGATTGTTGTCCTGGGAGACATGGCATTGAATCCCATGATCTCCAGAAAGAAAAGAATGCAGTTCATTGACAAACTCATCCTGCAGCTGTATGACTCCTCTCCGATTATCCAGGAAAGTGCCATTTCTGTGTTGGTGAATATGAGCCACGAGGCCGAGTTCATTGTCAGAGAATATCAAAATGCTGGAAAAGCAAGTAAGCATGTCAAAAGTTTGTTAAAAGAAATTATCAACACTTACAACCGTCCTAATGATTTGAGTGGGGCTCGTGTGATGAGTGTTGATTTGAATGGAGAAGGACTTGGATTTGCCTCAGTCGGACCTAAATCGGAAAATCTTATTAAGCTCAATGAAAATATCAAAAGGATCAGCCAGCTGCTGCATGTCCATAATATGTATGTTCCTAATGAAGTCACCTTAGCCAGCACCGAATATCAAGAATTTATCAGACAGGCAAAACTATCTTCGAAACTGGAAAAAACCCTGACGGCCATTGATTTTGAACAGTCGGCTCCTGATCTGCAGCTTCAATTGCAGACAGCTCACGAAAAGATTGAAAATCTATTCATTCGAACCGAATTGCCTCCAGAAATCAAATACTCACTGGGATCTATTTTTATGGGCCACAAAGAATATTTTTTACAAAAAGGTATTTTATTTCCTGGTTTTGCGGCACGATCAGCGGCTGATGATGAGGATAAAAAGGATACAACGGCAGCCGGAAGATATGCCACTTTTCCTAATATCCAAACTTTAGAAGAACTGGAATACTATGTGAAGCGGGTTTGGGCATCCCTCTGGTCACCAGAAGCCATGATTCATCGAAATTTGACAGGGTTGTCCCAAGCCGTTGATACAGTAAAGATGTCTGTTATCATCCAGATCATGGCTCCGGAAGTACAGACGTCGGGAGTGATTTTTGTTCAGAACAATGACGGTTGTCTGGATATGGAAATCAGCGCAGGATTTGGTCAATCCTGTGGGACAAGAAACAATGACAATACCGACCTCATCAAAGTGAAAGGAACTGAAATTCAGATAGAAATAGAAAGACAATATTTTCAAATTATTACTGATGAAGAGGGGGAAGAAAAACAGGTTGAATTGTCAATAGAAGAAGGCAGCAGACAGAAGCTCACTACAGCACAAATAGAGCAGTTGATCCTTTCTGCCCGTGAATTGAGTAATGACCTTCTTTCGCCAGGGTTCCAGAATACACTCAATGACTTAGAATTTGCCATTGTCCCAAGCAATCGAGATCCTGGATATCAAATTGCCTGGCTGCAGCAGCGCTACATGACAATGGATGAAGTGACAACGGAAGACGTATCAAATTTTGAAAGCACACCCCATGTCGTGTCTTCTGATAAAGAACCTTATATCTACGGGAAAGCGTGTGGCATGGTACAGATCATGACGGAGGAAGATGTGTTTGATGAAGTTAAAAAACGCCAAATTCTGAAACACTCAGGAGGAAAGATATTGGTTTCCAATCGGCTTGATGAAGAAAACTTACCTTTGTTTTTTGGAAAGGAGGCCCCTGCTTTTGTCATTATTGAAATTGGTTCCAAGGCATCACACATTGTAAGAGAAGCCGATCAATTACTTAGAAAATACGGGAGAAGAATTCCCGTCATTAAAATCCAGCATGCCACCCAGTTGTTCGCAGGCATTTCTGAAGTATCCATCGAAGCCAAAGAGGGGGGACACCATCTCTATTTCCAAAATGAAAAAGACAAACAGGTTTTTATTGAGCGGCAGAGCAAGCTGAATGACAAAAAAGAAACTACTTTTGCCGAGAAATACTCAACTCCAGCAAAGCCTGTGATCTCTATCGAAGATTATCATTTGGAAGCATTGCCGGTTAACCAGCAAACCCTTTTGAAAAGAACCGACTATGAAGTATCCATACAGGTCCTGATTGAAAAGGGAACTGACCTGCCAGGGAAAGTCGAAAACGTATTGAACAGCCTGTATGCCATCAATACAATGCGTAAGGACCTTTTTACCACCAGTTTCACCAGCCAAATCGAGGCTCCTGACGAGTATGATCGAACTGCGGACTACCTGGGAGAAATCTATATGTTTTTCATTTCTATCCAGCGTTTTGGCACACCAGGTAAAATTACGGGGAAAATTCAAACAGCAGGCATAGAAAATGGGAAAAGGCTGACAGATCCTGAGCACAGTCTGTATCAAATTTCAACAATCATCCACCAAACGAATCAGCTCATCGAAGTCATCAATAAAACATGTTGGAAAGGTCAGTGGAGTCCCAGGCTGCTCGAATACTATTGTCCAAGCCCGCATGATGGATTAATTCCAAGCAGCAAAAGTTTTGCGATCCATGCAAAAGATTGGAGTATTATTGTGGAAACATCGGATGATGAACTCATTTTTCATGATGCGGTGTATCAGCTCTTCCCAGTGTCAGAAAAACCTTTATTGCTGAGAGGATTGACACAAGGCAGTGTCAACGGCGGAGGTAAGCTTTGGATTGGATTTCGAGATACCACTCTTTTTAATACAACAGAAAAACAAGCACACATTTTGGCAGAGGCTGCTGGCTACTTTCTGAAACAAGGCTTTCATCCGAACCTGGATGTTCAGATTATGGAGGCAGGAACCATGTTTGGAGGCCCATTGAAAGAACACATGACATTATTTGAGCTGAGCCGGATTTGATTTTGTCATGTCTCAAAATCAACCCCTTCATCTTTTTCAAAAAAAGATTCTTCAGGTTCGGATGGATCTTCAAAAATGCTTGTTTCCTCATCAGTAGAAGCATCTTCGGCCAGCAAATATTCTTTCAGAGGATCAAAGTCTCCGTGAAAATAGCGAATTGTGGCCATGTGCTGATGTAAAAACTCTTGTCCTGTTTGGCTGTCCAGCAGATCAACAAACCATTGGTAGGCGTGCGAAGATGGACTTTTTGAGATGTGAAGACCGAGACATCCCCTCAAAAAACCCCCAAAATTGACCACCCCATCTTTGACTTCACTTTGTAATTCGGACGGCATTTCTCCGGAAAACCCCCTCACAACAACGGGCACTTCTAGAATATGCAATTTTTTCAAATCTTCTATTTTCAACATGTCAAATGAATCAACATGCTGAGGATCAAATGTTAAGTATCCCGCATCCTGATAGTGAATCGTGATGCGGTCGTTCCTCTGTCTGGAGATTGTTGCAGAAAATCCATCCTGCTGATGAATAGTAACAAAGAAATCTTTGTCCCGCCGTTTTCCTTTTCGAATCCCGTATAAGATAAACATTGCTGATTCTTTCATATTTCCTTTCGTAACTCTGCGATCAAGATACTATATAGCGCCAGATGATTCAAGACGTTCTGTCCCTGTGTCCGCATTAATTTTCCCTTCCACATAATGAATAATTTGACTACACGCGCTTTGTGTTGTATTTTTGATATTATTTACAGTATTATTTACAGTATTATTTTATACGAAGGTTAGAATGCAAAGAATATCCGTGACACTTCCTGATGATGTCGTACAACGATTTCATGCAAAGGTTGAAAAAGGGGAACGTTCAAAATTTATTACGAATGCAATCAAAGAAGCTCTCCAAAAAGAAGAAAAATGGAAAGCATTTCAATCACTGACTCAATTCAAACCATTCGCGGTTTTCCGTGACTCAACAGAGGTGTTAAGAGAAATCAGAGAAAAAGGCCCTAAAGAGACATTAGAGGAGAAACAATAGGATGCCTTTATATATAATTGATTCTTCTGTATTTAATAAATTGTATTTAGAAGAGCCAGGAAGGAATACTGCTCTCATGATTTTCGAGCAGGCATCGAAAGGAAATATCAATTTATTGGCTCCTCAGTTATTATACTATGAGGTCATCGCAACAGCACAGTATTATAAATTACCCATAGGCTCTATTTCACAACTGCTAGATCAACAGATAAAATACAATCTACCCCTTGTCGAGCCCACAGAGGAACATCGGCATAAAGCTATTGAAATTATTCAGATGGGACATCCTAAGAATGGATCCCCAACAATTTATGATGCAATATTTCACGCTATTGCGATCATAGAAAATGGAACATTTGTTACAGCAGATAGAAAACACTTTGTTAAGGCAAATACACTTGGTTACATTACGATGTTAGAGACATGGGAAGCATAATTATAAAAAAACTGATCAATTTCAGGCTGGCACAACTCTCTCTTATAAGGATGCTCAAACAATAGCTGACTAAATCTTTGTCTTTCAGCGATCCGCTGAGTTGTCTTACCGGTAGCATATCTTGTTTGCCCTGTGCCAGATAAAACTCCTTGAACCTCGATGAAAATCCTGCGTAACTTTCGCATGTTATTATTTTCGTTTTCCTCAGAATTGCAAGTAATGGTTGACATCGGCATGAAGTGTCTGCACAATTCAGTCTCAATTCTTAATTTATTTGGAGGTAACCCCATGGATACACAAAAAGTCCATCAAGATCACGTTGATATTTTCCCAAGCAAAAAATCCTGGATCAACCTGGAAAGCATCATGCAGGTTCAGGTCATTTCAGAGGTGGGGGCCTATGCCCTTGATCCGATAAGTGGTTGGCGGGCAGGTCATCCTGGCAAACAGACTCTTCGTTTTATTTTTAAGGAGCCGTTGAAACTTCGCCGTATCCGCCTGGTTTTCGAAGAAACCGAACTGGAGCGTGCCCAACAGTTTCTTTTGCGCTGGTCTTCCAAATCAACTGATTCGTATCAGGATATTATCACTCAGCAGTACAACTTCAGCCCATCCGGCTCTATTTGTGAAGAAGAGGAATACGAAGTTGATTTAGATGGTGCAGTGTCACTGGAACTCCAAATAGATCCTGATATCCATGGTTCAGAAGCTTTTGCTTCGCTAAAACAAATTCAGCTGGCGTAGTTGATCGAGGGCTTTTTTGAATGCGAAGTTATTGATACCGCCTTCCAACAGACTCAACTGATTTGTAAACTCAGCCCCCCTGCAGATATTCCTGTAGGGATTCTAACACATTCAACACATCCGTCCGGACTGCTCGTTCAATTTCTTTATTCTGTAAAGCGATTTGGATCTCCTGGGAAGAAAGAGATCGCCACATACCTCGTTTCTCGCGATAACAGTTATTGTTTTAGCATTCCTTAGGATTCGTGCAGAAATAACGTTGACAAAGATGAGGAAGTATTTTTTCTTGGCTACAAGGCGTCTTCAATTGTGCATACTGGAGTATGTGCCTTTGAAGACAACACCGTAGACGAGGAAAAAGACAAGTCATCTGTAAAGGTTATTTATGTACGGGCCCTTAATGCCTGAAATACGAAAGAAAACTTTTTTAGTATCCACACACTCAACTGACACAAAGGAGATTGCATGTTAAAACCAAACCCATTGAAATTTATAAACGTTCTAGCCATATTTATCGTTATTGTCACATGTTCGCTGAAAGCAGCAGCCCAAACTTCTATTGACAGCCTTCCCATCAGAAACTTAAGTCATCCTGAGGGAAATACATTTGCCAGCGGACAACCCACTAAAGAGGAATTTTCATCACTGGCTGAATTGGGAATCAAACACATAATCAATCTCCGTCCTGCTGAAGAACAAAGTTGGAACGAAGGCGAATATGTTGAAGCACTTGGCATGAAATATCATTCGATACCTGTTGCGGGTGCGGCTGGAATTACTAAGGAAAATGCATTATTATTTGCTGCCACGCTAAAAGAAATTGGGGGAGCTCCCACGCTAGTACATTGCGCCAGTGGAAACCGAATTGGAGCCCTCATTGCCTTGCGCCAGGGATTATTAGAAGGGAAAGATATTGAAACGGCTGTGAATCATGGAAAATTATGGGGGCTCACCCGTTTAGAACCTTTAGTACGTGAGATGCTATCCAAATCTCTTTTGAGACCATTATGAAAAAAACATTCAAACTGACCCACCCGAAAATCAAAGTTGCCAGGCTTGTTGAAGCCATCAAGCATGAAGTGAGAAAATATCTAAAAAGAGAACGCAGGAAGAATTTACCGAAAGATGCTGATTTTTGGGATTTTGACTGCCGGTATGGTGATGACGAATCCAGTAGTCAAGTCATCCATGTGTCTGATATTGATAAATTCATTAATCAGGCCGAGTTGAAGCAGCTGGAATCCTTTTATTTGGAAATTCTGGCCAAACCTGGTTATCGAAAAAAAAGATAAAGGAGGCTGTGTGATGTCGGAATTTGTTGAGATTTTATCCAGTTGTGTCCTTCAGTTTGTCAAAAAACGAATTGCTGATAGAATTGGCCCGACTTGACAAAAGCTGGGAAGGGATAGATTATATAGACAACCTTCTCGTTAATCATCATGCAGGAACAACTATGGCTTCTAGTTATGTGATTGTGATTATATTATTTCCTCTCATTTTTTATATTTTCAACTGAGGAAAAAATTAATCTTAATGTTCTTAAGTAACTCTTTCTTTACGTGCTTTTGATCCAATTGAACGTATTGCTGCAATTTTTCCGTTTTTCTCCGGCACCATTCTATAAACTTTTCTCAAAGGCAAGGTATCTATGAAATATCGCTGTGTCTGTTTATTTGTGATTTTGTTTGTATGGCAAAGTGTGACGTTTGGGGCCTCTGACAAAACAGACCCTCGTTATAAGCAGCGTCACTACCGGAGGTTGGTTTTGGAAAATAAGATCAAAGTGCTGCTGATTTCAGATCCCACCAGCGATCAGGCTGCGGCCTCCCTGAGTGTGGGTGCTGGCTCATTGAATGATCCGCCAGAACATCAGGGAATGGCACATTTTTTAGAACATATGCTGTTTTTGGGGACTAAAAAGTATCCTGCCGTCGATGATTATAAAAATTATATTGCCAGTCATGATGGATACAGCAATGCATTCACGGGGACAGAATATACCAATTACCATTTTCAGGTAAGCAATGATTATTTAGAAGGAGCCCTGGACCGTTTTTCCCAGTTTTTTATTGCCCCTTTATTCAATCCCAAATTTGTAGAACGAGAGATGCAAGCCGTTGATTCCGAATTTTCGAAAAATCGACAGAATGATTACTGGCGCATCTCTCAGGTCGAGCGTTCATTGTATGCCGCAAATCACCCGGCCCGAATGTTCCATATTGGCAACTCAGAGACTTTGGGACAAACCACTCAGGAAGAGCTGTTGAAGTTCTACCATTCTCACTATTCGGCTAATTTAATGAATCTTGTGGTGCTTGGGAAAGAAAATCTGGATACTCTGCAAAACTGGGTAGAAACATATTTTCATGATATCAAAAATTTAGACCTTCCTCCATTCACTTTTCCACAAAAATATCTTTCAAAAAGCAATCAACTGAGACTGCTGCGCATAAAGCCGGTGAAGGACAGCAGGACTCTCCAGCTCACGTTTCCTTTGCCGAGTGTCCGGCATCGTTATGACAGCAAGCCCTCCCAACTCCTTGGTTTTTTAATTGGACATGAAGGAACAGGAAGCCTTTTGTCTTTGTTAAAAAAAGAAGGCCTAGCTACCGGACTTTCAGCAGGAGGTCACTCACAAAGTTCATATGGAACCTTTCGTATCAGCATTCAATTAACGCCGCAGGGGCTCAAAAATTATAAAACTGTCATAACCCGAGTCTTTCAGTATATTCGACTTTTACGTAAAACCGGTTTGCCCCTATATGTCTATGACGAAGTTCAGAAAATGGCAGAGATTGATTATCGGTTTCAGGAAAAGGAAGAAGGAACCGGTTTGGTCATTGATCTAGCAGCCATGCTTCATTATGTCCCTCTTCCTGTTGTTGAAATAGATCCTTATTTATATAAAAAATATGACCCTGACTTGTTTGACAGTCTCTTATTTCGTCTGACTCCTGATAATATGCTGGTTTCCTTGATTGCAAGAGATCAGAAAACCCGTCAAAGAGAACCTTACTATGGGACGGCCTATTCTTATGTCAGCAATGATCGTCAACTCATCCGTCAGCTGAAACGGGTGAGGTATCATCCTGAGTTAAAAATTCCTGAAAAAAATATTTTTATCCCTGAAAAATTGGCAGTGGACACTCCGGACATACCTTTTGGACTTTCTTATCAATCGATTGCCGGTTTGAAGCAAGACCAGGTTCCATCCTCCGTACTGAATCGTTTGATGGAACATCAGGGGCAGCGCTGGAACTCGTGGCAGGATTTTCAAACTCTCGTTTTTCCAGACAACCCAAAAGAGGCCGGAGATCTTCGAAAATTAATGATAAAGCATGCATTGGTTCTTCCAGAAAAAATTCTCGATAATCCGCAAGGAACGGTCTGGTTTCAACAGGACATCCGCTTTGGTACCCCTAAAGCGCAACTGACGTTGCTGCTCCATACTCCTGAAGTTTATAAATCAGCACGATCAGCAGTACTTTCCCAACTATATGTGAATGCTATTGAAGAAGGATTGAATGAATTTGGCTACATGGTGCATTTGGCTGGCCTCAATTATGGACTCAGTGCTCAAAAAAAAGGAGTAACTCTCAACATCAGCGGATATTCTGATCGTATCCTGGACTTGACCCAAACCCTTGCTGACAAACTCAAAAAAATTATCATTGATGACACAACATTCGACGCGGTCAAAGATCAACAAGTGCGTTTGTACCAAAATTTTCAATTCAATCAGCCTTATCAGCAGGCATGGTATTTCCAAAATCTGCTTTTAGAAGAAAAAAAATTCTCCATTGATCAATATCAGAAGGAAATTGAGACCATCACTCTCCGGGAATTGCAAGACTATGCCCAAAAATTATACAGAACCGTTTATGTGGAAGGTGTGGTGTATGGGAATCTGATGAAATCGGAAGCCGAAAAGACCATTGAGGGTTTTCTCGCAAAAATTGATGCCACGCCTTTATCCCCATCAGAAAAATTTGTAGACAAAATCGTTCAGCTCAAAGGCAAAAACAATTATATCTATTCCAAAAAAGCAAGTGTTGATAATTCTGCGATTTATTATGGAATACAAGTCGGGAAAACCAGTCCTAGACTGAGAGGTGCCCTTTTGATCATCAGTAAAGCCCTTCGTCCCTGGACCTACACCGAGTTGAGGACTCAGCAGCAATTGGGATATATTGTGGAAGGAGGCATGTCTCAAATAGAAAAGACTTTAAGCTGGATGTTTGTTGTCCAATCAGGAAAATACCCTGCAGGGTTGTTGCAGCAAAAAATTTCAAAATATATTCCCGAATTTATTGAAAAATTTAAAAAAATGTCAGATGATGATTTTGAGGTGCTGCGCCAATCTGTGATCACGGCCAAACTAGAAAAAGCAACAACCAGCACCGAAGAGGCCGGTCGGATTTATTATGCGGCCTTTGAAAAAGATGCCAACTTTGACTATGTGAGTGAGGACATACAGGCCGTAGAAAATCTGACACGAAACGAAGTGAATCAGATATTGGAAAAATATTTGTCACCAGAATACAAGCATCGTCTGGTGGTCAGAATGGTTGGGCAATCTCATCAAGACACACCTGTCATGGGAACTCTAATTGACTCAGTGGAGCAGTTCAAGCAGGGACAAAAAGCCGGGTCGGAGCATTAAATGGTTGCAATTGACTCTTAAACTAAGGCACAGTTTAATATTTGATTCAAATAATTATTTTTGATGGGTAAATAAATTATGATTGGACATTACAAACTTTTAATTGTGGATGACAGTAACTTCATTCGATTGACTTTGAAGAAATGCCTGCAATCCAATAAAAATGCTCCCATCCAGGTGACCGAAGCGCATGACGGGCAACATGCCCTTGAAATCCTTTCCGCCGATTCCTTTGACCTGATTATCACTGATTTGGAAATGCCCAATTTGAATGGTTTGGGGTTGATTGCGGAATTACGCAAAAGTGCCAAATATGACGAAGTTCCTATAATTTTTCTGACCAGTGTTGATACGTCTGATAAAAAAGTGTCGGCATTTGAATGCGGTGCTACCGATTACTTGATAAAACCCTTCATTGCAGAAGAATTGATCGCACGAATTTTTGCCCATCTGGAGCGAAAATTCATGATGGAAGCGGTACGCAAAAAAGCCAAAGTCGCTGAAAACTTGACGGTTTTTTATCGGCGACTGAGATCCATCAATCTGGAAAACTTAGAGCATACCCTGATATTTTTACTCATCAACCACCTCAGGGTCGGTTCGGTTGCTCTTTGGGAATTTGATCAGTCTAAAGAAGTGCTTCAATTGAAAATTTCCAGTGATAAACTGGGGACCGAATTGCCACCGCAGACGGACAATGAGTCCCCTATGTGGAAGGCTTTTGAAGAAAAACAGCCTGTTTTTTTAGAAAACCTGGAAGGAGCGGCTGTCGAAAATTTAGGTTTCAACCTACAGGCTTACTCTGGTGGTGCCATTACGGTGATTCCTTTGGCAATTGATGATAAACGTTTTGGTATTCTGAATTTAGCCAACTTTCCTGCAACATTTTTTTCTGATTATGAGCTGACTCACTTGGAGGCATTGCAACATTACATTTCCAATTCCTTTGAAAATGCTTTTTCTTATAAAATCATTAAGGAAAAACAGGAACAAACCAAGGCAGAACTGAAGCAGGCAAAAGACACACAGTTGGCCGTGCTGCCGCAAAAAATTCCCAAGCTGCCCTACATGAAAATTGTAACAAAATACTCGGCAATGGAAGAAATTGGTGGAGATTTGTACGATATTCTGGAACTCAGCGAAGACAAAGTTGGGATTTTAGTGGCAGATGTGACAGGCCATGGGATTCCTGCCGCTTTGATTTCCTGTATGAGTTCGAGTTTATTCAAAGCCACAGCAGCCTCAGATATACTGCCCAAGGATGTACTGACCTACATCAATGATCAACTGGAGACACGCATGCCCGATGGAAAGTTTGTGACAGCGTTTTATTCCACGTATGATGCTGCCAGAGAGACCTTGTTTTATTCAATTGCCGGTCACCCTCCTGGTTATGTCGTCAGGGAGGCGACAGGAGAAATATTTCCGTTACAGGAAAATACCGGAGTACCTCTGGGGGTCTTTTCTGGAGACATTGCCAGCTATGATGATGCTTCTATGAAGCTGCAAAAAGGAGATCGCGTGTTTTTCTATACCGATGGCATTGTTGAAATATCCGATCCGCAAGAGGAGATGTTTGGCAATGCGCGTCTCAAGGAGTTTCTCTTGGCAAATAGCAAAACTCCTATTGAAAACGTGCTGGATGAGTTATATTCCCATGTACTTCAAGCGACATCCCATCAGGAATATGATGACGACATCACACTGGTAGCGTTTGAAATCACATAACGTTCAGGAGCAAGACTTTTTAGGAAGGATAATCTTGAATGTGGCACCAACTGCTTCAGTGGAAATATATTTTACCATCCCATTGTGATCTTCAACCGCTTTTTTAACAATAGTCAATCCCAGTCCTATTCCTGTCGTTTTTCCATGAGAGACAAAGGGATCAAACAGGGACTGTTGAATTGCCGGTGGAATACCAGGTCCATTGTCCTCAATTTCAATTTCCAAATGATCTTCAAAATCAAACACTTCTACACGGATACGTGGATTTTCTGTTTTAGAATAGCGCAGTGCTTCCCAGGCGTTTTTGCATAAGTTGACCAAAGCCCTGTGAATTCGGTTGGCATCCAAATGATATAAGGCTGTTGTTGACAATTCTAATTGCAGAGTAATTGGCCAGGCCTGTGTGATTTGAGTGAATTCCTTTTGTAGATGATCTAACATCTGCCTGGAGTCGATTGGCTGTAAATGGACGGTACTGGGGTCTTTGGCAAACAGCAAAATTTCCTCAATCATGCCAACCAGACGCTGAATTTCATCATTCAGCAATTCTCCATAGTTTTCGCGTTGTTCTTCTGTTAAATCCTGATGAACAAGTACATATCCCATGGTCGAAATACTGGTAACGGGATTTCGGAGGTCGTGAACAATCATAGAAGCCATCTTGCCCAGGGTACTCAAGCGCTCTTGCTGCACCAATTCGTTTTGTGTTTCCTGCAGTAAAGTGAGTGTTTCTTCCAATTTTATATTTTTCTTCTGCAACATCTCAATCAGCATACTATCTGTTTGCCGGAGACGTTGACTGAGAAACTTCATGAGATTGATAGCAAACCGGCTTCTTTCCACAACAAGAAGTTTTTCAAAATTGATTTCGTCAATGATGAGAAAATGGGATCGTGTTTTTGTTTTTAAACTCGCGCTCCTGGGCTCATTCTCAATAACGGCCATTTCTCCAAAACAATCCCCCTGTTTACCAACAGTCAGAATCGTTGGTGCCTCTTCCAATCCTAAGAATAGAACTGTTTCCCCGTCCAACTGAAAAAAAATTTTCTTCCCCAAATCTCCTTCACGAAAAACAATGGTGCTGGCATCATACTGCTCAATGGTTGTATATTGGGAGATATCGATCAATTGCTGCTCAGGAATATCCTTGAACAAGTGGGTATCCTTTAGGGTTAAGATCCATTCAGAAGCCGTTTTTTTATTTTTAGAATTGTTCATCATCGATCTCTCACATCAAGGTTCGCGAGATTCTATTTCAGATTCAATACAAATTTGACCATCGTCGTGATAGCGGTTTATTTCTCTAATGGTTGTATTATACTTTGTATTTCCAATAATAGAGCGAAGGTGAAATTTTGCGGCATTTTGAGAAATTCGAATTGCCGTTTTTTCATCCAATGCACATCCTGTTCCAGTCACTTGGAGTCTTGTTGGGGTTTCGTATCGGAGGGAATACTCAGAGCCTGATCTGGAACGAAAACGCTCTGATGGAGACGAACAGGCAAACAATACGACACTGCATAGCATCGCAATGCCTATGGCCTGGTATCTTTTTTTATTTGGCATGACAGCCGTTCTATACCTGTGATTATTGGATAACATGACCCTGCTCTAGCCTAATTTATTTTATTTTTCACATAAGAATTCATTTTTCTATAACTTCTGGTATGCGATTTGTATGCAAGTATTCTTAGAATGATTTTCAAAATCTTCTGAAACTTTATATTCTTTGGAACGAGAATAAAATAGTGTCCCTATTTTTGATAAATCCTCTTTTTATAATAATATAAGCACCAGGCAAAAGTATTTTAACATTTTTCTTTGACTGTCATCCCGAGGTACGAGTGACGTGACAATCTCTTTATTCCGTAGATTGCTTCAGCACACTTCCCGCTTCGGCGTACCGTCGCAATGCCGGAATGTTAAAAATATATGGTCAGGTACTTACTACAATTTGTAGACGAAACATGGATGTAATAAAAACAAATGAGATCATAGCAGACACCTCTCTCTCTGTTGAGCATCAGCCTATCACAAATGATAACATTTCAATAGCAAATCCTTTAAAATCGCTTAGTGATGAATCTGGAGGCTTTGGACTGGAGGATCCTGTCCATTTGTATTTGAAAAAACTGGCACGAATCCAGTCACTGAGCCGAGAAGAAGCGACGAACATGGCCAGGCAGTTAGAAGCGTATAAAACCGATTTAGTAAACATATTTAGTCATTCTATGTTGATTGTGGATTATTTAATGGACTGGATTCCGATATTTGAAAAAGAAGATGCTGATATCAGCCATTATGTTTCTACAATTAACTATGATAACAATGAACTCCAGGAGGAAAACGAAGTTGGCCGCCAAGTGCTGGACAACTTAAAAAACCTGGAAAAGTTATATACGAGATGGCAGGAACTGCATGAATATAAGGAAAAAAATAAGTTGAATGGCAACAACAGGGAATACAAAGAATACTTTTTGAAAATATCCAAGTGTGTTGGTGAATTATCCTTCACAAGCCGGCAAATACAAAAAATACAAGCATTGATCCTTAGGCACTATGATTTGATTTTGTCAACAAACAAGGATTTGAAAAAATATAAAAAACTGTTACATGATGTGCCAGAGGGCAACGGCATAATAAAAGCCTGTGAGTCAGTTCCAGGAGAAGAACGTGGGTGCCGTAGAAAGCTGCATATAAAAGAAAATGGATTGGATCTTCGTCTGCTCACACGTTACACAGAGTGCTGTGGCATTTTACAAAAACGCCTCCAGCGTATGGAAAGGAAAATTGGGATTCCGCTGGCGGTGTTCCTGAGCGACGTTGAGAAAATCAAACAAATTCAAAACAAAATCCATCTATTGACACACGAATTCATTGAGGCACACATGAACCTGGTCGTTACAATTGCACGACGTTATTGCAATCGGGGACTCCAGTTTTTGGACTTGGTGCAGGAAGGCAATATTGGTTTGATACGGGCTGTAGAAACCTTTGAATACCGTCGAGGTTACAAGTTTTCTACTTATGCGACCTGGTGGATTCGTCAATCGATCGTCCGTGCAATCGCAGATAAAGGCAGGACTATACGCATTCCTATTCACATGGTCGAAACGATTGCAAAGCTCCAGCGTGCCCGTCGACGCCTGGTTTCTTATTTGGGTGAAGAACCCAGTTTCTCTGATTTATCTAAACAATCTGAGCTGCCCGGAGACAAAGTCATTGAAGCTCTTTCCATTGCCAAGGAACCCTCGTCTTTGGATAGTTTGGTCGAAGAAGATGAAGGAATATCATTGCTGGAAGTTCTAGAAAATAGTGCTTCTGAAGACCCTGGAAACTGGACCATGTTTCGTGATGATCAGAAAAGGATATGCGGAGTATTGTCTTCTCTGACTCCCAGAGAGGAAAAGGTGATCAAGATGCGTTTTGGAATTGAACATGAATATGATCATACGCTCGAAGAAATTGGACAGGTTTTTAATTTAACGCGAGAACGCATCCGTCAGATTGAAGCAAAAGCCTTGAGTAAACTCGGGCATGCTTCTCGCAGTCAAATTTTATCCAATTGTCTTGAAAAATAAACCATTTTACCATATTTTTTGAGACAGAGATTCTTCTTTTAGAGGAATTTTAAAGGCTCGATCACCCGGTCGTTCCCATCCCAATATCTGCCCTGCGGATGCATCAGCAATACTATCCAAGGAAATAAAATATGAAACTGCAGCAATCTGTTCAACTTTTTCAGCGTGCCCGACAATCCTTAGTCGGTGGCGTCAATAGCCCGGTTCGTGCTTTTAAATCAGTGGGGCTGAGTCCTGTATTTATTCAGAAGGGAAAAGGCTCTAAAATTTATGATGTGGATGGCAATGAATATATTGATTATGTGGGGTCATGGGGCCCCTTGATCCTGGGACATTGTAATGAGACGGTGATCACTGCAGTGGAAAAAGCGCTTGCTTCAGGGACTTCTTTTGGTGCTCCAACAGAAGGAGAAATTGTACTGGCCGAGATGATCAAAGAGGCCGTTCCCAGTATTGAACTGCTCCGTCTTGTTAATTCTGGAAGTGAAGCAACATCAGGAGCCATTCGTGCAGCACGGGGCTATACGGGAAGAGATAAAATCCTTAAATTTGAAGGGTGCTATCATGGAAGCATCGACTCTTTGCTGGTGCAAGCAGGTTCGGGCGCTACAACCCTTGGTAAACCAGATTCTGACGGGGTTCCTCAAGCCTTTGTCGATCTCACATTACTGGCTGAATACAATAATTTGGATTCGGTAGTAGAACAGGTGGAAAGTCACCCTGGTGAGATTGCCGCTGTGATTGTGGAACCGGTTCCGGGAAACATGGGGATGATTTTACCAGAGCATGGTTTTTTGAGTGGATTACGAAGCCTCTGTGACCGAGAAGGAATATTACTCATATTTGATGAAGTGATGACTGGATTTCGTGTTGATTATGGAGGAGCCCAGGCATTATTGAACATACAGCCCGATTTGACCACGTTTGGCAAAGTCATTGGAGGAGGCTTTCCCGTTGGAGGATACGGGGGGCGTCAGGACATCATGCTCACAGTTGCTCCAGAAGGTAGTGTTTATCAAGCAGGAACTTTATCCGGCAACCCTGTTGCCGTTGCCGCAGGAATTGCGACATTGACTGTGCTGAAACGGAACACTGTTTATGCTGATCTCAGTGAAAACAGCAGCTGGCTGGTCAATGAAATGAAATCACATTGCCAAAAAAAAGGGATTCCTTTGCAATGCAGTCAGATGGGAGCAATGTTTGGATTTTTCTTTTCAGAAAAGCCTGTTCGCCACTATCAGGATGCACTGCAGACAGATGTTGGCCAATTCAAAGTATTTTTTAAAAGCATGCTCCAAGCAGGAATCTACTTAGCCCCTTCTGCCTTCGAATCGCTGTTCATGTCAACAGCACATACCGAAGAAGATTTGGAAAAAACAGCAAAAGCTATACAACAATCACTCCAATAGCAAAAAAGTCTGGTTCTTACTCAGTGATAATTGGGGACTTCTGTTTTAGGAAAAGGCTCTTTAGAAATCACAGCGGCATCTTCTGCATCTTTTTCTTCTTTGACAGGATCTTCTACTGCAGCAGGCATATATTCTAAAGCCACTTTCAAAGCATCTTCTGCATATTTAACAGGAATGATGGTCAGTTCCTTCTTAATTTCAGAAGAAATTTCTGTCAGATCTTTTTCGTTTTTTTCTGGAATCAAGACGGTTTTGATACCTGCCCGCTTGGCAGCCAATAATTTTTCCTTCAACCCGCCAATGGGCAAGACCGTTCCCCTTAGAGTGATCTCTCCTGTCATAGCAACTTCGCTTTGAACAGGAATGCCGGTAAATGCACTGATCAGAGAAGTGGTGATGGTGATTCCTGCCGAGGGTCCATCTTTAGGGACAGCACCTTCTGGGACATGAATATGGACATCCGTTTCTTTGAAGTGGGAAGAATAAATACCAAATCGGTTGGCATTACTGCGGACATAGCTCAACGATGCTTTTGCTGATTCTTTCATCACATCACCAAGCTGCCCTGTTAATTTCAATTTATTAGACCCTTTCATTAAGCACACTTCAGTATTCAACAATTTTCCGCCAACTTGAGTCCACGCCAGACCATTCGTGACCCCCACTTCATTCTTTTCGTGAATTGCTTTATGTTTGTATCGAGGAACACCTAAAAACTGATGAACCTTACCGGTGGTGATAGCAATGGGTGTTTTGGTTTTTTGCTGCACAATTTGACGCGCTACTTTCCGACAGACCTTTGAAAGTGAACGTTCAAGATTACGGACACCAGCCTCACTGGTATAACGCTGGATGATTTCAGTCAACCCCTTATGTCTGAATTTAATTTGCTCGTCGTTTAATCCATTTTCGGAAATTTGCTTTGGAATCAGATGCTGGATCGCAATATGTTCTTTTTCTAATTCGGTGTATCCCGAAAGTGTGATCACTTCCATTCGATCTTTTAAAGCCGCGGGAATATTCTGCCCGACATTTGCTGTACAGAAAAACAACACATCCGACAAATCAAATTCAATTTCCAGGTAATGATCCATAAAAGTACTATTCTGTTCACGATCCAACACTTCCAGTAATGCGGCAGAAGGGTCCCCCATCACGCCATGAGTCAGCTTATCTATTTCATCCAGCAGCATCAAAGGATTACTGCTTTTTGCCTTTCGGATGGATTGTATGATTTTACCAGGCATTGCTCCAATATAGGTCCTTCGATGTCCCCGTATTTCTGCTTCATCTCGCACACCGCCCAAACTCATCCTAACAAAGTTCCTGCCCAATGCTTTTGCAACAGAGCGGGCTAACGAAGTTTTTCCGACTCCTGGAGGACCAACGAGACAGATGATCGGGCCATGCATTTCGCCTACTTTTTTTGCAACAGCCAGATACTCAATCATACGTTCTTTGATTTTTTCGAGTCCGTAATGCTCTGCGTTCAAAACGGCTTCTGCTTTATCTAAATCAAAATGATCCTCTGTTTTATGGTTCCAGGGCAACCCCAGGAGCCAGTCCAGGTAGTTGCGAACCACATTAGCCTCAGCAGACATGGGTTGCATCATTTTTAACTTTTTCAGTTCTTTTTCTGCAACCTCTTTTGCCTCCTTAGCAAGCTGGGTCTCATTTATTTTATTGGTATATTCCTCAATCTCAGCTTTTCCATCTTCCTGCCCGAGTTCTTTTTGAATCGCTTTGATTTGTTCATTGAGGTAGTATTCTTTTTGAGTCTTTCCTATTTGTCCCTGAACCCGGTCTTTGAGCTGACGTTCCACTTTTTTGAGTTCATTCTCTTCAAGCATCCGCTCATAAATAATTTCCAAACGTTTTTGGGCATCCGTTATTTCCAAAAGTTCCTGTTTTTTATGCAGTCCCATATTGAGCAATGGAGCAATTCGGTCTGCCAGAAAGTGAGGTTCTTCAATATCCAGCGCAAGCTTCTCGATGCCTTCAGTGTGTTTTTTTACGTCTTTGAGGTATCGTTTCAATTCTTCACGTACATTTTTGCTCAATGCTGTGAGCTCAGGAGTACGCTCATACGTTTCTTTGATTTGCTGTACCTGGGCTGAGTAAAAATCGTCCGTGATATGCGCTTGGATTAAACGCCCACGATGTTTTGCCTCAAATAATGCTTTAATGGTTCCATTATGCAGACGCATGATTTGAAGAATCTGTCCAATGGTGCCGACTTGAAATAAGTCATTTTCTGTTGGAGTTTCCGTCATTGGGTCTTGTTGTGCCACCACAAAAATAAGGCGATCGGTTGCCAGGGCTTTTTCCAATGCCGCAATAGAAGGCGCTCTTCCAATAAAAAAAGGTGCCGTCATCTTGGGGAACACCACTATATCCCTCATAGGCAGCATGGGCAGTGTTAACAGGTTACTTGATTCATGTTGATCATTTAGCATTAGATAATCCTTTCTAGTATCGCAATGGGATCTATTGACTCAATCCTTGTGAACACTGAAACAAATAGGCAATCATGGGGTAGTTCAATCCTTTTCTTACCATCATAACTTATGTTTTGTTCAAAATCCAGTGTGCATCTCCCTGAGGAGGCGAGATTTTTTTAAAATGGGATATCATCTTCAATATATTCGCTGGGAGGGGGTTCTTCCACAGATTCCTTTGTTGATGCATTATGAGCATTTGATGCAATATTCGTCGGTTGCCCAGATCCTTTTGCTGCAGGAGCAGCATAGCCCCCTTCGCTGCTTGAACGAGAATCCAGAAATTGGAGTGTCCTTGCCTGAATTTCGGTGGTGTAGCGTTTTTGACCATTCTGATCTTCCCAGCTCCGGGTCTGTAATTTTCCTTCAATATAAAGCTGACTGCCCTTTCTTAAATAATTTTGAGCAAGATCTGCCAGTTTATCCCAGGCAACAACATTGTGCCATTCGGTTTTTTCCTGGCGTTGCCCCTGCTTATCATTCCAGACTTCTGAAGTAGCCAGTGTGAAGTTAGCAACGGCATTCCCTGACTGAGTGTAACGGATTTCAGGATCTTTCCCAAGACGCCCGATTAGCATGACTTTATTTAAATTTCCCATCAGATACTCTCTGTTGAAGGTGATCAATGTAATGAAGTAAGTAAAGACAGAGCTTTTTTAATTTGCCCCTCAAAAGAATTTTCTTCCGCCTGTACTTGTCCCAGGATAGATAGCACATCTTTATCGGAAAATCCCATATTTGTTAATGCTGATAATAATTCATCTGCCGGGGAATGAAAAACTTTTTCCGAAACAAGTTGAGTTTTTGTGAATTCCAGTCCGGTGATTGGATGTTTTTTGAGCAGATCTGCCATATCCAGGCAAATTTTTGATGCCGTTTTTTTTCCTATTCCTGGAACCGCATTGAGTTGAGAAATATTTTGATTGTAAATGCTTTCTAATAACTGAGGAGGGCGCAAATTCGACAGGGTCACAATGGCTAACTTGGGTCCCACTCCAGTCGTTTTGATCAGCATTTCAAATATTTTTTTTTCTTCTAATGTTTCGAAACCATATAGAGTGATTTCCCCTTCCCTGACATGAGTATGAATATGAAATTGTACTGCCTTGTTTTTTGTTGCCTGGATGAGTAATGGCTGAGGAACAAAAATTTGATATCCCACTCCCGCATCCGTTTTGATGACCAAATAATCGGGCTCTGCCAAAAAGACCGTGCCTTCAATGTGTGCGATCATGTCGTCTTAAATGGGGAATAAAGTGTGAATGAGTAATGGCAATCGCCAAAGCATCGGATTCGTCTTCATGGAATTGAGTTTGTTTTTTATTGAGTAAAATCTGTACCATATGCTGAACTTGGTCTTTCGAGGCTCTTCCAACTCCTACCAGAGTTTGCTTAACTTCCAGAGGGCTGTATTCAAAAACAGGCAAGTGGTGAGTTGCCAGTTTCAACAGAGCCACTCCTCGAGCATGCCCTAAGATTAAAGCCGACTTTGCGTTTTTTGAGAAAAAAATGGATTCAATGGAACCGCACTCTGGCTGAAATTCCTGAAGAACTTCATCCAGTTGTTGATCCAGCATCACTAAACGGTCAGCCAGTGACGCTGATTCAGTGAGATGGATACACCCACTCTTGACATAGACGTTGCGGTTGCCGTCTTTTTGTATAATACCATACCCTGTTTTGCGGCTTCCTGGGTCAATACCAATGATCAGCATGGTCAAGGTCGATTATGACATTTGGGACAGGACACTATCACTAATATCGAAGTTTGAATAGACTTTTTGGATATCATCATTGTCCTCCAGTTGGTCAATCAAGCGCATCACCTGCTCAGCTTTTTTAAGATCATCAATTTCGATTCTGTTTTGGGGAACCCAGGCAATTTCGGCAGATGCCATAGGAATACCTTTTCCTTCCAATTCTTCGCAGACTTGTGAGAAGCTGGAAATGGCAGTCACCACTTCAAAATTTTCTGTATCATCAGTATTGAGATCATCAGCACCAGCCTCCAGAATCAGCTCAGTCAGGCTGTCTTCATCAATGGCCGTTTTGTCAATATAAATTTGGCCCAAATGATCAAACATGTATTGTACTGAGTTGGGAGATCCTAAATTTCCTCCCAGTTTGCTGAAGGTGCTGCGGACAAAAGAAATAGTACGGTTGCGGTTATCGGTCATGACTTCCACAATGATAGCCACATTGTGGGGGCCATATCCTTCATAGAGTATTTCTTCATAGTCCACTCCTTCCAGCTCGCCGGTTCCTTTTTTAATGGCACGCTCAATATTATCTTTTGGCATGCTTTGGCTTTTTGCAGTAGAAATAGCAGTACGCAGTCGCGGATTGGATTCAACATCTCCTCCTCCAAGCCTGGCGGCAATGGTAATTTCTTTGATCAATTTTGTGAAAATTTTACCACGTTTGGCATCCTGTGCTCCTTTTCGATGCTTGATGGAACTCCATTTACTATGTCCTGACATAACCTTCCTCTTTTTATGATAAGGAATGAGGATAAAATAACTTCCATCAACAATTCCCTTTTTAGCAGGGGGCCGGGGGATTATTAAAAGATAGGGAAGTTATTTAATTTTCATTCCTAACGTTGATTATCAACTTAAATTTTATTCTCTGTTTCCATGAATAGCACGCCCTACCAGATCATAAGGATGAGCATCCGTGATTTCAATCATGTTGAAATCCATTGGCCTGACTTCCCCCTCATTGATATAGACCAACCCATCGACGTTTGCGCCCTGATACTGGGTACGTCCCTGTATCAATAAATCACTTTCCTGTGACACCCCGTCTACCAGCACTTGCAGACTTTTGCCAATATGAGACTTGTTTTTCTTTAAGCTGATATGCTGCTGTATTTCCAGGAGCTGTTCTTTTCGCTCTCGTTTTAATGCATTGGGAACAGGGTCGCCCCATTTGGCCGAAGTGATGTTGTCTTCATGGGAGTAAGCAAATACGCCAATGTGATCAAAATGTCCTTCTGCCACAAAATCGGAAAGCTCTTTAAAACGGTCTGCTGTTTCTGAGGGAAAACCAACGATGAAGGTAGTACGTAATGCAATATCGGGCAAGTATTTTTTGATCTGATCCATTTTTTTGTAAATTTCTTTTGTGGTGATTTTGCGATTCATTCTTGCTAAAACGCCATCATTGATGTGTTGGAACGGCATGTCCAAATATCGACAGAATCTCGGATCGCTGGCCATTATCTCCAGAGCCTCTTCAGAAAAAGTATTAGGGTAGGCATAAAATATCCGTATCCAATGCTCTCCATCCACTTGGCTGATGGCAGACAGCAATGAGGCGATATCTGTATTTTTTGTTAAATCTTTTCCATAAGAAGACGTATCCTGTGAAAGCAGATTGATCTCCCGGACTCCTTGCTGCAGCAATGTTTTCAATTCCTCAACAATCGATAGGATGGAGCGACTGCTGAAACGGCCCCGTAAATATGGTATATTGCAAAAAGAACACATGTTGGAGCAGCCTTCTGCAATTTTTAAATAAGCAAAATGCTGGGGTGTGCTCTGGATCCTCTCTTGCTTCTCATATTGGGTATAATGAGGTTTTTTACTGATCAAAATTTGTGGATGCTGAGGATTGTTGTATATTTGTGAAATTAGGAAAGGAATTTGTTCAAAATTACTGGATCCCAGCAAACCATCCAGCTCCGGAATGGTTGAGAACAGTTCGTCCTGGTATCGTTGGCTCAAGCATCCGGTGACCACTAATTTTTCGCATTGCCCCGTTGCTTTGTAGTCGCTTAAATTCAAAATTCGATCAATGGACTCTTCTGTGGCAGCAGTCACAAAAGCGCATGTATTGAGCACAATGACATGCGCTGAAACGGGTGTGTCTGTGAGTTGATAGTTGTGCTTCCTGAGGGCTGCCAGCATAATTTCCGAGTCCACCCGGTTTTTTTCACACCCCAATGTCTCTAAATAAATCTGCTTTGGCATACCCTCCTGAACCATTCTTTGGATCTAGAATAGAAGAAATGAATTTATGCGAATCCGAAGTTAAAATTTATTTTAAAGAAAAATGACAAGTGCATGATACAGTGTATTGCTTGAAAAATCTATGGGCTTGATCATATTTTCGCCCAGCTATACTCGTCATTGCGAGGACTGAGGAACGCTGAACGCAGCAATCTCAGGAAGAAATAAATCGCTTCGCCGTGGCGATGACAATCTTGGGGTGGATCAAAATGTGATCATCTCCAAATCTACTTTTCTATCGGTCTGATTTTACTGTTAAAGTTCACCCGAGACATTTCTCATATAAATCCAGGTGAAATCCAACAATGAACTGATTGCCTATTTGCAGCGTGGGGGCTCTCAAGTTTCCACTGGGGCCCATCACATGGGTCAGTATGCTGTCCTGTTCCTCGGTGGTTGAATCAAAAGAAATCACTTTTTTACCTTTTGCCACAGTAATCTTTGACGAACCCTTTAATAAGTCCCAGGCAGCCCCCGGATCAAATCTTTCTTTGCGTGCATCAACAATCGTTTGTACCTTAACCTGCTTTGCATCAAGAAACTCTTGTGCTTTTTTACAGGATGTTCAACCTTTCCGAAAATACATCCAATCTATTTTCATCGAACACACTCCTTCTTTATTTAAAGAACTCAAGAGTCGTAAGTTTTTATGTCATACCGGACTTGAATCGGTATCCAAATGCTGTAACTATCTGATAATAATAATGGATTTCAGATTAAGCCCAGAATAACAATATGATGACACCGAATCAATAATATCAGTAACTTAAAAGAACTTATGACTGTCGAGTAAAGAATTGTAATTTAAGCTGGCAATGATTGCCAAATTATTAGACGATTGAAAAAATTAACTATACAAATGCAATCGCATTTTACAACAAAGAACAAATCATGGAAGCCAAAAAAGAATTTTTATCCTTACATATCTCCATATTGACCATTTCCGATACACGCACTGAAGCAAATGATACATCCGGTCAAACTCTGGTCAGCAGGCTTAAAGAAGCTGGACATGCGCTGATAGAAAAGTGTATTGTCATTGATGATATCTACAAAATTCGCGAAATTGTATCACGCTGGATTGCCAATGACGGCATTGATGTGATAATTACAACAGGGGGAACTGGTTTGACAGGACGAGACGGTACCCCAGAGGCTGTTTTACCATTGTTTGATAAAGAGATTGAAGGATTTGGAGAATTGTTTCGATCCATCTCATTTCAGGAGATTCACACATCAACAGTTCAATCCCGAGCCGTTGCCGGTGTGAGCAACGGAACATACATCTTTTGCCTGCCAGGTTCCTCTGGAGCCTGCCGCACGGGATGGGATAAAATTCTTAAAGATCAGCTTGATTATCGGCACCGTCCCTGTAATTTTGCAGAACTCATTCCTCGCTTAAAGGAATACTAATCACCATCAAAGGAGGTGTACAAATGAAATATGCAATTCCCTTATTCAACATTCCTACCATTGACGTGGCTGGACAATCCTCAAGTTTTCCAGTACATCGCATTTATTGTGTGGGACGTAATTATGCAGCACATGCCCGGGAAATGGGAAGTGACCCCAAGCGAGAGCCTCCCTGCTTTTTTACCAAACCGGGAGATTCTGTTGTGGCCAATGGAAGCCAGGTTCCTTATCCTTCAGCAACCGAAAACCTGCACCATGAGGTGGAACTCGTTGTTGCTATTGGCAAAGACGCTTTAAATATCTCTGCAGATAAAGCCAAAGGTATCATTTTTGGATATGCCGTGGGCAATGATTTGACACGTCGTGATTTGCAGGCCCAAGCTAAAAAACTGGCACAACCCTGGGATGTGGCCAAAGGTTTTGATCACTCAGCACCCATCACGGCAATTCATCCTGTAGAAAAAGTAGGGCACCTGGAAAAAGGTGAAATATGGCTGAAAGTGAATGACGACATGCGGCAGCATGGGCATATTGAAGACATGGTGTGGAGCATTCCTGAAGTGATTGAAGCCCTTTCCAAATTGTTTCGTTTGATACCTGGAGACCTGATTTTTACAGGAACTCCTGCTGGAGTAGGAGCCCTCTCTCCTGGTGATAAAGTGGAAGGTTGTGTAGAAGGACTGGATATTTTAAAACATACTGTTGTATAGTGGTCATCTATTTGCATCTAAATGAACAATATTGCTCATAAGTGTTAAAGTTCCAAACTTTTTGAAATATATGCAGATGAAAGAAACTAGCCCTGAAAAACAGATTCAGACCTTACAGTCGGAGCTGGAAATAGCCCGCCAGACTCTGAAAGATCGAGATCAGGAAATTGAACGTTTCCAGAAGGATTTCAAAAAAGCCAAGATGCAATTGGCAGAAGTACAAAAAGTTGCAGCGATGGTAGCAGAATTAAAAATTGAAGCAACTACGGATCGCTTGACAGGATGCTGGAATCAAAATAAACTGACGGATGACCTGGAAGTTCATAAAAAAGGGACATTGATTTATTTCAAATTGGACAATATTGGAAAAATCAATGATGCTCTCGGTTTTGAAGCAGGAAATGAGACTGTTGTGCAAATAATTCGGAATCTTCAGCAATTCTTAACCAAAGACTATCAACTGTATCGCTGCTGGAGATCTGAGTTTGCTATTCTGATTAAAGAGAACACACAGCAAGGCTTTGAATTGACTGAAAAAATTCGAGATTATCTGGATTCCGTCCATATCATGTTCGAAAAAACCAGGATCGTGCCAGCCCTGCTCTTCAGCCTTACTGATTTAGCCTTGGGAGACCCCATCCGTCACGTCTATATCACCCTCGAAGAAGCCAAAAAAACAAAAAAGACACTGATCTATAGTGACGATCTTGATGCCCAGGAACAATTTTTGAAAGGTTTGGAAGAAGCGAAAACAGTGAGTGAAGCCTTTGAGAAAAACCTTTTTTTCCCTGTATTTCAAGGGATTCGGGATAACCGCAAAAACAGTCCCCATTACCAAAAAATCCATAAATTTGAATGTTTGATTCGTCTGCAATCCGGAGAGAAGGTACTGTCACCTTACTTTTTCATGAAAGGCTTGGAACAGGGGCATCAACTCAGCCGGGCTACCAAAATCATGATCATGAAAAGCTGTGAAGCGATGGCGCCGTATACCTACGATTTTTCGATCAATTTGACGGAACAGGACTTGCTGGACGAATCCATGCTCGAATTTGTGCTGTTCCAAATAGAAGGAAACCAGATTGATCCCGCACGGGTCACTTTTGAAATCCTGGAAGGCATTGGTTCAATGGAGTCTGATACCATCCTTGGCTTTTTGCATACCTTGAAAAAGAAAAGATGTAAAATTGCCATTGATGACTTTGGAGCAGAGCAATCGAACATTGGAAGATTGCTCAACTTTGAACCGGATTTTATTAAGATTGATGCCAAGTTCATCAAAAACCTGGCAACTGATAAAAAAAGCCGGATCATTGTAGAAAATGTATTTGACCTCGCAACTCGTATTGGGGCTGAGGTCGTTGCTGAGTTTGTGGAAAACGAAGACATTCAGCAAGTGATAGAAGACATAGGAATTCATTTTTCCCAAGGGTATTTATTTTCCGTCCCTAAGGCTGAACTTCCGGAGTCAGGATAAACGTAAACTCCTTCTATCGTGCCAATCGCATGACCTCTGGGGCAATGTTACGCAGAGAGAGTATGTGATCGGCAGCACCCAGCTTGATTGCTTCTTTGGGCATCCCAAACACCACACAAGATGCTTCATCCTGGGCAATAGTAATGGCCCCTGCCTCTTTCATTTCAAGCAAACCTTTTGCTCCATCATCCCCCATTCCTGTCATAATCACTCCCATCGCATTTTTTCCGGCATACCGAGACGCCGAACGAAAGAGAACATCAACGGAAGGGCGGTGACGACTGACCAGAGGCCCGGGTTTTACCTCAACGTAGTAACGGGCGCCACTGCGTTTTAGCAAGGCATGGTAATCTCCTGGAGCAATCAATGCCTGACCGCGGAGAACACTATCATTATTAGAGGCTTCTTTAACGGTGATGGCGCATGACTGATTCAAACGCTCGGCAAAGGCTGTTGTGAAATTACCAGGCATGTGCTGTACAATCACAATACCCGGAGTGTCTGCAGGGAATGCTTCCAAAAAAGTTTTTAATGCTTCGGTACCACCTGTAGAAGCACCTACCATGACCACCGTTTCTGTGGTGCGAACCATGGCACTGCCTGAGGTGGACTTAGCCAACATCGCATCTGCTGTGAGTTTTTTAGCCACCTTGACAGGTTCTGCTTTTTTGACAACACGTTTAGCTCGTGTCATGGCAGCAGCAACGATTGTATCGCAGATGGTTACTTTGGATTCTTCAAAAAATTGTTTGGTGCCCAATTTGGGTTTTTGAATGATTTCAATGGCCCCATATTCCATTGCTTTGAGAGCGGTTTCTGACCCCATTTCTGTCAAACTGGAACACATTACTACGGGAATCGGATGCTGGCTCATGATCTTTTTCAAGAAAGTGATTCCATCCATACGCGGCATTTCAACATCCAGGGTGATTACATCGGGCACATTGTCCCGTAACTTTTGTGCTGCAACAAAAGGATCGGATGCTGTCGCCATCACTTCAATTCGGGAGTCCGACTCTAGTATATCACAAAGAGTTTGGCGAACCACAGCAGAGTCATCGACAATCAATACTTTAATTTTACCAGTCATTTTCGTCTTTGGCCAGATAGAGTAGTGACACGAATGCAATTGTCCAACGATTCTGGACCTGCGCTTATGAAATAAAGTACCGTAAAATGGCATAAAACTGAAGAAGAATCGTAAGGGATTTTAGAATCAAGCGAACTTTTGTAAAGTCAGTACTTTATTGTATGATGATGTTTTATTCTAGCTTATATCGGCAGATTCAGCGGTATCGGATTGCAGTTTGATAAGAATGGTTGTCCCATGGTCTGCGGAATCTTCTGTTTTTTCTTCAGACAACACTTCGATACTGCCTTCATACGCCGTCACAAAGCCCTTGACCAAAGGCATTCCGAATCCTGTTCCCTGTTCTCCGTTTGTTCCGAAACGGGTTGTTTCCTGATCAACAGCAAATAACCGGTCTTTCAAATTTTTTGGGATGCCAATTCCATAATCGCGGATAGACAACACAACCATGCTTCCCTTTTTTTCTGCTTCAATTTTTAGGGGATTTCCTGCAAAAGAAAACTTAATGGCATTGGTCAGGATGTTGTTGAGTACCGAATTGATCAAAGAAATTTTTTCAGCTTTCACATGAAGGGATGCATCAATATGGACTGCAGGAAAAATTTCTTTTTCCGTCAATTTATATTGAAGCATCTCCAAAGATTGCTCCACCGCATCACTCAGATTGATCCCAGTCAATACGATTTTATGCTTGCCTGTGCTGATGGCCCTGAGTGTTCTGACCAGCTTAATGATGTTGCTGGCATGTTGCAAAACAGAGACAATATTTTCTTTTCGTTCAAACAGCTCTTGTGGATTTTTGGCAAACTGCAAACCGGTTTGTGCTGCCCAGATGGGATTACTCAGATCATGGCAGAGAATATGGAGTATCTCTTCCCGTTCCTGACTTTGTCGAAGAATGGTTTTTCTGCTCAAGTTCAATTCCAGGTGGGTCCGTACCCTGGCCAGCAATTCGGCGGAATTAAATGGTTTGGTCACATAGTCAACGGCTCCCAGTTCAAATCCTTTGACCAGATCATCTGTTTCATTCTTTGCGGTCAAGAAAATCACAGGAATATTGCTGGTGGTTTCTAAGCCTTTGAGTTGTTTACATGCTTCAAACCCATCCATAACAGGCATCATCACATCCAATAAAATCAGATCTGGCTGCACCGCCTGTGCCGCTTTCACGGCCTCAGCTCCATTAGTAGCTACCACAATTTTATAATTTTGTTCATTGAGCATTTGTCCCAGCACTTGAATATTTTTGGGATTGTCATCAACAATAAGAATGTGCATGTCTTTCAATTTCATCCTTTCTATTTCCTTTCTTGTAAAAGGGAACGGATGGTTTTGAGGAACTTTGGAAACTCTTTCATCGTAAGCTGCATCTCCTCAATATCGAACCGACTGGCCTGATCATAGACATCGGCCCCCCATTTTTCTAATGCAGGATATTCATAACTGGCACCCAAATCAACGATCTCCATAGCGGATTGCTGGATATCAGGAATCACCAGTACCTCACGAAGTGTTTCCCATTTCGTCAATGCGTCGGCCAAGATATCTAGCAATTCTGACAACTGTTCCTGATTGTTTTGTGGAAGAAGAAATTCGTTGACATGCGTCCCGTCTGGCTGGTCTTTTTTAGCCAAACCTCCATGATAGTGATGTTTGAGAAAGCTGGATATCAGGCGAACCAATTGGACATGAGTGACCGGTTTTCTTAAAAACCCGTCACACATTTTTAAAAAATTATTTTCTGCCTGTTTCATTCCTGCCGCTGTCAAAGCAATCACCGGAATGTCCTGGGTGCTCACATCGGCTTTGAGTATTTTGGTAGCTTCTTCCCCATTCAAAACCGGCATTTTGATATCCATCAAAATCAAATCAGGAACATGGTTTCTCGCTTTTTCAACAGCTTGCTGCCCATTCTCTGCTTCCAGAAAATGGAAATCATATGAGGCTAGAAATCCTTTGACCAGCTTACGGTTGGTTGCAACGTCATCCACTATCAAAATAGCAGCAGGCTCAAACTCAACAAGATTCACATCCATTGTCGTTATTTCAGGTGCCTTCCCATCACCTGAAACAGCCACATCGACTTTTTCGAGCACAACATGAAAGCCGCTGCCGACACCTAATGTGGAAGTTACAAAAATGCGGCCACCCATCATCTCGACAAGGCGCTTGGTAATGGCCAATCCCAGCCCTGTCCCGCCATATTCATTAATATTCTGCCCCTTTTGCTGTTCAAAGGCTTCAAAGATTGCGTGCAGTTGGCCTTCAGAAATGCCAATCCCCGTATCTTCCACAGAAAAATTTAAATCAATCTGACTGTGATCCTCTTTAGTCGATTGTTTGCTGACAGATAATCGGATAGATCCTGTTTTCGTAAACTTGACTGAATTTCCGACAAGGTTCAGCAGGATCTGACGCAGCCTGACTTCATCCAATAACAGCGCTTTGGGGAGGTCCGGATCAATATTGATTTGAAACTCCAGGCCTTTTTCCGCAATTTTATGTGAAAAAACCTGCTGCATTTCCTCAAAGACAATATGAGGATTGAAGACATGGTACTCCAATTCCAGCTTTCCAGCTTCCACTTTGGAGAGATCTAGAATATCATTGATCAGGGTAAGGAGTGATTTCCCACTGGCTTGAATCGAATCCAGGTAATCCTTTTGCAGTTCATCAACCGTTTGTCTGCTAAGGAGCTCGGTGAAGCCAAGAATAGCATTCATCGGAGTGCGGATTTCATGACTCATGTTGGCCAAAAATTCACTTTTTGCCTTGTTAGCCGCATCGGCCTCCTGGCGTGCCTTGTCTAATTCCACATTCTTGAACTCCATGTCGTTTGCGTATTTATTGAGCGTTGCCGCATATTTTTCTGCTTCTTCTTTTGCTTCTTCCAGTTCTGCTGTCCTTAATTTGACACGTTCCTCCAACTGTTGATTTAGTTGGTTCAGTGCTGCACTGGTTGTTTGTTGTTCATTCATTTTTGTGTGAATGACTTGCTGCATTTTCTCGAAACTTCTTGCCAAAATCCCCAGTTCATCGGTTCGGGAGGTTTCCAGCAATTCTTTTAGATGACCCGCTGAGATATTTTCTATATTACGAGTCAGGGCTTTGATTGGCCGAGAAACCGTCCACTCCAGTAAAACTGCCAAAACAGGAAGCATGGCAAGGATCAGCACGATCATCCTGGTGGCCACTTGTTGCAGTTCCCTTGCAATTTGTTCTCTCATGAACTTATCCGTCAGATGGACTTCGACGGTGCCAAGCTTTTTATCTTTATTGTACAGGGGGAATGCTTGGCCGATAAAGGAAGGAATACTGTTATCTTTGCTGATATCTGCCAATGCCCATTGATTGTCTCTGGTTTTGCCAAAAGCAGAATCATCATGAGCATAGTGGATGATGATCGCAGCAACGTTTTTATTGCCCATTTCGGCTCGGATCAATTCCTCTGTTGCGTCTTCATCAAAAGACCAAACCGGATAGACCAAACTCTTGCCCACCCTTTCAGAAATTTTGGATAATTCAGTGTGGAGTTCTCCCTCCATCTGGGACTGAACCTGCTTCACTTCATAGGCTCCTGACATTAACAGGACACAGGTCACCACCAAACAAACGATTCCATTAATTTTAACGCTTAGTGTCATTTTGAGGAATTCTGTTATGCAACTGAGATGTTATTCGACTAATTACCCTATTTTTTTTAATGATGCAAAGTTTCTTTAATATAGCTCCCCAGAATTACATTGGCAAATCGGACTTGACATCATATACGATAGGAGCTGATGCTCTTTATCAGTGATAGCAATCCTTAATACTTTGGAGTCGACGATGGAGGGCAAGCTTGATTCTTTGGGATCCAGTACGAACGGTGGATTTGATAACGAGGGAAGGATTCTTCAAGAAATCTCGAATAAGTTGGATAAACTGTAATTTAGTGATACTCCAGTTCTCCCAGTTTACGGCGTATAATTTTCCCATTAGACGTGTGGGGCAGCTGCTGAACAAAGCGTATTTCTTTGGGTCGTTTATAAACAGCCAACTGGCTGTTGACCCAGGACATGAGTTCTTCCTTGTCCAGTGAATCCGAACCTTTGGGGACAACAAAAGCCGCAATGATCGCAACATCATCAGATACGGTTATTTCAGTCACTCCAACTTCCGTAATTTGCGGATGCTTCATGAACACGCTTTCGATTTCCAGAGGAGACGTCCGGTATCCAAATGTGTTCATCAAATCATTATTTCTTCCGTGGTACCATACGTATCCGTCCTCATCGATCTGAGCCAAGTCGCCGCCAATGAACCATTCTCCGCGAAACACTTCTTTTTCTTCTTCTTCCCTTTTCCAGTAACCCAACATCAGTCCTGGATCACTGCGGTGGATTGCCAGCAGCCCAATTTTTCCAGGAGGCAGTGGTTCCTCTCCTCCTTCGATAGGCAGGATTGTAACGTTTCTTCCTTTTTGCGGTTTCCCAGGACAGCCAGGCCTGGTTGGAACGCTAGGGCTGGAGCTGATATAGGTAGAAATCTCGCTCATTCCCAAAGCCTCATAGAGTTCGGTCCCTGCCTGCTCACGCCAGGCATCCAGAAGTGTCGGGGGAAGGGGTTCACCTGCTGTCAATCCATAACGCAATGATGAAAGATCATGTTTCTCCACATGCCCGTATTTAAGAATTTGACGGTATAAGGTAGGAACCGTCGCAAATACAGTCACTTTGTATTTTTCAATCAAGATAGGCCATACCATTGGATTTTTTTCTCCATGATAGAGCACTGTGGTCGCACCGACGGACCATGTGTCGATGAGCCCCACTCCCAGGGTGTAAGTCCAATTGAGCTGCCCAGCATGAAGCACAATATCATCATGGGTCAACCCAGACCATCCTTCGATCATCGGGCGTCGTCCCCATGCGTTGCGCTGTGCGTGCAAAACTCCTTTGGGCGTGCTGGTTGTGCCGGAGGTGTAAATCAAAAACGCAGGATCATCAAAATGAGTCTGGGGCGCTTCGAAGGAAGGACCATGCTGGGTTTTACTGGTGAGTTCCTCAATGTCAACCACCTGGCAGTCCTTCGATAACTTACCGTCAGGTAATGAAAACGGAGTGGCCGTGATGACCATACGGGCTTCAGCATCGTTCAGCAGTGTGACAACTTCCTTGGTTGTCAATAAAGGAGAGGCTGGCAGCGGTACCAGTTCTGCGGCAATAGAAGCAAAAAAAGCCAGTGCGTAATCGGTTGTGTTGTCCAGCCGTATCATCACCCTGGAAAAACGTGGCAGATGAAACGAGCGCAGTGCCATGGCCATTTGTTGGACTGCATCATAAAAATCTCGGAATGTCCAGCGTTCATCTTCCCCATTGTCAGAAGCAAAAATCAATGCTGTTTTTTCAGGCTGGTGGACAGCGTTGTTTTCCAGGCAGTATTGTGTGATATTGAATAATTTATTTGACGGAATATCGGACATATCGACTCTTAACGAACTTGGAAAAAGAGATTATCATTTCATCATTCTCCTTTGATTTCAGACATCAAATTCAAAATCAGTTCTTTCTCATAGGGTGTATTTTAGCATAAGCATTTTACTGGTCGGGGTGAGGAGACTCGAACTCCTGACCTCATCGTCCCGAACGATGCGCGCTACCAGACTGCGCCACACCCCGACTGTTAGTGATAACATACCAATAACATCGACCGTCGTCTACTGTTGATTTTCAATTCCAATTTTTTCTCATAATGAATGCACATGCAGGATATCCTGTTTCAGTTGGGATTGCGCGAGTTCCACAAGATGGTGATGGTGGGAAAACAAAAGAATTTGTGTTTTTTGGGAGAGTTCTGCCAAAGTGTGCAACAAGGCTTCTGACCGTTGATCATCAAAATTAATCAAAATGTCATCCACAATAAAAGGAATAGGTTCGTGCTTTTCCAGATATTGTTCGAGGTGTGCAAGTCGTAGGGAAAGATAGAGCTGGTCCCGCGTCCCATCACTCATCCCTTCCACCAGCACCTGTTGGCCATCAGAACGGACTCCGACCAGGATCGGCGTGTCATGCTTTGCATCAAAATCGGTTTGCAGTCCGGCAAAAGATCCCAGGGTCAATCTGGTAAAATATTGACTGGCACTGGACAGCAAAGGATCCTGCTTTTCTTTGCGATAGTACTCGATTTGCCGCTGGAGAATAAGAAAAGATAGTTGAACCAGGAGATAGCGCTCCACCCCATCCCTGATTTCTGCGGCACAATTTTCTACTTTTTCTGCCGCTTCTGCCGCTTTTCCTCCGCCATCCATATTATTCAAGGCATTGGTGTTGCTGCCAAGTTCTTTTGTCATCTCCAGCTGCTGCTGCTCCAGAGATTTGATTTGGTGTTCTGTTTCTCTGATGGTTTCTGGCAATGTATCGACATCCAGTGATTCTGTTTTGACGATGAGTTCATCAATGGCCAACCCGCCTCCATCATCAAGTAGTTGGCTTTCGACCCGTTTCAAATCTTTTTGCAGCATTTCTACTTTTAAGAAGCTCTCTTCTACTTCTTCCAACTCTTCTATTGTCTCGCACTGAGCCTTCTGGCACAGGGTTTTCAAAATTTGGTTTGCTTCTTCTACCTCACGCCGTGCTGTATCAAATACTTTCTGACGGGCTTCCTGCTGTTGCTGATGTTCTTTTAATGAGGCAGAGTCCTGTTTTGTTTTTTCGAGCAGCGCATACATTTTGTTGACTGCTTGAGAAAGAGGGAGTTTTTCGAGCTCAGGAGCATACTGGTTCATAAAAATTTCCACTTTTTTCTCATAGCTTTCGGCATCCCGATCAATACCACGAATTCGCTTGGTGTGGCTGGCCACTTGATCTATTTTTTTAAAGAGTTCCTCCAGTTCTACCATGACTTCATTGACTGTGGAGGGTACTTCATTTTCATTCAACCCCAATGATTGAATAGCAGAGGACCAGTTTGATTTCCAAGTTTGGAGTTCATTGATTGCCGTTTGTCTTTGTTCATGGGCATCTTTCATTTCGTTTTCAGATTGAATGAGCTGCTGCTCCAGTTGTTCTCTTTTACGATTGGACGTTTCGATGTGCTCCACCAGAGATTCGGCACTTCCTATGAGATCATCCAGTCTATGTGTTGTGGACGTTTCCAGTTTTTGTAAATCATCATGTTCCAGGGGGTCCAATTGCTGAAGGCACTTTCTGATTGCCTGGCAATGATCCGCAATGCTTTTTTGCAAATACTCCAGCTGCGCCTGCCCCTTGCGGAATTTCTCAGCATGCTGTACAAGAAGCTGCTGTTGATCAATCCAAGTAAGCATTTCCTGAGGAGAGTATGGCGTTACTTGGATGGTATGCCAGCGTTCATTCCATGCATTTTGGCACTCGGATCGTTTTTGTTGTGTTTCCAAAATTTTTTGTTCCAATTGCCGAACATCTTCCTGGTATTTTCCTTTATCGGCAAGATAAGTTGCCTGTTGGGCCACACGCTCGGCTTCGCGGCGTAAACGGTCTGCCATTTCGTCAGCCTTCCGGACAATGCTCTGGTAGGTGTCCAGGAGTGAATGATTGAAGATGGTTTCAGTTTTCATTTCTTTTCCCGACTTTTCTTCAATGAGCATGAGGCGAATGGCTTCCCAGTCCTTATCTCTTAAAAAGCGGACCGATTCCAACTCATTTTCTGAGGGCACTGACCCGGCAAGCTCCAATTCTTTGAGTTGACGATCCAGTTCCATGACTTTATTCCTATTTTGTGTGCATTGGTTTTCTAGGGCTTTTAATTCTTGATTCAACTGTCCCAACTCCCGATCGAATTGGTTCACCATTTCTCTAGAAGGCACTTGCAGCGTTTCTAAATCTACCAGTGTCCCAGACCACCCAGGCAAACGCTTTCGTTCAATTTCAATTTGTTTTGTTTCCTGTGCCAATTGATGCTGCAACTGCTGGTATTCCAATTCCAGGTCCCCTTGTTTTTCAGCACGTTTAACGGCTTGCTTCAATAGTGCGGGATTCTGAAATTTACCAGATTGCTTCAAAGAGTGTTGCGAGGCAGCTATGTTTTTTTCCAATTGCTTCAATTTTTTATCGGTCTGATCCTTTTGTTCAAACAGAGCCTGACGCTGATTTCCTAAATCCTGAATTCTACGACGCTGTGCTGTGGTGAGCCTCAATGATTCAACCTCAGCAAGAGGCGTATTGTATTGGAGTTTTTTTAAAATAGTGTCCGCATCCATTTCTAACAGTTTTTGTTCTCCCTGAAGGCGAGTTCGATCTGAATGGGCTTTTTGGTAACTGCCCAGCTGCTGATGTAAATTCTGAATGATCTGTGATTGCTGGAGAAATGTTTCTGATATGTGTAACGCAGCCTTCCGTGTTTCAATTTGCTGCAGCTCTTCGCCGGTACGATCCGCTGTATTTGAAGCAACTTTTAATTGTTCTAAAGCATTGCGGTGGGTTTTGGAAAAATCTACTGGGAGCGTGGGCAGGCTTCCCAGTTGTTGCAGTTGACTCAACAACATTTTTCGCTCGGCGATGAGCGGAATTGCCCTTAAAAAACGTTCCCATTTGTTCTTTTCTGTGCGCAGCTGGTGTATTTTTTTTGTAACCTGATCTATTTTGGTTTGAACCTCTTTGATGGTTTGTTCCAGGGCGAGCCACTGCTGGCTGGGAAGAGAGATATGAAGCTTTTCAGCTTTTGCGTCTTTGTAGGCATGAATGGCTTTGTTGATTATTTTTTGTCCTCTTGGGCGGAAAAGAGATTCTGCTTCTTTTTCTAAGGTGCGCATAACTTCACGCAGCTGAGTATTTCCCATTCCTGCTGAAAATAAACTCCTGCCCAATTGCCCTTGTCCCTGCAGAATGTCTTCTCCTCCGTCGTGCAAGGTTTCGTGGTTTATGCCAAAGAAGGAGGAAAAAACTTCTTTTTCCAGATTGCCCAGGAGTTTTTGTAAGACATTGTCTGGAAGCGGTTGTCCGTCGGCATCCAACAACGTGTTTTTTCTGCCTTTTCTGCGGATAAAAGAGGATTCCAAACCATTGGAGTGACGCAAGCGTGCTCCCACACGAAGTTCCTGGTTTAAATAAGTATCAGAGGATTGATGAGGAAAACCATAGAAAAACCCTGTCAAGGCACGAAGTGTTGAGCTTTTTCCCGCTTCATTCGGGCCATAAATGAGGTGTATTCCTTCTTTTCCTGCTGAAAGGTCCAATGTTTGGTGGCTGAATGAGCCATAAGCCGTCAGATCCAAATAGAGGATTTTCATGGGGAATCCCCTTTTGAAAGTAACTGCGGAATCAAAAAGTGTTTAATGTCCTCACACAATTCGGAGAATTTTTCAGGGCTTTTCAGATCAATCGCATCGAGCCCTTCTTGCAGTTCTGCCGGTATCCTTCGCTGAAGCTCCGCAAAATCTCCGGCCCATCGGTCTTTTTTATCTTCGGAGAGAATCATCTCATCCAACGTACGAATGAGTCCTCCAATCGGATCATCTTGTTTGCCCAATTCGTCCCAGTTGATTTCTGCACAGGTTTGAATGTTAATTTTTTCAAGCCAAACATTCAGATTGTTGGCAACAGCACGAATTTCATTAATCCAATGAGTAGGGTTCTTGCTCAATTCATGATGTGCCCGACACGATCCCGTGATCCGGAGACGTATCCCGGCAGGGAATCCATCCTCCATATTCATGATTTCTTGTATTTTTTCTTCTGCAAGCACAACAACGTCTTCGCCGTATTCCAGGTCGACTGCAGACACCTCACAATGTTTCCAGCGGAAGACATCCAGGTTCTTATGCTCAACAGAAAGAATCTGCTGTTCTTCTACTGTGACTAATGTTGCTCCTTTGCCTCCAGTTTCCCTGATGTGCCGTCCTTGTATGTTTCCTGGAAATACAATCCAGGGGGTTTGGTGGAGAATCTCCCGTGTGTGTACATGACCCAATGCCCAATAATCATAACCTTTTTCTAACAGTTGTTCTACGCTGCAGGGTGCATAACTTTCATGCCCTTCTCGTCCGCTGGCACTGGTGTGCAGCATCCCAATGTTGAAACAATCAGGTAGAGCCTTGGGATAATGGAGAGCCAGGTTGTTTGTGATCACGCGCTGGGAAAAGCCTTGTCCATGGATGGCAATCGAAAGATCTGGGATGGTTATGGTTTCCGGTTTCTTGTTGTTCAAGATTCGGACATTGGCAGGCAAACTTAGATTTTTGGACACCTGGCTGGCCGCGTCATGGTTTCCCGAGATGATAAATACCAGGATATCAGCAGCCTGGAGTTTGGACATCATCTTTACAAAAAACAGTCCTGTATTATAATCTTTCCAATCGCCATCATAAATATCCCCTGCAATCAATACAAACTGGACCTTCTCTGTGATGGCCAGCTGTACCATATTTTCCAATGCTCGACGTGTTGCCAGGCGGATTTCTTCCACAGGGGCCCCCTCATAACGCTCCAGTCCCCGCAATGGACTGTCCAGGTGAATATCAGCAGCATGTATAAACTGAATCATTTGATGGCCTTTACCCTGGTTGGAATTATTTAGCAGGCAGTGCGGGTTTAATTGAAGATCCTCGTTCAGGTGACAACAAGGATGACGTTTGCGATGGTGCCTTCTGTGGCGCTTCTTGATCGGCATGAAAGTAGAGATCCAATAAATGAACTACCAGTAATATCGCACCAATGACGGCAAAGCTGATTAAGTAATTTCTTAAGATACGCGGCATAATTTTTTATCTTAACTTTCTGCAGATTCCAGGTGGAGTTTCAAATGCAGAATCCCATGATGTAATTCTGGAGTTTCATGGCTGAGTATTTGCTGTGACGGAATGGTGAACATGTAATCAAAAATACCATATTTACGATTTTGTACAAGATATGCCTCGTCAGGCAATAGTTGCATCTTATGAACTTTTCCAGTAATTTTCAAGGATTTCGGGGCCAATTCTACCTCGATATCTTCTTCAACCACACCTGGTAATTCTAATTCCATATGAAGAATACCATCAAGTATATAAAGATCATATATGGGTTCCAACGTAATATTTCCTGTATGCACCATTCCTGTAGCAAGCTGGTGTGAACGCTTGTGAATTTCTAATAAATCATTTTCCATTTTTTGCTGGTATTGCAATAAGGGCTCTAACATTTTTTCAGTAGTCATAAGTAATCCTATATTTGATTGAGAAATAAGATGGAAGAATGGGTGTGACTCAGGCTTCTACCTGATTTGTTGATGAGTCTGCTTTTTCATGTACAGGAGAGTCCGCTATTTCCTTCAAACGCAAAATCAGTTTATGCAGCTTGAGATGTTCCAAATCAGTTAAATGAAAAAATTGCAAATGGAGCCGATGGCGTCCTTGTTCTGAGGTAATAGATAATATCTGAGCTTGCAATTCATCTCTTGCTGATATTCCTGGAATTTCAAACATGACAATATCCTGCTCCCAAAAAGTGCCTTGTGGACTGCTTGTGATGAAGTGCATCCCCCCCTGACTGATGTTGGTGATTATTCCTCCCAATGAAGGAAATTGACGATCTTCTTTGAGCTGATGCAGTTCTCTCCGGTTTAGGTGCAAATGTCGGTCAGACAACTGGTAAAGCCTCGTTGGTAACTTCACGGGAATGCGTTCGTATTCTCGTTCTATAATTTTTTTAACATCGCTGGTATGCGACAGTACCAGCAGTGGATTCTCTCCATAGACTTGCTTGACCAATGGGGCCTTGAATTCATAAGTTCCATCTTTTCTCCTGGCTTTACAAAGAATAGAAGGAAATTGCTCCAGACTGACAGGCCTGCGTTTGCTGGTTGGTGGTTTGAGATAAAAGTATTGTTCGGATATATTGGCAACGGGAGAAATGAATAAAATCTGTTTATGGCCCACCTGAACAGAACACTCCAGGGTGGTTTTCATCATCAACATCTGTGTGCAGACAAAGGGTACTTTGCTATTGTTGTAATGAAACCCAAGTTTGTGTCGTAAATTCAAGACTTGAGGCAGTTCTTTGGCAAGTGCCTCGGTTTGTTTAAAATGAGAGACATGTGCTTCAAACTTACGAATGGATTCGATAATGGCGTAGTTGTCACGAAATGTGGAGGATCCTGAAATTTTTTTTAACAGGTGATACTCATGCGGGGTCAATTCTAAATTGGCAACCAGCGTTTGGAAAGCAAGTTTTTCTTTTTCCTGATAATCATTTTTCAGTAATGAGGTTTTTTTATCTTTCTCTTTCTGTAAGTAATTTCGTAAATGCATGATTGCAAAAGCAACCAGGATAAAAAAAATAGAATATACGACAATTTCTTCTGCCAGCGAAACCTGCTTGAAGTAATCGATCTTCAAGACTTTTAAAATTTCTGCAGCGCTATGTTGCTCGGTTTCCAAGTTTTGCCTCGCCTGTATTTTAAAAATTTATCTGATGATTGATATTAAAACACATATTATACCAAAGTCCAATCTTCCTGAAAATGATTTTCTCAAAATACCATATTCCCTACGGACTCTCTTTGTTTCTATTTTGTTCAAAAAGAATTCCACTTCTTTCTTGCACGATTGCTGCAATATCATTAGCATTTGCATAACAACAGACCACACATCATCAAAAGAAGGAAATTTACTATGGAGTTACGAAAGCATGAAAGGCATAAACATCGGTTTTCCACAGAGATTAAGATCAGTGGAAAAGAGGGATCTGGGCATATTGTGGACTGGTCGGCAAAAGGAATTCAGGTATTTTCTACCATCCTGCCTAAACCTGATATATCTTACCGTGTCTGCTTTTGCATAGAAAAAAACCTTTTTGGAGATCATTCCGAATTTGTTGATCAAATGTGGGTATACAAAGGCGTTATTGTTTGGATCACTCCGTACGAAGATGGAAGTAAAATTGGAATTAATTTTGAGGAAGAACTCCATTTCCCCGTCAATCAATTAAAAGATTATTTCACCACAGAAGATCACGGTATTATAACTATTTTTCCTGAAAAAAAAGAAACACAACCAGAAAGAGAAGGGGAAAAAGAGGATCTGTCTTCGGGGAATCAGGTTTTTGCTAACGATACAACCATTTTTTCTGTCAAATCCTACACGAATATGCAATGGACACTGTGGGGTGCTTTGATTGTCTTAGAAATGATGTTGATTGGTCTTTTCATCAGATGAACAATCTGTCAAATTTACTTGTTACGTTTAGTATAGGGAATGATTCCATTGCCTCCAAATGATTCCAGCTTATCGCACTCATCCTTATAACATCTATTCTCAGGATCTTCCCGCGTTCTTATTGTTGAATTGGGACCATAGTCTGCAAACCGCTCACACTCCTCACCAATACAACGTTCCTTATAAGTAAATGCTCCCTGCATCGGTTTGTAATGAGGGGTTCGTCCAAATTCTGTCAGTTGATCACAATCGGAACCGTAACACCGTTCCAGGCTGTCTATTTTAAAAGGAGTTTTGTATTGATTGGGGCCAAATTCATTCAAAAATGCGCAACTTTCTTTAGAAGCACATTTTTCCCAAAGAATATATTTGGGTTTGGTTTGCAGGGCAGAATCCCATAATTTTCTGGAAAATTTGGTTTGATCGTCCCACACCTTATTTTGCTGCCCGGGTTTCCCTCCAGAACATCCAAGCAGCAAAACTAGCAGCAAAACAGTTAAAAAAAAGTTGGTAATAGAAGCGTGTTTGCTTATTTTGTTAAGGCTTTTCATTTTGTATTCCTTTGGCAAATTGAAATGTGTTTACCTAAGAAATGCAAGATGGATTCCTGCAAGCACTCCAAACTTTACTCTTCTACACCTACAACAAAAGCCCCACGAAAATTCTTATCTTTTTTCAGCAAAGTCCGTTGTAGCTGAACAGCCTCCTGTCGATTTTTAAAACCTCCAGATCTCATTTTGGAGTAGCGTACCATTTGTTCTGCACGCTTTGCCTCAAACACCAGCTGTTTGGCATAGAGCTGGTTCAAATAAACTTTCACACGTGCAGCCGTATCCAAGTCTGGAAACAGACCCAAAGAAACACGATATTGGCTTCCTGCACGTTTACGGTGCGCTTCTCCGGGGAGTTGATTTTCCTGATTGATGCGATCCACCCATCTGGCAGCTTCTTCTTCTCCCACGACTTGACGTGAAATTACTTCCGTCATGGGGGTTTTTTCTTCTTGGACAACAACCTTACTTTTGTATCCATAACGCTTCATTAAATATCGAAAATCATCCACACATTCTTTATAAATACAGTTGGCTACCTGTACATAATAAACCAGTTCCTTTGGCTTCGGAGGAGGAGGAGGGGGGGGCAGTGTCGTTGTTGTCGTAACAATTGTAGTGGCAGGAGGCAATGTTGTCCTTGGCAAAGTAGACACAGGAACAGTGGTTGGTGGTGGAGGTGGTAGTTCTTCAGGCTGTGCTAAAAACCACCAGACACCAATGGTAATAGCAGCCAGCACCATACCGACAACAGCCGCAATAATAGCGGGAATCAAGATAGGCTTCTTTTCTTTCGGTTCTTCCGGTTCGTCTTCTGGTTCTTCCGGTTCGTCTTCTGGTTCTTCCGGTTCGTCTTCCGGTTCGTCTTCCGGCTCGTCTTCTTTCACTTCTAAATCATCAATGGTGGAGAGATCCTCAAAAAAAGAATCCAGTTCGCTGTCGCCATCAACGGCGCCTCCTCCATCCCCATCCATAAAATCGTCTAGCTGGTCTCCGAAATCGTCTGAACCGAAATCATCCAAACCTTCCATATCCATATCGTCGTCTGCCATGTTTCCTTTCCCTGATTAGATTTGAATCAATTCATAAATTTCATACAGACTGTCTGCCATGCTAAGGAATGCTCAAACAACAACTTACCAAATCGACGTGTCTTTTCAACGATCTTCTGAGTTGCTTTATCGGTTACATAGCAAGCGATGCGCCCAATAAATTTGGCCTTTAAACCATTGGCCTGCTATTCTACATGCTAAAAGTATACCGCATTTGGGTAAATTCCGATTTCTCAACGCAAATCGGTGACTCATTTTGGATTACTGTAAGGAGAGTTACAGTAAAGAACATCCCCTGAAATATGCGTATGAAGTTTTCCGGTATTCTCACGTATTAACAAATAGCCAGAGGATGTCAAGCCTTCTACAACACCAGTGGCCCAACCGTCTCTAGTCTCGTATTGCACAGCAGCTGCCATTGCATTGGAATGAGAAAGCCATTCTTGCATGAGTTCTGATTTGCGATGAGACATGAACTCGTCCAACACGTTGCCCAACTGTATCAATACCTCTTGAAAAACGATATTGGGTTTAATGGGTTGTGAAGATTCCTGCTCAAGCGTTGTCAAGGTATGCAGCAGATCCTCAGGGTAATCCGATGCTGAACCTTTGCAGTTGATTCCAATTCCAATGACCAATACAGGGTGTCTCATTTCTGGTAAGGTTGCGACCTCCAGCAAAATTCCACATATTTTCCTATTTCCCACCAGAACATCATTGGGCCATTTCAACCTTGGCAACACACGAGTATAGGGCGATAACGCACGAAACACGGAAATTCCTGTCAATAACGAATAAATGCCTAAATCTTCCAGAGGAGGTGTAGAGTGTACCACAACAGAAAATGTTATATTTTTTCCTGGCAGAGAGACAAATTTTCTTTCGGCACGCCCTCGTCCTCCTGTTTGTGCATGTGCTGTGACAACGGTCCCATGTTGTTTCAAGTACTCCTTGTTTCGCAATAAGAAGGAATTGGTAGAGGGAATTTCATCCAAACGAATGATGTGATGACCAATTTTATTTGAGAAGTCAACCATTGCAAATCCGCAAAAAATTCAACGTAATATAAAATCTTTAATCACAGCATTACCTGTGGCCTCCCCTGATGCATTTCGGGGAATGAATACAATCGCCTGTATTTCTGACTGAATATGGTCTACTTCTGCTACCAACCGAATTTCATACCACTGATTATGGTATATAAAAAAATCACTATAGTTTCGTCCAACATCAACAGAGGACAGGACACTTCCTAAAGAACGTTGAGTGTAAACTACTCGAGTGCCGTCTTCATCAAACTGGATTAACGCATCGGCAACCTCCTCGGCATGGTCCACATAAGCTTGCAGGTGGGTTTTGTTTTCGGGAGGACCTCCGAGTTCTCCATAATATTCTGAATTTTGTTCAAACCGTCTCAAAAAAGTAACAATTTCTTCTTTGTTTGCCAGATTGACATTCAAACGGGACTCAAATTCTCCTGTCCCCGGATCCACGCCAACCGGATGCACCGTGAAATGTTTTTTCCATTCTTCATAAGGAATTCCGCTTTCTTTGATTCCATCAATCAGACGAATCTCCGTCAAACGATCCAGGCGCCTGTTTTTGATGAGCAGCTCTGTATTTACCTCAAATTCCGTATAAGCTCCATCTTCGGCACCTGTTACTCCGGCTTCATTGGAATAGGGACGTCCATCATCTTTGGTATCCATCCAATCAAAAATAGCAGCATACAGCCGGGTTGCTTCTCCCAGTTCCAAAAAACGAAATTCTGCTGGAGCATCCTCCATCTCCATTCCTTCTTGTTCAATTTTAATAGGAATTTGAGAAATAAGGTTAACAAATTGATTGAAAATTATTCGGTCGTTGGGAGAATCGGGCACGCGGGTTCCCTGTTTACTCTGGATACGATTGAGATTGAAAAGGTGGTCAATGGGACGAACATAGGGAGTAAAAATGACTGCACTTTCAAAATCAGGAATGGAGCCTTCCGGCAGAGCAATCAGGAGTTTGGGAGGATTCAGGATGGATAATTTTTGATCACCTCCAGTCAAACTTTCGGTGGTTTGATAGATTTGTTTCAGGTATTCAAAAAAGTCGGTTTCATTGATGGAAATTGCTACGAGCATGGCCTTGAACATGGACTTGACAACAGTCTGTGACACAAAGGAAGATTTGAAATTTTCAATAGCACGGATTTCTAAAGCCGTCTCAAAGAAAAATTCTGTCATGAAGATGGTGACCAGTGATAAAATCACCATTGTCAAGAGTAAGGCAATTCCAGAATATCGGTTTTGTTTGAGGAGGAGCTGCATAGTCTGAAGCGTACTGGATAGATTTTCTAACAGAAATTCGTTATGTTTCTACGATTTGGTATACTTCCACTCTCGATAAGAAATCATGAAACCCCCTGTTTTTTGGAGAAACAAGAAGAAGTAAAAAAAGCCATCCTCCTGTGATCCATGTAATCCAAATTCCGGCTTCACGAACAAGGTTGGAGAAAAAACCGGGAATTTTTTCTATATCCTCTCTGCTTTGTTGCAGCACAACGATTTGACATAATTTTTTCCCAGGGGTTTGACCACTCAAACTTTGGAAAATCACAAAATAGCCCAGGAATAAAATAGCTCCCGTCCATACTGAATAGGTCACTTGAGACACACTGGCGATGCCATACCGAAACCACTCCAGTCCTTCTATGAAAGAACCTTGTGTTATCCAGTCGATCAGGCATGCAATGATACCAATAATGGTATAATCGAGCAACCGTGCTAAAAGGCGGGAACCTAATGAAGCATACTCACCTTTGTGTATGGAGTGGATTTGAGTGGGAGCCGACAGCAGTGACAATCCGCAAATTGGGCAAAATAATATAGCCTTCTGTTGAGGAATCTTGTTTTGACAATGAGGGCAAGTATTTTTTTTCATGAGGAGGATATTCTGCTAATATTTGCGCCCAGTGTGTTCAACCGTACATCGATTTGTTCATAGCCACGGTCGATTTGCTGAATATTTTGAATAACACTGGTACCTCGGGCACCCATCGCCGCAATGAGTAAGGACATTCCTGCACGAATATCAGGGGAAATTAATGTTGTCCCGGTGAGAGGAGCTGGGCCCGTTACCACGGCACGATGCGGGTCACAGAGAATAATTTTTGCTCCCATGCTGATGAGTTTATCAACCCAAAACAAGCGGCTTTCAAACATCTTTTCAAAAACAAGGATGGTACCCTCACATTGAGTAGCCACCACGGTCATGATGCTCACTAAATCGGCAGGGAATCCAGGCCAGGGAGCATCATCAATTTTTGGAACTCCCTGGAAAGGTTCCGAAGCAATTTGCATTTTTTGTTCTTTTTTTATCAAAAGATCCTCTCCTTGAATCACAGTGGTCACTCCCAGCTTTTCAAACATCATACGGATCATGCGTAAATGAGGTAGGCCTGCCTTTTGAATCAGTAATTCGCTCTTTGTGACAGCGGCCAGTCCAATAAATGAACCGACTTCAATGTGATCAGGCTGAATCGTATACTCACAACCATGGAGGGAGGCAACCCCTTCTATGACAATAATGTTGCTGCCAATTCCACTGATTTTTGCCCCCATTGCATTCAAAAAACAACACAATCCCTGCACATGAGGTTCACTGGCAGCATTATGAATAATTGTACAACCCTCGGCCAATGCAGCAGCCATGACGGCGTTTTCAGTTGCCATCACACTGGCTTCGTCCAAGTAAATGTCGGCTCCTCTCAAACCATTGGTCTGCATGAAGTAATTTCCTTCAGGACTCAGTTCAATTTGTGCACCGAGATGCTGCAATGCCTGTAAATGAGTACGAACCGGACGTACTCCAATTTTATCACCTCCCGGGGCAGGAAGATGTATCGAGCCATGGCGCGCCAACATGGGGCCTGCCAGCAAAAAAGATCCTCGAATCAAAGAAGCTTTCTGGAATGACGGCATATCCGTTGAGATCGATTGTGCCTGCAAGCGAAACGTATGGGGTTCCAGGTTGACGATTTCTACCCCAACACTTTGCAGCAAATCCCGCATGTTTTGAATGTCCAGAATCTCCGGAACGTTTTTAAGGACAATAGGCTCTTCTGTCAAAAGCACGGCGGCGAGTGCCGGCAAAGCTTCGTTTTTATTACCTGATGGTAAAATTGTACCAGAAAGCGGGGTGCCACCTTTTACAATAAATTGATCCACGTTATTATATAAGGATAAAGGAAGATGCTTATAGATAATATTCGGGTCGTCGATGCTCCATCACCGGCATCCTTTTTCGAATATCTATCAGATAATCCAGATCAATGGTTCCAGAAACAATGCCAGGATATTCTGATGCACAGGAAATAACGGTTCCCCACGGATCAATCAACACACTGTGCCCATAGGAATATCGATCGCCATAGTGCCACCCCCATTGGGCAGGAGCGGCGATATATGCCTGATTTTCAATAGCTCTTGCACGCAATAAAGGAAACCAATGGTGTGTTCCTGTTTGTAAAAAAAAAGCAGCCGGAACAAAAATAATCTCTGCGCCTTTCGCTCGCAGGCTCTGGAATAATCCAGGAAAACGCAAATCGTAACAAATACTCAAACCAATCTTGCCTATTTCATGGTCAACCACCACCGTCTCAGAACCAGGTCTGATATTTTTTGATTCTACATTCTTTAAGGAGGGAGAGTCAATATCACAAAGATGAATTTTTCGATACACCCCTTGAATATTTCCTTGGCGACCTATCAGGATGGAAGTATTGTATAAATAATTGCTGGAGCCCTGCACCGATTCATAGATACTTCCCATTAGAATAGAAATATGATAGCAGGAAGCATACTCTTGAAATGTTGTTACAATTTCACCATCAAGTCGTTGCGCAATTTTCAATTTATCTTCTTTTTCATCTCCCACGTAAAGGAAAGTTTCTGGGAATGCGACCAAATTCAAGCCATCCTGGCTGGCCTTGCAAATTTGGGCATGAGCAAACTCCAAATTCCTTTGATAATCATTGGTGGAGTTCATTTGAACCAAACCAATACGGGTCATGATGCTTGCTCTCCTTGAAAATGAGATGAACCAATCTGGTGACGCAGCCGACTTAGATTGCCAGAAGGAGCGGTCAAGGTCAAATGAATGCCGTCATCCATGTAATCGATTTGATCCACTCGGCTCCATTCATAAACATGGGCCAGGTTGTGGGACTCCTGATAATCCAGGCAAATGGAGACGGTCTTCATTTTTTGATCAAAAAATTGGATAATCTTCTTCCGTAGTTTTTTTGCAACATCATCATTTTGTGCTGAAACAAAAAGAGCCTGAGGATATTGTTTCTTCATGATCAATAGTTGAGTCGGACTTTTGATTTGGTCAATTTTATTAAAAACCATAATACGTGGAATGCGATTGGCTTCTAATTCATCAAGTACTTGCAGAGTGGTTGTGATGTGTTCTTCATAATCGGCAGCACTGACATCAATGACATGGAACAACAAATCAGCATCTCGAACCACCTCCAATGTGGAGCGAAAAGAAGCGACCAGTTCATGAGGCAAATTTTTGATAAAGCCCACCGTGTCAGAAAGTAATATCTGAGGACGGTTTTTTTCATCCAGCATACGGGTGGTCGAATCCAGGGTTGCAAAAAGTTTGTTTTCCACAAGCAGTGCTGATTCGGTTAATGCGTTCATTACTGTTGATTTTCCGGCATTGGTATATCCAATCAAACTGACTTTCAAGCAATGGCTGCGGCGTTTTTTCTGGATATTGCGTTCATTTTCCACATGAATGATGTCTTCTTTCAAATGGGCGATTCGTGAACGAATAACCCGCCGGTCGGTCTCAATCTGCTTTTCTCCCATCCCGCGAGACGCACCAATCCCTCCACGCTCCCGATCCAGGTGTGCCCACATGCCTACCAGCCTAGGCAGCATATATTGCAAGCGAGCTAATTCGATTTGTTTTTTTGCTTCGTGTGTTTTGGCATTGTTCACAAAAATTTCCAAGATCAGCTGAGTTCGATCCCAGACCATGCACTTGAGAGAATCTTCCAGGTTTTTTCCCTGTTTTGGTGTGAGTAAGCCATCCACAATAACCAGATGGATATCAAAATGATGAATGGCTTCTTTGATGATGGAGAGTTTTCCTTTTCCGACAAATGTTGCCGGATGTATTTGGGGGCGGGCTTGAATGATCTGTTCCTTGACCTGACAGCCAACGGTAGTTGCCAGAGAAGCCAGTTCTTCTAATGCTTGAAGTGCTTCAGACTCTGTGTGTGACGGCAGCTGGACTTTGAGGAGCAATGCATTGCCCAACTCAATCACTTGATGATCACTTATCATTTAATTGTTTCTCCGTCATTCATTTCCTTTCTTTTGGGTTCATGCAGCCGCTTCATCGTCATCGTCATCGTCATCGTCATCGTCATCGTCATCGTCTTCCAATATTAAGAGAGTGCTGATGCTGTATAAGGATTTAATCAAGGCCGCTCTTCCTTTTTCATCTATTTTTGGTTCATAGCTGTTGTCTGCCTCCATTGCATTGTTCACAGCCTTTTCCGAACTTTTCACCGATGCCACTGCTTTTTCCACATGATTGACTTTGACATTTGGGGAAACATTGATATGGGGATAGATTTCCATGATCATTCTTTTGAGGAGCAGGGCTTTATCCAAATAATAACTGACGATTGTTTTTTTGAACATGCTGCTTTTTTTCAGTTGGGACTCAACAGTGTTGAACAGCTGCAGCATCTTCGTACAGGCCTGAGACATTTGCGCTCGATCTCCATGCAATGCGGCTTTCGGGTTGTTGCTGGTGCTGAACTTCAGCTTGGCTTCATAGAGATCCTTCTGCATGAAAAGTTTATTGGCATCCAACATGATTTTTGCATAGATGGTTGGCCAAATCTGACCATACTTGACAACAATTTCTTCCAGCAATTTGTCAAAACGAGGATGCAGTATTGTCATACAGCTGTCTTTTGCGACGCCCATACAAATATCTTCAATGTACTTCTCTACATTTTCTTCGATATCATTGGTCGGCATTTTTTCGATTTCTCTGTATGTTTCCCTCGGTAATGAGAGGGTCTGTTCCACAGAAACTTTAGGTTTTTTGGGGTTAGGAATATTTCTTTCCAGGCCTTTGAAGCGATAGGCTTGTATTTTGAGTTCGTTGACCCGTTTTATCATTTCCTCCAACTGAGCAGCCGCAGTCTTTTTTTCTTCTATCAATGCTTTGTTGATTTTCTCCATGTCATTGCGATGCAGTTTCGTAAAGTCTTTGCCTCCTTTTGCCTCACGAATCATAGCTTCTCGTTTAGATTCCATTTTGAATTGAATGGCTTCACTTTCTTTCTGAATAGTGCGGTCCCCGTATTTGGCAACCTGATCCACCTTTGCTTTTAGCGAGCGGATGAATTCCCGATAGGTAAACATCGCCTGGTAATCAAAATTGTCATTGATGTGCCCATAGGCTATGGGCAGGGCTGCTTCTAGAAATAATATATAATTATTGGTGAGGACTTTCACACGGGAATCTGCGAGTGAATTGTTCATTTTTTCACGCACCTGGTTCAATTCCTTGTGTTTTCCGGCACTTTCGTATTTATCCATCAAGTCTCTTGCCTTGCCGGACATCGCCTGGACTTTTTCATTAACCCTGATTTTCAAGGCGAGAAAATAATTCAATGTCAGGTAGCGCTGTACCCAGTCAAATGGATTGTGATAAATATCCTGTATTTTACTAATGATGGCCTGGTTTTGAGACAGTTTATAAAAAATAAATCCATTGGTTATCGTACGGATACTGATCCCAAATTTCTTTTTTAAGAATTTATTTTCAAAAACATCTTGTTTGTATTTTCTCTGTAATTTACGGGCGATTTTTGATCCTTTAAACAGGGAGGCCACGCTTTTCTTTTCAAAATAGTCGATGCATTCATTGATAGTATCGGCAAATGGGCCTTCCTGGTCTGGAAAAATATCTGGAGAACTGACCAAATCCATGAGCGCACCTGCATTGTTGGGGTCATTGATGTCTTTTTTCAGATCTTGAATGATTTGAAAGCTGCTCGAACCGGATGTACTTCCTTGACTTTCGACAATCTCATCATTCATTGCTTCAAGTGATTCACTCATTTTGATCAGTACGTGTTGACGATTGTTAATAAATTGCCCAAAATAATTTCACCAAAATAAACTCACAATCGGTTTTCGTCAAGATGATTTGGCATGGACTCATAATTCTTATAGCAAAACATAGACCAAGCTACAAAAAAAAATACCCTCAACCACTTCTATTACTTTCTGGGAAGTTCCATGGTTTGTTTCAAAAAGGCCAGAAAACGTCTTTGATTGACCTCCAGTGTATACTCTTGATGCAGCAGAGAATTGGCCTGTTCGATAATCGATTGGCGCTCTTTATCAGATTGCAGGGTCATTAAATGCTGTGCAAATGTCTGTGGATCATCAGCAATCAGGAAATGTTTTTTATCATTCCCTTGAATTCCTTCAGCTCCTGGTGAAGTGACCACCAGAGGGATTTTGTGCCACATTGCCTCTAAAATTTTCAATCGAGTCCCGCTGCCATAGCGCAGGGGAACCACAGCAATACGGGCATCTTTTAACGAATCAGAAATGGAATCAATTTCTCCCGTTGCAGAGACCCTTTGAGTGATGTCGTTACAAACCATCTGTTCCAGTATTTCTTGAGATCCACGTCCAATCAATAATAATTCAAAATATTCAAACAAACGAAACGGATGCCAAACTTTTTTAAGAAACCATTCCAAACCATCTTGATTTTGAAATACAGTAAAATTGGCAGTCATGACAATTTTTTCGGGATTGATGTTGCTTTGTTCTCTTTCAAAATCAGGATAGAGTTCGGGGTAGATAAAATTTGGAATTTTGATTATTTTTTGGGGATGAACCCATTGTGCATAATAGGCTTTATCTTGTTCAGACACCACCATAAAACCATCTGCCTGTGGAAAGTATAGTCTTTCATGCAGTAGCTGAAAGTGATAGAGCAGCCACTTTTCCAAAGCTTTTTTTCCTGAGTAATGACTGATTTCCTGTCGGGTCAATTGTGCTTCTGAATTATGGGTTCCATAGATGACTGGAATGCCTCGTTTTTGAAAAAAGCGGATGTATTTTCCGTAAAATTGATAGTCAATGACAACCACATCAATGGGATCTTGTCGTAAAATCTGCTCGATGTGCTGGACCAATGCCTTGTTTTCCATATAATAGCGTGCAACCGGCTTCATGTGCTTTAAAAAGTCAAAGGGATGGAATTTGACATTGGGGAGAACTTCTGCTCCAGGAACCTTTTCCGAAGCTTCATTGCCAACAATTGCCTGCACAGAACCCAGGTTGGACAGGAGTTGAATCAAACCTGCAGCACGGATCTTTTCTCCACCTCGAATCGGATAAGGAGAAATATGACTCATGTATAAAAAACGAAAATCAAAAGTCATTTAGATGTTCCTTCCATTGACAAATACAGATCTATGTTTATGATATATATATCCAGATTTTTTTCCCAAGAGTTTCCCCTATTTTTTCAAAGGAAGCTAGGGAGATTTTCAAAAACATTGCTGGACAACGACAGCAGGGTGCGAATTAATTTTATTTGTATATTCTGCTACTATCTTAGCGAAACATTTCGTTTAGATCCAGGGGGCTTATGAAAATCATTTCGGTTGGCACAGCATTTCCAAAATATGAATACACTCAGCGACAATTAACAGAAGCACTTCTCCATGTATGGAAAAAGAAGTACTTCAATGTCGAGCGATTGCGTCTGCTTCACCAAAATCTACTGGTTGGTACACGCCGCTTTTGCATTCCCCTTGAGGAAATTGCAGAATTGCAAGGTCTTGAATCTAGAACAAATCACTATATCACACATGCTGTCAATTTAGGAGAAGAAGCAATTTTTAATGCATTAGAAACCGTTGGGTTGTGGCCCGATCAAGTGGATCACCTGTTTTTCACTTCGGTCACTGGAATTGCTACTCCAAGCATTGATGCCCGGTTGGTGAACCGTCTCAAAATGAAAAATAGTATCCGGCGTACTCCCATTTTTGGTTTGGGCTGCCTCGGTGGAGCAGCAGGAATTGCCAGAGCAATGGATTATGTGAAGGCCTATCCAGACCATATTGCTGTTTTACTGTCGGTTGAGCTGTGCTCCCTGACTATACAAAAAAATGATCTGACTATTCCAAATATTGTTGGAACCGGTTTATTTGGTGATGGTGCCGCAGCAGTGGTGATTGCCGGGGCAAATGTTGAACTGGAAGGCCCGAAGGCCATAACCACTCGCTCTGCTTTTTATCCGGAAACCGAACGAATCATGGGATGGGATATTGTCGATGAAGGCTTCAAAATTGTTCTCAGCCCGCATGTCCCCAAAGTGGTAACAACCCATGCAAAAACAGATGTTCAGATCTTTCTGGGGGCCGTTGGTTTATCGCTGGAGCAAATTGAACATTACATCTGTCATCCTGGAGGACCAAAAGTCTTAGAAGCGTTGCAGGAAACACTGGGCATTTCTGCAGAAAAATTAAAATTGAGCTGGCAGACATTGAGGGAAATGGGAAATATGTCTTCTACCTCAGTTTTGTTAGTGCTCAAAGAAACCATGGAGCGTTCGAACCCTGAAACCGGAGATTATGGCCTCTTGATGGCAATGGGACCCGGGTTTTGTTCAGAATGGGTGCTGCTGCAATGGTGAGACAAGGAATCATATTTGAGAGCTAAAGATATTATAGCTTATAAACACATTAAAAGGAAAAACGCTGAATAGCCGATAAACAAAGGTCCATCAAAAAGCCTGATTCGTATGAAAAAGTCAGGTAAGGTGTCTCCACACCCATAACAACGGGAGTTTGAATGAACATCCAACTTCCGAAAAAGAAGACACCCATGGAGATTATAGCCTCTTTTCCGCTAGTAAGGATGGATTCCCTTACGAAACCATGCTTAAAGCACACTATTGTGCTTGGCAAGCACAACCTTATTCAGGGAAAGGACGTCCCAAAAATCCGATTCAGCATGTCGATCCTGAACTCAAATACGCTCAGGTCATTAAGCATAAAGAAAATGGGAAATTGGTACAACTCGAAACTCGAGTTTGTTTAGGAAATGAGGAAGACATCTTGAACATTATTCAATCTCAAACTAATGCTAAAACCATCAATACCAGCTATGTAGAAAGCAGAAATGGAAACTTCGGGCTCGTACAAGTACGAGCCCTTCAGGAAAGATAATAAACGATTGACTCGCAAAAGCCAATGTCATTCTAAAAAAATAGAAATCCATGATGCCCAGATCGATTTCATAGCGGCTTTTTATAACTTTTGTTCCGAAAACCAAAGACTGAGAGAAGAAATCAATCCCAAACTAGGCGATTTCAGACCAAATACTCTAAGATTTCTCCAGCTATGGCAGAAGGGCTTGCTCAGAAAATCTATTCGCTGGAAGAACTATTAATGATCAGAAGACCATCATAGCTTCTTCATACAGTACCGAAAAGGATGGTACGATGTATAAAAACTGCCTTTGAGAAGGGCCTGATTCCTTATATACCGGGTGAAAAATGAATTATCAAGAAAGACTCCTATTAGAATTAAAGGAAAAGCTGGGGGCTTCAGATTATCCGACAAAGACATTAGCAGATGAATTACATCCTGCCGTATTTGAAAGCATCATACAAGAAGCTGCAAAAAGTGGAGGGATTACAGCGGGTAGTATTCTTGATGCCATGATTCGAGGATCTTTTTTGCTGGCAGGCCCCATGTTGGCGCGCCATGGCTCGATACATCTTCCTGC
>JADGAT010000170.1 GCA_015231885.1 SAR324 cluster bacterium
TACCTGAGGGGAAAGGTACTTTGAAAGTTTAGACGATAGAATTTGCAAATGCTGGTTTTTTAATGCAATTTCTTGGTTTACCTCTTCCAGCATTTGATTTCTCGCTTGTAAATCGGTTTCACTTTGTACTAATTTTTCCTCAAATTGTTTACGTTCTGTGATATCGCGTATAATTCCACCATAAAAAGGTTTTCCATCGATAGTCCACCCAGAAAGAGATAATTCTATAGGAAATCGTGTGCCATTCTTTTTTAAGCCCACCACTTCAACCGTCATTCCAATAATCGAGACAATGCCTGATTTTGTAACCCTTTCCATTCCTTTGAGGTGAGCATCTTGAAATTCTTTGGGGATTAATATCGTTAACGGTTGATTCAAAACTTCATAGTCTTCATATCCAAAAATAGTTTTTGCTCCTTTGTTCCAAGAAAGAATATTACCACTTTGATCAGACATTATGATTGCATCAATAGAAGTCTGTAAAACCGCACGTAATTGCAATTCTGCCTGTGTATCCTCTATTTGGATTTGAAGCTGTTCTAGCTCGACTTGAAATTCTTGAATAGATTTCTTTCTCATTATTTTTCTTTGGCATTAGTGAGTGGCTTAACAAGTAATTGTGCAGTTCTTGATATCATTCGGTGTATTGATAATTTGACAACGAGAGCAATGTCTCCCACGAAAATCTATCATTTATAAGCGTGTACTCTCTCGAACAATTGAAGTCAATAGAAAACGAACAAAAGCCATGATCGTCGGATCGCCGCCCGCAAGACCTTCTCTGCCACCATTTTAGGGATTGAGGCACATCCGGTCCGCGCGCGGTGATTGATGTGGGGGTGGATATTTCTTTCGGTCCGCGCGCGGTGGGTTGGCGAACTTCAATATTGTGGGAATGCCTGATGGAACGATCCGGGATCGTTTTGATAATGTAATAGATACCCACGGGCTTACGCCCGTGGGTATCTATTTTTCATTCGATTTTATTTCAAGCATAATGCTTGAAACATAGAAAATTACCTTCCACGGGAAACAAAATCATGAACAGCATCCATTGCATTATAATCAGTATTCCCCTTCCAATGCTGCAATGCAACTTGTTTACTTATGCCCAGTTGCAGTTTGAATTGGGTAATTCCTTCTTCATAATAATGAATCGGCAATTGTTCTAACTCCGGAATTGATTCATTTTTCAGTTTATTAATAAATTGATCTGCAAGTTCCACCCTGTTTTCCGGTGCTTCTACTCCAGCAGTCAGTTTTTCTAACTCCTGTACTATTTTTTCAGGGTGTCTTATAAAAGTTTCCGTTTGCTCAAAATATTGATCTAAACTTTTAATGGCAAGTGATTCTTCAACCGTAAACAGTCTGTTACAAATCGTGACAGGGGTTAACTTTGCCGCATTTCTCGGAATATATTTATCAAAGAATTCAACTGCCTGATATCCCCGCTCAAATGAACGAACATTGAGAACGGCTTTGTTCTCTTCCTTAGATAAAAATTCTCCCAGAATAATAGGGTCACTTTCATTAAAACCTTTTTCAAAATTCAGTGTTCGTGATTCTGCTGTATATAACCATACCCATCTGTTACGAGATTTATCATAATCCTACCTAATTTTTGAAATTTCAGAAACCAGTTCTATTGTTGTTTTTTTTATTTTCTCACTCAATTGGATATTGGATTTCTCCCAAGTATTAAGCCATTTCGATATTTCCAAATACTTTGCATATGCGATTAGAATTGGATATCGAACTTCTCTCAAACTATTATTGTCAACTGCTTTTATGCGATATTGTGGAAACTTAATTGCGTTCGATACCTCTTTATAACTCATTCCCTTTGCTTTTCTTTCTTGCATACATTTTTTAGACACTGCACGAAAACGGACAATCGACTCAATGTCTAAACCAAATTTATCGATCCCAGTAAAATTCTCGTTCATTACGTGAGATAATGCCTGGCTAAGTTGGACTACTTCATCTTCTTTCAGAATATCTTTATCTACGAATGTTGTCTTTTTTTTGAATTGCTCATGGGTAATCTCTAGAATCTAATGTAAAGCTCAGTTGCGACCGAAGGGAACCAACGTGGAGCGCTCGAAATCAGCGGTGCGGTAGCATCCGCTGAATTTCTTTGTTAGGCGTACTTTTAGTGTTATATTTCCTCTTCTTAGTACACGACAAAAAATGAAAAATTAGTGGACGAACTTAACAATTTCCTGTTGAAAGAAAGGTCACGAATCATTCTTTCATTTAAAACAGGAGGTATATGTCAGAGCTCAGTCCACTGATCAACATTTTTAAAGAACAAGTTGACTGGCATCAAGCCAGAATTACATTTTTAGCCAATTTTATCATAGCCCTTATCCGTGTTCGGACTGTCAATTTGACAGAGATCGCAACGGCTTTTAATGGTCGAAGTAAGGTATCTTCTCATTATCGTCGTTTGCAACGTTTTTTCAAAAACTATGATGTTGATTTTACCCTGATTGCCAAGTTGATAGTATCCCTACTTCCACTTGATGAACGATGGATTTTGTGTATGGATCGTACCAACTGGAAATTCGGAGATTTCAATATCAACATCCTTGTTTTAGCTATCGCCTACAAAGGAGCTGCCGTTCCAGTGTTCTGGGTCTTTTTGGAAAAGCGAGGCAATTCGAATACTCATGAGAGAATGGGAATCATGTACCGCTTCATCCAGACTTTTGGCAAGGAACGTATTGACTGTTTAACAGCAGACCGTGAGTTCATAGGAAAAGAATGGATTGAGTATCTTCAGAAGGAGAAGATTCCTTTCCGCATCCGTATTCGCAACAATACCAAGGTTCCCAATTCAAGGGGAAACCAGAAAATAAAAGTATCCTCTGTATTCAGAGGATTGGAAATTGGAGAATCAATGATTCTCAATAAAAAACGTCTTGTCTGGGGCAGTTCCCTTCATTTGATCGGGCTCAGATTAAAAGATGAATGGCTGGTTCTTATTACCGATCATGCTCCCCAGTCTGCATTAAATGATTATGGTAAAAGATGGGAAATTGAGTCTCTTTTTGCTTGCTTAAAAACCAGAGGATTCAATTTTGAAGACACCCATCTCAAGGACACAGAGCGTATTAGCAAAATGCTGGCTCTGATGACTATTGCATTTTGTTGGTGCTATCGAATTGGTGAATGGGATCATCAACAAAAACAAATTCCCATCAAAAAGCATGGCCGTTTAGCCAAGAGTCTGTTCAGAAATGGTCTCGATCTATTAAGAAATATTGTGATCAATTTAACCTCCAAATACTCAGATTTTATATGGGCTACGAGGTTTTTGTCGTGTACTTAGTTTCCTCTTTATCATATTCAAATTGTCCGTATTGAGGCGGAGGAGTTCCTGATTCGTTAATTATAGTTGGGAATTTTTTAGCAGTCTGACTTTTAACAGATATCTTCTCTACTGTAACTTCATGAACTAATTTATCACCATAATCGAAGAGGTAAATAAATTTTGTGTCTTCAGTAAGCCCTAAATCCCTAATCTGAGCTGTTGCCGCGGATTTGGACGGTGTGGCAAATCCCGACACAAGATGTTCACCCAGTGGATTAGCCGAATATTCGTTCTCCCTGTCAGATAATTTGTCTGTAATATAAAATGAGAACATATGGTCATTATCCCAATCAAAAGCCCCCTGAATATCCATGTGAAAATCATATAAAGTGTGCTTTCCTTCTAACCCAAATGTTCTGGATACTTCTTCCTCAATTTCTTGAAACCCCATTCGAATTAAAACCACCTTTAGCTGATATATTTCCATTGGTTTCGCAACCAGTTGAACAAGCTCTTCCCAATTATTGGCAAGGGACACGGATCTAAGTATTTCCGCTCTTTTTCCCAAGTCAGGGTAACAGCACTTTTTATATTTCCTTCCACTGCCACAAGGGCATTTTTCGTTTCTTTGTAATTTCATGTAAGTTCAATTCATATTTGATCTTTCTTTAGCCTAACGCCACTGTAATGGACATTTTTTTGTGTAGTGGAGTTTTGCGGTAAAGTGGCGAAGCCATCTTGAAATAAACACGGTAACCAGGTCCATAATCAATACGACCCGACTCAATAGCAAATCTTGTTAAGGGAAAAGCGCTGTATTAAGGCTCCGGTTCATTGACTTGTTCGGCGAGTTTTTTTTCTTGCCTTTCCATAATAGAGGCTAGAGATCGTAAGGCTTCATTCACTGAATCATGATCAGGAAAATATTTAGCAACATCTGGTTCAATGACAACAACATTACTCCCTTCCGCATACCGTTGAGCATATTTGCCCCTTATCCCTTTACTAAAATCATACTCTTCCAACATATCTGGATCATTAGACATCACTTTCATAATATTTCCTTTCTTGCTTGGTCATCTTCCTTGCACTAATAATACGAATATTATCACCTCTTTCAGTATGAACGACTACTAGCATACGATTCCTATGCGATAATCCAATCAGAATAAAACGATCTTCATATTCTGAATGCAGCGGATCATCTATCGTCAAAGAAAGTGGATCCTGAAATGCTGTACTCGCTTCATCAAATGAAATTCCATGTCTCTCCATATTAATTTTCGCTTTATTTGGATCCCACTCAAATGTGAGCATGTATATCCTTTCTTCTATGATAACACTTTTTGAAAAATACTCCTAATGAATGGTTTGTTTACGAACTCTTTATAAGGCCGAATGTAAAGCTCAGCTGCGACCGAAGGGAGCCAACATTAAGTTCACCTGCGTAGCAAAGCGGAGTCAGGTGAAACGATTGGTTGGAAGACGTCTTTCTTTTCATGTCCAGGGGACGTAATCTCGCAAACCCAGTCGGGTGTGATTTCCACAATTCCGCTTGGGCGTTCTGGAATTCGCTCTTTTCTCCATCCAGCTAAATCGTGAGTGGGGCATTGATGTTGACTGTACCTGACACTCACTTCACTTCTAATCCACCAGCCACCCTCATGTTTATTCCTCTTGCCGAGAGCTATGAACTCGCCTCCGATACCAAGTTGAATAGCTGCGTGCTCTTGGCGAGCCATAGGCCTTCTTCTAATCTCGCCATTGATCAATTCGATGCGCTCATCCTCAGAAGCCATCAAATCGTCAACAGTCTTTAGTTTTTTTGCTTCCATATGATTT
>JADGAT010000171.1 GCA_015231885.1 SAR324 cluster bacterium
CAATGATACGGCTAGAAAAATAACCTCCTCTCAATTGAAATCTCTCTGCTACCAACCGATATGTGTAACAAGTGGTGAGGCTGCCCTAGAAACAATAGCTTCGACTGACTCCAAAGGATCACCATTTGATCTGGTTTTAATGGACTGGAGAATGTCTGGAATAAATGGGCTAGAGGCAACCAGACGTATTAAAAATACGCTGGGGTTAGCAAAGGTTCCGAAAATAATCATGGTTACAGCTTTTGGGGCTCAAGAGGTCATTCCTAGCCAAGAGGAAAAAGATCTTCTGGATGGTTTCTTGATGAAACCAATAACCATCTCGACACTTTCAGATACAATCCTCACTGCATTTGGTTATCAACCAACGAGCCATTTAATTAGCGAAACAAATGAAGATTCAACTTCTGGTTTAGCTGGGAGCAAACTACTTCTTGTTGAGGATAATGAAATCAATCAACAAGTAGCAAGCGAACTACTAGAGCAAGTTCAAATCCAGGTAATTACAGCAAATAACGGCCAAGAAGCCATCGATTTATTAAAACAAGAACCCTTTGACGGCATTTTGATGGATCTGCAAATGCCGGTCATGGATGGACTGGCAGCTACAAAACGAATTCGTCAAGACAAAAAGCTTCTAGAAATTCCAATTATTGCCATGACCGCCAATGCCATGGTTGGTGATCGAGAGAAATGTTTGAATGCGGGCATGAATGATCATGTAGGAAAGCCTGTTGTACCAAAAGAGCTGTACACCACATTAGCCAAATGGATTCAGAAAAAACCGGGAGACGCTTCTCAGAGAACAATATTACCTGTGCCTAACGAATCAGAGAAATCTGTGATACTCCTTCCGCCAATATCTGGAATAAACACGACCATTGGGCTGCGTAATGTTGGGAAAAATAGTGCGTTATATAAAAAAGTTCTTTTAAAGTTTGTTCAGAATCAAGGCGATTCTTGTCGTAAAATGGCTGTACATATGGAAGCCAAAGATTATCAAGCGTTAGAGCAAACAGCTCATGCCTTAAAAGGCGTTTCATCCACCATTGGAGCTGAAAAACTGGCTGAATTGGCCGGTACGATTGAAAATAGAGCACAAAAACAAGAGGTGAGGGATGATTTATCGGATCTGTTGGGAGAAACCACGATCGAATTAGCTCGCATATCTCAATCTATCCGCACCTCATTAGTCGTGGCGAGTACGGAATCAGACGAACAAAACCAAGAAAAAACAGATGTTGAGCCAGAGATTTTAGCCCCACTATTTACAAAAGCTGTCCAACTTCTAAATGATTTTGACTCTGCTGTTGAAAAAGTGGTGGTGGAAATAGTCCCTCTAGTAAGCAGTGAACCACGTTTGAATAGAATAAAATCCATCAAAAAATCTCTCGAATCTTATGATTTCGACACATGTCTATCTATCTTCCACGAATGGGCAGAGGAAGAAGGTATTGAATTAAAGGGGAACCCCCATGAGTAATCAAGAACAAACCACAACCAAAACAATCTTAGTCGTGGATGATACGTCTGAAAACTTGGATGTCATGAAGGGGATTCTAAGCCCCTATTACCGTGTTCAGATTGCCACGAACGGTCGGTTTGCTCTTAGAGTTGCCATGTCTCGTGCCCGCCCAGATCTAATCCTGATGGATATTATGATGCCAGAGATGGATGGGTATGAAGCTTGTCGACATTTAAAAGAGGATAATAGAACACGAGATATCCCCATTTTGTTTGTGACTGCCAAGTCCGAGGTAGAGGACGAAGCCAAAGGGTTTGAGTTAGGTGCTGCTGACTATTTAGTCAAGCCTGTTAGCCCACCAATTGTTCTGGCTCGAGTAAAAACCCATTTAGCAATGACCGATCAAAGAAAGCTTCTGGCTGATCAGGTGGCAGAGCGAACAGAACAACTAAATATACGAAATCTTGAGCTAGAGAAGACCAGAATTGAGGTAATTAACCAACTGGGCCGTGCTGCAGAATTTCGAGATAACGAAACAGGCATGCATATTACCCGTATGAGTAAATTTAGCTATTTATTAGCCCTAAAATCAGGACTAAGTGAGCCAGAAGCGGATCTGATTATGCATGCTGCACCCATGCATGACATTGGTAAAATTGGAATCCCAGATCAAATCCTTCTAAAACCTGGAAAACTCACAAATGAAGAGTTTGACATCATTAAAGGACACCCTGAAATGGGTTTCAAAATTATCGGTGAGCAGGAATCTGAGGTTCTAAGTCTCGGTGGCCAGATCGCTCATACCCATCATGAAAAATGGAACGGAAGTGGCTACCCAAGAGGACTTAAGGGAGAGGAGATTCCCCTCGCTAGCCGTATAGCGGCCATTAGCGATGTGTTCGATGCTTTAACCTCTGTCCGACCCTACAAAAAAGGTTGGTCTGTCGAAGATGCGATGGATTTAATTTCTAGAGAAGCAGGAGAACATTTTGATCCAAAGTTAGCCCCACTTTTTGTCAGCATGAAACCCGAGATCATTGAGGTCATGGAGAAGTATCAGGATGATCCGGAATGATCGTGAGACCCCAAGAAATACAAGCAAACCAACAAGTCAAACAGCCCATCATCCTGATAGTGGATGATGTTTCTGAAAATCTTGACGTGTTAAGGGGTGCATTAGAATCTGAATATCGGGTTAGGCCAGCCCCCAATGGTCAGATAGCATTGAGAGCTGCCAATGTTTCACCCCACCCTGATTTGGTGCTACTTGATATCATGATGCCAGAAATGGATGGATATGAGGTGTGCCGTAGACTCAAGGCTAAAGAAGAGACCAGAGATATTCCAATCATTTTTGTTACCGCAAAAAAAGAAGAAGACGATGAGCTGGATGGGCTGAATTTAGGGGCTGTAGATTACATTACAAAGCCCATTAGCATTCCTATCCTCAAGGCCAGAATAAAAACCCATTTAGCTCTTCAGTCCGCTAACAAAAATCTGGAAAAACACAATCAAAATCTTATCACTGAACGAGAACTCATAGAAGATATCATTCTTAAAATGCGCGATACGGAAGGCTTTGATGCTCGCCACTTGCGCTTTCTCGTTGCACCTGTAGAAGTAACCGCAGGGGATATGCTTCTTTCAACCTTTACCCCAGATGGACGGCAACTAGTCTTGCTTGGGGATTTTACGGGGCATGGTCTCCCTGCAGCTATTGGTAGTCCATTGGTTACCTATATCCTGTACGATCTGGCTAAACGCGGAAACTCTGGAGCGGAAATTCTTCAAGAAATAAATATCCAGCTTTGTGCAAAACTACCTATAGGTGTTTTCTTTGCAGCTATCTTCCTTGAAATTTCAAGTGATCGACAAAAAGCATCTCTATGGAATTCAGCTCTGCCCACAGGCTTATTAATACGAGATGGAGAAGTACATGACAATTTTCCATCAGAAATCATACCTCTAGGCATCTCAAAATCAATTGAAATTGCAAAAACTGTCAAAACAATTAAATTGAAAAAAGGAGATCATCTTTTTGCCTTTTCGGATGGCATTGTTGAAGCCAAGGGACTAAATGGAGACATGTTTGGCGAGAAACGTCTGGAAGATTTTCTTAAGAAAGCAGCTATAGAAAACAATCCATTGGATGACCTACTAGCTATACTGGAAAGCCATACCGGGTCTTGTGTTCATGATGATGACATCACTCTTGTTGAGATCCAATTCTGATGGTGATTTCTTCAAATCAGGAAAATTCAACAGAGGGAATCGTACTGATTGTTGATGATCAGCCTGAGAGCATTGATATCATTAAATCTGCATTGGATAGCTATTTTATAACCAAGATTGCAACCCGTGGAGAGGTAGCTCTAAAAATCGCACAGTCAGGTAATGTGGATCTCATCCTGTTAGACGTTATGATGCCTGGTATGGATGGATATGCCGTCTGTCGTAAACTAAAAAGAAATCCTGTTACTCAGGATATCCCAATTATTTTTCAGACTTCTAAAAATAGCTATGAAGATGAAGCGATTGGACTGGAACTTGGAGCTGTTGATTTTATCCGAAAACCAAGCAGCCCAATGGTAATACTCACTCGGTCACGAAATACTATTGCCTATCATAGAGCAAAAAAAGAGCTGCATCAGAAAAATAATGAGTTGAAGGAAAAAAACAGAGAGTTGCAGAGATTGAACCCTACAGTTGCATAAACAATAAAGCACACAAAGAAAAAACCACCTAAATTCAGCGGCATAAATACGACTAATACAAATCACCAAATCTCACATTTAGTGACATCCAGGAATGCGAGCGGCCTTCCCCCATGGTATAATTTCAATCAACGCCAATCGATTGAAACCACAAAGGAGACCGCTCCCGATGAAGAATAGCAGAGCTGATGTTCACCGCAAGACTTTTGCCATTCCAAAGCTCCGTTTTGAGGATCAGACATTGACCTCATTTTCAGGGCTGATTGTCTTCCAAAAGCTATTCACCGTCCTGAGACTCAATGTTCGTCTGCGCCGCTGTTTCTCTCACCTTGGAGTCTCGCCGATTTTCGGACACGCCAGGATCGTATTATTGCTTGTGGTCCATTTCCTTATTGGATTCCGGCAATTGCGTGATGTTCAGTACTACAAGGACGACCCAGTTGTTAAGCGTGTACTGGGCCTAAATAATCTCCCAGATGTAGCCACCATCAGCAGAACTCTGGCCAATTCTGATGCTCGCAGCGTTGAATCATTCCAGAGGCTGGTTCGTGAAATTGTCCAGGAACGCATAGCATCAATGGGATTAGCTCGTGTTACCATTGATTTCGATGGCTCCACCTTGGGTACCGGGCGTTTTGCCGAGGGTACCGCTGTCGGATTCAACCGCAAAAAGAAAGGGCAACGCAGCTACTACCCCCTGTATTGTACCATCGCCCAGACCGGTCAGGTTTTGGATGTCCTCCACCGATCCGGCAATGTTCACGACTCTAACGGTGCAATAGATTTCATCAAACAGTGTGTTCAAGCGGTACAACTTGCTTTACCCGGTGTGCTGATAGAAATTCGTGTAGACAGTGCCTTCTTCAGCGACGAAATCATCCAAATGATGACCCATGAGAAAATTGAATTCACTGCCAGTGTCCCATTCGA
>JADGAT010000172.1 GCA_015231885.1 SAR324 cluster bacterium
ACAAGAATAGGCTTCATCCGGCGGAAGTCCCCATCCGGCGGGAAGTCCCCCCAGTCATAGGAGTCTTCCAACTCATAGCGCATGATAGCAGGGAGAGGAGGAGCCTTTTCGGTTTCTTCTTCGATATGCTTTAAAATTTTTTTGACTTCTTGATGATTGGTAATAAAAGCGATGATTTTCATTGCTTTGCCACAATTGGGACACAAGAGAGGATCCACTTCGAAGATTTTATTGATCAGGCGTGCCCAACTTGCGCTGATTTTAGCCTTCCCTTTAATCTTTTTTATTTCCATCGGGCTTTCCCCACTTTTTTCTTTTCTTTCCTTGCCTCGATAAGAACTGCTATAGATGCCAAAATAAAAAGTGATTGTTTCGTAGGATGAGGGAAGATGTCCTGCCAAAAGGGCTATAAACTCAAAAACCTCGTAATGAGCCTTTTTTGATGAGGAGGTTTTCTTTTGTTTCTCATAAACCGTTACCGTGTTCTCCTCAGGATTAAATTCGACTCTCTCTACCGAGATGGCCGCTCTGCTCATATAGCGTGCTACTTTTTCAATACGATCTCCATTTGCTCATTCCAACAAGGAGAGATTGACGGCCCTTTCATTTCGAAAAATCATCGGGCAAAAAATTTTCAAAAATAAGAAAGGCAGCCAATGGATTTACTATCCCAATTTATTGAGAAACCAAGCCAAAACAGAAAAACAATTTGGCAGGATAATCTCGTTTTCTGAGGTGGAAAAGGTCGTCTCCAGTGCTCCTGAAATCCTGGTAGAACTGTTGACTTATCAAGATACTCATACACACCCAATCGGACATTTATTGCTTGAACAAAACAAGTTGCCTTCCTTGTTAGCGATCTTAACAGCACTCCAACCCGTACCAGATCTTCTTAAACAGGTTTTGCTCCTCAAAGACCCTTTCGTACAAACCACCCTGTTTGAAAAGCTGATCCACTCCGAGATGTCACTTTTTTCGCGAGTATCCTGGGTGACCGCTATGAATCGGTCTCATGAATTACAATCGGTATTCTGGAATCAGCAGAATTTTCTTCATTATTCAGTCCGAGATTTACTACGATTCGGGGATCAGGGCGGCTCATTGGTGGAACGCATGATAGCGGAAGCCCTGGCAAAACGATTGGGGTTTTCCGATACGGCAGCCGTGTTTGATAAGGGACAGAGTCAGCATGGAAAAATCAATAAAAAAATCCCCAATAAACAATCTACCCAAAGATTATTTGGCATTCATGCTGATGCTTGCTTTGATCCATTACCTTGTCCTCCAGTTAGATCCTCAACAACATACGTTATGGAGCGAGGAAACGAAGGGTGAGGTTTCGCCGATTTTTATAGAGTTGATCAAAAACAGTAAAGCGAGCTGGCGTAAAATTGCGGAGACTGTGGGGGAGCGTTACCTTGGTGAAAGTAAAGATATCAAAGAAATGCTCAAAGAAACGGTGATTTACTGCGTTTTCCCGAAGGTAGTGGAATTGATGAGGGATGCGTTAGGAAAGGAAAAAGTTTTGCTGTTGGATCAGGAAAAAATTGATAAAACGGTGGAGCTGCTGATACCGAAAACAGCCAGAGCAATTGCTATAGATAAAGGGATTGCAACCCTTTTCAAGTTGTCGGACAAATGGCAGAAACGGCGTTTTTCCGTACTACACCGTATTCGGGATTGGGTGGTTGGCGGTGTCTGGCCTCCTCTTTTCTATCAGACAGATATTGTGATCAGTGGGGAAGAGGCATTAGAGGGTTGGCACATTTTGACATTGAACACTGGAAAACAGCTGAATCAAGAAGGAGCTCGGATGGAGCACTGTATTGGAGGATATGCACATGGGGCTCTCCTTCGGCACTACCATATTTTGTCCATTCAAAACGAGCATTATGGACCCGAATCGACGCTTCAGCTAGCATTGTGGGAAGGAAAAGGGGAAATCCTCATCAATAGGAGAAGAAAGGGAAAACTGGAATGGACAGGTAAGAGCCTAACTACGATCGGTCATTATTCAATCAACGATCAAGCTCCAAAGGCAAGGCATAAAAAGGCACTGAACTGGTTAAAGCAACAGGTGGAAAGCGGAACTATTCAGTTGAATCTGAAAGGAAAATTTGTGCTGGAATCTTTCGCCGTTTCTCGAGAAATCCCCCCGATTCTTAATGAAATCGGATTTATTCCCACTGCTGATAAACGTCAATACGTTTTTGAACAAATGCGCAGCACGGAAGTTCGTTTTAAAAAAGCAACCATTGTTCCCAAAATGAACGTCGATGTCTGGCTGGAAACCCACCGTTTGCTCGACAGTCTGGAAAGAGTACTACAAAAAAATGGTGTCACCCTCAAATATTGAAGGATTTTCCTCACAGTGGCAAACTCTGAGAAGCGTATGACAATTTACATCCCTAAAACCAGCAGTTCGTTTTCCTGGTGCAGAATTGTCTTATGAAAAATTTTTTCATCCCAGGTTTTATCAGGGGTGCGGTCAAAGACGATCAGATATCCTTCTTTACTGCCGCAGCGATCCATGTACTCAGCAGTTTGCTCAAGACCATCCTTGATAGTTTTTTCCAGTGATTTATGAAGCAGTTTGAGTTCAATGACAATTTTCTGTAGACCGTGAGGATACCTCCAAATAACAAGGAGATCAGTTCGCATCCGTCCCAGTCCGTATTCCCTTTCAATCCGGCCTCCCGCATTAACCACTCGCTGCAGGAATGCCTGCAGCAGCAATTGCGGTCCTGCTTCCTTGTATTGAAACCGCTCCACCCAGTGTTCGGAATGCTCACGAAAAAATTCCTGAAACGCCAATAGTAGTTTGGTGGTATCCAAGGTGCCATCAGAGCGACGATACCAAGCCGATTCGTGAGTGATGCTCAACTGAGTGGTGTGAATCATTTCTCGAGGAATCACTTCCTGGTAGATTCGATTGGCAATTTGAGAATGCCCTTCGATAGTGATCAACCCCAAATCACGCACATACCACAAATCGTCCTGAGGGATCTGTTCAGGTTGGTTTTCCCCAGCAAGAATAGGCTCAATCACTTTTCTCACACGTTCTTCCTGGAGTTTGTCTACCAATTGATCCAAATGGGTTTCCCGGCGCAGGATTAAATTTTCCTTGGCATTTCCGATCATTTCAGCAGTGATTGGGATAACCCGATCCCGATTGGCCTTCGTCTCGAAGCAGACCTCATAACCCAGGGCGTTGACCAACCAGGGTTGGCCACAGGTATAGCTCCATACCAATTCCAAAGCTTCTTTTTCAAAATCCTGTCCTGTTGCTTCGGTGTGCTGCTCAAACAACTGCTGGACCTCGGTTTGTTTGAAATTACCCAGGCGTAGAGATTTAGCTTTGATGTTGAAGGCACTTCCTCCGGTGATGATGCTTTTTTCTTGAGAAGAATGGATTCGGTAATCCCGTACATCCCGCACACCACACAAAACCACACTCTGAGGAAAGCCTCTTGGTCGTTTGGGATATCCTGCTCTCAATTGTCGCAGAACCGAGATTAAAGTATCTCCCACCAACGCGTCAATTTCATCAATCAGCAACACCAGAGGCAACGAACTTTTCAATGCCCATTGGTGAAGCATTTCTCCAAAAGCTTCATAAGCTCCTGTTGTTTTCAGAATATCAGGCCAAAACTGCTTAACGGTTTCATCCTGCAAATAATAAGAAGCACTGGAAGCCATTTCTGCGAGAATGGAACGCATAGCCGCATCGACATCCTCTCGGGCCGCCTGTCCCATTTCCACATTCACATACAAACATCGATGATTCCCTTGTTGATTGAGATAGTCCATCAAGGCCAGCAACCCGGAAGTCTTTCCGGTTTGCCGAGGAGCGTGGAGGACGAAGTATTTTTCCTGATCAATCAAGGACAAAATTTCATCCAGATTGAAACGACTCAGAGCAGGAATCGTATAATGTTTTTCGGGACGAACCGGACCTGCTGTATTGAAAAAACGCATGGACATCGAAAGTTTGTTGCTGGAAAAATAGACTCTTGATTATGAGAAAAACTTCTTATTTCTTAATATGATGATCATTCCTATCATATTTACCCATGCATCATCATAGCATGCTAAAAAGTTTTTGTGAATGAATCGAATCCTCAGTGTTCCGTTTAGCTTTGCCTCTGTGTTTTGAAATCTAAAAAAATCGTGGCTACCGCCTAAGGTAAAAGGGTAAAAGAAGCGACGGTACGTCAGGCGGTAGCCGCAAATTACAATGGTGAGACAATCCAACCGCATTTTTTTCTCACCATCCAGTTTTTTGAATGGTTTATAAAATGGTTCTTGAAATTCAAAGAGAACATATGATCAAACCAGACATTTCAAAGAAAGGTCTCGATAAATGGAATAACTTCTAATCTTGACTGGAAAATACTCGGCATTCAATGTATTGCAAGATGTGTGTTCGGATAACATCATTGGGCCTATGCAATTAATTGTGCCGATTTGAAATTTCATTTTGTCTAGCTTTTCCTGAGGGTTCCTCTAAATTATCAACATTGTCATCTCACACTTGTCAACAATTCAACCCGGTTTCAAATGGCAAAATTTTGGATAGATACGGTAAACATCACCGCTTTAAAAGTCGAAGGACTGGTGCATACGGCAAATACAGGATTAACCTTCAGCAGCGGCATTGGTGTGGACATTTACAAACGAGGAGGTGCTCAGATTGAGGAAGAATGCCGCAGGAAGGGGAAACAGCAACTGGGGAATGTTGTGGTAACCGGAGGCGGAGATTTGCATGTTGATTTTATTTTCCATGCGGTGGCGATGATGTATGAACATCCGGATGTTCGAGGGTTTTTATATGAGATCACCACAAAATGTCTGGATGAAGCCAAGCATCTGCAATTGAAATCTCTGGTATTTCCTGCCTTTTCTTGTGGGCGGATCAAAAATCCTCCAGATTTGATTTGCGAATCCATGGGGGCCGCGTTTGCCGAATATGATTTCAGCAAGACTCCATTTCATTCGGTGGGCATGGCACTCAAAAAAGAGTTTTACCACATAGGAAAATCAAAAATTACAGAAGAAGATAGCATCTGGAAATATGTGTGTAAAGGCATTTAGGGGGTTC
>JADGAT010000173.1 GCA_015231885.1 SAR324 cluster bacterium
ACTGAATCAGGAATGAGAATTAAATAACGTTTCTATCTTTTGACAATCCTCGTATGCAGAGCGCCCTTGCTCCTTTGCTAAATAGGGAATTGTTGTTGGAAGTTATTTGATTCTCATCTCTAAGCGGTTTTATAAAAAGTAACACCGTCCTTCAATTTCATCAGATGCCGACAATGGAAAAATACGATAGACACAAAAAAGAACAAGTATGCCCCAAGGAAGTAGTATTGAGCGATTACAATAAAGATGCTTATATCAATTTTATTTTAAGAAGCGGAAAAATTAGGGATGAGGAGGTTTTGCTCCGATCGGCATTTGATGCCGTGAAAGGGTTTGAATTGAGAGGTTGGGACACACTACAGGCTTCGATGCTTTTGTGTGCGGGCAAACAAGAATTTATTTGCTCAGATCATGGGCAAGGCCGAGTTTTCTGAGTTTCAGGCCATGCAACAATCTTTTTTGATTACCCTGAGGCGGCTGAAATCATTATATTGCCAAGAGGACTTGAATGAAAACCACACTCCTGTTCAGATGAGCAGTGGTAAGGATGACAAATGGCTGGATGAGGATCATCTGCTGGCATCGTTAAGAGATTGTATTTCCCATGAGTTGTTTGAAAAAGTTTGAGATATGGAACTATACCAGATTAAGGATAACATTTGTATTGTGGATATTGGCAATAACCTGATAAAGTCAGAAACAGTTGATTTCAAAGATGTTATCATGGAATTATTGAATAAATACACATCGAATCGCTGGTTTTCAATATGATGAACTGCACAAAAATTGACTCGTCTGGGCTGGAGGTTATTTTTATTACGCATCAAAAGGCTTTGGAGCAGCACATTAATTTTGTTATCTGCCAACCAAATAATTATGTTGCTAACATTCTCGAAGTGACAAATATCAACCGATTATTGACTGTCTATCAAACAAAACAAGAGGCTCTTGAATCTATCTGGAGGGAGTCATGAGCAGAATGGAGATCACAGAAACTACTCAGTTTTTAACATTCCAACTGAAAGAGGAATCCTTTGCCCTTGAAATTGTGCAAATCCGTGAGGTGCTTGAATTGGACTCGATTACCAAAATTCCACGCACTCCTGCATTCATGTGTGGCGTGATTAACTTGCGGGGGAACGTGGTTCCGGTGATTGACATGAACTTAAAGTTTGGCATGCGAAAAACACAACACACGGTCAATACCTGTATCATTATCGTCGAAATCCATCTGGATGGAGAAGAAACGCTTCTGGGTGCCCTGGTGGATTCTGTACAGGAAGTGATCGACCTCTCCCCTGGTCAAATTGAGCCTGCACCAAGAATTGGTACTCAGCTGAGAAACGAGTTTATTCGTGGCATGGGAAAACAAGGGGATCAATTTTTGATCATTCTCGATATTGACAACATATTTTCTCTGGATGAGTTGAATATGATGCAGGATGTCAGTAGCCACGTCTCCTCAGAAAACTGAAAAGTAATCAAATACTACAGATCGTCCAAATAACCTGAAATGTAAGAGGTGTCAATGAAATTCAGAACTCAATTAATATTAGGATATTCCATCGTCTTGGGCATGATGATTATTGTTGGAGCAATTGTCTATACCAACATTAATTCTTTGATCCAAATCTCCAAATGGGTGGCACATACCCATGAAGTGATGGAGCATGGAAATGAACTGGTTGCTGAAATGGTCAATATGGAAACGGGCATGCGTGGTTTTCTGATTGGGGGAAAAGAAGAGTTTCTGGATCCGTACAAATCCGGTGGAAAGAACTTTGAAAAATTAATGGCAGAGTCAAAAGCACTGGTTAGTGATAACCCGACTCAGGTAGAGCGTTTAAATAAGATTGAGGAACTTGCCAAACAATGGGACGAAAAAGCTGCAAAAATACAGATTGAAGAAAGGAGGAAGTCTAATGAAGGAGCTGAGGTAGTTGCCAAGTTCAAAAAGATACGCGAACGGATTATTGGCAAGCAGATATTTGATAAACTACGAGGTGTGTTGAGTGGAATCGATGAAAAATTCAAGAACATCCGCTCTTTGGAAGGTCAACATCTGGTCCAGTCCATTCTCCTGGATATGGTCAACATGGAAACCGGGCAACGTGGGTTTTTACTGACAGGACAAGAAAACTCTCTGGAACCATACCATGGAGGTTTTAATGCTCTGGGCGAGCATCTGGATGAACTAAGAATGCTGGCCCTCCGCGACCAGAGAAGTGGTGTAACCGATAATGATATAAATCAAATTAAAACTCTGGCAAATGACTGGATGGAGAAAGCGGCGAATCCTGAAATCGAAGCTCGCAGAGCTGTAAACAAAATTTCCTCCACGATGGATGATGTGGCGGCTTTGGTAGAAAAAGGAGCAGGGAAACAGTATATGGATGGACTGCGTGCCATGATTAGTGAATTCATTGACACCGAAGCAAAATTACTGGTCGTTCGAGATGAAGAAGCTGCAAGTGCTGCAAGCAGGACTATCAACATTACTATGTTTGGAACCCTTCTTGCGATTGTTATCGGAATTGGTGTCATTATATTTATGCTGCGAATGGTAATGAAACAATTGGGAGGAGAGCCTCTTGAAGCAGCGAACATGGCTAAAGAGATTGCAAAGGGAAACCTTTCTATGAGTTTTGGTACTGGTATGCGTAAGATCGGCTTGATTGGTACTATGCAAGAAATGACGGAAGCTTTGCGTAACATTGTAGAGGATGTAAGAAATGCGGGGGATAATATATCCTCAGGAAGTCAGGCGTTGAGCAGCAGTGCTCAGCAAACGTCTCAGGGAGCTACCGAACAAGCGGCTTCTGTAGAAGAAGTTTCTTCTTCAATGGAACAAATGAGTTCCAATATTCAGCAAAATTCAGATAATGCCAATCAGACGAATACGATTGCATCGAAAGCCGCAATAGATACTAAAGAAACAGGTCAGGCAGTTTCCGAAGCCATGACGGCGATGAAAGAAATAGCCAGTAAAATATCAATTATCGAAGAGATTGCACGACAGACCAATCTGCTGGCGCTCAACGCGGCAATTGAAGCCGCCCGTGCCGGGGAGCATGGGAAAGGGTTTGCAGTGGTTGCCTCCGAAGTTCGTAAACTTGCTGAGCGCAGCCAAACAGCAGCCGGGGAAATCACTAAATTATCCAATTCCAGTGTTCAGGTCGCTGAAAAAGCAGGCAGTATGCTGAATCAATTGGTTCCTGATATCCAAAAGACAGCCGAATTGATCCAGGAAATCAGTGCCGCGAGTAATGAACAAAATGCAGGAGCAGATCAAATCAATAAGGCGATTCAGCAATTGGATCAAGTGATTCAACAAAATGCCAGTGCTTCTGAAGAAATGGCTGCTACTTCTGAGGAGCTATCTGCTCAGGCACAACAACTTCAAAGCACAATGTCTTTTTTTAAAGTTGGTAACACGGCTTCCAGAAGACTAGCTACTCCAACTGCTCAAGTGCTTCAGCCTAAAACCAAAACAGCGGCTCTGCCGGTTCCATCACAGGTTCGTAAACCCGTTTCGGATGCTGGTGTAGAACTGGATATGGGAGGAGACGATCAGGCCGATGCGGACTTTGAAAGATATTGAACCGACACCCTCTACAATGGTCTCCGATAAAATGTATCTCACTCTTCCAGGAAGGATGTCATGGCATTAATGCTGTGAATTTGTGTTTGCTTCGAAGTGAAATATTCTTTCTAAATTTCCCCAAAAGACCGGAGTTTTTAGAAATAGCGGGTTAAAAATAACCTTGCTTCACGAAGAATACTCCATTACCCTATAGGTATTGGGTTCATACTCTTGTAAAGTATCTCACAGCATCTAAGGAAATATTATGAAATCATTTGTTTATTTTGTAACAGCTTTGTGTGTTTTTGCACTTGCCAGCTGCGGAGGAGGTGGCGGTGGTGGAAGTAGTGATGATTCAGATATGGATGGAACAAGCATTACGACTACAAGCACTACGACGACCACTCTTTCTTCTGGTACCGGTTCGAACGCAGGCACCAGCCGTATGGAAGTCGTTGAACTGGGAACGGGTACGTCATTCACTCTTCCTTCGGATGTGATTTCTTTTGTAGTTTCTGCATTTGGGGAAGTCTCTTCATTTGTTGGATTTGCCGCGTTGACCAATCCAAATGGGGAGGACTTATTTATAACAGGCAACTATCCATTGGCGGCTTATGATTTGGCGTTAGTTGCTGAAAGTTATGGGAATGTCCTGGTACCGATGGTAACCGACCATGCTGCGATGGCAGGAGAATGGAATTTTCAGTATTACCAGGGCACTAATGATGTTAAATTGACGATGCGTACAGGTTCCACTCCGACTTCTTCGGTTCTGAAAATCAAACCCTATTTGACAGGTACTCAATATTCGGTTTCTGATGTGGAAGGAGCACTGGCTATTTTGAAAAATATTTATGAAAAAGCGGGCTTGCAGGTGGAGCTTGATACCGTCAGTGTTCTCTCTGACAGTAAATTCCAAGCAGTGAGCTCAGACTTTAATAATATCATAACCTCTGAAATGGTATCGATGGGCAGTGCCGATCGAATCAACCTGTTTTTTATTGAAGATTTTTCTGGTGAAGATGCTGGGACATTGGGGATTGCAGCCGGTATCCCTGGCTCTTTGGGAATTGCAAGCAATCGCAACGGAGTTTTGAATAGTCTGGAGGCCCATGTATTGGGAGGAGCATTGGACACACAATTGCTGGGAGAAACGGTAGCCCATGAGATGGGACATTTTATTGGGTTGTTCCATCCAACGGAAAAGAATGGGGTAACATTTGACCCGTTGGCCGATACTGCTGAATGCTCGATCAGTATGGCAAGTTCCGCATTGGCAGGTCCTCAACCGAGTGATTGTATTGGTTTTGGTGGAGAAAATCTGATGTTTTGGCAGGGAGATCCTTCCATTGATCAAACCAGTCTTACTTCTGACCAGGTGCACATTATTAATTATTCACCAGTTGCTAAATAGGATAAGGAGCGTCATGAAAAAAGGATTAAAAAACAG
>JADGAT010000174.1 GCA_015231885.1 SAR324 cluster bacterium
TCAAAAGACAACATGCTCCGCCCCTTAGCGTGGAAGAGGTTCATACCGCTGAGCGCCGGCTGTCTTTGCGAGACAGCAATGTGGCTGTCAAACAATGTCCATAATCATAAGATTCTCTGGGGGGATGATCATAATGTCGGTCACCAGCGTGTCATCCGGTCGAAGGGTCGCACCCCCTGATCCGCGATCCAGGAGGCATGCTTAGGAATGCTCAAACAATAACTTACCAAATCCACGCTAGTATTAGGCTACTGGGCCGTATAAACGCTGTGATTTGCTTTGTGTGACCTCTCGAAGACGAATTTGAGCTATCCTGGCTTTTTCAAATCAGTGAATCAGTCTGTTCACAATTCGGGGTTTTTCCAATTCAATGATTTCAGGTACAATTTGATTTAAATCATCTATAATCCATTTACCATCCATCTCTAATAATTCCAGTGCTTCTTTTTCTGTATTTGCAAGGACACAGACTTCTGCACGTGTGTAATTTTCTTCACATATTTTTAGTTCTTCCATCACAGACCAGCTTGAATAGGCTGTACTGTGGCGCCATATATAAAGGTTCATCGGATTTACCTTCTCATAAAATACACGGGGATTGTATACCTTCTCCCAATGGTCTATTCTTAGAATAATCTAGATTATATCTAAAAATTCCCATTTAACGTCTTGAATCACAAGTTGCTGACCCAACACTGAACTTTGAAGCAAAGATAACTTGAACCTTGCAGAATCTTGCGAAAAGAACGTAGGGTCAGCAATCTTTATGAATTCAATTGTTGGGCTTAATGTTCACTCGGAATGAGTAATGATAATATTTTTTTATCTTGTTTCCGATATATTCTGAAATCACTGTCGATTGTAAAAATTTTTGAAGTTGTAAAAATTTCTGACATCCGGACAATACATGCATCAGCAAAATCCATCGGAGTGTCAGAATATTTTTTTGATAGTTGCTTAACCCTATCAGCTTGTTCTGTGACATTGAAAGAAATCTTTATAAATTGCCTCTTAATGAGATTCATAATTTGAATGGTTCCTAATCCTGGTGCCCCTTTATCTAGCAAATAACACGCTTCTGTGATGACAGGTTCACAAGTAAGTAATGGAGCCTGAACAGATTCAAGAGTAGATAAAGTCCAATAATGGAAATGATCTTTACGATTCAGTAACGCCACGAGAGGCCCAGTATCTATAATCACATTCTTTTTCATTTTTCTCCAAACTTTCTTAGATGTTCTTTGTTAGAAGAAAGATCCTCAGCACTTTCAATACTGCCCACTAGATCTTTGATGACACTTAGACTAGAAGTGGGGCGCTCTGTATGTATAAATCGTTCTAAGGCTTCTCGGATAAGTTCAGACTTATTTTTCTTTTGACGAGTCGCTAATTCCGATAATTGATGATTTAGAGCTTCTGGGATTTTCAGTGAGATATTTTTCATAAAACTCCTTTGTAATACTTAATTTATTAAAGTAGTAATACCAACTATAAAACAATTCCCCTAAGAGCACAACCAAAAATGATTCATCCTACCCTGTCCAACGCAAAGTTCAGGCTTGTGAGGGGGAATGAAAATGACGGCCAAGGCACGAACTAGCATCTACTACTAATACCAATCACAAAAGATATGTTAACATTTAGCCCATTCTTTAGAGTAAAGTTTTCTGACACGATTTTTAATTGTTACCAAATTATTCCATGCCTTTTGAGAAATGAGGTTTTTCCACTACGCGGTGCATCTTTTCAGCCTGCCATCCCCTCTTCACGTAAACGGCCAACCCATTTACTCACGGTTTGACGGCAAATACATAGCATGGAGCTGACTTCCTTACCGCTTTTACCACTTTGTAATTTTTGAGTAAATGATATACTTTCCTTATTGCTTTGGCCTCCGGGAGCAAAACTATTACGTCCAATTTGCCTTTACTTGCCTTTTTTTCGTTGGTATTGTCTTGTCAAATTTTGATTTGATCATGCAGATTATCCGGACATGCGAAAGCACACATTCTTCTTCCTCCTCCTCTTCGTTCTTGGTATTGTTCCAGGCTTCGGCCAGGATTTTCCGAGCAGAGATCTGGTCCTTCAGAAGACTGACGAATACTTAGGAACCTATTACTCTTTTGAAACGCAGGTGGAATTTCCAATTCACATCTGGAAAGACGGCCTCCGGATCTATGCCATCCAGGAAATTGGATCCGACGATCCTGAGAACTTTAATGTCGAGATTGTCTCACGCAGAAGCCTATCTTTGTCTCCTCCGTTGTTCACTGGAAAGAAAATCAGTGGGCGATTTGTTGTCTTTTCTTTCCATTCTGCCTCTGGAAAACATATCCAGTCTCCCGGCCTGAAGCTGGATGAGGGAAAGCCCACTCTAAACTTCCTCAAAGAGGAAACCTCAGCGATGGCCTCATCGTATCTGAAGGGAAAGAAGAAGCTCAATGCCTACTGGCCACCCAATCTATTGGACAATGATCACACCACGGCTTGGGTGGAAGGGGTAAAAGGCAAAGGCGTGGGGGAATCCATCACCTTCCGATTCAATGCTGCGCGGAACCCTCTTTTTCTGCTCATTCAGAATGGATATGGAAAAAGCCCGACTCTGTTCAAGAAAAACGGCAGGGTCAAGAGTTTTCTCCTCACTGGTTCTGACAGAACTACACAGAAGGTTCATCTGAAGGATATCATGGAACCACAGGAGATTCCTTTGAGCCTGAACGCTCCGGTGACTTGGATCCGCCTGGAGATCCTGGATGTTTACTCCGGATCAAAATACGAAGATACCTGCATTTCGGAGGCTTCTTTCTTCGATTCGTAGTGACAGCATGTTTCTACCGGCTGGTTCTGTAGTAGCGAAAAAGGTTCTCCCGAACTTTTGTTGCGACCAAACAGCAATACATCTTGAAAATAACATGAATCTTTCGAAGAATTTTTCTGGTTGAAAAAGATGCGCCCCCTAGCGATCAGGTCAATCGACTTATTGGGTTTGATTTTTTGAATTTTCAGGAGATTTTGGAACAGCAGCAATGATTGCTCTTAACGCCTTATTTACAGAATCGGAGTCTTTGAAAACATCTGCAACATCAGCGTCGAGAGTTACAGAGATATGATAATCTTTAGCAAAACGGTTCTTCTTAGCTTTTGTGTAGTCAAAATCATATTCTGACTGCATCTCATGATCTGTAGGAGTTTTCTCTTTCATATTTATTCACCTCTTGTTTCGTCGCTTTTCTTGCACTGATAATGCGTATTCTATTATGCTTACGTTCTGTAAACGATACTATCAGAATTTTATGGTTTCGTGAATGACCAATAATCAATTCTCTAGCCTCTGAAGGAGTTGAGAGTCCTCGTGCCGCGCCTAGTTATGAACCCCTTCAGTCACTAGCCATTAAGATTTTTGATTGCTAGGATAATCATACCAATGCTGTAAATGATCCATATAACACTAAAGACATAGGCAACTATGACTGAAGAGGGAAACCCAACTACAATGCCCTTTGCTTTTAGGAACACCCTTGTGAAAACTGTAAGTAAGGCGAAGTAGATATATGCCTCCCCCGACAAGAGCGAAATAGGGCCAGCTTGAATTGCCAATTATCATTAATAGCCCTGATAAAGGCAGAATCCAAGTTAGAAGGATATCGCTTAACCCATTAGCCTTTGTTTCAATTACGGACAATACCGGATCAATCTCTCCTTCGGGCTCATTAAGTCCTATCTTCGTAGCAGCATTGGGCCAGACGACGCAAAGAAACTGACCCACAAACACTATGAGCCCAATGATGATCACGAAAGTTCCGAATGCCGTAATCATGAAACTTCTCCTTTGATGTTATTGCAAGATACTCGGTGCATAACGCAAAGCTACCTGTTTTTTGATCGCAGGGGAAAAATACAGTTGAGTGCATTGTTAGCAAATTTTGCTTTATAAGGATCTTGGTGTAAATAAAAGATTGATACCGTCTAAAATTTCTTGGAATTTCTTATCAGTAACTTTTCCAATTTTTTCTACTAAATCGAATTTATTTACTGTGTAAATTTGTGAAATGTTGACCACACTTTTCTTTTTTAAATTAGCTTCACCTTTAGGTAATAGGACGTTACCAGGAGCATGAGCTCTTTTTAAACTTGAAGTTAAAGAACATACAACAACTGTATTTATTTTACTAACATTGAAGATATTATTTTGAACAACAATGTATGGATGACAATAAGCTGGTTCTGAACCTCTTGGCTCTGCCAAATCTACCCAATAGACTTCTCCTTGTTTAATCACCATTCAATATCTTTCATACTCAGTCTTTGTTTTTGAATCATTTGTTTCTGCTTTGTACTTTCTTCTTCATCTGGGAAATCATTATAGGCGTTGTTAAGCTTTTCTAGGAGAATTTGGTCTTCCTTTTTTTTGATAAAATCTTCGATTGCTAAAACAAAAAGTCGACTCCTTGAAACATGGAGATTTTCAGCAAAATCATTCACCTTTTCAAAGAGGTTTTGATCTAAAGAAATAGCGGTTTTTACTGTTGGCATTGAGACCTTTTCTAAATAAGTATAAATACTGATATAACAACTAATCATACCAAAACCTTATACTTATTCAATCATTTTTTGTTTTTCTGAAATGCTAACAAAAAGTTCACCTGCGTAGCGGAGTCAGGTGAAATGACTGGTTGGGGAGCTCGCTTTCAAGTTCTTATCTATACTTTTTCTTCTTCTCAACCACGACCCCGACGACCCTGTATTCCATGTCTGTTTTTAGTTCCATGTCCTCGTATTTTTGATTCAACGGATGCAGAACCCTGGTTTTTCCGTACTTTTTCAACTGCTTGAACGTTGCTTCCCAATCGGGGTTACAGATCACGATGTAATCATTGAGTTCCGGTTTCAGGTAGGGGGTAATAATAATGATAAGTACTCAACCAAATGTTTTTTAACAAAACTCGAAAT
>JADGAT010000175.1 GCA_015231885.1 SAR324 cluster bacterium
AAAAATTACCGTAAATATGTAGACACACGCCAAATTTAGTCGATCCTGGTAATGCCTTATCTGGCCTGGGTTTGCGGGAATCTGTAGACTTACTTACCGCAAACGCAAGTTAGAACTTACTACACCTTTGAGGCTCGCTTCTGCAACCCGGGCAAGGGTCATGAAAAAGGAGGAGTAGAAGGACTGGTTGGTTATTGTCGAAGGAATTTTCTTGTCCCTATTCCAGAAGTAAAAGATTTTGATGAATTGAATCAAAAGTTAGTCGAGCAATGTCAGAGCCATGGGGAAAAAATATTAAAACACCGGGGCAATCAGGAAAGTATCGAGTCGCTTCATCAGAAGGAATTGCAGCACCTTCTTAAAATTCCAACTCATCCTTATTCCCTGGTCAAACTGCTTCCGGTCAAAGTTGATAAATATCAAACGATCCGTATCGATAAAAACATTTACTCGGTTCCCAATACTTTCTGCGGATGGCAGCTCAATGTCCATATCGAAAGAGCTCGAGAAAACAATACAAATATACAAGCCTGACCCTTTAACAACATACCTAAGAGGAGGTCATGATGCAAATTTCAACTAATCATAGGACATTTTCAAAAAAGGAAAAGAAAATTCAAAGAAAAAGTGGTAAAGAAACTGCCGGCGAAATATTGGATATCTTTCAAGTCACCATATCTGGTAAACTTTTAAAGTGGCACTAACAGTCCTACCTGTTTTTGCAATTTACTACTGAAAACAAACAGGTAATAACCAATAACCTATCTTCATTATCCTTTCTCATTTTCGCAACTAACCAGAGGAAGAAACCAGGAATATAAACAATCAACTGCATCCTTTTTCGATTAAAAAAGTACACCATAATATTCATTGACAACCGTGGCTTAATTTCGGATAAGTAGCATCGCCCTTAAGTCGAAAAAATGCCCGCTAATGGTTTTTTTCAGGATTGAAAGGATTGATTCTCGCACTGAATTTCAAATGGCAAAACCGAACTGTCAACAAAAGGAAAAATACAATGAAAAAGAAAGCCACATTGACTCAAATGATAAGCCTTTCAGCCATTATTTTTGCGGCATCTGGTTGTGCCCTCGGCAATGATGGGACATTTCATTACAACCGAAATACAACAATTGGAAAAGAACTGCTGGATTTGCTGATGGCGATGGAAAAAGGAGCCATCACAGAAAAGGAGTATGAAAACCTAAAAAAAGAAATAATGAAAGGCGGTCCAATTATGGGAAAAGATACCTGGAATTAGCCGCTTTCGCTGATTGAAAAAATCTCCGAAAGATTCCCCTGATATTAAATTGGTCAATTCTTTTATTGACTTTACTAGCAAAAAATAAAGAACCGCTCAGCTCTGAGGCGAAAATCAGAAATTCTCTGTTTTGTCAATTCTAGCTTTGTCTATCTGAATAGGAACCTTACCTTTATTCGAACCAGCCGATTTTGCGTTTGGTCTTTAATAAAGACAGTTTAATATTTGACCCTTTTTTAAAAAAAATGTTTTGCAATTTCCAGAAATTTCACACTAATTCGAAACCAAGCATCGTAATATCATCTCCGAATCCATTGTTTTCACTGAAATCAGCACCCATTTCATAGATTCCGTCTAACAGTTCAGTAATTGAAATTTCCTTGTTTTTTAATAAAAATGATTTTAAGCTACTACTGCCTAGCATCTGATTTTCTTTATTGAACACTTCAATGATTCCATCAGTATAAAATAGAAGTCTGTCTTTAGGGTAGAGTTGAATCGTTTTTTCTTCATATACAACAAAATCTGAGGGAAAACATCCAACCAAAATTCCTCGAGTCTGAAGCTCAATAACTTCGTTTGTCGATTGTCGTAATATTAACCCTGGAGGATGGCCTGCGGAAGTATAGGTCAATTGCCTGCTCGATGAATTATAAACAGCATAGAACATAGAGGCAAATTTATCATCCTCTATCTTATTGAACACATACTTATTTGTAAGAGATATTGTCTTTGCCGGGGATGTTCCTGAATGACAAGAATGAGAAAAAAAGGAAGAAAACATAAAAGACAGTAACGCCGCGGATACGCCATGCCCTGTAACATCCGCTATCATGAGCCCAAAAAGGTTTTTCTCCAGTTCAAAAATATCGTAAAAATCACCCCCGATTTTTTCCATAGGTGAAAACTTAACAGCAACACGAACATCAGGAATATCAGGAATCTTTTGAGGAAGAAGACTTTGCTGGGTTTTTTTTGCTTGCTCAAGTTCCTGCTGAATAGCTTCCTGCTGCTTTTTGATTTTTTGATAAGCGTCCTGTATTATTCGCTCTTTTTGTTTTAATTCAAGGTGCGTATGAACTCTGGCTAATAACTCTGAAGTGTTAAAGGGCTTTGTGACATAATCAACAGCGCCTAATTCAAACCCTTTTACAATATCTTCCGTTTCTGTTCGTGCTGTTAAAAAAATGATAGGAATCTCGTTAGTCTCATGGGACGATTTAAGTTGTGTACACGTTTCAAATCCATCCATTCCAGGCATCATGATATCAAGGAGAATCAAATCAGGATGTAACATTTGAGCTTTTTTTAAAGCCTGAAGTCCATTATTAGCAACATGAATTTGGTAAGATTCTTTGCGTAATATCGTCAATATAAGCTGAATGTTTTTGGGCGTATCATCAACAACCAAAATGCTAAAGAAACTGTTCGTTCTTTCCATTCCATTTTTCTCCACCAACTCTTGATAACAAAAACTCTGTTGACGTTGCTTTGATTTGAGGAAAACCATTCATGGTCCTCTCTACATGTTCCATATCAAAGCAGCAATTCCAAATTTGAAAACAACATTACTTAAATCAATAAGATAGCTTTTTTCAACGATCAGGGTTTAGCTGTTTACAACGAAGTTATGCGGGTTTTCCGGGATTTGTTCCCGCAGATAAAGCTCAAACTTCCTTGATTTTAATGGGAACTCTCCAAATTTAGAATTGCTGATATAAAAGACTTCAATGGCTTCTTTCGGTGTGCTATGAGGCATGAGACACTATTTAGTCGCTTTTACAAATTCTTCATAAATGTCATCAATCATCTGAATTTCAGTTTTGTTCGTAGTCGCCGTTTTCATTAAGTCATGATAGTACATTGTCGATTTCTCTCTCATCGCGATATTATTAACCCTTCCAATCAGTTTTTTACCCCATTCGTTTTTTGGACATGCTAAATATCCCCAAGTATAAGGTTCAATCTCCTCAATTTGTACAGACACTATTTCTCCAGGTATATCCATGTTTTTTTTTCTTACATAAGAAGCAATTGCCGGATACTCAATAAGATAGTCTATTCTGTTCTCCAACAACATAGGAACAGTAGCAGCGGATTTTAGTGCTTGCCTATAAATATTGGAACCATTTTCATGTTCACTCAACAACTTGTCTAAAGGAGCAGAATAAGAGCGAGACTTTTCTAAAAATCCTTTTATGCCTTTTTTGTTCATCAATTTTAATAAGGATATGGATTTTGGGTCCCCTAATTTTAAACTCTTTAAGGTCGATTTTTTCATAATAAGACTGTTTGACAAAAAAATCGAAATGGGGACCGAGAATTCTGTATATTTTTCCCGTTCAGGATTTTTGAAAGCAAAGATATTACAGATAGGTTTACCTATTTGTATATCTGACCAAAATCTTGCCCAGGACATCTCTAAATACTCATGATCATAATCAGTTAAATGCTCTTGCAATAACTTCATCAATAGAGCATATTCTCCCGTCATTTTATTTCCTTCATTCTCAAGAATCATGAGTGGAGGCCAATGAATTATTTGCCAATTCACAATATCTTTAGCAGAAGCAAAACAAGCTGTTAATATTAAACCAGATATGAGTACAAATTTTTTCATACTGTTTTCCAAGAATTAGGAGTTGGTTAAAAAAATTCACGGTCATTCCTTGTCCAGCGATGAGAAAGATGGAAACAAAAACTTTTTTAACATTTCTTTAATTTGAGGGAAACCTTTCATGGTTTTCTCCAGATTTTCCATATCAAATATTTCAACGAATTCCTTCAACTTTCGTCCCCATTGCTTTAGCGGAAAATAGTTTGATGAATCTCCAAGCTCTATTATTTTTATTACAAATTCTTCTATTTGATCAATGGATAACATTTCTCTCTGCTCCCACTGAGGACTTATTTCATGTTCCAGGGTTTGAAACAGATCTGGTAAACGCGCGGCCGTTTCTTTATCAAAATTTTCAAAGGAAAATAGTAGTGCCCCATCTGAATCGGTATTGGAGGAAGTAGCAGGAACTGTGGTATATTGTAGATATTTCATCAGTTCAGCAGTTAATTCTTTTCTGCTGATCGGCTTTTGAATGTAACTGTTACACAGCTTCTTAGCCCGCTCCTCATCTTTTTGTAATGCAGTAACAGCAATGATAGGAATATCTTTCAGTAAAGGATCAGACTTTAATGTTTCAGAGGCAGTAAATCCGTCCATAACAGGCATTTTCACATCCATCAGAATCAGGTCAGGCTTTCTCTGCTTTGCTATTTTAATGCACATTTCACCATTTACTGCTTCCAATATTTCTAATTCTGGAAAGTTTAAATATGTTTTGATCAATTCTCTGTTAAGAGGGATATCTTCCGCAATCAAAATAGTTGTTTTTCCAAACACAACGGACTCGGGGTCAATAGGATGTTCAGACATTTCACGAGATTCCAGGGCAGAAGAGATTTGTACATCATTTAAAACGATTGTAAAAGTACTTCCTTCTCCTTTCTTAGAAACGACCGTAATCTGTCCTCCCATGGTGTCCACAATTTTTTTGACAATTGCCAAACCCAGCCCTGTTCCGCCATACCGATTTTGATCTTGTCCTTCTTGCTGTTCAAAGGCTTCAAAAATCTTTCTTTGCTGATCTTCCGGGATTCCGATTCCGGTGTCTC
>JADGAT010000176.1 GCA_015231885.1 SAR324 cluster bacterium
CCGCACTTTTAGAGATCCCAAGGAATTTGGCGGCCTCTCGTTGGGGCGATCCCGGATGGTCTTGGAAAAAGTTGGTAACTTTTTGGTAAATTGCTAATAAACGCATAGGGGCTACTCCATTTTAGGAAAGTTTGTCGAACTGGTGTTGTACACCAGATAACTCTCCAAATGTAGCCCTATCTAAAACATTTAATCAAAATTGCCCCGCTTTAAGTGGGTAGCCGTACAATTCATTTAGTTTTTGAAGTCATTTTCAACACATCACAGATAATGCTGTATGGATATTTGATGTACATGATGATTAATTTACATCTAGAAAATCGAAAATCAAAAATCGAAAGTAAGCAGGCAAATGATGCTGCAATAAAGTGGCAGGAAGAACTCAAGGAGGTAGTACAAGGAATATCCCGTTCGATTGAGCTACAATTCGAAAAATGGGAACTCAGCAGGGCGGAAAAAGAAATTAGTATACAACTGCTAACAGGATTGAGCTTCAAAGAGATCTCTCATGATAGATCCACGAGTGAAAGAACCGTTCGGCAACAAGCAACAGCGATATATAAAAAAGCAAATGTAAATGGAAGAATAGAGTTTTCCGCTTTTTTTCTTAAAGGTCTGCTGAAGCCTATTGCACATCAAAAAGATAAAACAGAAGCAACTGATTTTAGTGCTACGAACCTTGCGTGCATTATTGAATTGGCTAACATACAAGAGAAGACAGATATGATCAATTATTTCCAGCTGTGCGTAGTTTGAATATGAATCCGGAGCTGAAAACGATGTCATTTTGGGCTCGACCCGGAATCCAAAAGAATTCCCAGCGTTTTCTGGATGCCGGATCACGTTCGGCATGAGTGCGCCTGGGAAGGCTCTTAATCAGTACAGTGAAAGTCTGTGTCATGGTAAACCACAGCCATGTAGCTGAGGGTAACTGGGTCACCGCGAGGTGGGGTGGGAGAGTAACCGGAGGCGAATCCGTTTTATTGTTCCAATCCCGATATGACTAATTGTAAAAACCTCCATTATTTGGAGAGCATTACCAATTGTTTTGCAGAGACTACTCAGTGATCACACGTCTAAGAGTCTCTATGAGGTGATTTGCTGATAAAGGTTTATTGAGAAAATCTGAAAAATTCTGTTCAACTAAACGTTCTGACAGCTCTATTTCTAGATAGGATGAAAGTGCAACCACTTTGGGAGGATTATCTAATTGACTATTGATCATTTTGAGTGCTTCAATACCATCGAGTACTGGCATATCAATGTCCATAAAGACAACATCAAAATGTTTTTGTTTAACACGATCCACAACTTGCTGACCGTCCTCGACGATTTCAAAGGTAAGTCCCAAGTCTTTAAAGACTTTTGCCGTGGTTTTGCGGTGCAATGGATTATCTTCAGCAATGAGATATAGCTTAGATTTATGGATAGGACTGATTTGAAAAATTGAGCTAGCCTCTTCAATTTGTTTTTCACCAAGATTGAGGGTGAAATGAAAACAACTTCCCCCCTCTTTGTTGTCTTCAACCCAGATACGGCCATTGTTTTTTTCAATAAATTCATAGCATAAAATCAGTCCGAGACCAGATCCCGATTCTTTATTCGTTCCCAAAGAGCTTTCGACCTTTGTTCCTACTTTAAATAATTTTGCTTTGGTTTTATCCGGAATGCCAACGCCTGTATCGAGCACCGAGGTTACGAGACGGTTGCCTTCTTGTTTTGTCTTAATCGTAATTGTTCCTCCCTGAGGCGTAAATTTGATGGCATTGCTAATCAAATTTCTTAAAATCGTAGTGACCATATCTTGATCTGCACAGCAGTATAGTTCGCGGTCTCCTTGCCAAAGCATCTGTATACCTTTTTGAAGAGCCTGACCCTTTTGAATTTTCATGCACTGGTCAATCGGGTCTGCTATTGCAAAGTGCTTCGGTGCATATTCCAACTGACCTTTTTGGTTCCTTGCCCAGGTTAGTAGATTTTCGAGTAGTTGATATGTATTTTTCACTCTTATTTTAATGGCTTGAAAGAGACTGAGATCAAGATCCTCAGGTTGGGTCAAGATTTCATTGAAAATGATAGATAAACTACCTATCGGGCCTTTCAAATCGTGAGCGATAATCGAAAAAAAACGTTCTTTGGTTTCAAGCGTTTTTTGCAGCTCTGCCGTTTTTTCAGCGACCTGGATTTCTAATTCTTCTTGCCTAAGACGAACTCTTCTTAAACTAAAGCCAATCAACCCAATGACAATAACAATCGCAGCAATTGCATAGCTGACAAAAGCCCACCACCTAAGCCAAGGAGGGGATTCCACTATGACTTTTAAAGCTACTTCCTGTTCTTGTTTAGACCAATAACCATCATTATTGCTTCCTTTGATTCTCAGGGTATAAGTGCCGCCAGGTAAGCTGGAATAACGACCAAAACGTTGAGAACCTGCGTTATACCAATCTTTATCAAATCCTTCTAAATAGTATTGGTAACGGTTTTTTAAACTATTGGTATAATTGAGTGCAACATATTCAAACGTAAACGAATTGTTCTGCCAATCCAGAAAAATTTCTTTTGTACGTTCAACGGCTTGCGGTAGAGCCATTTCTTTACCGTCTTGATTCAGGCTCGTCAAAACCGTTTCAGGCGTGACTTTGTTTTCCTTAAATTCTTTAGGATTAAATCGAATCAATCCCATCCCTGATCCTGCAAAAAAGAAATCGCCTGCAGCCGATTTACCTTTAGCGATTGCTAAAAAACTGTAACCGGGCAACCCATCTTCTTTGGTGAAGGTGTTGACCACTCGTCTGTTTGCAATATCAAACTGGATGATTCCCACATCGGTACCGAGCCAGAGTTGTCCGTCATCATCTTCAAGAATGGCCCCAATTCGACGTGCATCGACATCTGGACCAAAATCTATGCGTTCGAAAGTGCCTTGCTTACGATCAAACAAATTGAGTCCTTGATCGGTGGTTACCCAAAACGAACCATTTGCATCAATATGACAGTCATACACCGTATTACTACTAATACTGTTTGGGGTTTTAGGATCGTGTTGAAAATGGGTGAAAATTTCATTTTGCGTATCAAAGCGATCCAGTCCTCCACCCCAAGTGGCAATCCACAGAATGCGGCTGTCGTCAGGGTCTGCGATCATCCCCATACTGGTCACTGCCGACATACTGTGGGGATCATCATATTTTGGTAAGAAAATCTTATGTTCTCTAGTCTTCATGTTAAATTTATGCAGCCCTTGCTCCCATCCCACACCATAAATAATATCTGTATTGATGGGGTCTTGATGGAGGACGTAAAGCCAAGTGTTATCGGTTAACTTCTCGGCAACAACTTTTTTTACGGGATCCCAAACCACCATTCCCAGCATAGTCGATACGATCATACGTCCTTGGTGATCCTGGAAAAAACCTGATGGGAATCCATGAGGGATGGTTGTCGGATCTCCTGGACGATGATTGAAGTTAGTGAACGTGTTTTTATTTAAATCAAACAAATCCATACCGGAACCAAAATGAGCAATCCACATTTGATTATGGCTATCCTGAAAAATCGCATACGGAGAATTACTGGCCAATGCTGTTGGATCTAATTCATTGGGCATGTACACTTTAAAACGATCGGCTCCAGGTGCATATCGCTCTATGCGTCCATCGGACAAAATGATATACAAATCACCTTTTTTATCTTCGAAATGACTTTGAACATTGTTGCCTGCCAGGCTTAACGGGATGGAAGGATTGGATAAAAACTGCTCGTAAGTTGCTGTTTCAGGATCCCATAAAAACAAACCAATGGGGTTGGTATCGGTTCCGATTGCGATTTTTCCATTTTGCAGTCGGACCAAATTCCAAATGGTCATTGATGGAAAAGACTTAGGATCGTTGGGATCATTTTTGTACTGAGTGAATTGTCCGGTTTGGTGGTCCAATTTGATCAAACCATTATCCATCGTCGCCATCCATAAATTTCCATGATGATCCTCAACGATGGCTTGAATGTTGTCATCTGGTAAACTGGTTGGATCGTCTGGTTGGTGTCGAAATCTTTTGAATTCTAGTGTTTTTGGGTTTATTCTTGTCATTCCAGGGCGTCCCCCAACCCAAACATATCCTCGAGAATCCGTAAATACCGAAAAAATGTTATCTCCGCTTAAACTATTGGGATTGCTCTCTTCGTGAAAAAAGCTGGTAAAACGCTCTGTAGCAAGGTCAAATTTACTGACTCCTGTTTGAGTACCAATCCACAGGTTACCGTCTGAATCAGCACTAATCGTACGTCCAGAATGGTTAAAAGTATTTCCAGCTAAGCTTTGCTTCAGATTGTCGGGATCTTTATAAAATGTAACAAAATGGTTGGTGGATTTATCATAACGACTCAGACCATTGTTGGTACCAATCCAAATCCGACCTTTATTATCTTCAATGATTTGAGTTGTGAAATCAGAAGCGATAGAATTGGGTCCGGCACGGTACACTCTTGTGCTTGTGCCATCATAACGAATCAAGCCTCCCATCAACGAGGTAAACCATAAAAAGCCATCCTGGTCTTCAATCACATTGTAACTTGCCTGACTTCCCAAATCAAAAGCATGGTGAAATTGATATGATGTTTTTGCGGAAATTAATGTGGGGATGAATAACAACAGGACAAACAATAGTGTGAGCCTCACCTTATAAATCATTGTATTTACTCTTGTAATGTTGAAAAAACTATGGTTTTTAAAAAATAATAAGGGAGTTTTTTGACAAACTCTCAGATATGCCATAGGCAGGCGAAAATAATAACATGCGAAAGTTACGCAGGATTTTCATCGAGGTTCAAGTCGTTTTATCGGGTGCATAGCTTGCTATGTAACAGGTAAAGCAACGCAGAAGATCGTTGAAAAGACAAGTA
>JADGAT010000177.1 GCA_015231885.1 SAR324 cluster bacterium
AAAAAACCGATTTCTGATTTTGAAACTGCGGATAGTATCTTGAAAGGTTTGGTGAATGAAACAAAAGGGCCAGTTTACGATGGTGATCAATTGATTTATGCACCGATCATCATTGGAGGTCATTATAATAATTATAATTTCAAGGAATCATGGGAGCGAGGAGGCGAATACATTGTTCGTGGAAAGGGCATTAACCTGTTTCGAGATATTTTACTGGGTTTGTACCGACCAGGAATTTATCATGATCCCATGCCCTATGCGAATATTCCCAGGATGGACCGTGAAAATTTTTATAGAGACACTTTTGCGTTTTCAGATGAAACAAAAAAGTATGCTTTGAGCCAAATCAAATCGGTGTTAACGGCCTTGGGGTGTAATTATTCCTGTACCTATTGTTATATCAGCTCTCTCATTGATAATTTAAAAGAAGCTTATCAGGATAAAAATTTGAAGCCTCCCAGTATTATTCAAGATCGTTTAATCGAGGTAGTCTTGGAAGAAGGGCTGGATATATTGAGGTTAGACCAAATCTATGATGTAAAAACGACTGCCGTATTTGATCAGGCTGATATTTCCCTCAACAATATGGACTGGTGGGAAGAGTTGCATGATCAATGGGTGGAGAAAGTGCGGATTCCATTTTATATCCAGGCCCGTCCAGCTATGTTGGCGGGTCAACGAGGAAAAGAACGAATTGAAATCATTGCCAAAAGCAGATTGGTGGCAGGTATTTCGATGGCGATTGAATCTGGAGACCCAAAGATTCGGAAGCTTCTTTTGGACCGTCACGAAGGCAACGAGATTATATTGGATGCCATCAATAATGTGAAAGAATACCGTATCCCGTTACGTACTCAATCAATCGTAGGTTTACCGGTATTGCGTCCTTCTCGGATAATCAATCCAGCCCAAAGCACACTTTCACTCATTGATAAAACTGGAAAAGAATATTATTATGAAGACCCTATTCAAGAATCTCTTAAGTGCTTGGAGCTGGTATGTGCTTCAAATTTTGGAAAAGAAGATTATTATTGGAATGCTCTCTATTCACCATTTCCAGGAACTCCTTTGGGGGATTATACCGTTGCAGCAGGGTTTGCTGATGAAGATACCGATGCTCGTGCCTATTTGTTTATGAGTGATAGTGGTCTGAGGTGTTTTACAGGGATTACTTTGAAACGCCAAATTGCTTTTAGCTTAACCTCTAATTTTTTCTCTCATTTCCAGAATGGGAAAGATTTGATGGTTCTTTTCCTTTATGGCAATAATAACTTTGCTTTAACGGACTTTATTGATTTTATTTATGCCAAGGCCGAAATGTTTAAACCGCACAATCGTTCTACACGTTTTGGTATTATTCCTAATATTGACCGCAATATTTTATTAAAGTTTTTTGATCATGCTTATCCGGTAGCAGAAGACGAACCTTTTAGAATAATCAATACCAAGTTAATGGACTATTATATGACTCTTCTGGATGGGCTTATTTTGGCGGCAAAGGTTGCAGTCCGGTACGATCAGCTTAAAAGAAATGAAAAGGAGTTCACACTATCTGATCTTTACAGGGTAGAGCGCGTTCATTATTATGACAATAGTTACAATATGGCCTATGTCCCAGATGCATATCAAGAATTTTTGAACTCCTTGATTCATGATAGCCGTTTGCCTTCCAATAGTCTCTTATCCTCTTCTTATAAAAAGCTCGCAAATTAATCTGGCAAAGCTCGAAGTGTGGAAAATTTGTCAGCTTCTTCTTTCCAGCCATGTCATTCTTTAACAATATCTTGATGAAAAGCGTATGCAAGTAGAAACAATGCGAAAAATTGACTACTATGTGGGAGTAGTTCTTTGTTTTTTGGGAACCATTTTGTTTGGTTGGTTTCTCAAAAAAAGAGATGGACAATACAAGAATGTTCTTTTAATTGAACTTTCCGAAATGGGAAGTACAATTCTAGCTGATCCGGCAATGAGAAAACTTCAGAATGAGTTGAACGTAAATTTATTTTTTGTCATTTTTCGCAAAAACGTAGCAAGTCTTTATTTTTTGGACACCGTTCCCAGGGAAAATATTTTTACAATTCGTGAAGACAGTTTATGGCATTTGGTCGTAGATACCTTTCGCTTTTTGATTTGGTGCCGCGACCAGAAAATTGACACAACCATAGATTTGGAATTGTTTGCCCGGTTTCCAGCTTTGTTGACGGCATGTTCAGGTGCTCAGAATCGGGTCGGATTTTATGCTTTCCACAATGAAGGGTTATACCGAGGAGAATTTTTGACTCACAAAGTTGCTTATAATTCTCACCTGCACACCTCTAAAAATTTTCTTGCTCTGGTCAATGCCTTGCTGGTCAATGAATTAGAAGTTCCTTTTTCTAAAACGGAAATTCCAGATTCTGAAATTACTTTGACCAAAGTGAAGGTAGAATCAGAGCCACAAGAGAGATTAGTAGAGAAAATTCAAAATGTTTTTCCAAGCTATGATCTCAAATCCCAGCGCGTGGTTCTTATCAATCCCAATGGTAGTGATTTGCTGATACAACGACGTTGGATGCCAGAATATTATATTCAATTGATTCAAATGATTTTGGAGAATCATACTGATATCGTTGTGGGAATCACTGGATCCCCCCAGGAAAAAGAATATACAGAAAATATTCGAAAATTAGTAGATCATGAAAGATGCTTTAATTTATCTGGAGAGTTGCAGTTGACAGAATTGCCTACTTTGTATTCTTTGGCTGAGTTGATGGTGAGTAATGATTCGGGTCCTGCTCACTTTGCTTCCATAACGGATCTACAAGTGTATGTATTCTTTGGGCCAGGGGCTCCTTCAGAATACAAACCTCTGGGCAGCCCAGTTGTTCTTTATTCGAACCTGGCTTGCTCTCCATGTGCTACAGCATGGAATCATCGTAAAACCCCTTGTACTGATAACGTTTGTTTGCAAGTAATCAAGCCAGAATCTGTTTATCAAGTACTTTTACCTCAGTTGGAAACATCCCGCAGAAATTGATCGGCAGTCATATCGGTGACAATAGTCTGTATTCTAAACAGTCTGGCCGAAAATGGCTACGCTGACCTTCCAAGATAACGAAGTTTCTTAAAAGATTCATTAAGAATTCGTTCTGTTTTACTGGTTGTTTTTCCTGTAATGATGTTGGAGACCATGCTGAAAAATCTCCAGGGTCTAAAAAGCCAGGAAAAACCGTGAAACACAGCATAACCTAAGAGCAGAAGAAATTGCATTTGTCGATCTGAAAAACGGTGATTCCAGCTAATTGGACGTAAAGGATCAGCCCCCTGAAAGATTGTGCTGAAGTACTCATCACTAAGGTCTGTGATGCGACCTGCTTGTTTGAGTTTTTCAAAATCTTCTGTATTGGGCAGCGGATAAAAGCATGCCATATGAACTTCTGTAAACCCAATCCATGCACATTGGATAACCAGTGCATAAGTTTTCAAAACATCAATGAACAGTTCTTCGGGATGACCCAGCACAAAGTTGGCCTGTAGCGTCATTTTGTTATTTACAGCGTCTTTACCGGCTTTTAGCATATGCTTGAGGTTGATTTTTTTCCTCATAATTTTGAGCATTCGCTCAGAGCCGGATTCGGGAGCATATGAGAGAATCCGGCAACCGGCTTTTTTCATCCATGTCATGACTTCATAATCGATCGCTTCGCTTCGAGTGCCAGAAGGCAGCTGCCAGGTTATTTTGTCCCCAAGCCCTCTTTCCACAATCTCCTTTGAAAAATCAATAATCCAATCTCTCCGAATGATGGAGGTCAAGTCTTCAAAGTGAAAATCATTGGCCGAGTAAACTCTCATATAATGCTCCATTTCATCCACCAGATCTTTGACGTCACGGGGGATCCACTTTGTGGTCCACATCTGTGCAGAAGAACAATAGGAGCAACGATAAGGACAACCTCGTGTCGCTAACATGGGCATAGAACGCCCCAGAGCTGCGCCGTGAGGTTGATTGTATTCAATGTATTTTTCAACCGGAATATCTTTCCAGGAGGGCCAGGGGATTTCATCGATTGCCTTGATCCTATTGCGAGGAACGCTTTGGATTTTTCCTTTATGGATATAAGCAACCCCTGGCATACTTTCAATTTTCTCATTTTTTTCCAGAGCATTTGCTAAAGATACAGCAGTTTCTTCTCCTTCTCCCAGAACTATGTAATCCACTTTAGAACTTTCCAGGATTATTCCCGGAAGCGCGGAGGAATGTTCTCCTCCTAACATGATTTTGGCATTTGGATGGGCTTCTTTTAAACCATTGGCCAAAAGGCGCACAGAAGGCCATTGCGGTGTGAACATACAGCCGAGGCCGATGAGTTCCACATCGGGATCAACCCTTTTTATGATTTCCTCATGGGGTAAACCACGGAGATAATAATCCCCGAATGGCGTGAACTTTGCCAGTGCTTCACCAGTTCCATCAATAAACTGAACCTGGTGTCCGGCTTGCTCAAGAGAAGCCTTAATATAAGCTAATCCAAGAGGTGGGATCGCTACAGTTGTGAGGTAATTGGAAAGAGTCACCATTTGAGGTGCTTGGATAATAGATATTTTCATTGATACAACTCGCTTTTTAAGTATGTTTTTATTATTTCAGATTATTTATCACGTTAGATAACATAAAATGGCTTGGATGAGAAAGAAAATTTCTCATATGACTAGCCGAGAACTCACGACTCGCGAGTAGTTAAAGTTAATGAAGATAAATTAATAAACTTTAGGGCTGCAATGTAAAAACCAAGTGTTCCTGTCAATATGATAAAAGGTTCTGCTGGCATTCGATGCCTCATTTCAAAATAGAATAATGATTGAATGACACATAATCCAATTGGATATAAGTTGATTAACAAA
>JADGAT010000178.1 GCA_015231885.1 SAR324 cluster bacterium
CTTGAGTCTCCGACAGACTTCGTAGCCGTCCATCTCAGGCATCAAAATATCCAGTAACACCAAATCTGGCCGTCCATTCTCACGAGAGGCTGCTACCAAGGCCTGTTCACCATTTTTCACGGCCAAAATTTTGTAATGGGGTTTCAGCAGATTCCCGAGGATATCGCGATTGATCTTTTCATCATCAACGATTAAAATGGTTTCCTGCTTCACAGGGTAGTTCATCTATGGCTCCAAATTCTTCTGCATGATCTCCTGCATATGACGCAGTGTCTCAGCGGCATCATGGAATTCAGCATCTCCGGCCTGCGCCACCAAACGGTTGGCCACTACTTCATGTGAAGTCCCTGCCAGCGATCTGGCCAGCGTTTCCGCCTTCTCCTCGGCTTCGTAGTTCATCTCTTCCAGCAACCCGGATAGCTCACTCATCTGGGATACGACAGATTCAAGATCAATCTGATCTACAGTTTTTTCAGTGGCGTCTGGTACCTGGATCTCGGAAAGAATGTCCAACCCTTGAATCACCTGGAGCAGGTGCTCTTCCATTCGGTCCAGCAAATCCGGAGCCGGGCCATTTCCTTCCTTGATGGCCATCTCAACTGTCCGGACTGCTCCATGCAGAACCGTGGCCCCAATGCTTTCAGACAATCCTTTTAACGTGTGTGCAATACGCTGGGCAGTTTTCTCATCACCAGCGTTCAATGCATCCCGAATCAATTGTACATCCGTTCCATGGTCCAAGTAAAACCTCTTCAAGATTTTACGTAGCAAACCAACCTTTCCCCCAGTCCGTCGCAAACCCAAACTCAATTCCAAGCCAGGAAGGTTGGAAGGTAACTCGCTTTCATCGTCGCCACCTTCCGGGATCGTAGGTGTCGGCTTTTCGCCTTCTGTGGGGGGAATCCACCGGACCAAGGCCTGGAATAGTTTGTCCGGCTCAATGGGTTTGGAAACATGATCATTCATACCTACTGAAAGGCATTTTTCACGGTCGCCGGCCATGGCGTTGGCGGTCATGGCGATGATTGGGATCTTTCCACAATTGTCCAATTGGCGGATCATTCTGGTGGCCTGATATCCATCCATTCCCGGCATTTGAATATCCATCAGAACAGCGTCAAAGGATTCCCTCATCACGCCCTCGACAGCCTCCTGCCCATTGTTGGCAATGGATACCATCAATCCCGCCTGCGAAAGGAACTCTTCGGCCAACTGCTGGTTGATCGCATTATCCTCAACGACAAGAACATGAGCCCCCTGAATGGTTTCCAAAGTTTGGATCTTCCAGCGGTCTTCCTCTGCATAAATGGTGCTCCTGGAGACCTCACCCTGCTCTGTTGCAAACGCTCTCGTAATGGAATCCAGCAAGGTTGAAGGTGTGATGGGTTTGACGAGAACCCCGTTCACCCCGATTTCCTCAATCAATGGAATGACCTCTTCCTGACCGAAGGCCGTGATCATCATGATGATGGGGGGATGGGGCAGATCCTCCATTGCCATAATACGTCGGGACGCCTCAACGCCGTCCATCTCCGGCATTTTCCAATCCATCAAAACCAGCTGGAAGGGATCGTCATCCGGAGCCTGCTGCAATAGGGAAAGAGCCGAAGGACCTGAATCCGCGCAGGTCACTCGGAATGAGAAGGAGGTCAAAATCGATTCTAGAATCTGACGTGCGTTGGGGATATCGTCTACCAGAAGGATATTCAAACCATGCAGATCGACCTCACGGTGAACTGGGTCAATATTCGCATCATCAACACATCTGAAGGTGGCTGAAAAGGTAAAGGTGCTCCCATGACCCGGAGCGCTTTCCACATCAATGGCTCCCCCCATCAATTTCACAAGGTTATCGCTGATGGCAAGCCCCAAGCCTGAGCCGCCATACTTTCTGGTGGTGGAAAGATCTGCCTGGGAAAAGGGCTGAAATATCTCTTGTGTCTTCTCCTTAGGCATGCCGATACCAGTGTCACGAATCAGAAACCGAAGCTCAGCTTGGTCTCTGGTGAAATTCACCAGTTCAATCTTTAGCACGACCTCTCCCTGGTCGGTAAATTTCACGGCATTGCCAACCAGATTCAGCAGTACTTGTCCCAGGCGGAGAGGATCACCGATCAGGGTATGGGGTATGCCGGATTGAACGTCAAAAAGCAGTTCCAAGCCTTTCTTCTGGGCCTTGACAGAAGTTAAGTCAGCGAGGTGACTAAGAACCTCGCTCAATTGAAAAGGGGTGCTTTCAATTTGGAGTTTGCCTGCCTCGACTTTGGAAAAATCCAGGATATCATTAATAATTCCGAGCAACGATTTGGTTGACCTGTAAACCTTTTCAATATAGTCCCTCTGTTTGGGTTGCAAATCTGTTCCAAGACAAAGCCTGCTCATGCCAATAATAGCGTTCATCGGGGTCCGAATCTCATGACTCATATTAGCTAGAAAAGCAGATTTCTCTTCGGATGCCTCCAATGCGGCTTGCTTAGCCACCTGCAATTCATTGTTTATGGCCGCCAGCTTTCGCAACCAGTACAATATGATGAGCAAAACAATACCGGCAAGCATAACGACTTTCCACACCAGCCCATAATCTATTCCTTGTTCATATTTGACTGAAAACCACCTGTTATAAGCTTGTTGCTTTTCCGAATCAGTCAAACTGTTTACCAGCTTTTGGAAAATCATGTTGAGTACAGGCTCATCATTGCGGGTAGCGACCGACAATTCCCATAATTCTTCAAGCTTTCCAGCAATTTTTACTTCAAAAATTCCTTCTTGTTGGATTGTGTAAGCAATAGTAGCTAAAGCGTCGATATGGCCAAACACTTTCCTGTCCCGAACGAACTCAAGACCCTGCTTTAAACTGTCCACTTCAATTAATTTGATGTTAGGATAACGATTTCGAAGAATTTCAATGTAGGCATACCCCTTCACCATGGATAATGGCTTATCTATAACTGCTTCCAGTCGGTCAACAAACAATTCTTCAATTCTTGTTGCAATAACAAAAGGAAATGAAAGGAAAGTAGTCGTGAAATCCATGTGTTTTTTACGATCTGGCGTCTCCATGGCTAAAGAAAAAATATCGCATTTACGTTTTTTGGCGAATTCTATACTTTCAGACCAGCTTTCAGTTTCAACAAGTTGCAATTGAATCGAGCCACGCTGCTGCATAATTTTTAGCAGATCAGCCACCATGCCTTCATGTTTGCCTTGCTTGTTGATGCGTTCGAACGGCATCCAGTTAGGATCCACACACATTGTTATTGGCCCTCGCTTCTCCAAATAATCACGTTCGTGATCTGTGAGAAAGTTAGGCTGGCTCTGCTTTACTTCAAACCGTGCCCCCCATTTATACAATATATCAATACGTTCGCTCCCTGGAATCGCGGCCAATGCCTTATTGATAATGGTTTTCAGTTCCGGCCAATCTTTCCGCACGGAGTAGAGCATTTCTGTCTCACTACCGGGCACGATAAAAGCAATCCTGAATCCTGGAATCATCTTTTCCAATAAGGAATAATAGAGGCTTCCGCTCCCAATCAGCGCATCAACTTGACCACCCTGCAGCATGAGGATCAGTTCATCATCGGTATCCCCCGGCATCAAAAAAATCCCAGAAATATCCTGCAAGAGTTTTCTTTCTAGTCGATTCCCCCGACGCAGACCCACACGCTTTTTTTCCAAGGAATGCATATTCTTGATCGTTGAATCTTTCGTGATAATGTATTTTGTTAGGCGATAGGGACTGTCGCTGAAAAGGAAATAGTCCGCTCGCTCTGTATGATAGGCGGAAATAGCAAGACCATCGATCTTTCTTTCTTTGGCTTGTCCCACCATTTCAGGCCACTCACCAACGACTAACCGTATATTCGTCCCTGCCAATTGATTAATTCGTTTAATCAGATCTGCCTCGACACCAGAGACTGTGCCGTCTGGATTGGGAACGACATAAGGACGCCAGCTTTTATCAGTTCCAAAAACTATTTGGGGATGTTCCTTGATCCAATCTTGTTCCTTATCTGTTAATGCAATGCTGATTAAATGATCTTTCGATCGGGAAGCCAAGGTTTGGAGGCGCAGCTCCTGGGGTAGCAGCGCCTCATCCCTTTGCATCCACTTGCTTAAGATAGCGTCTCTGGAACCATCCGTTCCAATCCGCGCCAAGCCGTCATTGATTCGTTTAAGCAACTTATGATTACCCTTCTTGACAGCGATTCGGGAATAGTTGCTGATGACCGGCTTGTCGATCACCGTGATACCCTGAATATGGTGTCGAAAGAGTTCGAACTCCCCTACCCATCTATCGACGATAACCGCATCGATCTTGCCCGCATTGACCCAATCCAATCCGTCCTTCCCACTAGGGATGATTTTGACATTGATCTGCGGATAACTCTCCATGAGTTGAATGGCGATCGCATTGCTTTCCACGCCCACGGTTAAACCGAAAAGAGAGTCAATTCCCTGAATCTCCGAGCGACTCTTTTTTCTGAAAATGCAATAGAAGGACTCCAACAGCGGATCGGAGAATTCATATATCTTCTTGCCCTCGGAAGTGGAGTTTATTTGCAATAGGGCGTCCGCCTCGCCATCCTGTACTTTTTGCTGCGCTACGGACCAATCCATCGCCTGGACCTCAACCTTCAGGCCCGCTTTCTTTGCCATGGAACGGGCAAGGTCAACCACCAACCCAACTGGTTTGGAGTCTTGGGCATAGATCAAAGGGGGAATATCAGGCTTTCCTAGAAAGAGAAAAGATCGGTCTCCCTGCTCAGCAAAAAGAGAAGATGGCAGTACGATAAGTGCGGCGACGAAAGTCAAAAACACGAGAACGCATTCCACCCGAAGCGTTCTCTTCACCGGTGCCAGTGTC
>JADGAT010000179.1 GCA_015231885.1 SAR324 cluster bacterium
AATCATCTCAGGAACTGCAGAATCAATAGAATAATTAAAGCGCAAATTTTTTGGTATTGCCTGGGCTTTATTGACCTGAAATATACTCTGTACCAAAAGCCTGAGGTTGAGGCTTGCCAGTGAAAGAGGGATCTTACCAGCCTGGATTCTGGAAAGATCCAACACATTATTGATCAACTCTGATAAATTGACACCACTGGTTTCAATGTTTTCTAAATAGCTGAGAAATTCTTGGGGAAGGGAAAGCTGTTTTGCCTGTTTCAGCAAAATTTGCCCAAAACCAATAATGGAATTGAGAGGCGTACGAATTTCGTGACTCATGTTAGCAAGAAATTGTGTTTGTGCCTGATTGGCCATTTCTGCATCTGTTTTTGCTTTTTTTAACGCATCAACTAATTTTGTCCGGTCTTCAACATCCTGATGCAAGATTCGATTGATGGTTTCAAATTGCTTGGCTTTTTCGGTCGTCATCACCAGTTTTTCGGACAATATCATCGCAAACAAACGATAAATCGAGTTTTGTAACACTTGGCTATCCAGTTCCGTATATTCCCCAATATCGTTAGCCTCAATACTGAACAGTTCCACTTGTGTTTCGGCAATAACCGATGCAGCACAAGGCCTATGCGTAATAACACTCATCTCTCCAAAAACATCACCTTTGCGCTGCAATTTTAAAATAAATTCATTGCCTGCATAAACACTAACCCCCCCATTCATGAGAAAAAACACTTTGTTGTTTATCTGTCCTTCTTCCAGAATTTTAGTACCAGGAAGATACGAAGCCATTTCTGATAATGGAATTAACTGCTGCAAGAGATGATCGGGCAGATGGCTGAATAAACGGGAAAGCTTTAAATATTCCAGAATTTCATCATCTCGCCACAATGTGATTTCACTCAAATGCTCTGTCATTATCCCTTTTTACCAATGGATGTCATGAACTGCTATATTTTAAGAGGTTAGTGCATTCTGCGAGAAAACATGGAAACACGTTCCTCCTCAGTTTAATGTGAATGCCTATAAGATATCAGCTTAAGAATGCTCAGACAATAAATTAGAAAAAATGTTTTATTTACATTAATTTTATTCTACTTTGAAGGAAAACTAGAGAACAGACAAAATATTATCACATTCATGGAAATGTAATTATAGTTATGGCAAGCATAGAATGAACTAGTCTTGATGGATAAAGAACAATCAAAAACCTCCAGTTTAATGGAGTCGGAGTCAGCCCCATTTTCATCGTGGAAGCCATAGCTTTTGAGCGTGGTCGTCTGTTCGTAGTCTTTGAAGGAACCATGCTTACCCATAAATCGCTATGGCCGTTTCGGAGAATGTGCGCCTGCCTTTCTGACAATAGGACATTTGCCGCTGAACTGGATCGAACTTTGTTGTATAAGTCCCGTATTTAATTAATGGGTCGTGTCTTCTGACTGATAATGGGAACAATTGCCATGTGGACAAAACTTCAATAATTCTGTATTTAATATTTCCATAAGCCTTCTCTCTGTGATAAAAATTCACTAAAGTCCTATGAATTTTTACCACAGAGAAGGTTATTTGACTACCTCAATTGTTTTGCAGAGACTACCGAAGTCAACTTTCCTGGTTTAGATGCATCAAGCTATCAAACAAACTGATTGAAAGGTACCTATATGACCAACATTGACCCCCACCAAGTGATTTACTCCATGATGGGAGTAAGCAAATCGGTGAACAATAAACCGGTCTTGAAAGACATCAGTCTCTCCTATTTTTACGGTGCTAAAATTGGAGTACTCGGACTGAACGGTTCAGGAAAAAGCTCACTGCTGAAGATTCTGGCAGGAGTAGATCAGGATTTTGAGGGAAAGACCGCGATTTCTCCTGGATACACGGTAGGTTATCTCGAGCAGGAACCTTTGATCGATGTGGAAAAGACGGTTCTGGAAGTCGTGCAGGAATCGGCCTATGAGACAGTGGCTCTGCTCAAAGAGTTTGAGGAAATCAATCTCAAATTTGCTGAACCCATGAACGATGATGAGATGAATACGTTGCTGGAACGCCAAGGAGAGGTACAAGAGAAACTAGATGTAGCGGATGCTTGGGAGCTTGATTCCAAACTGGAAATGGCAATGGATGCCCTACGTTGTCCCCCCGGTGATAAACCAATCAAAATTCTATCAGGAGGGGAACGCCGCAGGGTTGCTATTTGTCGTTTGTTGCTGCAGAAACCTGATATTTTGCTGCTGGATGAGCCCACTAACCATCTGGATGCTGAAACAGTTGCCTGGTTGGAATCACACCTCCAACGTTATGAGGGAACAATTATTGCTGTGACTCACGATCGATATTTTCTGGACAATGTCGCCGGTTGGATTCTGGAACTGGATCGCGGCCATGGTATTCCCTGGAAAGGCAATTATTCATCATGGCTGGAGCAAAAACAAAACCGGTTGCAGCAGTCTGAGAAAAAGGATTTCCTGCGACTGAAAACCTTGCAGCGTGAATTAGAATGGATCCAGATGTCGACTAAAGATCGCCATAACAAATCGAAGGCACGGATCAAAGCATATGATAAGATGCTCAGAGAAGAAACGGATAAGCAGATTCAGGATCGGGACATTTTTATTCCTCCAGGTCCACGCCTGGGGGACGTAGTCCTTGAAATCAGAAAATTGAGCAAGGCATACGAGGATCAACTACTGATAGATCGTCTGGACTGGGTCCTTCCTCCAGGAGCAATTGTTGGTATTATTGGCCCCAACGGTGCTGGAAAAACAACTTTATTCCGCTTGATCACCGGGCAAGAACATCCAGATTCCGGTTCGATTCACAGGGGAGAAACCGTCAAACTGGCCTATATAGACCAGAATCGGGACACCTTAGATCCTGAAAAGTCCATCTGGGAGGAGATTTCTGAAGGACGGGACATGATCCCTCTTGGCACGCTAGAGATGAATTCCCGCGCCTATGTGGCCCGATTTAATTTTTCAGGGAGTGATCAGCAGAAAAAAGTAGGTATGTTGTCTGGCGGTGAACGGAATCGTGTGCATTTAGCTAAAATATTGAAAGAAGAAGCTAATGTGATCTTACTAGATGAACCCACCAACGATCTGGACGTGAATACCATGCGAGCTCTGGAAGAAGCACTGGCACGTTTTGCTGGATGCGCTGTGGTGATTAGCCACGACCGCTGGTTTCTAGACCGACTGGCCACACATATTCTAGCCTTTGAGGGAGAAAGCAGTGTTATCTGTTTCGATGGGAACTATTCTGAGTACGAAGCCGATCGCAAATCCCGTCTGGGGCATCTAGCGGATCAACCGCACAGGATCAAATACCGGCATTTGACTCGATGATCGGCTAATTTCCATGGCTTCACCGAATTGATTTCATGACCTTGAGACCAGCCTACCTACAGGGAATTTGCTCCCTATTATATCACAGTTATGTTGTACCTACACAAAGGATCAATTCATGTTGAATCATAGTTTTGCACACATCCCTTCCGTTGGTCGAACGACTGAAAGAAAAATATGGAACAGTGGGATAAGAACAATGGATGATTTTCTCGAATCTCCTCCAGAATATTTTTCATTGAATAAGCAAAAGAAGATTGTGGACAATATTCACTTATCAAAAGAAAGAATACGAAGTAAAGATACTCGCTATTTCTATGATAATCTACCATCAAAAGAGCATTGGAGAATTTTCAAAGAATATCGAGATGCGACGGCCTACATTGATATAGAAACAACGGGTTTAGGCGATCCAGGGGATATAATCACGACGATTGCACTGTACGATGGGAAGAATGTCAAATACTACATCAATGGGAAGAATTTGGATGATTTCAAAAAGGATATCCAGCAATACGCAGTATTAGTGACATACAATGGGAAGACATTTGATATTCCATTTATTGAAAGATATTTCGGAATGCATATATCTCATTCCCAGATTGATTTGAGATACATTCTGAAGAGCCTTGGTTATTCTGGAGGGCTGAAATCATGTGAAAGACAATTAGGAATTGGAAGGACTGGCAGTCTGGCAGATGTTGATGGATTCTTTGCTGTCTTATTGTGGAACGATTATAAGAGGAAAGGAAATAAAAAATCTTTGGAAACACTGCTTTCATACAATATTGAGGACGTTCTAAACCTCGAATACTTGATGATTGAAGCATACAACCGTAAGCTCAGTGAGGTTCCCTTTGAGTTGGAGAGCCTTAGCATTCCATCAACACCAGAAAATCCATTTGACATAGATCCTACTACTGTTAACAGAATAAAAACTCTGATTGTTTCGGATTTTGGGGAGCCTATCCATACATAATAATTTCAAAGAGTTACAAGAATGAATATGGCGTATTTCATCCAAATAAACGACAAAATGTTAATGCATTCGGCCCTTGATCCCTATTTTCAAGGGGCCGTATTTCAGCCCTCCCCAAAATCCGAAACAATCAGAAAGATTCATGTTATTTTCAAGATGTATTGCTGTTTGGTCGCAACAAAAGTTCGGGAGAACCTTTTTCGCTACTAC
>JADGAT010000017.1 GCA_015231885.1 SAR324 cluster bacterium
CCCGTTGCAGCAGCATGGCGTTTTGCCATCTTATTAATCAGGCTTGATTTACCAACATTTGGAATTCCAGCAACCAGTAATTTCAAGGCAGGAGGACGTATTCCTTTTTTGCGGAATCGTTGCCATTTTTCCTGCATCATGGAACGAGCCATTGACAGAATTTTGGGTACGCCCTGGTTGTTTTTGACATCAATGAAATGACAAACGATCTCATGTTGTTGAAAATGGGCTTTCCACTGCCCAGTCACTGCTTCATCGGCCAAGCCTGTTTTATTCAATAATATGATTCTCTTTTTTTGCTGCAGGAGGGATTCAAAATCTTTATTGATGGATGCCAATGGGATGCGCGCATCCCTCAGCTCCAACACCACATCCACCTGCTTTAAGTGGGCAGAAAGCTCTTTTTTTGCCTTGAGCATGTGCCCGGGGTACCAGTTGATGGACTTTTCTTCCGAATATTCTTTTGAAACAGGCATTGAATGGACCAGTCCCCTCTCCATGGATTATGAATGCAGTCTACCTTATGCTGTGATTGAGTCTACCCTATGCTGTGATTGAGTCTACCTTATGCTGCATCAAAATAAATTGTATTGGTCTATGATATCAATAATCTATATGTTTTGAGATAAGCTGATTATATAATTAGAAAGAAGCAAGTAGTGAATAATAGATATTTGCGGTCATGTGCTATATTCACTTTCTCTATTTTAATTCTTTTTATGAAAGTCTGTCTGGAAAATTTTTGATTCCGGGCAGGATTTCTGTTAATTGTAATTTACTCATCCCCCTCTTTATATTATTCTGAATAAAAAGACAAAGATTCTTCTTTGCTACTCAGAGAGGTCCACTTTGAAAAAATGGAGTAGTAAGTGCCGACATTCAACTCCTTATTAATGTAAGAAAGATCTCATGGAAGAAACTCCCTTCCCAGACGTGTCAACTTCCGCAGTAGATTGGCAAAACTCTTATATCATGATTCCCAATGCTTATTTCTATCGAGATTTTGGTATCATTATTACAGGCGGGAAGGAATATTTTAAAAAAACAAATGGAATCTTCACTGCTGACATATCCAGTAAACTGGTTACTGCCAAGATAGAATTCATTCCTTTCGATGATCAGGGCCTCAATACCAGTGATTTGACCATGGATGTGTTTGACATCATCTGTGCCAGCTGGATTCGGCAGGTGAACCAGGCTGAAGAGGCTATTTGGATTTCTACAGATGATATCCTGAAGGCCCGGGGGATTAAAACGCAAAAAAGCGGGACAGGCCGACGCGGCGGATACAAAGCCAAAACCCGTAAAAAAATTGCATCAGAGATCAGCACTTTGGCCAACATGTGGATTACTATCGCTGCCATGCAGGTGGTCAAGCAAAGTCTTAATAAAAAAAATACAGAAAATTTCATCGAAAAGACGCCAGCCTTGATTATTGTTGATAAAGTTGAAAAGGAAAACAAGAAAGGAAAAAAAATAGATTATGCCTGGAAATTCAGGTTAGGGGATGTTTTTGCCGACTCGATCTTTGGAAAAAACCGACAGACCGCATTATTGTCGAATAAGGCGGTGGAGTACAATCATAAACTCCATACATGGGAAAAACGACTGACACGATATTTATCATGGATCTGGCGAAATAGGCAGGCTACTGGAAATTACATGCAGCCTTTTGAAATCAAAACACTCTTGAAAGCCATCCAGGAGAAGGTCAATACAAAACACCCGAATCGTGTTAAAGACCGGTTGGAAAAAGCCCTGGACACTTTGCAGAAAGATGAGGTGATTGCAGGCTGGGAGTACGAAAAAAGACATAACGAAGAAAAAATAGGAAAAAAAGGATGGATCAAGGAGTGGCTGCTGACAAAAATTGTAATTGAGCCGCCTACCCCTATCTTTGGTCAATACGCAAAAATACGTAAATTCAAAGAAAAAACGATAAAAAAAACAGCTCAAAAAGATGACACCCTCATCGGAGAACTCAACGCCATAATGCAATCAGAAAACTTGAGCAAGTTGCAGCTCTCCGAACAAATCGGTATTTCCGTCGATCAACTCTCCCAAATTTTGACAAAGCACAACCGAAAAAAACATGCCAAAACCATTGATAAAATTCAAAGATGGTTCAAGCAAAAAGATGTGTGAGTTTTTTAGCGTATACCCAATGTTTCGTTTGACAATTCACTTATTTATCAATACCTTTCGTAAGTAGTCTACGATTATCCGCCCGCTCAATGAATCTGCCAACTCCAGGCTCGTCTGACTCTGAATGGCTGAAAGCGGCCATCTCATGACAGAAGCTCGTTTCGGTAGATGACAAAGATTTTCTAAATGTATTGTTTTTAAAACCTGAAATTTTCCCCAAGGGAGCAGTATGAGTAAAATTTTATCAATGGTTTTAGCTGGAGGAGAGGGTACTCCTCTATACCCACTTACCGAAACACGAGCAAAGGCGTCTGTACCTTTTGGTGGCAGTTACCGGCTGATTGATTTTATACTCAGCAATTGCGTCAACTCGAACCTGATGAGAATCTATGTTCTCACGCAGTTCAAATCCCATTCTCTGTTGAGACATTTACGGCAAGGATGGCGTTTTTCAGGAGTGGCCAATGCCTTCATCGATCCGGTTCCCGCCCAAATGCGAACAGGCAAGCGCTGGTATGAAGGAACAGCCGATGCCATTTATCAAAACTTGAATCTGGTCGAAGGCGACGATTACGATATGGTTTGTATCTTCAGCGGGGAGCATATCTACTATATGGATATCAACCAGATGATTGATTACCATAACCAGCAAGAAGCGGCGTTGACGGTAGCAGCCTTGAAAGTCCCTGTTCAGGAAGCACGTAATTTGGGAGTGATTGAGGTGAATAAAAACTGGGAGATGGTTGGCTTTCAGCAAAAGCCAAAGAGAAATCCCAAAACAATTCCAGGTGATCCTAAACATGTTTTAGCCTCTATGGGAAACTATGTGTTCAATACAGAGACTTTAGTGAAATCCTTGAATGCTGATACAAAAGATAAGAAGTCGTCTCATGACTTTGGAATGGATATCATTCCAAATCTGTATGCTAAAGAAAAAGTCTGTGTCTACGATTTTTCCCGCAATGAAGTCCCTGGCATCGAAGAAAAAAACAAGGGCTACTGGAAAAATCTCAACTCGCTTGACATGTACTGGGAAGCCAACATGGATCTGGTTAAAGAACAACCCATGTTTAACTTATATAACTACAAATGGCCGATCATGACTCATAAGCCCTCCACCCCTCCGGCCAAGTTTGTCCACTCTGAGGAATCGCGCACTGGACATGCTATCAATTCTATTGTGGCCTCAGGGAGTATTATCAGTGGTTCCGTCGTAGAAGATTCTGTCCTTGGACATTGGGTCAGGGTGAATAGTTTCTCCCGTATCACCGAATCTGTTATTTTGGATAATGTGGACATCGGACGAGGATCTCGTATCCGGAAAACCATTATCGACAAGAAAGTCCGGATTGGTCCTGGCGTGATCATTGGTGAAGATCTGGAAGAAGACCGCAAACGGTTTCACATCACCGAAAATGGAGTGGTTGTTATCCCCAAAGGCAGTCATATTGAATAATGCAAGACAGGTTCATAGGAACTGCCTGTGAACCTGTATCTCTCCTCAGAATATCAAGTCTACCTCACTCTGTCATCAAGTCTACCTCACTCTGTCATCAAGTCTACCCTGATTGGGTTGTATCTTTTTTCAATACTTTGAATTTTCAGCAAGTTATCCGTACCTTTGGCGGTTGATAAGTTTAATAACTTTAATTTTAAAGACTCCTTTTATTAAAGAATTTTTTCTCTGTTATAATAAATAACCACCCTTTATTTTATCTTGAATTACCTGAAAGGAGCACAATGAATTTAATTAAACAGAGACAGCTATTTGCTGTTTTTTTTGTGATGGTCATCGGTATTTTCTTTGCTACGGTTGGATTGCAGACAAATTCCTCTGTGGAGACACCTCAAAAAATTTCCGAGCAAACCGAAATCAGCAAATCTAAAATTGGTGGATGACTCCGCTGGAGTGCGGCAGAAAAAACAAAGCTCTTTGAGTTCATTTTGCCCATCACATAGGACTCTATGTGACCATGCGTTTTTCTGCGGAATTATACCTGGCTATACTAATTTGATTATGTGGTGAAAAGTCTACCCCGCCTTTTCACCAAGTCTACCATATCTGTCCCTCCCGTCTACCCCAACTTGAATATTTTCTTATTATAAACTGCATAATTTCAACTCATTAGACCATTCTTGAAGGATTGAGAAGATTAAGAAGATAGAATTATTTGCAAAACCACTCAGAATAAAACCTCCATGCTATACTTCGCTGCTCAGATGATCGAGTGTTCGAGTGTTTCCTGACTCAATCGTGTGATCTGTATATAATCTCAGGAAATTTAAATTTTACACGGGTATTTCTAATACCAATCCATCCTCTCAAGGAGATTTTATGAAACACAACTATGTAAAAAAATTGTTTATTGGTCTGCCACTGGCTTTTAGTTTTGCCGCCTATCTGGGGTTCATTCATGTGAATCCTGCTTTTGCCCAGGCAAAAGTGGATTCCAGTCTTTCCAGTTATCAGAAAACTTCTGGAGTGGCTGGTAATTTAAACAGTGTGGGATCCGATACATTGAACAATTTGATGACACTGTGGGCAGAAAGTTTTCGTAAGTATTACCCCAATGTGAACATCCAAATTGAAGGCAAAGGCTCCAGCACCGCACCGCCTGCGTTGATTGAAGCAACTTCTCAATTGGGCCCAATGTCCCGTAAGATGAAGAGCAAAGAAATTGATAAATTTGAGAAGAAGTATGGTTTCAAACCAACAGCGATTGGTGTGGCCCTGGATTCACTGGCCGTTTTTGTAAACAAAGACAATCCCATTGAGTCTCTGTCTCTGCAGGAAGTAGATGCTGCGTTTTCTTCAACCCTTAAAGGAGGGCTGGATGAAGCAAAAACATGGAAGGATCTGGGGATTACAGGCAGTTTGGCCAATAGCCCAATCAGTCTGTATGGCCGTAATTCTGCGTCAGGAACCTATGGTTACTTTAAATCTAAAGCTCTTTTCAAAGGGGACTACAAAAGCACGGTAAAAGAGCAGCCGGGTTCTGCCTCTGTTGTGATGGGCGTGACTGAAGATCTCAACGGAATGGGATATTCCGGAATTGGCTACAAAACTTCTGGCGTCAAAGCCATCGCCCTCTCCAAAAAGAAAGGCCAAACAGCCTACAAACCCAATTATGCCAATGTGCTGAATGGTAAATATCCTTTGGCTCGCATGCTTTACGTTTATGTCGTTAAAGAGCCGGGCCAGCCCCTACCCACCCTGATCTCCGAGTTTTTCAAGCTGGTATTGTCGAAGGACGGACAAGAAATCGTAGTCAAAGACGGCTACCTGCCCCTGCCTGCCAAAGTTGCGGAAAAACAGTTGATGCAATTGATGTAACACTATTGGCCATTGACTCAGCTCAGAAGGATTCCTCTGAGCTGAGAGACGGGTCTTGTTCCAAGCCCTCCCTCATTTAAGAGACAGTATGCCAGCACCACCAACAGCCGATGAGGCAATAGGAAACGAAATGTTTCAGACAGCACCCCAGGTAGAAAAATTAGCACCTTTCAGTGCCGAGGACCCTAAAATCATACGCACCTTCCAACGTGCCAAACGTATTGACCTTATGGCAAGATGGGGCATCAGTGCCGGTGGAATTTTAGTAATTTTTTGTGTGGTGGGCATGATGGTTTTTATTGCAGCCGTAGGGATGCCTCTGTTCATCACTCCTTCTGTTGCAAAACTTTCTCAATTTGATAGGTCCCTGCAGGAAAAAATATTGGCAGTGGGCGTCGATGAATATTTAGAAACCGGGTTCTCTCTTGATCAAAGAGGAGTCTGGTCCTTTTATTACATGAAAGATGGAAAAGTTTTCAATCAGGTGACCACAAAACCTGTTGCAAAAAAAAATCTACAGTTACACTCCATAGAAACCTATGACAACAAAATCTATTCATTACTTTGGGCAGACGGTTCAACGACGGTAACAGAAGTCAAATTTCTCCCGAAATTCAATGAAGGCGTCCGGACCATCACCCACCAAATCAATCGAATTGCTGACTTTCCTGCCGAACAGAACCAACAGGTCCTGCAGTCATTTGCCAGAATTTCCGGTGAAGACGACTCAAAACGGGTCACCCTGGTACGGCAGCTTGGCAATAATAAAATTCAGGTCATTCAACAGCTTGTTGAAGAGGATCTGATGGGAAACACGGAAGAAAAAAATTATTCTAATGATTTTCAGTATCCGCTTGAGGATCCAATAACCGTTATGACGGTAGACCGCCTGGGCAATGCAGTCTATGCAGGGACCCAAACGGGGCAGCTGCTGCAGTGGAATATTTCAGAGCCGGGAGAAGCCAGCCTGGTTGGACAAGTGCAGGCATTTGAAAATGCGATGGCCATTACTGCGTTGGCTGTTGTGTTTGGAGAAAGCTCGGTTGCCGTTGGTGATGAAAAAGGAAATTTGACGGTCTGGTTTCCTGGCAAAATCCAGAAAACTGGTGAGCCGGGACCTTTAAAAAAGGTACACATTTATGACTCCTACAAAAACCCCATTGCACGACTTTTGCCATCCACCCGAAATAAGTCCTTCACCAGCCTCGATGAGGGAGGAAACATCCGGCTGAATCACATGACCAGTGAACGCAAGCTGCTTGATTTATCTTCGGCACAACCCTACCGGATTTTTGGGTTCTCGACACGAGACAATGGCCTGGTCACCTTGGATGATCACAACCAGATCAGTTTATGGGAGTTGGACATTCCTCATCCTGAAGTCAGCTGGAGAACCTTGTTTGGTGAAGTCTGGTATGAAGGATACCAGGAGCCTGAGCATATTTGGCAGTCCTCAGCATCGACAGATGATTTTGAACCGAAGTTCAGCTTAACGACTCTGGTATTCGGCAGCTTGAAAGGAACCTTCTATGCTATGGTATTTTCCATTCCGCTGGCATTGTTTGGAGCGATTTATACCAGTGAATTCTGTAAAGATACCTATCGGCGATACCTGAAGCCAGGCATTGAAATCATGGCGGCCATGCCTTCGGTAATCATCGGGTTTTTGATTGCCCTGTGGCTGGCACCCATTGTTGAACAATACGTGATTTCCTTTTTCCTTTCCACTCTCCTGATCCCTCTGGTAACGGTGTTTTTTTTGTTTGTGTGGCAGGCAATACGGGAGAATCCATGGTGCAAAAGAATAGAAGGAGGCTATGAATTTTTACTGATCGTCCCCGTCATTATTTTTGGGTGTTGGTTATCTGTCGTACTGCAGGCCCCGATTGAGCGCATGCTGTTTAACGGAAATTTTCAGTTATGGCTCTATCAGGAAACAGGCATGCGTTATGATCAAAGAAACAGCATCATTATCGGCTATGGCTTGGGATTTTTAGTCATTCCCCTTATTTTCACCATCTGTGATGATGCCCTGACCAATGTTCCCAAAAGTCTGAAAGCAGCCTCTCTGTCTCTGGGGGCCAGTCGATGGCAAACATTATGGAGGGTCGTTCTGCCGTCGGCAAGTCCCGGTATTTTTGCGGCAATCATCATTGGATTTGGCCGGGCGATTGGAGAAACCATGGTGGTTTTGATGGCAACAGGCAATACCCCGATTATGGATTGGAGTGTTTTTAACGGCATGCGGACCCTGGCGGCCAATATTGCTGTAGAGTTGCCAGAAGCTCCAGTCGATGGGACATTGTACCGTATTTTATTCTTATCAGGGGCCTTGCTGTTTTTAATCACGTTTTTCTTAAACACATTCGCAGAAGTCATCCGCCAACGATTACGGAAATCTTATGGACAATTCTAATTCGGAAACAATCAACATACATGCTCACCGTTCCTACTGGAAACTGGGAGAACCGATGGTATGGCTTTCGGGAGCTGCACTGGCTTCTATCCTGGCCATTGCCGTCATATTGGTATTTGTTATTATTTCCAACGGCCTGGGTGTTTTCTGGCCTTCCCCGGTTGCCCGGATTTCTCTGCTAGACGGAGGCTCAACCATCGGTGAGCTCACTCAAAGGCAGCAGAAGAGGGATACAGGAGCCTGGCGACAACAAATCAAAACGGGTAACCGGGACTTCAATTCTCTGGATTTTCGCTGGATCGAAGATAGCGACATAAAAAAAATCACGTATCCTGCCAATATTATTGCTCTGGAGCGTATGGAGTTTGGCAACTTTTATGGTTTTCTCAGAGAAGTGAACACCCCCTCTGGACAATTCAGCAAAGACCTTAACTCTCAATTTGAAAAGCAGTTTCATTTTATTGCAGAAGAAATGGAGAAACTGGAAGACATGGAAGACGATATTTCTTCTCTTAGCAATGACATGGAAAGCCTCAGGCTGAAAAAGCAGAAACTCGAATATCATGGTGTTGCATCCGGCAGCCCAGAACTGGCAAAAGTTCAGGCAGAACATGCCAGACTCCAGCAAGAATTTGAGGAACTGCTCATTAAGCAAAGCAACGAAATCAATCGTTTGAGAGCTTACACCGCAACATTTGAAGATATTTCCGGCAAGACCAAATCCATTCCTTTTTTAGACATTGTCCGTTATTATTATCCCAACACCATGTCGTTTTTCCAAAAAGTCGGTTTTTATATTGAAAAATTGTGGGAGCTGCTGGCAGAGGAACCTCGGGAAGCAAATACGGAAGGGGGATTGTTCCCCGCAATCTTTGGAACCGTCTTGATGGTGATCATCATGAGCTTCCTTTCTTTCCCCCTGGGTGTCATTACAGCTATTTACATGGGAGAATACGCCAAAGACGGCGTTGTCAACCGCATGGTCCATATCGCCGTCCACAACCTGGCTGGTATTCCCTCCATTGTCTATGGAGTTTTCGGTCTGGGATTCTTTGTCTATGGCATTGGCGGTACAATTGATACCCTCTTTTTCCCGGAACGACTGCCCACTCCAACTTTTGGATCCGGAGGAATCCTGTGGGCCAGTTTGACGCTGGGCTTGTTGACGGTTCCTGTAGTGATTGTTGCCACAGAAGAAGCATTATCTGCAGTTCCCAAATCAGTCAAAGAGGGATCCCTGGCCTTAGGTGCTACCAAATTTCAGACTTTGATTCGTGTGATTTTACCGATGGCTTCTCCAGGAATCATGACGGGATTCATTCTGGCAATTGCCAGGGCCGCTGGAGAGGTAGCACCCTTGATGATCACCGGGGTGGTTAAGCTGGCTCCAACACTCGCACTGGACAGTTCATTTCCTTATCTCCACCTGGAACGGAAATTCATGCACCTGGGTTTTCATATTTATGATGTCGGGTTCCAATCCCCCAATGTTGAAGCAGCCAAACCGATGGTATTTGTCACCACCTTCCTCCTGGTTATGATTGTGATGGTGATGAGCAGCCTGGCTATTGTTTTGCGCAATCGGCTCAAAGAACGTTACACCATCACCGGTTTTTAAAAATATCAAACAGGAGAAAATAACAATGGACGCTATTTCCCTTGATCCCAATGTACACGTCATGGAGTCAAAAGACCTGGATTTCTATTATGGCGACAGTCAGGCTCTTTTTGGAGTTTCGATGAAAATTCCTCGTAACTACGTTACGGCTCTGATCGGGCCCTCCGGGTGTGGAAAATCCACTTACCTGCGTTGCCTGAACAGAATGAATGACTTGATTGACCGCTCAAGGATGGTGGGCAGTATTTCATTTGGCGGGGAGGAAATCAATGACCCCGCCCTGGACGTCTTTCGCTTGCGGCAGAAGGTGGGGATGGTCTTTCAAAAATACAACCCTTTCCCCAAGTCTATCTACGAAAATGTGATTTATGGACTCCGAATTGCGGGGATCAAATCCAAATCGATTTTGGACGAAACCGTTGAGCGCAGTTTACAGCGAGCCGCCCTTTGGGATGAAGTGAAGGATCGTTTAAATGGAACGGCACTGGGACTTTCCGGGGGACAGATGCAGCGCCTTTGTATTGCCCGTGCGATTGCAAACAACCCGGAAGTCCTGCTGATGGATGAACCAGCATCCGCTTTGGATCCTCGTTCAACGGCCCGTATTGAAGAATTGATTACGGAATTGCGCGGCAAGTATACGATTGTGATTGTCACACACAATATGCAGCAGGCCACCCGTGTCTCTGATTTCACGGGATACTTCTATGAAGGAGTGCTCAAGGAACATGGCACCACCGAACAAATTTTCACGAATCCCAAAGAAAAACACACGGAAGATTATATCTCCGGACGATTTGGATGAGGCAGAACACCAGGTTCATGCATGACCCGAAACATCCATACCATATCTTTTCAGTTTACGATAAAAAGTAGAGCGATGGATGCCAAGCAATGCTGCCGCTTTGGGCTTGCTGAAATTCGTTTTTTGCAATGCTTGAAACATCAGTTCTTTTTCATTTTGTGGAAGCGGGAGATCATTCCCGGTGAGGGGGTCTTCTATTTGCAATTCATCTGGCAAATGATGTGCCTGTAAAGTTGAACTTGTACTGACAGCAAAAGCATATTCAATGGTATGATACAATTCTCGAACATTGCCACGCCAGGAATAGTTGAGCAGCAGCTGTAAAGCGTCCGGTGCAATGCTGCGAACATGCCGGTGCTCTTTGCGATTCAATTCTTCAATAAAGGCTGTGATTAAAATAGGGATATCCTGTAATCTTTCACGTAATGGAGGGAGGTTAACAGGTACCACATGCAGGCGGTAGTAGAGATCTTCCCTGAATAATTTTTTTTGTACCAGGGCCTTTAAATCTTTATTGCTGGCAGCAATCATCCGCACATCCACGTGTAGTGTTTTGGTACCGCCAACCCGTTTGAAACTCTGCTCTTGCAAAACGCGGAGCAGCTTTCCCTGAAGCTCCAATGGGATCTCTCCCACCTCATCCAGAAAAAAAGTGCCTTTGTGGGTCAATTCAAAATGGCCTGGTTTGGTTTGGTGGGCTCCTGTGAATGATCCGCGCTCATGGCCAAAAAATTCACTTTCCAGTAAATAAGGAGAGATGGCTGCACAATTAACAGCATGAAACGATCCTTGTGCGCGGTTGCTGCGCTTGTGAATCTCTCTCGCTACCAGTTCCTTGCCCGTTCCGCTTTCTCCAATAATCAATACGGTAGCATTGCTCAAGGCCACTTTGTCAATCAAGTTAAAAATTTTTTTCATCTTGGGATCACAGCTGATCATTTGACCATAAGCAAAACTGCCGGCCTTCTCTCGGATCAAACGCTCTTCTTCGATCAGGTCCTGGAAGAGGAGCAGCCATCCTTCTCGGGTAGAGGAAATATTGAGAGGAATGATAGAAAGCCGGATGGGAATAATAGCTCCGGATGGGCATAAAATTTGTGTCTGGATATCAGAAACTTTTGTACGGCGCTGCACACAGTTCATCAATTCCCCGGTTGGCCCGGCAATGGAAGATCCCAGCATGGACGCCGCAGGTTTTCCAATCACCTCTTCTTCGGGCATTTCTAAAATGAAGCAGGCTTTTTCAGAAATTCGCTGAATTCGAAAGGTGTGATCCAGCGTGACCACTCCTTCGGCAATACTATCCAATGTTTTTTTCAGAAACTTATGCTCAATTTCTAGTTGAGTGTAGGCGTTCTCTTTGGCGTATACTTCCTTCTCTAATTGTTGATAGGCTTGTTTTCTTGCCTCGATTTCCTGCTTCAAATCCATTTCATACTGACGCAGCTCAAAAGAGCGTTTGATGATTCCACTCAATTCAAACAAATTTACTGGTTTGCGTAAAAAAGACTGGACTCCCAGTTGGTAGCATCGTTTGATCTCTTGGTTGGAGCCAAATCCGCTCAATATGATAATCGAATGGGAGATCTTTGTTTTTGAAGTCAACTGGTCCAGAAATTCCATACCGCTCATTCTGGGCATTTTTAAATCCAGGACAATGACTTGAGGATTGTTTTGCTCAAGAAGCTCTAACCCTTCTGCTCCGTTTTCCGCGCCAAAGACTTCATACCCTTCCATGGACAGGTGTTCGCACAATACGTTTCGGATGGACTTTTCGTCATCAATTATTAATATTTTTTTCATTCCTGTTAGCCCAATCACCCCGTTTTTTTTCAAATTATAACCTATTAAATATATACTGGAGTGGATGGTGTAGGAAAATTTATCGCAGTTGTCAAATCATTGCTGTAAAAACGAATTATTTTTTTGATAATTTTCGTTTCTGTCCTTTGGGAATAGTATTGGAGACACTCTTAGAAATTTTGCCTGCTTCTGCTTTTGCTGTTTTGCCAGCATTCCGCTTTTGCTGAGCACTAGGTTTTGTCGATTGCTTTGGTACATTTTGTGGTGGGGAAGGAACTGCTTTTGGCAGAGGTGCTTGTTTCTTTCTTTCTGACATCAGTTCCTGATAAATGCTATAAAATTTATGTGCCTTCTCGGCTTCATACAATTTATTATACACCAGGGCAACATTATAATAGGACTCTGCCATTTTGGGTGCCAATCGGGTCGCATTTTCAAAGGCAATGAGTGCATGTTGGTATTTTCCAACAGCATAGTAGGACAATCCCATATTGTAATGATATTCTGCTGTTTGGTCATCCATTTCAATGGCGCGGTGATAACTGGCAATGGCTTCCTGATAATTCATCTGTTCATAGGCCGTATTTCCTTTTTCAAAATGATGGAGGGCAGACAATTGGATTTCTGGATTGGAGCTGCATCCATTCCAGAAAACCATTGAGCTTGCAATCAATATATACCAGTAGTTTTTCCAAGAATTCATATGACTGGACCTCAAGAGTTTAATTTATTGAGAGATTTGTATGAATACGTATAATATAAAAGGAATGCACAAATCGTACTCAAATAAAAGAAAAAGGAATCTTATTTGCTTTGCTTTCAGTAGATCATTTTCAGAGTTTACAGTTTTTTTACAAAATTTTTAGTGAAAGGCAGGCAATGAAAAAGCTACAGTGGAGAGAGTCCCTACTTTTTACGTTTGTTCTTGTTGGTGTGATTCATTTCTCGTTATTGTATGCACAAGATGCTGCCAGTACTTCCAAAGGCAGTGATGCTGTCGAAGTCCAGGTTCCTCTAGAAGAACAAACCGAAGAAATCAAGGAACGGCTCAAAGATCTGCGCGAATTGCAAAAGTTGATTGACGTGGCCCGAACTGCAGGTTTTACGGACGAAGAACTGCAGGAAATCACTATTGAGCGTGGAGGAGAAACAATCAATGTGTGGAATTTCGTCATTCAGGAAAAGGAACGCTTCAAAAAAGCAAAAAAAGCCAAAGAGGCTGCCAGTAAAAAAAAATATATCACCGTCAAGGACATTACGGATGACCTAACTCAAAAAGAAATAAATCAAATCAGTAATTTACGGGAAAGTCTGATTTTTAGTGGGGAAGAGGAATAATGACAACGTGCCTTTATGTGGGAGGATCCTCGAAAGGGGTTGGAAAAACATTCATTGCTTTGGGGCTTCTCCGTTCTCTGAGCCGTCACCATAAAGTCAGCGGTTGGAAGCCTGTTGATGTGGGCCATGTGAACTATAATGCTGCTGATGTTTTGACCGATGGGGAACGTCTCCAACAGGCAGCACAAATGACGGAGCATCCCAACTTGGTCAATCCTTTTTTATTCAATGAAGACCTGCCTCCTGTACTGGCTGCTCAATGGGATGGGGTCACACCGAGAATAAAGACTCTACAGCATTATTTTCAAATCATTTGTGGAAATTTTGAACATACCATCATCGAAGGAGGACGGGGGCTGTACACGCCTTTGATTGCAACAGAGACAGAAATGGATTTGTTGACTTCGTGGCAGCCAAAGGTGCTTTGGGTCACCACTATTGGTGAAAGGGAACTGTCAGAAACATTACTGCAAGTCAAAACGCTGCAGCAGCACCAAATCAATGTAGTCGGAATCATTCTCAACAACCGGAAGAACAGCAAACATTCTGATCTAATCCATTATCAATGGTTGACTTTGGAAGAACAGTTACAGATCAAAGTGCTGGCATTAGTCCCTTTTTTACCATCAGGACTGGACGATTCGGACGCTATTTATGGATTACTGCACAAGCACCTTGACAAAGAATATCTTGGATTATTGGAAGGAACTTCTTAGGGCTCGTACATAAATAACCTTTACAGATGACTTGTCTTTTTCCTCGTCTACGGTGTTGTCTTCAAAGGCACATACTCCAGTATGCACAATGGAAGACGCCTTGTAGCCAAGAAAAAATACTTCCTCATCTTGGTCAACGTTATTTCTGCACGAACCCTTAATTCAGCTTAATTTTTGAGGAAGTGTCATGAAAATCATTGGAATTGCAGGCGGAACCAAAACAGGTAAATCATTGTTTGCCAATCACCTGGCACAGTTTCTCCCCTCTGCCAGTATCCTGTCTCTGGACAATTACTTTTTGGATAAACCAGCCCGTATTCCCATCGAACAGCATAATTTCTATATTCCCACTGCGTTTGATTTTAAATCGTTTCACATCGCCCTGGAAGATTTGCGGAAAGAGTTGCCTGTTCAAATGCCAAATTATGACCAAACAAAAGGTAAACGTCTCTCTACCGTGAAGGTAGTACCAAAAAAGTATTTGATCATTGAGGGGCTGTACAGTTTGATGCATGCCAGCATCCGCTCCCTAATGTCATATTCCTTTTATCTGGAAAGTCCTCCTGATGTGGTACTGAGTCGCTTTATCAGGGGAAACCTGCAAAAATGGAATTATCCTCTCGAGTACAGTATTCAGCAATATTTTACTTTTGTCCGTCCTGCCTTTTATAATTATGTTGTCCCAACCCGCCAACATGCTCATCTGGTCGTTACCAACGATTACAACAGCGGCCTGGATTTGTTCTTACAAGACTTTTTGAATAAATATCAGCTGTGATCCGCTTCTCTTCTTTTTCTTGTGAGCTCCTACATACCCGATAGGTGTACTATTGAAATTGTTTAGGAATGCTCAAGCAATAACTTAGCAAATCTACTTGTCTTTTCAACAACCTTCTGCGTTGCTTTATCGGCTACCGTCTAACCTTTAAGCCAAGGTGAGTTCGTTTTTGATTGCCAAAAAGGGGTTTTACTTATTTTCGACTTTGTAGACCCCTTCCCATGTTGCCGGGGGAAATTTAGCAAAAACCTGGCAGCGTTGTACAAAGCGTGAAGCCACTTGATCTTCCGGCAAATGCTGGATGTATTGCCAGAATAATTTTTCACTGCTTTCCCAATCTCCTTGCTGATAAACCGAAAATGCTTTTTGAAACACAGAATAGTATTTCTGTTTCCTGTCCTTCACTTCGTCAGTCGCATCATTGTAAATTTCATAAATTTTCGTTGCTTCCTTCTTGCCTTTTACCTGGACTTCATCAATCAAGCGAATGAAAAGGTCGCTCATATTAGAGACATAGGTATAGGTTTCTCCAGTAATGAGAAAGCTCACTCCATAATATTTTGTCAATGATTCGATTCGAGATGCAATATTGACGGCATCTCCCAGAACGGTGGTATCCGTTCTCTCTTGAGATCCAATGACCCCCAGCATCACCTCTCCTGTATTGATCCCGATACCAATTTCAATCGGCATTTTGTCTTTATCAATACGAGACGCGTTGTATTCTGTTAAAGTCGCGAGCATGTCTATGCCTGCCTGTACAGCATCTTGCGGAGATTGATCAAACAAGGCCATGATGGCATCTCCAATATATTTATCAACAAATCCTTCATGTCGGCGAATGGGGCCATCCATTCGGAGCAAATACGCATTCAGGAACTTGAAAATATCATCAGGATTCATTGTTTCTGACAACGAAGTAAATCCGCGGATGTCTGAAAAAAGGATGGAGAGTGTTTCCTGTTGTGAAAGGCCGGTTGTCAGGTTTTCAATGTTCCCCTGGGCAAAACGTGTTGTGAATTGATGCGGGATGAACCGTTCAAAAGCTCTCAAGGTTGCTTCTGTCTGCTGACGGGCCTCTTGCTCCCGTTCATAGATTTGTGCATTGTTGATGGCAATGGCTGCCTGGACGGCAAAGACTTCTACAATTTCTTTATCACGAAAACTGAAAACTGAAGAGGCGTGGTGATTGTCCAAATATAAGATTCCTTTGATCTGGTGTTGCAGGAGGATGGGAACAGCAAGAATGGAACGCAGTTCACAATCCTGAATGCTCTGCATGGCTTCCCAGAGCTTTTCATTGCGTGCATCTCTGGTAATGACGGCAGCCTTTGAATCCAGTACGGTACGGACAATGGATTTACTGAAAACATACTTGTTGATGGGTATTACGTCTCCCTGGATATTCCGGGTCAATAACAAAGTCGGTAGGAGCTTGGATTGAGAAGGGTCCCAATCATTGTCACAAAAGAACAGGTATCCCTGTTCGGCACCCACCATTTTCATAGCACCTTCCAGGATCGTATCAGCCAGAGATTCCAACTCCAGGGCCGCTGTCATTTTACGGCTGACTTCCATCAATTGGACTATTTCGACATTGCTGGAAAGTAGGGTGGAAAGCTGGCTTGACGAATCCGTAGAATATTTGCTCCAGCTGTTCAAGTCATCCTTATAAATCTCATAATACCCGGTAATGCCGTGCTCCAGCATTTCGATCAAAACTTGATTGGCCTCCTCCAGAAATTGAGGGCTTTTGGTTTGCTGCCAGTGCAGTTTGGTCAGTGCAAACTGGAGATGAGTATTCAGCAGAATTGAATCCAACTGCTTGGCAATCGGCGTTGCCTGCTCTTCAAGGTATTGGGCGGCTTCTTCCAGCTGATCCAGCAAAAGATGGGTCAAACCTGCCTGAATCGCCAGCATTGCCTGCAGATAAGGGTCGGGATGATAACGCTGTGCCGATAAGCTGGCTCGGTTTAAATAATAGAGGGCCGTTTCAGGTTCTTCCATGCGCAGTGCTAGCTGGATTCTTGCCAGCAACAAATCTAAAATCTGTACCGTGTATTTTTTCTGGCTGTTTTCTGCCAAAAGCTGATCAAACAGCTGAATGGCCTCTTTGAACTCCCCCTGCATCCCATGAGCCAAAGCAAAGCGCCACTGATAGAACATCGTGATGACCCGGTTCATTTCCATATTGAAAGCTGGATTTTTTTTGATTTTCAAAACATCATGAAAATTACCACGTTCTATTTCCAGGCATGCCAGGGCAAACATCTTCAGAGTGTTTGCCGGGAGTGGGGAATTTTCCAGATTTTGTGTGATGTCTTCAATCATTTGCTTTGCTTCGGCAAAGCGTCCCTGGTATGCCATTAAGATGGAAAGGACGGTCAAGGAGGGGCCCACTTCCCGAAAGTCATGATAACGGCATGCCATTTCAATTCCACGTGTCAGCAGATCGGTGCGTTCCGCATAGCTTTTGTCACTGGCAATACGCCCCAGCATGTTGTAAATTCCAGAAATATAACGCTCATCTTCCGGGCTGTCGTAAAGAGCTAATGCCTCTTGTCCGTACTGAAATGTTAAATCTTTGCGGTCTCTCACAAAACTCAGAATAGCCTTAGTTTGTAAAAACTGGATACGCTGTGCTTTGTCATCTCCCACCCAGTTTTCCAGTTCCATCACTTCTTTCCAAAGTTGATCATATTGGTTGCTTTGGTAAAAGGTATGACGGATAGATTTGAAGCGCACTTCGAACTGGAGCCTGGGATCGACCAGTTCAGGGGGAATTTCTTTGAGCCATTTCAAGGCAAGCCGGTAGTAAATTTCTGATTTCTGGTTGTTGTATATGCCGTCATCAGTCAAACGCGCCGCTTTGAGATTGTATTCCATGGCAGCTGTCACATTGCCTGATTTTTCCCAATGGTAGGCGATGTCATAGATACTTTCTGCTGACTTGGGGAGCACATATTCTTCCAGGTGCCTGGCAATACCTTCATGTAAATTCTGACGAACCCTCAACGGAAGCTGCTCCCGCAGCCTTTGTCGAACCCGGTTGTCTCGGAAAGCATAGAGCCGTTTCGAATCGACAGACAGCACGCCGGTTTGCACTGCACGGTCCAATCGTCCCAGAATTTCCATTTCGGTGATCTCAATGGCAGGAGGCGATTTGGAAACGGCTTTCAGCGCTTCCAAAGTAAATGCCCTGAGAAATACAGATCCCCGCAGCAAAATAGCCTGTCCCTTTTCACAAAACTGATCCAGCGGGTTGGGAGTTTCTCTTGCTTTGTAATTTTGAATATGGTTCAGAGTCTCATCCAATTGAACTTCCCAATTGCGGGTCTGGTAGAAAATTCGTTGTGCATCAATCAATTCCTGCAGTAATTTTCTCAACAGGGATGGATTGCCTTGTGTCGCATCATAGAGGGGATCTATCAAAGCCGGTGTTTCATAAAGCTGGTTCGAAAACAACTGCTGCAGCAGTGCGGCATAGTTCTTTTCCGTCAACGGAGCCAGATTCAGGCGATAGAAAAATGGACTCTCCTGCAGCATCATGATTCGTTCCCGATAAGCGGCAGGCACTTCTTCCTGCGTGCAGGACAGCAGTATCAAAACTGGAACTTCTGATAAACGTTCCACACAGTTCATTAAACACTGTAAGGAAGACGATTCCACATGTTGTAAAGGATCAATGAAAAGGAGCAGGCGCTGTCCTTTTTGGGAAACTGCCTGAAGAAACAGAAACAGCAGTTCTTCATAATCAGTGTCTTTCCAGCTGCGTCCTCCCGCAAATTCATTTTGGGTTTCCATCCAGGGCTGCAGCTCCGGCACCAGCTCCAAAAAGAGTTCAAAGTATTCCCCAAAATTTTCTTTCAACAGTATGATTGTTTCCTGCTGTTGTGCTTCCGGCATATTTTTTAAATAAACAACGACCTGGCTGAACAGTGTTTTGAGGAGCTTGAAGGGTAATTCGTATTCTTCTTTCCGGATAGAAAGAAACCATGACTTTCCTACCTCTCCCTGGATGGAATTGAAGAATTGTTTCAGTACGGTTGTTTTTCCAATGCCCTGGATTCCTTCCAGTACCACAAAGCCTCCTTTTTTTCTTGCAACCGTATCCTCGATAATGCCTTGAAGTGCCTTCATGGTATCACCGCGGCCAACAACCGGATTGACCTGAGGGAAACTCTTCCAGTGGTCTTCTTCTCCCAGTTCAAAAGAGACATCACGGGCACCTTGTTCTTGGGCAAGGCGCTTGTATTTGACCAAATCATTGAACAGACCGCTGGTGGTGCGGTAACGATCATCCGGGTCTTTACGCAGTAATTTCAGTACAATTTTTTCTAAAATAGGGGGCGTCTCTGGACGTAACGCTGATGGGGGCTGCGGAGCCTGGGCAATGTGCTGATGAATCAGTATGGCCGGATCGTCATTGAGAAAAGGGACTGTTCCTGTCAGTGCCTGATAAATAATGATTCCCAAAGAATACAAATCAGCACGGTGGTCGACACTTTTCTGCAAAATACCGGTTTGTTCCGGAGCCATATAAACCAGTGTACCTCCAATCCGATTTTCTGATGCTCCAATCAGCTTGGAAAATCCAAAATCGAGCAGTTTGATGCGCAGGTTTTGATCGTCTGCGGTAAACAGGATATTGGAACCCTTCAAATCGTGATGAACCACTCCCTGACTGTGAATATACATCAAGGCTTCTGCTAAATTTTTAAAAAGGCTGGCTACTATTGGAATGGGAACATGTTTGATCTGTGAGAAGTACTGCAGTAGAGAGGGGGATTCCTCATACTCCATCACCAGGCCGTAAAGGTCTTCGGTATGAAAAAAATCTTCGTAGCGAATAATGGACTCGTGGCGCAGCGACTGTAAGGTTTCGGCTTCTGCTTTGAAACGCAGAATGGCTTCCAGGGGAACTTTCTTTTTGCGTACATCGACCAATTTGATAGCCCTTTCTTCACGGGCCTGACGGTCCCATACACGAAACACCTGGCCCATTCCTCCTTCTCCCAGTAATTCCTTGATTTCATAGCGATCTGCTAAAATTTGTCCAATGTGTGATGAGTGTTTCAGCATCTGTGTTCACTTTCCATGATCAAACCAAAAAATTCTGTCCATGACACTTTCAAAGCTGCCGATTGCAGGATAAGTTCACTATCTTATACCACACGAAAATTCTCAACAACTTTATTTTTTGGATTCGATGAATTTGGCAGGGCCGGGCTGCGTTCCGGTGATTTATGGAGTGGCAATATAACGTTCCACCACCCATTTGGCAAATGGGAAGCTGCAGGTAAAAGCAGGAGACACGGCATTGAGCACATGAATTGTTTTTTCATCGCCTTCTACTACAAAATCCTGAACCAAGGCCATGGTTTTTGTATTCAGCAGCTGTGCCCGAATACCCGGTTTGCTCCATTCCGTGAATCCCTTTGTATCGATCTGTTTGACCATGCTGGTGGCCAATCCTACAAAATAGGGTTTGTAGTATTTCTGTACTTCTTCAAAGGCAAGTGCTCGAAAGTTAAAAGCATTGGCCGCAAACAGACGGGCCTCCTGGTATAAGATTTCCAGAAATTCGTTCATATCAAAACGGTCAAATTTCTGATAATTTTCTCTCCAGAACGCGGGAATGGCAGTGGGACCAATCTTGATGGTATTGTCCACTGTGATGGTATAATGGACTCCCAAAAATGGGTTTTTCAAATTAGGAACAGGATAGATACAAGTTCGGATGGGTTGGTCGGGTTTGGTATATTTCAAATAGATGCCTTTGAAGGGGATGATGGTGTAATCCTGGGAAAAACCAAAATCTTTGGCCACTTTATCGGCATACAACCCCGCACAGTTGATAATTTTTTCAGCCTGGTAACGCCGCCCGGAAACCGTCTGGATAGTGTGGTCATCCATTCTCCTGGCATAAGATTCATTGAATAGAATCTCGACTCTCTGCGCTTCGAGATCTTTTTGGATGGCACGGCAGACTTCGGCAGGATCGACAGTTGCCGTAGTTGGAGAGAACAGGGCTTTTTGATAGGTTTGCACATTAGGATCAATTTCTGCCAGTTCGTTCAAGTCAATGAGCCGAACATCGACTCCATTGACCTTGCCCCTGGATTCCAGTTCATGCAAACCTGCCAGTTCCTCCTCATTTTGTGCGACCACCACCTTTTGACAGGGATTGACCCGAATATTTTTTTCCTGGCAGTAAGCATGAAGCAACCGATTGCCATCGCGGGTGAACTGGGCTTTCAGGGAATTCGCCGTATAATAAAATCCGGCATGCAGCACTCCGCTGTTTCTGCCGCTTCCATGAAAGGCCAGGTGCGGTTCTTTTTCTATAAGAGTAATGGACTGTTCGGGATTTCGTTCTTTCAATTCCCGTGCAATGGCCAAACCAATCACCCCGGCACCAATAATCAGTATGTTACTTTGATGATCTTTCATGGTTATGCCAATGCCTCTAATGCCGCATTGAAGGTTGCACTGGGGCGCATGGCTTTTGCTGTCAGTCCGGGATCTGGATGATAATATCCTCCTATATCAACCGGCTGCCCCTGAGCCGCATTCAAATCTTCTAAAATTCGGGCTTCTTTTTCTACAAGCTCTTTGGCAAAATTGACAAAACGAGCCTGGAGTTCCATATCTTTGGTTTGCTCAGCCAGTGCTTCTGCCCAGTAACAGGCCAGGTAAAAATGACTTCCCCGATTATCCAGTTCATTGACTTTACGGGAAGGGGATTTTCTGTTTTCTAAAAATTTACCAATGGCCTGATCCAGTGTGTCTGCCAGAGTTTGAGCTTTTTCATTTTGAAAGGTACTGCTGATGTGCTCAAAAGAGGGAACCAGCGCACAAAACTCTCCTAAAGAATCCCAACGCAAATGCCCTTCTTTCAGAAACTGCTGGACATGCTTAGGAGCAGACCCGCCGGCACCTGTCTCAAATAAACCGCCTCCATTCATTAGAGGAACAATAGACAGCATTTTTGCACTGGTACCCAACTCCAGAATGGGAAAGAGATCGGTGAGGTAGTCACGAAGCACGTTACCTGTCACTGAAATGGTATCCTCTCCTTTTCTGATTCTTTCAACAGAAAATTTCATCGCTTCGACGGGCGGCATGATACGGATATCTAAATCGTTTGTATCATGATTTGGCAGATATTTTTTCACTTTTGCAATAATTTGCGCATCATGGGCCCTGTTTTCATCAAGCCAGAAGATGGCAGGGGTTCCTGCCGCTCTTGCCCGGTTCACAGCCAGCTTGATCCAATCCTGAATTGGCGCATCTTTCGCCTGACACATACGGAAGATGTCTCCTGTTTCGACACTCTGCTCAAGCAGGGTGTTTCCTGCGGTATCAACCACACGAATCGTTCCATTTCCGGGAGCCTCAAATGTTTTGTCGTGCGAACCGTATTCTTCTGCTTTTTGTGCCATCAAACCGACATTGGAGATACTGCCCATAGTAGCAGGATCAAAGGCCCCATGCTGTTGACAATCTTCAAATATTGCCTGATACATGGTGGCATAGCAGCGATCCGGCACCATGGCGATGGTATCGTGAAGCTGATCATCAGGCCCCCACATTTTTCCTCCATCACGCACCACAACCGGTATGGAAGCATCAATAATGATATCATTGGGAACATGCAAGTTGGTAATACCTTTACTGGAATCAACCATCGCCAGTTTTGGGCGAACTTGATACACGGCCTGAATGTCTGCTTCCACTTCAGCTTTTTGGGCTTCAGGCAGGTTCTGGATTTTTGCATAAAGATCTCCTAGTCCATTATTGACATTGACACCCAACTTCTGAATGAGGGCCCCATGCTTTGCAAACACATCTTTGTAAAAGACAGAAACGCAATGACCAAACATGATAGGATCAGATACTTTCATCATGGTCGCTTTCAAGTGCAGTGACAGCAAAACGTTCTCTTTTTTTGCGTGTTCCATTTGCTCTTCAAAAAATTGATGCAAAGCACGTACATTCATGAGCGTGGAATCAATCACTTCTCCTGCCATCACCGCCGTCTTTTCTTTGAGAACGGTGACCTTCCCATCATTGGCGCCAAACTCAATACGAACCTCTCCATCTTTTTCGACTGTGGTTGATTTTTCATTGGCAAAGAAGTCGCCATCGGTCATGTGGGCAACCCGAGATTTTGATTCATCCGGCCATGCTTTCATCATCTTATGAGGGTTTTTTTGTCCAAACCGTTTTACAGAAGCAGCGGCTCTTCGATCAGAGTTGCCTTCTCTCAATACAGGATTGACAGCACTTCCCAGTACCTTTGCAAACCTGCTTTGGAGCTCTTTTTCAGCAGCGTTTTTGGGTTCTTCAGGATAGTCCGGAAGGTCATACCCCTGGTCCTGCAGTTCTTTGACGGCAGCTTGTAATTGAGGAATGGAGGCACTGATGTTCGGCAATTTAATAATATTGCTCTCTGGTTGTTTTGCCAGCTCACCCAATTCCGTCAAATCATCAGATATCTTTTGGTTGTCTGTGAGCTTTTCGGGAAAATTTGCAATGATCCTTCCCGCCAGCGAAATGTCCCTTGTTTCCACGGTAATACCGGTTGACTTGGTGAATGCTTTGATAATTGGGAGTAAAGAATGGGTCGCTAATGCCGGGGCTTCATCGGTTTCTGTATAAATAATCTTTGATGTTTGTGTTGTCATTCTGTATCCTAAACTGAGTGGTTGATGGTGATATCCTCAAAGCCTGATGATTAAAGATAATCTTGATAAAACATTTCAGTTTATCATAGAGAAAAAACATCCGAAAGACATAAATATGCCTCGATTATTCATATCCCTCGATTTTCCAAGCCATATCGAGGAACAGCTGCTGGAACTGTGTGATCTTTCCCTGGACAGCGCTTCCTGGGTGGACCCCGCTCACATGCATCTCACTCTCCGATTTATTGGTGACGTTGATGAGACAATGTTTGATGATGTCATCCATGCCCTTGGAGGAATTCATCTATCTGAGTTCCCCCTATCCCTGAAAGAAGTTGGTTTTTTTCCCCCACGAAAACAGCCTCGCATTTTGTGGGCGGGTGTGGAAAAAAATGAGATGCTGTTGCTGCTTCGAAATAAAATTGAGAGCCGCTTGCGGCGCTTGCAGCTGCCACCGGATAAACGCAAGTTTCATCCCCACATCACCTTAGCGCGTTTGAGAAATGGATCTGCTGCAGAAGTAGGAATGTACCTTTCGCAATACAACCTCTTTCACACAGAGCCATTTTTTATTACAGAATTTTCGCTGTACTCGAGTGTTCTAACGCCTCGGGGAGCCATTCATAGCCAGGAAGCAACCTATCCGCTCTTGTCAAAAACTTCTGATCTTGTGAATAATATCTAAAATTGCTCATAAAACACGAAAGAAGCTCGCAATTCAAAGTAAAATTTGCTAGTACTATTTAGTTTTTGGATCAGTTGCTATAGTCGGATGTGAAGTTCTTTTTTTCTGTGTCATTTCGAGCGTCAGCGAAAAATCTTAGTTTTAGAAAGAATCAGAATTTAAGATCTCTCGCTATGCTTCGAGATGGCATCAGTGAAGTCATAGGAATAATGACTAATAACATCATGACCAAAATCTTGAGGCTGTATGCATACGAATACTGCCCCGCCTGAAGTTGTATACGGAGCGCCTCATATAATGTTAGATATTCTGACAGAGAAGCCGCTGCAGGCAGTGGCACTATTGCCTGCTTTGTCTAAACACGCTGCAATCAACATTTTTTCTTGCTGCTGTTGGTTGCTCCTTTTTATCACATTCAATAGCAAAGGACCCTATGTCAAAAACAGTAAAAGTTGCCGTAACCGGTGCTGCAGGAAACATAGCTTATTCAATTTTGTTTCGCCTGGGATCAGGTGAAGTTTTCGGACCAGATACTGATGTTGAACTGCAATTATTAGAAATTGCACCCGCACTTCCTGCTTTGGAAGGTGTGGTGATGGAACTGAATGATTGTGCGTTCCCTCAATTAAAAAAAATTACTATAACTTCGGATCCCAACGTGGGATTTGATGGAGCCAACTGGGCAATTCTGGTAGGTGCTGCTCCTCGTAAGGATGGAATGGAACGCAGTGATCTGCTCAAGGTCAATGGTGGTATTTTTGTAGGACAAGGCAAAGCTCTGCTCAAAGGCGCTTCTGACATCCGAACGGTTGTTGTTGGAAATCCATGCAATACCAACTGCTTGATTGCCATGAATAACGCAAAAGACATCTCACGGGATCGCTGGTTTGCTCTGACGGCTCTCGATGAAAATCGCGCCAAGTCTCAATTGGGAGAAAAAGCAGGGGTTCACCACAGTAGTGTCACAAACATGACGATCTGGGGAAATCACAGTGCGACGCAATATCCTGATTTCTACAATGCAAAAATTAATGGAAAAGCGGTGACTGATGTCATTTCTGATATGAACTGGCTGCAGGGCGATTTCATTTCTACAGTGCAAAAGCGTGGTGCTGCTATCATTAAAGCACGTGGTGCTTCTTCGGCCGCATCTGCTGCAAATGGTGCGATTGACAATATCAAAAGGCTCATCAAACCGACAGCAGCTGGTGACTGGTTCAGTGCGGCGGTACCAAGCGACGGAAGTTATGGTGTGCCGGAGGGATTGGTTTTTGGCTATCCGATACGCAGTAATGGAAGCAGCTATGAAATTGTCCAGGGAGTTGAATTGAATGATTTTGGAAAAGAAAAATTCAATGCAACCCAGGCAGAATTGGAAGAAGAGCGTGCAGCAGTGCAAGACATGCTGTAATGCCCTTACTTCTTTAAATAAAACTTACTATGACGTTAAGGAATGCTCAAACAATAACTTAGCAAATCTACTTGTCTTTTCAACGACCTTGCGCGTTGCTTTTACCGGTTACATAGCACAAGCTATGCACCCGATAAAACGCCTTGAATCTCGATGAAAATTCTGCGTAACTTTCGCATGTTATTATTTTCGCTTTCCTAGAATGACAAATTCATGAGTAAAATTTTTTCTTTTGAGATTTAGGAGAATACTATGAAAATACATGAATACCAGGCAAAACATATTCTGGCCAAATATGGAGCATCTGTTCCAAGAGGTGATGTTGCCGATAATCCTGCGCAAGCAGTGGAAATCGCAAAATCCCTGGGCGGTGAGGTTTGTGTCGTCAAAGCACAAATCCATGCCGGCGGCCGGGGTAAAGGCGGTGGTGTTAAAGTTTCCAAGGGGCTTGATGCCGTAGAAGAAAATGCAAAAACTATCATTGGTATGCAATTGGTCACTCACCAGACAGGACCCGTCGGTCAAAAAGTAAAACGTGTCTTGGTCGAAGAGGGGATGGACATCGTTAAAGAACTGTATTGTTCCCTGCTGGTGGATCGAGGATCCCAGACTATCGTGTTTTTGGCATCCACTGAAGGTGGAATGGATATTGAAGAAGTTGCTGCCAAAACTCCGGAAAAAATCATCAAAATTTTTGTAGACCCAACCATTGGCCTTCGTCCTTACCAGGCGATGCAGATTGCTTATGGTCTAAAGGTGGATGAAGTCAATCCTAAATTAGTGCGTCCCACGGCAAACTTGATGACTTCTCTCTACAATGCCTTCATTAGTGAAGATTGCTCCCTGGTAGAAATCAATCCGTTGGTTTTGACAGGGGACGCACGAGTGATTGCGCTGGATGCAAAGATGACCTTTGACGACAGCGCACTGTTCCGCCATAATGATGTGGTCGAACTGCGAGATTTTGACGAAGAAGACGCAACCGAAGTAGAAGCAAGTCAGGCAGACCTCAGTTACATCAAGCTTGATGGGAGCATTGGCTGTATGGTTAATGGAGCAGGATTGGCCATGGGAACAATGGACATTATCAAGGAGTTTGGAGGAGAACCGGCGAACTTCCTGGATGTGGGTGGCACCGCAACACAAGAAAGAGTTGCTACGGCTTTCCGTATCATCACCTCGGATCCAAATGTGAAGTGCATCCTGGTTAATATTTTTGGCGGAATTGTACGCTGTGATGTGGTTGCTGAAGGTATTGTTGCTGCTTTCAAGCAGATCAACCTCCAGGTGCCTGTCGTAGTACGTTTGGCTGGAACCAATGCGGAAAAAGCGCACGAAGTGATTGCGGGAGCAGGTATGGGCGATAAACTGCAAATGGCCGAAGGATTGCGTAATGCCGCAGAAGCTGCGGTAGCCGCTATTAAGAACTAGTTCACAATTTCATTTACACCTAATTTCAAATATGAGGATTTTATGTCAGTTTTAGTTGATAAAAATACTAAACTTTTGGTGCAGGGAATTACTGGTTCTCAAGGAGCACTACATTCCCGGGCATGTATTGAATATGGTACCAACATTGTTGCTGGTGTTACCCCCGGGAAGGGCGGACAGAATTTTGACGGAGTTCCCATTTACCATACGGTAAGCGATGCTGTTAAAGCAACAGGAGCGAATGCCAGCATGATTTTTGTACCACCCCCCTTTACTGCAGACGCTGTTATTGAAGCGGCTGATGCTGGTATTGAACTGATCGTTGCTATCACAGAAGGTGTTCCAGTACTGGATATGGTAACAGCAGTCAATTATGTCAAGAGGCAGGGCGTTCGAGTGATTGGACCGAACTGTCCAGGAATCATTACTCCTGGAGATAATTGTAAAATAGGCATCATGCCTGGATTCATCCATAAGCCAGGTTCCGTTGGTGTGGTTTCCCGCTCGGGTACATTGACTTATGAGGCTGTCGATCAGTTGACACAAGTTGGACTGGGACAAACGACCTGTATCGGAATTGGAGGAGATCCTGTCAATGGCACGAATTTTATCGATTGTCTCAAATTATTTCAGGACGACCCGGCAACTGAATCAATCGTCATGATTGGCGAAATCGGCGGTGATGCTGAAGAGCAGGCTGCTGATTTTGTTAAGGAATATGTCAATAAACCAATAGTCAGTTTTATTGCAGGACAAACAGCGCCTCCAGGACGTCGCATGGGACATGCCGGTGCAATTATTTCCGGAGGCAAAGGGACTGCTGCTGATAAAATCACAGCTCTCAATGCAGCAGGTATTCATGTTGTTAAAACACTTGCTGAAATTGGCGATAAAATGATGGAAGTGCTTGGTAAAAAATAGTACTTTCTCCTAAAAGTTCCTTTCTTAATAAAAAAGCCGATACGGTCTTATGACCGTATCGGCTTTTTTTATTTCATGGGACCTTTTCTGCACTTACAGAGCGGAAAAATCTCAGCTGATCACAGATATCAGTGGAGATCGCTTCGAGAGCGCGGTTGGCGCAATCGATGGTAATATCGCCGTACTGTTTGTAGAGAGTTTGCCGTTCCTGGTACAACTCAGCAAAGGTTTGTTCTGGGCTGCAGGCAATGCCTCTTGTGTCAAAGTTGGTGATCCTTTTTAGGAGCGCTTCCATTTCGACATGAAGGAAGACAGCAATCCCAGAGGCTTTCAAATGATTCATGGCAGCAGGACTATAGACAGCACTACCTCCTGTCGCAATCACATGGTTGGTACAGTTCACTGAAAGGAGAACACGTTCTTCTACCTGGCGGAGGGCCAGATAGCCTTCGGTATCTAGTATGTCCTGCAGGGATTTTTTTTCTGCAACCTGGATTAGAACATCGGTATCAACAAAGTCCCGTGCACTTTGTTTGGCCAGAATGATGCCAATGGTGCTTTTTCCTGCCCCAGGCATTCCAATCAAGATAATGTTGGTAGGTCGGCTCGTCCGCATTTTGGATTTAAGAAATCAGGCGGTATAAGTGCTGTATTCTGGTGCAAGATTTTTTATACTCGCAAAGAGGCTTTCTGTTTTTTTGTTGATACTCATCTTTTGATGAGACAACTCAATCATGGACAGAACGACTTGTTTGGTCAAACCCAATTTGCCTCCCAGGTAGAGGATATATTCGGCTTCTTTTTTAGAAATTTTTTCATCACACACCACAATACGGATCAGTTGATTGAGAATTTTGAACCCCATCTCTGTTCCCACCTTCAGTACATTCAGTCTGGGAACTTCTCGAGCTTTGACCATCTCCACTACTTGCTGAACATGATCTTTACTTTTATTAGCAGAAGCGACAGCCTGCACATAAATCATTTCGGTCTTGTCAACTTTTCCATCAACACAAATCACTCCGATGCATGCCTGGATCACCCACTGCTTTGCCTCGGGGGGTAAAAAGTGCAGAAATCTTTCAAAAAAGACTTTATCATACAATTCTTCATCACTCAGTTCTATTTCAGTTGCGGTGACCAGGCCTTGAGTTGCATTAGCCCTCAGGTCCTCAACCAGTTTGCTTTGTGCCTGAAGTTCACTATCCATACGATATTTTTTTATCCCTTCGGTCACGGTCATGGTGAGATCGTTGGACTGCCACGGTTTGGCAATATAGCGATACAGACGGGCTTGGTTCATGGCATTTCCAACAGCATCAGCATCCGCCTGTCCTGTAAGCAGGATTTTGATGGTGTTGGGTTGTTTTTTATGCAATTGAATGAGCAATTCATGACCTTTCATGCCAGGCATGATTTGATCCGAAATTACTACGGCGAGTTCGGTTCCGGCTTCGTCGAACTCTTCTACGATCTCAAGCGCTTCATCACCACTTTCTGCCAGTTCGAGGATCATTCCGGCTTCCAGCAGGGATTTCAATTCATCCTTCATGCTATTGAGAACGACTTTCTCATCATCGACACACAAAATTGCTAAATTGCCCATAAGGGTTCCTTATGAAATTTCGAAAAAACTCAATTGCCCAAGGGGAGGCAGACTGTAAAATTTGTACGCCCTGGCCGGCTTTTCACAGTAATGCGGCCTTCATGTTTGTCAATAATTTTTTTAACAATATCCAGTCCCAGCCCTGTACCTTCTCCAGGAGGCTTTGTTGTATAAAAGGGTTGAAAGATTTGGTCTACTGCCTCAGGGGGAATGCCGCATCCGCTGTCTATAAGCTCTACAACAATTTGGTTTTTCTCTTGATAGATTTTCACAACCAGCTTGCCTTTCTGTTTCATCGCCTGCAGGGCATTCTGGATTAAATTGGTCCACACCTGGATCAGTTCATCGGCATAGCATGCAATAGCAGGAACATCCGAAAACTCTTTGACCACTTCCACTCCCTGTTTGATTTGGTTTTGGTAAAGAGTCAGTACGGTTTCCATATTGTTTCTCAGGTCTGTTTCTGTTTTATGATCGCCAGTCAGATCCTGCCTTGCATAGTTTTTTAACGCAAAGATCAACTTGGACATCCGCTCCATGGCAATGCTGATATTTTCAATTCCCCGTTTGGGTTGTTTCCACTGATTAGCAATGCCGATAATTTCATGGGCAGAACTATCCTGAAAAAGAGTAACAAAAGGCTCCATGTTCTCTAAAAGCCCTAATTGTATCAATTCTGCGGCTAAATCCCGTGCGTTCTCGATTTCCATCTCCTCCAGTTTTTTTTGCAGTTCTCGTCTCAATTTACGTTCTTCCCGAGTACTCAGTGAAGTTGTATCGGTAGAATCTGCTTCTAAGAGCATAAAAAACAACTCTTGTTTTTCAGGAGTGAGCGTATTCAGGAAGCGAGGAAGCTCAGAAATGCTATCCAGTGACATGGCGATATGATGAATCGAAGAATGAATCGCACCAAAAGGGGTATTGATTTCATGTGCAATGCCTGCGACCAACAGACCAAGTGCTGCCATTTTTCCTGATGCTACGAGTTGGTTTTGTGTAGTCTGTAATTGGAGGTGCTGCTCTTCAAGTTGCTTCAGCGTTTCCTTGAGCTTCTCACTGCTTTGCTGAAGTGCTGCCTGCTGGCGGTCATTGCTTTTGACCAGGCGGTTTATTTGCTTGGAAAGTTTTTTATAATTTTTCAACAGTGACGAAAATTCATCATGCAAAGGATGCCCTTGATATTCTTCTGCTTTTAGAATATCTTTTGCTGCTGCTATGACTTGCTCTTCACGAGAAAATAAGGTTTGTTTTTTTGATTCCATGAAAACCAGCTGAAGGTCTTACAGTATATTTTTTGACTTCTTGGTGGCAAATGACTATTTGTTATGCTATGGATACGTTCTATTAATGAAATGAATACTAGGTACATCGCTATAGCCAATATACGAAGGTGGGGTACTCTTGTCAAACTGATTGGTACAATAACTGGATCTCAATTATTTTTTGCTCAGGGCAGTTAAATGGCAGACCTGAGATCCTCCTGTTTTAAATGATAAAAGGAAATATGAAACAAGCACAGAAACAAGATAAAATATGGGAAAGAGTGGCGCAATACAGACAATTGGATAAAGAGGGTATTATCCAATCACTTGCAAATCACCTGGAATTTTCCTTATGTAAAAATCGTTATACTTATAAAGACTATGATATTTATGACAGTCTGGCATTGTCAATTCGGGACCGGCTCTTGGAATATTGGAATGACACTCAGCAGACTTACCATCAAAAAAATGCCAAGAGAGTCTACTATCTATCATTAGAATTTCTAATGGGACGAAGTCTGCGGAATAATCTGATCAACCTGGGAATTTATGATATTTGTAAAGAGGCGCTGGCAGAGGTCGGATATGATCTTGAAGAACTCGAAGAAATGGAAGTTGACGCAGGATTGGGTAATGGGGGCTTAGGGCGCTTAGCTGCTTGCTTTTTGGATTCTATGGCATCTTTGCAGCTACCTGCTTACGGATATGGCATCCGTTATGAGTATGGTATTTTCAAACAGCAAATTCTGGATGGCGAACAATGTGAAAGCCCTGATAACTGGTTAACGGATGGATGTCCCTGGGAAATTCCTCAGTTGGATTATGTGTTCCCGGTCAAATTCTACGGCCATGTTGAGCAACACCAAAACACAGATGGAACCATTCGCTATAAGTGGGTTGGCGGTGAGGAAGTACTGGCAGTCGCCTATGATACTCCAGTCCCAGGATATAAAAACCACACAGTGAATAACCTGCGGCTATGGTCTTCCAGATCTTCTAATGAATTTGACTTTCAGCTGTTCAATGCCGGAGATTATTTGCAGGCTGTAGAAGAAAAACAAAAGAGTCAGGCCATCTCTAAAGTCCTTTATCCAAACGATCAGGGTTTTTCCGGAAAAGAACTTCGCTTGAAGCAGCAATACTTTTTTGTTTCGGCATCCTTGCAAGACATCTTGCGGCGATACCTTACAGATCATGAGAACTTCGATCAGCTTCCAGACAAAGTCGCGATCCAGTTGAACGACACTCATCCTTCCATTGCTATTCCCGAATTGATGCGCATCTTGATGGATGATTATGATATCACCTGGGAAAAGTCATGGGAAATCACTCGTAAAGTCTTTGCCTATACCAACCACACAGTCCTGCCAGAAGCACTGGAAAGATGGTCTGTGGATCTGATTGGAAATTTATTGCCTCGTCACTTACAAATTATTTTTGAAATCAACCAGCAATTTTTGGATTATGTATCCAGAAAACATCCAAATGATGCTGATTTGCTGAGCAGAGTTTCTATTATTGAGGAAGGAGATCACAAACAAGTCCGGATGCCTTATCTGGCTATTGTGGGAAGCCATGCTGTCAACGGGGTGGCTGCTTTACATACGGAATTGCTCAAGGTCACCGTTTTTCAAGATTTTTACAAATTGTTTCCCAAGCGATTTCAAAACAAAACCAATGGTATCACACCTCGCCGCTGGTTAAGAAATGCAAACCCTGAACTGGCCGAACTCATTACAGAAAAAATAGGAGAGGAATGGGTCACTCAGCTGGATCAGTTGAAAAAATTAATTCCTTTTGCCAAGGACGCAAAATTTCAAGCATCCTGGCGCCAGGTGAAGATGAATAGGAAAAAACAATTGGCGAAATGGGTTCAGGATCACAATAAGATTGATATCAATCTCGACTCTCTTTTTGATGTCCAGGTCAAACGAATTCATGAGTACAAACGTCAATTGTTGAACGTACTCTACATCATCTGGATGTATAACCAAATTCGTAATGGTTCCCAAGAAAAATTTGTTCCCCGCACCTTCATGCTGGGAGGAAAAGCCGCTCCTGGATATCACATGGCGAAGCTCATTATTCATCTGATCAATGATGTGGCTCATGTGGTGAATAATGACCCCGACATTGGAGGCATCATCAAAGTCGTATTTCTGGAAAATTTTGGAGTTTCCCTGGGAGAAAAAGTCTATCCTGCTGCAGAACTCTCTGAGCAGATCTCAACAGCGGGTATGGAGGCTTCTGGTACTGGAAATATGAAATTTGCCTTGAATGGAGCGTTGACCATCGGAACACTGGATGGTGCCAACATCGAAATCAAAGAGGAAGTGGGAGATGAGAATATCTTCATTTTTGGAATGGATGCAGAGGAAGTGATGCAGAAGAAAAGTGAAGGCTACAAATCGAGGGACCATTATGATAATAATCCTGAACTGCGTGATGTGTTGGACATGATTAATGATGGTTATTTCAATAAAGGTAATCCCTACCTGTATCAAGACATCTATAATAACTTAGTCTATGGTGACTACTTCATGCTGCTTGCCGATTTTGACAGTTATGTCGAATGCCAGAGGCGTGTGAATGAAGTGTATCTGGATCAGAAAAAATGGACACAAATGTCGATTCTGAACACGGCGAACATGGGTAAGTTTTCCAGTGACAGAACCATTCGGGAATACGCTAAGGACATTTGGGATATTGAGCCTGTGAAAGTCACTCCGAGCCGTAGCAAAAAACGGTAACAATAAGCAAAAACTTCACAAAATAAGGGGAGCCGACCTTTGGAAAAAAGTCGACTCCCTTTTTTTTATTAACGATTTCACAGAAGCTTGTCGACATGATTGGTTAAGCAAATGGAACTATCGTATCGTATAGAAAATGATATTTGTGTGATACTCCTTGGTGGTGAAGTTATCCTGGACACACTGTCAGAAATAGAACGCTTGTTTGACGAATTGTCCGAAAGGAATTTTGGCGGATATATCCTGAATCTCTCACAGACAACAGCAATCGATTCTTTAGGGATCGGATTGATTTCACATTTTTTTCAGTATATGAAGCAGCATCAAATTCAAGTGGTACTTTGCCAACTCCATCCACTAATTCGCTGGGTTTTTAAAAATAACATCATCTTGATGTATGAAACAGAAGCAGACGCTTTGGTTGGCTTTGCCTGCTAAGTTTCTCTGTTTTATTGAAAAAAAGTAATAAAAAATGCGCTCCCCGGAAAAATGGGTAGTCCTTCCCCATATACAAACTTCCTATATTGTGTAATGATTTTCTCAACTCTTAGGAAAACGAAAATAATAACATGTAAAGTTACGCAGGATTTTCATCGAGGTTCAAAGCGTTTTATCGGGCGCATAGCAAGGCTCTGATAAAGCAACGCAGAAGATCGTTGAAAAGACAAGTAGATTTGCCAAGTTATTTGTTTGAGCATTCCTTAACTCAATATTTAAGTGATCAGTTCAAGAAGCTGATCATTGTTGCGATATCATCTGTACATGAAATATTAAAAACCACCTTATAAGGAAGTATGAGCAAATTCAGAAAATCATCTTATCAAAGTAAGCGTACTGGGGAAATGATGGTTAAATCCAGCATAACATTACCAGAGAAAATTCTGGATCGTTTGGATAACGAATGCCAGAAAAAAAACCTGACTCGAGCAGGAATGCTTGCGAAAATTTTAGATAAATCCCTGCCATCATGACATTGGAAGCATCGTTGTATCAAATATCCATTTTTTTGAAAATAATGATCTCAGCCTTTATAAGAAACATTCCGATGACAGTTGTTTGAGATCCAGTTGATACTGCTTCAATAGGCTTTTGTAGGCGATTGCTTTCTTTTCTGCGACCATCGCTCTTTTTTCCATTTGCTTCAATTTTTCCCGATACTTCTGTTTTCTTTGCTTCGTGGAGGGTTCATGAGTGATGTCTGGATCTAAAGATTCAGAATCTTGTACTGGAGTATGAATCAAAAGACTGGAGGCTTTGTTGATGAGATGGGTCAACTCAGGATTATTCACCAATCGTTTGGTTTCTTTGATAGAAACTAATTTTCGTTTCCTAAAAGCCGCCTCTTCCCAGTCTTGCAAGATATTTTCTATTTCCAGCAAAAAAACTTTGATTCGACATATACCATTCCATTTACTATGTTGATACTCTCCAATTTGAAAAGGAAACACTGTTCCTTCAATGCCAGCCTCTTCTAGAGCCTCTTTTGCCGCAGAATCAGCAGGAGAAAGAGATTTTACCACCCCGCCTTTAGGGATCACCCAGTTTTTTCTCTTGCGGGAAGTGATCAACATGATCTTTATCTTATTTTTATCGCGGATGAAAGGAATGACAGCAGACTGTTCATACAGATAGTATGGTTTTTTCTTTTGCATGGATGCTCCTCCTTGAGCAATGAATCAGGCAAGGGATGAGTCGATCAAAAAAACATCGAAATTTTTGATGGGAATTCAATGAAACATGCAAGAAATACACCTCAAAACCGCAGAAGTCCAGGTAAATATATAGGGAAGATCGCAAACGCTCTTAGGGGGACAAGAGTGTCATTGACCCTCCCTTGCTTGCACAATAGAAAATTGGTGAAAAAGCATAGAATACGCTTCTATGTTTGAGGAACCATTACACAATTATGAGTATTTGTATATGGGGAAGGACTACTCATTTTTCCGGGGAGACTCATTTTTTTATAAAAAAGTAGAAAAATTTGCTGTTTACGCAAATTATGTTACATTTACCGACTGTTTATTATGAGATCGTAAACTGCATAATCAGTAATTTCTCAAAAGTTTCCAAATAATCAACTATTTTGAAATAATATATATAAAATGAATATAACACATCGACAAGAACAGAATATTTGCATCATTTCTTTGAAAGGCGAAATGGTTTGGCAAGAGGTGCAGACACTCAATGCGCATGTAACAAAATTGCTGGAACAGGAAGGTGTTGGAGGATTTCTGGTTAATTTAGAAAAAGTCACCTATTTGAGTTCTTCTGCTTTAGGAGTTCTGATGATGATTATGGACCAGTGCATGAAAAGGCAGATTCCATTTGGTATCTGCAGTTTAAATGAAGAATTATTAGAACTACTGAAGTCCACCCATTTGAATGAAGCAATGACTATTTTTGAGACAGAAGAAGCCGCGATAGCCACTCTTAGCCAGCAAGACGAAAACCCGCAGTGAGAGGTTTTCCAAATAATAGCAGTCACCACTAGATTCAAAAGTTCAATGGACAGGTCAATATGAACGTTAAATTAGAAGACGATCTCATTACTCAGAGTGTTTTTCACCCCAGACAAGAAGAAGGCAATTTTAAGGCAAAGGGCATTCCTACAGCAATTTCTACAGGCGCAGATCAAATTGGAGGGTACCTTCATGTCAATGATACAAGCGATGTACTGTTGATGTTTTTTCACGGGAACGGCGAAATTGCTGCTGACTATGATATGTTGGCTGATTATTACACAAATTGCGGGGTGAATTTTTGGGTGTTGGATTACCGAGGTTATGGCCGCAGCAGTGGAGCTCCCTCTTATTCCTGTTTATCCACAGATGCTGAAATATTATTTACGGCTATCCCAGAAATTGAGAAAGCCGCCAATAAAAGTTTCGCTCATATCCTGGTGATGGGGCGTTCTCTTGGTAGTGCTCCAGCCATTTATTTAGCTTCAAAATATCAGGAAAAACTGAGTGGATTGGTTTTAGACAGCGCGTTTGCATATGGTTTGGAATTGATTCATAGAATAGGTGGGCCGATGTTGTCTCGAGACAATCTGGACCATTTTATGGACAACATTGACTATATGAAGCAATGCTCCCTGCCCACCTTACTCATTCATGGCACAAACGACAGAATCATCCCATTTTCTGATGCGCGTGCTTTATATAAAGCCTCTCCTAGCGATACTAAAAAACTGATTGAAATCCCAGGAGCAGGCCACAACGATATGTTGTATCTCGGCGCTCAGATTTATTTCTATGAGCTAAAATCTCACATCTTCCAGGCCATCACCTGATAATACAAATCAAGGTGTTCTATCAAAAATCATATTAATTTTTTTGATCACCAAATCGCGATCAAAAGGTTTTGCGATGAAGTTATTGGCGCCGTTTTTTAGGGCTTTGTCTACATATTTTTTTTGTGTATTCACCGTCAGCATAATGACAGGTATATTTTGTGTATCAGGAGTATTGCGAATTCTTTGAAGTAACGTCAAGCCATCCATGGGTCGCATGTTCCAGTCGGTAATCACAAGTTCCATATTTTTTTGTCCCAACGAGGACCAGGCCGCATCACCGCTTTCTGCCTCTGTAATATTGTGGAAACCGGCATATTCTAAAATTTCACGGAGCAGTGTTCTAGTGGTATTGTTGTCGTCTACCAACAAAATACCGATGTCTAAACGGACAGGCATAATTTTCCTATATCACAAAAGGGGATTGGTTGGTAAAATAGTGAGAGGGTTATACTCATGTATCCAGCAGGTGTCAAGTGGAGGACAATGTGATGTTCAGTTTATATGCTGTAATACGATTCACTAAAGCCATTAGCGGAATTATTTTCAGCCTCCTGATGCTATGGGGATGCGGAGCGCCTGAAAGGATTTCTGAAAAACCATCACTCCAGCATTACCGGGTGCGAACATGTTATGATGTCGAGTGTGATCGATTAAAACGATATGGACCTACCGCCTTTCAAACTCCAATATATAGATCAAGGGAACTCTGCTCAAACGAAGATTGTGAGCGGCTGGATGAGTATGGTCCAAACAACACATCCGGTTTGGCAGGTTTGAAATTACAGGTAAAAGAAAAGCTGATGTTGACACCACGGCAGTTCAAGAAGTAATTACCTGACATGCCCAAGGGTGTGTGTCTATAAATTTTTGGAAAAGCTCCCAAATCAATTCAGGTGATGTGTTGTTATGAATAAAGCACTCTCCAATATTTCGGATTAAAATGAAATCAACAGCTTGTTGATTTGCTTTCTTGTCATGAAGGATCAAATCTTTAAATAAAGGATAGTTGAGAGCCGGCAGTTGTATAGAACAGGCTAATGTCTGAAGAAATGAAACAATATCCTGATAGGCGGCTTCTGACAGGAAACCCAGTTCGCGAGAGGCAAATGCCGCAAAAACCATTCCAGTGCCAACGGCTTCTCCATGCAGGTATGAAGTATAATTTGTGTGTGTCTCAATAAAATGCCCAAGCGTGTGACCAAAGTTCAGTGTGGCTCTCCATCCTTGTTCTTTTTCATCCTGCTCCACAACATTTGCTTTGATGCGGCAGGAGGCCTCAATAGCTTCTTCCAGAACAGAAAAATCCAAGGTTTCTAAGACATTTTGATGGTTTTTCAAGAAGGTAAACAATTGGGCATCATGAATGATTCCGTGTTTCATCAGTTCAAAAAAACCTGCTATCAGCTCACGTTTTTCTAAAGTTTTTAAAAAATTCAACTCCATACACACATAAACAGGCTGTTTGAATGCACCAATCGTGTTTTTTCCCAGAGAATGATTCACGGCCGTTTTTCCTCCAATACTGCTGTCTACGTCTGCTAACAGAGTCGTGGGCACCTGAATGTAAGGAACTCCCCTCATGAAAGTTGCTGCAGCAAATCCAGCCATGTCACCTATGACTCCACCGCCAAATGCAATGACTAATGTTTTACGATTTGCCCTTTTTTTCAATAAAAAATCGTAGATTTGATTCAATGTGTCCAGGTTCTTGTATTGCTCGCCATCGGGTAAAATACAGGTTTCTATTTGCTGCTTTGAGGCTTCCAGGCATTGTTGTATGCAGAAAGGATAGAGCTCGTGAATAGTAGTGTTCGTCACCACGACAATCAGATCAACACCAAATTGTCGAACGGCCTGAGGTAACTGTTGATCTAAAATGTGAGTACCAATATGGATGGTGTATTCGTATCCTGGTATTTGAACTTCTACTGTTTGCATAGAAATCTTCTAATTGCTTTTAAAAATAGAAAATACTGGTTAATTTCCAAGACGGCGCATTGGCGACGTTTCGTCCTTGCAGAGGGATATCCAATCCCATTCTAATTTGGTAAGGGAAGGAAAGGGGTGATTTTTCCAAATCAGAAAGATTGCCATAACCAATATCGGCATGAATTTTCCCGACAGCAGAAGCATCATTTTGTTCTTCTCCAGCAATGGTGCTTCCTGTCCCCAACAGCAGTTGGCCCCCACCATCGTAGAACCAGTTATTTTTTTCGTAGGTGGCTGTGTATTGCAAGTCAAACTGATTGCCTCCGTAGTAATCTCCTTCTTCTCCCTCCATTGTTTTGCGAACCCCTGCGAACTGGATCATGAATTCGCCACGAATGTTATGCGAGAATCCTGGGATAGGAGGTAAGATGGTGTAATGAAGAAATCCATATAAGTCTACTTGACGATCTCCGATGGCGAGGGGTAACATCCCATAAGGTGTCCCTGCTGTCCCTGTTGGCAGCTTCACTCTTCCTCCTCCTCTAAAAAAAGTAGAGTTGGTGTAAGTGAATACGTAAGCTGCCTGGAGGGAAACATCTGCCAATCCTTGCTGTTCTTCCGACTGAAGGTTTTCTTTTGTTTTTTCAATCATTTCTTCTAACTCTGGATCGATGAACAGGCTATCCGAATTCACAATGAAAAGTGAAGAGGTCTGCTTTCTTTGTAAAAAAGGAATATAAGCCGAAAACAGCCATTTTTCAGAAAAACTGTAAAGGAGATCCATTTCTAATACTTTTTCTTCACGAGTGACCTCTCCCTTGATTCTTTTTCGTACTTTCTTGTTACGTATCAGCAAGTCTTTCAGAGAAATTTTTGTTTGACCATTACCAAAGGCGTCTTTGTAAGATGGTGTGACCCGTACCTCAATTTTGGCATGCCATGCAGCAGGAGGGAGCAATTCTCCGCCTGCTGCCAGGTTCAACGGCACTGTAATCAGAAGAGCACCAAGCAATATCTGCTTTCTGCAGTTGAAAAGAAACTGTAGCTTAGAAAAAATCATAGAATCCGAATCCTTAGTTTTTATGGAATGCTCAAACAATGACTTACCAGGTCGACTCGTCTTTTTAACGATCTTCTGTGTTGTTTTGCCGGTTACCTAGCTTGCTATGCGCCCGATAAAACGCTTTGAATCTCGATTAAAATCTTGCGTAACTTAGCATGTTATTATTTTAGCCTTCCTATTTTTTTGAAAATTGAACCCAACCTGTGTCAATAAGATGCCAAAAAATAGATTCGATAGGAAACCCCACCACATTATTATAAGAGCCATCAATTTTTTCTACCATGACCGTACCAATGCCTTGAATGGAGTACGCTCCTGCTTTGTCCATGGGTTCACCTGTCGCTATGTACCAGGCAATCCATTCTTGAGATAGGGGCTTGAATTGAACATGGGTACAAACGGATTGATCAATATAATGACCCGAACGGGCATCCAGCAGGATATAAGCAGAGTAGACTTCATGTCGTTGTTCACTCAAAGTGTTTAATATCTCTGCGGCATCTTTGTGATCAACAGGTTTTCCTAAAATTTGCTGGTCATAATAGACGATGGTATCTCCTGCCAGGATAATAGATTCTGGAAAAAACGGTTTTGCCGCAAAGGCTTTTTCATGGGCCATGCGCAATCCAAAAGTCGCAACATCTTCTTCATCCCGTTGAGTTTCGTCAATGTCAGGAGAATAACTTTCAAATTGCAAACCATAACGTTTCAATAATTCATGGCGGCGAGGTGATGAAGAGGCTAAGCAAAGTTGTCTATTTTGAATGATCATAACAGGAAGCATCCAGATGAGTAGAAAGGGTTCATTGCTGAATTGTAAAATGCAGACAGGCTAATGAAACGCCTGATGAAGCTGTTGTGCAAACTCGTTTTTTGGTGGCAAAGCATGAGCCTCCGCATGGGTTGGATTATCAAAATTTCCCATGTAATAATGCAGTATTTTTTTTGCGATGGGACCCGCTGCTTTTGAGCCCCCCCCTCCATGTTCTACTAAAACAACAACAGAGATCTCCGGGTCTTCTGCAGGACCAAAAGCTACAAACCATGCATGATTTTGAAATTCTTTTTGATCTTTTTTTTCATCATCCCAATTTTTGGTGGTTTTATGCCCAACCACTTGTGCCGTCCCTGTTTTTCCTGCAAAAGTGACCGTTTTGGAACGTATAATACGTGCGGTTCCACGTTCGTCATTGACTGCGGCAATCATTCCTTCCCGAATCAATTTCAAGTAGTCCGATGTCAATCCTAAGCTTTTAAAAGTTGGCAGAGATTCACTCATGATGATGCGGGGTGGGGTAAATTTTCCATCATTGGCAATGATATTAATAAAATTAATCACCTGGAGAGGAGTCGCTGTTACAAAGCCTTGTCCAATTGCGACAGGAGGGGTTTCACCAGTATACCAGCGCTCACCCAGGTTTTTTTGTTTCCATTCCTCGCTGGGCATCAATCCAGGTTTTTCATTGAGCAAGGCAATCTCTGTTCTTTGACCAAATCCAAACTGATTTGCGTAGCTATGGAGCGCATCAATTCCCAACTCAACGGCAACATGATAGAAAAAGACATTACAGGAGTGCTGGATGGCTTTGCGTAAATCAACATTTCCATGACCTCCCAACTTCCATGACCAACATTTGTAAGGAGTTTGCCTTCCTTTTAGATGGTAGTAGCCGTTGCAAAAAAATGTAGTGTTTTCATCAATAATTTTCTCTGCCAATCCTGCATACGCAGTGACTAATTTAAATGTTGAACCTGGAGGATAGATTCCCTGAATGGCTTTGTTTTCTAAGGGATGTTCCGGGTTATTGATCAAACGCTTCCAATTTTTACGACTGATTCCTGAAGCGAACAAATTAGGATTGAAACTAGGGTAGCTCCCCATCCCCAAAATTTCTCCAGTTTTGGGTTTCATTACGACAACAGCACCGCTTTTGCCTTTCATGGTGCTGTGAATGAATCGCTGCATCCTTGTGTCAATGGTCAGATATATGTCATTTCCCGAAATAGGATGAACCGGTTTGCTTAGAATTCTAAGCTCTCGTCCAGCACTGTCGACTTCGATTTGTTTTCCCCCATCTGTGCCAATCAAGGTATCATTGTGAATCAATTCGATGCTAGCTTGCCCCACAACACGCCCTGAGCTCCACTTGTTTTTCGGTAGTGCTTTTTCCTGTTCCTCGCTGCGTATGCCAACATATCCGAGCATATGAGATGCAATTTTATTATGAGGATAAAACCGACGTGATTCGATTACAATAGAAATACCAGGAAAGTCCTCCTGATAGGTTTCAATAATGGCGGCTTTTTTGTAATCAAGATCTTCTGCTAAAATAATTGGTTTGAACGGAGCCTGGAAACGATGATCTTCCAGTTTTTTCAGTAGAGCAGCATAAGGAATACCCAATGCTGTTGAAAGGTTGCGTAAGGTCGTTTCTATATCGGATGTGTCTTCTCTAATTAATTGCAATTGATACGCAGGACGATTGTCGGCCAGGGCAATGCCATTACGGTCATACACCACACCTCTTGGCGCTGCTTGTGGAATCAAACGGATGCGGTTCCCGCGAGAAATTTCCACATATTTTTCTCCATTAAGCACTTGCAAGTACCATAAGCGGGATGCCAATAAAGAAAAAATAAACGCTATCACAATTCCGATAATAATGGAGCGATTACGAAATAATCGAAGTTCTTCGGGTTCTAATGGCCTGGCTTTCATAGTACATTCTACTAGTAAATCAAAGGCGTCTCCTCATGGTGATGAGGAGGCAGCCATCTGGTTTTCAGGATCCAGGTGAAAAAATCGTTCAAAACGGAGTAAAATTATCAAAAAGATAGGACAAATCAGCCCATGAATTATAGATATTGGCAGTACGGTTTTAAAAAAAAGAAAATTCCATGGTAAATCCGTATCGAGCAGCTTCAGCAATGTTAACGTTACCCCTCCTTCAGCGAAAGACAAAAGCCCTACAAACAGTACCGTGGAAAGTACGTTGTCATCATAAATCCATTCTCCAATCCATCGTGTTAACAAGAGAGTCAGGAAAAATGAAAGTGCATTGACTCCCAGGATGGAGTGTGACAGAGAATCCCCCATGAATCCAAAGGCCCATCCATAAAAAAGGAGCAAAGGAGACTTCCATCGCAGCATCAAGATCAGTAATATGATCAAAACCACATTAATTTTTAAATCGGCAATACGGACATAGCTACTGATGGAGACTTCCAACCATAATCCACAAATACCGGCAATGCACCAAAAAATATGTTTCATCATTCCGAAAATAAAGGAAGATTGGGTTGAGATTTACTTTTTAGAATCACAAAAGCACCTTCAATTTTATCGAAATCGACCATAGGCTGCAGTTTTGCTGTTTGAAAAAGCTCATGTTCCTCATGTTCAACGGCCGTGACAATACCAAAAAGTAAGCCTTTGGGAAACAAGCCGCTCAGTCCACTGGTAATCACCCGGTCGCCGACTTTGATATCTTCCCGTAAATGAATCCTTCGTAACTCTAAGCCATCATGAGTCCCATAAATCATGCCCTTTCCTCTAGTTCGCTGGATGATTGCAGAGAATCGACTGCGACGATCTAAAATAAGTTGTACAGTGGACTGGAACGGTGTCACAGCCTGTACCCTTCCAACAACTCCTTGTTTTAAGATAACAGGAAAGTTCCTTTTGATGCCGTGATTGGAACCTCGGTTGATTTGAATGGTCTGATGAAAATTATCAACAGATTCTCCCACCACTTCTGTAAAAATTTTTTTGTCTGGATTTTGTTCTGCAAACTTTAACTGAACCTTAAGTCGATTGAATTGAATAGATTCTTCAATATACCGGTTGACTTCTTCTTGTAAGGACGCATTTTGCTGCTTTAACTTTTTGTTGTCTTCACGCAATTGTACAAAATAAAAATAAGACTGTACGATATTTTTAGTAAAAGAAACCGTATGATGAACCAAGATTTGTACGGGGTAGGTTAGAGTTTGTGTAACGGACTGCATACGAGTGTTTTCCTCCGTCTTGCTCCCCTGGAAGAAATAAATAAACGTACCTAAAATGATAATAATGGTGGAAAGAGGAAGACGGTACTTCTTGATCAAATCAAACATCGCTCAAGAATCAACAATATGATGATACAAAATTGAGGGGATTCGGCAAATGTGCCCAAAAGAAATACGATGGTACTGGATCCTTTGTCTTGCAGAAAACCACAGTCACAACGCAATAGAAGACAGTAAATCAATTTGATCCAATACCTTCCCTGTTCCGAGGGCAACACAAGTCAGCGGATCTTCAGCATGAAAAACGGGAAGTCCGGTTTGATCCCTCAACAGAACATCCAATCCTGACAACAAGGAACCTCCACCTGCCAATACAATTCCCTTGTCAACAATATCAGACGCCAACTCAGGAGGAGTTCGCTCTAAGGCGTTACGGACTGTGTGAACAATTTCGCTGCACACATCTTTCAAAGCATCTCGAATTTCTTCATCACTCAATACTTGTGTTTTCGGAATACCCGTGACGAGATCACGCCCTTTGATTTCACGAGTTTTAGGTTGCTCTGGTTTGAAGGCAGATCCAATATGAATTTTAATCTCTTCCGCACTTCTTTCTCCAATCAGCAAATTGTATTTCTTTTTCACAAATTGGACAATGATTTCATCCATGGCATCACCACCTACTCTGGCAGAATCACTATAGACGATACCTGCTAAAGAGATAACAGCTACCTCTGTTGTTCCTCCACCAATGTCAACAATCATGTTGCCACTGGCCTCAGTGACAGGGAGTCCTGCGCCAATAGCGGCCGCCATTGGTTCTTCAATGAGGAAAATTTCACGCGCGCCAGCAGATTCAGCGGCTTCCATGACGGCACGTTTTTCTACTTGTGTGATTCCAGATGGAACTGCAATAATAATCCGTGGCTTGAATCGGATAAAAGAGTTTGTTTTTTGCACATGTCGAATAAAATATCTCAGCATTTCCTGGGTGATATCAAAGTCAGAAATCACCCCATCTTTCATTGGGCGAATCGCCATAATGTTACCTGGTGTTCTGCCCAGCATGGATTTTGCTTCTTCACCAACAGCCAAAACTTTGTAACCCCCTTTGGGATCACGCTGAACAGCCACTACTGATGGCTCTCGGATGACAACGCCCTGACCTTTCATATAAACCAAGGTATTGGCAGTTCCCAAATCGATTGCCATATCGTGTGAAAAATATCCGGAGACTGATGAAAAAATGCTCACGTTCCCTCGTACTCAATCAAAATTCATGTAATTGCTATTCTTCTTAAGAATAGATTTTTTATAAACGGTATCAATACTTCCATACGTTTTGTTTTCCGTAGTTACCCGGAAACTAGAGGGCTCACAATAACTTTCATTTCGATAACTAGCAACATATTTTTCAGACTACCGTCTCGCTGCTAGGCAAAACTCCATAAATCAAAAGATCTAGAAAACGAGTTGCTATTCCGTCTGTAAACCAGACTCATTACAATAACACAAAAAGGACGATCACTGCGGCAATATCAATACCAATCATGACCTTGTCAATAGTATTTTGGCTCGATGTAGTTAAAGTGTTATAGTCTCGTTTGAACAACGCTTTCATCAGAAATCGAGATTGTGAACGAATTAAACCCATTTTTTACTCCTGTCCTGTCTATGTTATGTTGAAGTCCGCAAGATACGATAGTTATCAATACGACTGGTCAAATACTTGGTATCAAAATATTCTAAAAGGTCCACGGCATGCTTTCGGGAAATTTGGAGCAGTTCCTTGAAGTCAATGACGGTTAATTGCGATTTTTGTTCAAAGTATTGGTGGAGACACGATGTTATTTCTTCGATCTGTTTGGGAGTATAGTACAAATCGTCGGCAACACGAACCAGCAAATGATCATGGACTGCAATTTTTAGCAGCGTTACTCCTTCTTTTTCATTCAAATCGCATTTTTCCAGCAGATGCATCTGCCGTGGAGGCTGGTAACCCGATTTTTCAATGATGCCAACACAACTCTGAAGGTAGTCCTGCTGATCCTGGGAAAAAATTTTTTGATGACCCGGAATAGAGTAGTATTGATTATTTTCCTGCAACAATTTGTTTTTTACGAGATACTTGAGTAACAGATCCACTTCTTTTTCTGTCTTGAACAGTAACGATAGTTTTCCCATCAATTCGGCCCGTGTCATTCCTTCACGCTCCGGGAATTTTTGGTGGAACATTTTTATCAAGTGACCAACAAATTCTCCAATACGTAACAAATGGTCCATATGTAAAAAACGTTTTTCCACGGGATTGATACAAAATATCTTTTGCTGGGAAGATAAAGTATTTACTATTTTACTGGCCTGTTTTTCAGAAAATCCTTTTCGAACCGTCAGCTCTTGAAGGGGAACGCCCTGAGTGGACTGCAGATAGATTACTTGTTCTGTCGCCTGCTGCTCATCACCTTCTCTTATTAATTCCAGGCGTTCCTGTAGCTGTGCGCGGATACGTCTGGACTTTCCAGGAGAAGGGTCAATAACTCGCCCTCCGCCCAATGTAAATACCGGAGAAAAATTACGAATAATGAAACGGTCTCCAAACCGACTGCTTATCGGCTGTTCCAGACGCAGTTGAACCAGCTGTGTCTGGCCACATTCCATTTCGTTTTTTTCTAAAGGGATCACCCTTCCCATCACTTCGCGAGTGCCAAAATAAGCGCGAACCCGGTCTCTTTTGCGTAAAGGGTGTGGTGCGGTTTTAAGCAAATGCAGCTCCACATTGAGCATGTAACTGTTCAATAAGGAACTTGGATGAGCAAGCTGGTCACCACGTTGTATGTCTTCTTTGGCGGCATTCGCAATGTTGATGGCGGCACGCTGTCCGGCTTCTACTTGTTCAACCGCTTTTCCGTGGACTTGCAGTCCTCGAATTCTTACAGGAGTTTGGGAAGGAAACTGAAGCACGGGAACATTCTTGTCCAAATGCCCGCAAAGCATTGTCCCAGTCACCACGGTGCCAAATCCTTTCATAGTAAAGGATCGATCCACAGAAAATCGTAATGGTTGTTCATGCTCCCGTGGTTGGAGTGTTTGATAGAGTGTCTTCAGTTCTTCACGGAGAGAATCCAGTCCTGTTTCTGTTATAGCAGAAACAGGAACAATCGGTGCCTGCTCTAAAAATGTCCCTGTTGTCAATTCTTTAATTTCTTCCTTGCAGAGTTCCAGCATATCAGGGTCTTCCACCAAATCACAACGTGTCAGAACGATTAATCCTGAATGAATCTTCAGTAAATTGCAAATGTCCAAATGCTCCCTGGTTTGGGGCATGACTCCTTCATCTGCGGCAATGACCAATAAGACCGCATCAATACTGGCAGCTCCTGCCAGCATATTATGAACAAATTTTTCATGGCCTGGTACATCAATAAAGGACAAATGAATGCCGCTATCATCTGCATAATGAGCAAACCCAAGATCAATTGTGATTCCCCGTTTTTTTTCTTCTGCAAAACGATCCGTGTCGATACCTGTTAAGGCCTTAATCAGAGTAGTTTTGCCATGATCAATATGACCACTGGTTCCAATGACAAAATTACGTGTATGTTCTGTCAAATCAATTCCCCTGCAATTGGTATTGGTACTCTTGTATTTGCCATTGACCTGGATACTTTACTAAGGATTTTTCTACAAATGTGACAAGGCCTTTTTTATCGACCAGAAGCGCGGTAGAGGCACGTGTCCCATAAGTGGGAGTCGAAATAAACAATGGTGCCAAGGCTCGTTCCCATTCGATGCTGACTCCTGTTTGTGGTAATTCTTTATCTGGGTAGGTGTTTGCGTCGGCAGCAATATCCAGCAAGTCTTCTACTGAAATATCGGTATGGGACTCTACTACACGTTGCAAATTTTGTTTTCCGTTTTTTACTTTGGGCCAATCCGTATTCAACAGATGATTACTGAGGCCATATAGGCCGGGCTCCAGTCGTTTTATCTCATTGCCCCGGTTTGAATAATAAAACAAGTATTGCCGATCACCCACCAACAGATTGAATCCATTGTATTGGTCTTTTTCTTCTGCAATCGCATATAGGTACTGTTCCGGATCTGCTTGTCCAAGCAGAAAATCGCGCACCAGCCATCCCCGACTCAGCATCTCCTTGTTTTCCAGGTCAGAATCGCGAAAGTTGGTTAATGCCGCAATTCGTCCTGTACGGGTGATTCCTAGCCATGTGCCCTGATTTTGTAAATCTTTACCTGCTAAAAGGTCTGGCGCATTAGACCAGAAGGCCGCTGATTCCGTTGGACGATGGTAAAATTCATCGCGATTGGAAACCAATACGAGGGAGTAGTTAGGGTGTTGGTGGTATGAGAATAAGATAATGCACATAGCACCATATCAAATAAGAGATGCCAGGAAGCACATGGGTACTTCCTGGTAAAGCAGTAATGAAGGATTAGCCCCCATCGTAAAAAGATCGAAGTAATCGACTGCGTGTCGGATGACGTAATTTACGCAGTGCCTTTGCCTCAATTTGGCGAATTCGCTCACGTGTTACATCAAAATCCTGACCAACCTCTTCCAGAGTATGGTCTTTCTTTTCATCAATTCCAAAGCGCATACGCAGCACTTTTTCTTCACGTGGCGTCAATGTACTCAAAGCAAATCGGGTCAATTCACTCAGGTTTGAATAGGAAGTCGCATCACCAGGATTACTTGCTTTTTCATCGGCAATGAAGTCTTTCAATTGAGAATCTTCATCGTCACCAATTGGCGTGTCTAAAGAAATAGGCTCTTTTGCGATTTTTAATACTTTACGTACCTTGTTCAGCGGCATATCCATGTGCTTGGCAAGTTCCTCTGGCGTAGGTTCTCTTCCATATTCCTGAACCAGTGCTCTGGATGTGCGAGACAACTTATTGATGGTTTCGATCATGTGCACAGGAATACGGATTGTTCGTGCCTGATCGGCAATTGCACGTGTGATGGATTGACGGATCCACCAGGTTGCATATGTAGAAAATTTATATCCCCGTCGATATTCAAACTTATCTACGGCTTTCATTAAACCAATATTGCCCTCCTGAATTAGATCAAGAAACTGCAGTCCGCGGTTCGTATATTTTTTAGCAATACTGATCACCAAACGTAAATTGGCTTCCACTAACTGACTTTTTGCGAGCTTCACTTTGCGCTCTGCTATTCTTAAACATTGTACTTCTTTCTTAAAATTACCCCAGGACAAAGCTGTGGCCATGATCATGGTTTCAATTCTATTTTCGCAGGCCTGAATTTTTTCATAAATACGACGGGCAATATTAAAACGATAACCCGTTTTTTTCTCAATCTTGATCTGAATCTGTGCTTTTCTTTCTTCTGCTGCTGCCTCAGTCCATTGAGTGAATAGCTTTCTGCCTTCCTCAACAGGAACATGAAAATCTCTGGAATATCGATTGAGTTGTTTGTAGGTCAAGTCAATTTTTTCTTTATGATGCAGCATCACATTGCACATCGTCTCAATTTGTCGTGAATTGAAATTAATACTCTCAATCAATACTTTGATTTCATTTTGGTGATGCTTGATCGTATTTTGTTGTGACTCGGTTGAATCTTCTGCCAAGTTCTCAACAATTTCTCGAATCGTATTATAATGAGTTTTTGCCTGATTGAGATTTTTGATCACACGCTCTCCTGCAGCAACTTCATCCTCAATGACATTATCATCTTCATCTAAACCAGAGACCACATGACGTGCTCTCAATGTATTTTGCGTGAGCTTTTTCCCCAACTCAAACAGATAATTGATAATCAGATTGGACTGAGAAAAAATTTCAATGAGCTCAAACTGTCCTTCTTCAATTCGTTTGGCTACATCGACTTCTCCATCTCTGCTCAATAATTCAATACCACCCATTTCCCGTAGATACATCCGAACAGGGTCGTCCGTGGAATTATCAATTCCAGGCTCTAAATCCAATTCTTCTTTTATCTCTTCATCAAAGTTCTTTTCTTGTTTACTGACAATGATGTTTCTGGTTGAGTCAACGACTTCGATATCAATTTCTCCTAAAATATCAAAAATACGTTCGAGTTGTTCTGGATTGGGATTATCTGTTCTTAGATGAAAGTTGATCTCGTCGAGGGTAACAAATCCTTTCTCTTTTCCCTCTGCAATGAGTTCTTTGATAATTTTGGCTTGATTTTTGGGAGCGTCTAATACGTTTGCAGTCAATGCTTCTGCTGTTTCTTTGCTCATAAGTCTACCTCTTCTATTTTGTTGGAATTGAGGTTAACATTTTTAAAAAGTTGATCTAATATTTGTCTTTGTGTTCTTATCTCTTTACTGGCTTGTAACTTGTCTTCATCTGTTTCGGAAGCTGCTAGCTTTTCTTGCAGACTCCTGTCTAAGTTGCGTTTTTTGACGCGAACGATAGAGCGTTGGAGTAGTAATTCTATTTCAGTTCCTTCCAAAACAAAATCATCCATGTAAATTCCCATAATTTTAGGGTAAACCTCCGGGAATTTTTGTTCCAATGCTTCGATCGGCATGGACTCGAAATCTTCATTGGAGAATATCAAAAATATTTCATAGATATGCCGGAAGTGAGGAGTTCTGAATTCGTTGGCATGTAGATGTTCTCGTGCGACTCTGATAGAATCTCTGGAAGTCAGTAAGGCCTGCAACACCCACTTTTCATCCTGATCCTCTGTATTATTTACAATAACAGTAGGATGTAAATTTTGCAGTATAGCATTGTTTTGTGTATAATGCAAAGATTTAGGTGCTATCTCTAAAATAGCAGGTACTGGTAAATTGATACTTTCTGCCAGTTGCATGAGCGCCAATTGCTGTTTTTGTGGTTCTTGGATATCGCGAATCATTGGCAGCAGTTCTTCAACTGCCTTAGTACGACCTTGCACATTTGGATTATGTTTGGCAAGGCTTTGCTTCACTAAATATTCAAAAACCGGCGTATCTCTTTGTAATAATTCAGAAAATTTTTTAGGACCCTGTGTTATCAGAAGAGAATCAGGATCTTCTCCCGCTGGTAAAGTAACCACAGAAGCGTCCATCCCAGTAGATAAAAACAAGGGGCAGCTTCTTAATGCCGCCTGCTGGCCTGCATTATCCCCATCGAGAATCAGAATAATTTTATCAACATATCTTTTTGCAAAGCGAATGTGCTCGATGGTCAGTGAAGTTCCGCAAGTAGCAACAGCCTGCTGGAAACCAAACTCATGGAGTCGTGTCACGTCCAGGTAACCTTCTACCAAAATCAGCTGCCGAACTTGTTTAATTGTAGCCAAACCTTCATAAAAACCATACAATGTCCGTTTTTTCTGATAGTATTTTGTTTCAGGACTATTGATGTATTTGGGTTGGTCCTTAGGATCAATGCTTCTTCCTCCAAAAGCAATGCACCTTCCTCGAGTATCCCGAATAGGAAAAATAATACGATTTCTGAATGTATCATAAGGGCGGCCTGACTTAGTAGAAATCTTGATCATACCTGCATGTGCCAGTTCATTGGGGGAAAATCCTTTTGCTGTCAGGTGCTCTATCAACAATTGCCATTCATCAGGTATGAATCCAATCTGAAAAGCATTCTGAATATCTTGTGGAACAGCACGTGCTTGCAGATATTTTTGACCAGGTGCGGCAGCTTGTTGTTGGAGATACGATTGGTAAAATTTAGCAGCAGCATCCAATGCCTGCAATATTTTGTCTTCGGATTGAGGGATTCCCTTTATTTTCTCCAGAGGGATGCCAAGCTGATTTGCCAATTCAGTGGCAGCTTCCGCAAAAGAAAGCTTTTCGTATTCCATAACAAAATCGATGGCACTGCCTGATTTTCCGCAACCAAAACAATGAAAAAAACCTCGTTGGGGGTTTACCACAAAGGAGGGAGTTTTTTCCTGGTGAAACGGGCACAACCCTTTGAAATTGGAACCCGCTTGTTTCAGGTGAACACCATATCTGTTGATCATTGAGACAATGTCAGCCGTTTGTTTAACTTTTTCAATGATTTCTTGATTCAATGCCATACAACAAAAGCAATATGCATAAATTTGTTTGTTCTTTCACCATCTTATGGTTTGTACTGACTGTGGTAATATCAGCGTCAGATGAAAGAGTGAGAAAAACTAAGGATGCGCTTCAGGAATCTATTCGAATCAAAAGGAATGAACTCAAACAAAAGGAAATTCGCAAAAAGGAAATTCAATTGCATCTCCAGGACAGTTATTTGGCCGAGCAGGATGTTTTTATGAAAATAAAAGCGTTGTCTGAAGATATCGAGACACTGCAGCAGCAAATTGTTCAAACAAATGAAAAGCAAGACCATACTAAGCGTGTGCTTGCACGTCAGGCAAAAGAGGTGCTACTCTTAAAAAACGAACTCAGAGAACATGAAAAAAATGCACAGCAACGTGTTCGCTCCATATATAAGATTTTAAAAAGAAAAGAAACACAATCTTTATCTTTTCTACGTCATGATTTCTCTTTTAAAAATATTAATTTTGTAGAGTTTATTTTGGGTCACGAGGTGGCAACGATGCAAGATTTTTATAAAAAAAAACAATCTTTGCAAGATTTATTAGGTCCTTACCAACAGCGAAAAAATACACAAGAACAACTGTACCAGAAAGCTGCGGAAAACAAACAATTACTGGAACAAAAACAACAAGAGCATCAGCGATTACTGGTCAATATCCAACAGGATCGACAAATTTATTATCGTTACCTGGAAGAATTACAGCAATCCATGGGGATCGTCGCAGATGAATTACGATATTGGGAAGAACAGAAACAACTTTTTTTATCGTTTCAAAATACGCAAGGGCTTCTGCCTTTGAAAGGAAAACTGAAATCTCCTATAAAGGCTCGCATTATCCAGCCATTTCGTGCTAAGAAAAAAAATATCAATAAGATTTTGTACCATGGTATTACATTAGAAGCGCCAAAAAAAAGTGTCATTCACGCCATTGCACCAGGAAAAGTCGTCTTTGCTGACACACTCCCAGGATATTTGCAGCTGATCATTGTGGATCATGGAAAAGAAAGTTTTTCGGTCTATGGCAAATTAAGCAGGCTGAAGGTATCTGTTGGTGAATTTGTTGCGGAAAACACTCCTGTTGGATTCACATCCCAAGAGCCGGTTACTTCTAAATTTCGTGCCTATTTTGAGATTCGCTACAAAGGAAAATCCGTTGACCCTTTACGATGGCTGAAGCCTGGTACATACAAACGAAGAGGACAGAGAAGGAGATGACGTATTAAGTAAAGAGCACGGTTCCGTCTTTGTTTATTGTAATGACCGTATCGAAATCAATGAGTGAATTTGGGCTGCTTCCAGAAATAACTAGGGTGCCGCAAAAATTTTGATTCCACTCTTGAAAAACGGCTGAGGTGGTTTCATCCATAGAATGGAACAATTGTTTTCCTAAAAGCAATTGGACACGTGCCGCCATAAAAAGTAATGCTTGAAATCGCTGCAGGGAGACAGAGGAAATAGTTTGTAATGGTTGGCGTCGTTCGAATAAATTGATCTGTAAGCGGTCCATTAAATTTTGTACATGGGTTCGTTTCCCTGCGACCCAGAGGCGCTCTTCAAACAGTTTTGACTGTAGGGCGTCATTCATCGTATCATCCATGTTCAATCTGGAGTTGATGGTATAATTAGAAGACCAGGTGACCGGACGTAATTCCTCAATAACTCCTTGCTTTGGCTTGAGATTTCTCTCCAATAACCGCCAAAGTACATCATATTGTTCTGGACGATGGCAATGCAGCTGAATTCTTTCTCCATAGTGAAGTTTCCAGGAAAAATCGCGCAGGTCCCATTGCTCCTCTTCACACCGATGATTGATCTCACGGAAAGTTAGTAAAATTTTTTTATACATGGACAATTTATGTTTTCAATTGAGTTACGGTCCCTTGATGACACATCGGCTCTTGGCCAGTTACTGGGAGACCACTTAATGCCAGGAGTGGTTGTTTTGCTCTATGGGAATCTGGGCTCTGGCAAGACCACATTGACCAAAAGTATATGTGCTGCTTTGGGGGTAGATGCTGATATTGTGACTTCTCCTACATACACATTGGTTCATATTTATAGCGGCAAATGGACCATTCATCATGTCGACCTTTACCGCCTTTCGTCTCCTGACGACCTAGATAATTTTGATCGAGAAGATCTCATATGCGATGAGGGGTTGACTCTTGTAGAATGGCCTGAGTTGCTTCAAACCATTTTAACATCTGAACCCCAGTTACTGATCCAATTGCAAATGCTGGAAAACGAAAAACGAATGATGGGTATTCAAGGTCTCCATCATCCTTTTGATTCACTTTTTGATGCTCTTGCTCATTATGAACATACTCGCACTTAATACCGCATTTACTGATTTGGGTATCTGTTTGGTAAAAAATGATGAATTGGTTGCCAATTATTATTCTATCTGTAAAAAACGCAGTGAACAACTGATTTTTAAAGTCCTGGATGACTTATTGACCAATGCGAAAATGCATCTGAGTGAGCTTGATTTTTATGTGGTCGTCAAAGGCCCTGGCTCCTACACAGGACTCCGGATTGGTATGGGAGTGGCCAAAACATTTGCGCAAATCTATCAAAAACCGGTGATTGGAGCGACTTCTTTAGAACTGTTGGCTTCCATGGGGAAGCCTACGGAGCAGCCATTTTATGCCATACTCAATTGCACACGTACCGAAATTTTCCATGCTCAATTTCAATTTCAGGAGTATGAATTGAAACAGCTCACGGAGATTCACCTAACCACACTAGAAACTTTCCTGGAAAGGTTAGAAAATCACCCTGTGATCTTGAAGCGTACTGTCAATCTGCCCAATCCTTCATCCAACTCTCTTTTTGAGCAACTGCGCCGGATGCCGCTGCAGTATCCTGTTGCTGACGCCTATCCTCTTTTACAAGCAGGAAAAAAAATCTATCGTCAATGCAATGGGAATTTTTCAATTGTGAACCCCATTTATATCAAAAAAGAGGTTTGATTCTCGCTGATTCTGGCTGGATGTGGAATTGATACTTGAATCGAGTTTTTACCTTGCACATAATTTGAGACTCGGCTAGAAAAATGTATTCATAATTTCATGGGAATTAGACGAATTTTTTTCAGGAAGTCATTCTAAAAACACTATCTACAGGCTAATTCTAATTACGATGATATCATACCTGTTATTTGTGAGTTCGTTCCCATTTCCTCCATAAAAATTAATCTCTAACATATAAATCTGTATGATTATCGAGGGAATCAAGCTGATGATCATGGGCATGGCAACAGTCATGGTCTTTTTGTCAGTCATGATGTTTTGCATTCAAGGAGTTGCTCAGGCAACAAAAGAACATACCGACGCGGAACTGAAAAAAATTGAAGAAGACAAAGCAAGAGCACGGCGAGTGGAATCAGATCGAAAAAAGGCAGCGGCCGCCAAGCTGGCTCCCGCTCCTGTCAATGCCCCTGTAGTTGTTCCTGTACCTGTCTCCGTTTCTGAAGGGGAGGTCCCCATTGCCGTGTTTTGTGCTGCAATTGCTGCGTTTGAGGCAGATCAAGCACAATAGCGAAACATTCAACTGCCGATAATATCTTTAATTTTTTAATAAATTGTAATCCTTTCACCTTATTCCAATAAAGAGACAACGTGACAAAGAAAATTAAATTCATGGATACTTCATTCAGGGACGGGTTTCAATCCTGTTATGGAGCACGTGTTTTGACAGATGATTTCCTTCCTGCTGTGGAAGCTACTGTCGAAGCTGGTATCACTCACCTGGAAGCAGGAGGAGGCGCTAGATTTCAAAGTTTATTCTTTTATTGCCAGGAATCGGCCTTTGATATGATGGACCGCTTTCGTGCAAAAGTTGGTCCTGGCGCAAACTTGCAGACTTTGGCAAGAGGAATTAATGTGGTGGCTCTTAGTCAGCAGCCGCGGGATATTATTGATTTACATGCCAAAATGTTTAAAAAGCATGGGATGACAACCATTCGCAACTTTGATGCATTGAATGATATGGAAAATCTTAGGTATTCCGGGGAGCGCATTATGCACCATGGGCTGAAACACCAAATTGTGATTGCCATGATGGATCTGCCCCCAGGCTGTGAAGGTGCCCATACCGCTGAATTTTATATGGAGCGTTTGAAAACGATTCTGGATTCGGAAATTCCTTATGATTCCATTTGCTTTAAAGATGCATCAGGGACGGCCAACCCCCGCAAAGTTTATGAGACGTTCAAAGGAGCCAGGAAGCTTGTGCCAAAGGATACGGTTCTTTGGTTTCATACCCATGACACCGCAGGGGTCGGAGCTTCTCAGTGCATGGCAGCAGTAGAAGGCGGAACCACTGGAATTGATCTTTCCAAAAGTCCAGTAAATGGAGGCACATGCCAGCCTGATATCTTAACAATGTGGCATATAATGAAGGGAAGTGATTATACACTGGATATTGATATCGAAAAGATCTTACATGCCTCCGAAGTGTTTGAAGAGGCAATGAAAGACTATTTTGTGCCGCCGGAAGCAAAAATGGTATCGCCGATCATTCCTTTATCTCCCATGCCTGGTGGTGCGTTGACAGCAAATACCATGATGATGCGTGATGTAGGGACGTTGCATCTCTATCCTCAAGTAATCAAAGCCATGTCCGAAGTTGTTAAACTGGGAGGCTTTGCGGCTTCTGTCACACCGGTCTCGCAGTTTTATTTTCAACAGGCTTATGCGAATGTCACCCAGGGGAAATGGAAAAAAATTACTCCTGGGTATGGAAACATGGTGTTAGGGTATTTTGGTAGAACTCCTGTGGAACCTGACCCAGAAATAGTCAAACTGGCTTCTGAACAATTGGGCAAACCCGTTTTTAAGGATGATCCTCTGGATGTTCTGGAAGATGGCATTCCAAAAGCCAAAAAAATACTGGAAGAAAACAATTTGCCGATTAATGATGAAAACATTTTCATTATTGCCAGCTGTGAAAGCAAAGGCCTGGATTTTCTTCTTGGAAAAGCAACCCTGGGTGTTCGTAAAAAAAGTCAGGAAGAAGCCAAGCCAGTTCCTGCTGCCAAACCGGCACCAGTTCCTGCTGCTCCAAGCAGTGGACCAAAATGCTATGTGATCACAGTAGATGGAAAAAACTATCAGGTCTCTGTAGCTGACGGCGCTTCTGCTCCTACTGTAGTCGCTCAAGTTCCTGCACCAACACAAGTTCCTGCACCAACACAAGTTCCTGCACCAACACCGGCTGCGGGAGAAGATGTCGAAGCACCCACTCCTGGCAACATTATGAAAATCCTCGTTTCTGTTGGAGATTCAGTGGCAGCGGACCAGGATCTCGTTGTGATTGAAGCCATGAAGATGGAGAATGATGTGAAAGCTCCCAAAGCAGGCACAATTGTTGAAATTTATGTGCAAGAAGGGGAGTCTGTGCAGGCAGCTGCGCCTCTTTTGAGCATTGGCTGATCATTGACAAACGTCACTGCAAAGCAAGGAAACCTCTTGAGAGAAATAAAGAGGTTTCCTGCGATGACACTTCCAATAAAAAGTTGCGGTCTTTATAACTTTTTAAACCCCATTTTCTACGGATAACATGGTACGTTTTCTTTCTTTATTTTTTAGTCTGCTTGTTTTTTGTTTTCCGATGGCATTTGCAGATGAATTAGTCCAAATTGCTTCTCCAGACACAGGAATTGTTGTTCATGTAGAAGCAAGGGCAGGAAATTACCTTTACAGCGGTGATGAAATTGCAACGATCAAAGATCAGGCTGGCAATAAAATTATTTTGAGATCAGGAGTTGCCGGTAAACTGATTGAGTTGACCATTCATCCTTTTGACAAAGTACAAAAAGGAGATCAACTGGGGGCAATTGATGCGAGCTCCATCATTGCGGATCGCCAGGAACAAGGATTCACTAATGAATTACCTCCTATGGGACAGCTGGCCAAAAATCTCTTTAAAACAACAGGGATCTCATCATTGGTCAGCGGCCAATCGTTAGACTGGACAGAAGGCCTGGGGCGTTTATTGATGGTTGGCGTGGGACTGCTTTTGCTATACCTGGGAATTCACAAGCAGTTTGAGCCGCTTTTGCTGGTTCCCATTGGATTTGGCGCCGTACTTACCAACATTCCATTAGCAGGTCTTTCAGAAACGGGTGGAATGCTCAAATACATTTCTGATGTGGGAATCAGTACCGGGGTATTTCCATTGTTGATTTTTATGGGAGTGGGAGCATTGACGGATTTTGGCCCCATGATTGCCAACCCTAAAACGGCGTTGCTTGGAGGAGCAGCTCAAATGGGGATTTTCTGTACATTGCTCGGAGCACTGGCTTTGAATGGGATACCCGGAATCAATTTTTCATTACGCGATGCCGCATCCATTGGGATTATTGGTGGAGCGGACGGACCAACCGCAATTTTTCTATCCAGCCAGCTTTCGCCAAGGCTGCTTGGCTCCATTGCGGTGGCAGCTTATTCTTATATGGCTCTGGTTCCCATTATTCAACCGCCAATCATGAGACTGCTCACTACGGAAGCGGAACGGAAGATTCAGATGGTGCAGATGCGTTATGTATCCCGGTTGGAAAAAATTTTGTTCCCTTTTCTGGTAGTGGGACTGTGTCTTCTTTTTCTTCCATCAGCAGCACCCTTGATTGGGATGTTGATGTTTGGAAATTTATTGAGGGAGTCCGGGGTTGTTGAGCGTCTGTCCACTACTGCACAAAATTCATTGATTAATACAGTCACCATTTTTCTGGGACTTGGGGTTGGCAGTAAACTGTCTGCAGATAAGTTTTTGAATATAGAAACATTGGGAATTCTCATACTGGGTATGATTGCTTTCAGCATTGGAACAGCAACAGGCGTACTGATGGCCAAACTGATGAATAAAATGTCGAGCACTCCCATCAATCCTTTGATTGGAGCAGCAGGAGTTTCTGCAGTCCCAATGGCTGCACGTGTGGTCAACAAGGTTGGGTTAGAGAATAATTCTCATAACTTTCTCCTCATGCACGCAATGGGACCAAATGTTTCCGGAGTGATTGGTTCGGCTGTGGCTGCTGGTGTTTTATTGGGTGTGCTTTAAGATACTCTGGTTGATTGAGAAAACTTTTCAAGAATCATTACAAACGCAAAGCCCACCATCATGAGTGCAATGGCGAATATAACCTGGGAGTCAAATTGAGCAGGGAAAATATTTTGTTCCTGCAAAACATGTACTTTGTTGCGGATTACTTTCGCTTCTAAAACTTCTTTCCAGGGCCAGACTTTTCGCATTGCACCAATCATGAATCCCGTCAAAATTCCCATCGTCGCATTCCGATAATGACTCAGGAAAAACTTCAAAATTCTGGAAAATCCAATAATCCCCACAACACATCCACCACCAAAAAGGGCCATGACCATGATGTTATCCACGTTGAAAGGATTCTTGATGGCACCTGTAATGAATTCGTATTTGCCTAAAATGAGCAAAATAAAAGAACCGCTGATGCCTGGCAAAACCATCGCACAAATTGCAATAATTCCGCTGAACAGAATAAACCACCAGGTTTCTGGAGTCGTGACCGGAATGAGTCCGACAATCACATAGGCACTGACGGCACCAACACCTACAAATGCCAAACTGCTGCCTTTCCAGTCATCAATTTCTTTTCCTACTACGAAGATTGACGCTAGAATCAAACCAAAGAAAAGGGACCATGTCAGAACCGGCTGCTCTGTGATCAGGTAATGCATCAGACGTGCTGTACTCAGGATGGCAACGCCAATCCCGAGCAGAAGAGCACAGAGAAAACGGACGTGCACCTCTGCTAATGCACCTTTCCAGTCAAAGCTTACAAATCTTTTTATAAAGACAAGATTAATGGAGGCAATAGCAGCCAGCCAATGTGAATAAATACCGGTGATGAAGGCAATCGTTCCTCCAGAGACACCTGGAATAATATCGGCAGAACCCATACAGAAACCTTTTAAAAATAACATCTGATATTCTTTTTTATTATGGGGACCAGGACTGGCATCCCATGCGTCTTTCCAGGTATTGATATTGAAAGTCATATTCCAGATTTAAGAATGAAAAGTAAAATAAAAAGAAGTTCTATGGCTTTTAGGAAAGCAGTGTAGAGGATCCTTTATGGAGAGTATTGTAAGAAACTAAATAATAATATTGACAGACGATCAAGGTCAAACTAAATAAGTTGCGTCGCTGTAGCGGACGAAAAAATATTCCGTGTAAGCATCGCATACTTCCTCCATAAACTCACTGTAAAACTGTTCATTGCGTAGCTGGATTAAGCATGCCTGGCAAAATGAGCGTAGCTTCATGATGGATCCTGCAGAGCCCCGGACGAATTGATTGGCAAAAATTTGCAGTTCCCATAAAAATTCCTGAAGAGGCAATTCTAACAAACGATGATCTTCAGTATGCCCCACTAATAACTCCGTGACAATGTGATCAATTAATGTGAAAAAGTCTTTACCTAATACGTTGAGAGAGTTGATTTCCTGAGGACTGAGCTTTTCCTGTAAATTTTGGTGAAAAGTACGGTAATCAAAATCTGTGCTCCTGAGGTCCCCTCCTATCATGGCTTTTTGCATAAATCATTTCAATATAAGGTTGTCTATTTTGAGTATCTGAATATTACTGTAACCGACAAATGCAAAAACCGTGACAGTTGCTTAATAATTATAATTATCCTTCTTCACTTTGCAGTAGTCCTATGTATTTTAATGAGAATCAACTATTTAAAAGAAGCCTAGCGGAAGAAAGAAATTGGACCGAAGGGTAGTAAAAATTTGCCTCCTGAATTACTGGAAAGAGTTCTTTTTGTCTTATTGGAGGCTGGTGAGCAGTTTGTACCGGCTCAGGGAAAAGAGAGTTGGACCAGGATTTAATAATTTTTCAGACCGCAGTTATTCTATGGCTCAGTAAAACGCTTGAAACTAAAGCCACAACGTGTGCTACAGCCGCACCTCTATTCTGGAAAAGCCTAGAAATACTGGGGAAATCAAACGTAAGCCTGTTGTGTGCCTTGCTAATAAACCGGTGTTGCAGGTACTGGCTCACTGCTTCGGATCAAGGGAAAAAAGGTGTGAAATTTAGTACCTGTGCCAACCTTGCTTTCCACAGTAACCGCCCCTCTGCTGTTTTGCATGATGCCATGAACAATGGATAATCCCAAACCGCTGCCATCTCCTACTGGTTTTGTTGTAAAGAATGGATCAAAGATACGTTCCAGGATGTCAGGTGATAAGCCCTCACCCGTGTCGCTGACTGTCAAATGAAGATAAGGTCCTGCTTTCTCCAGTCCAAATTCGTGTGTTTGGTGCGTATCAATTTCAAGAATATGCAGGCTCACCTCCATGCGTCCTCCATTTTTTCGCATGGCATATTCCGCATTATCACATAAGTTGGCAATCACTTGCTGAATTTGAGATGAGTTTCCCCAGATAGTGTGTTGATTGTCTTCGAGTTTCAGTTCCATGTCAATGGAAGGAGGAAGGTTTTTTTGTATTTCTTTGAGAGTCTGCTGAACAAGAGGGTTAATCCTCAGAATTTGATGATTGCTGTCCTCCTGACCGCTGAAAGTCACGATTTGTTTCACCAGATGTTTAGCCCGCTCACAAAAGCTGCGGGCATGCCGCAGCGGCTGTTGCAAATGGCTGCTGTGTGGCATATCAAAATTAGCGATATCCAGTCCGATGAAGATTCCTTGCAGTAAATTATTGAATTCATGAGCAATTCCTCCAGCCAGAGTCTCAAGTGCTTCCATTTTTTGTGTGTGACGCAGCTGCTTTTCTAAGCGATCTCTTTCTTGTTCGAGATTTTTGCGTTCAGTAATTTCTGCTTGAAGTTTTTCATTTGTTTTTTGCAGTTCAAGATTCTTGTTTTTCACAAGCATCTCCAGCTTGCTGCGAGTCTGCTGCAATCGGCTATGTGCTTCCAGCAATTCCTGCTGATTTTTTATCAGCTGTTGGTTGGTTTTTTCTGACTGCTGTGCTTTGTAAGTCGTTAAAGACAGCTTCTCTGTCAAAATTTTAACAAAGATCCGATTTAAAATATTTTGGGATTCTTCTGGACTCAGCTCTGAATGATTACCAATGACGTTTGATTGAAAACAAAACAGTTCAACATCCGTATCGGCTATGATTGTTTCTGAACAAGGCTGATCACAAATGATACTGATTTCTCCAAAAAGATCTCCTAAACGCTGCAACTGTAGAATTTGTTCATCTTGGGCATAGACAGACACTATGCCTCGGAGGATGAAGTATATTTCAGTATTTTTTTGCCCCTCTTTGAGAATTTCTGCGCCCTTTGGATAACAAACAAACCTGGACAATGGCACAATCTTCTGTAGAGTCGTTTCGTCTAAGCTCCCAAATAAGCGGGATTGTTTCAAATGCTCTATGATTTTATGATTCTCAATAAACAAATGTTGTTCTTCTTTTGACATAAGCTCCCCTAATTTTGCCAATTCCCATTACCTCGATTACAGTGCCATGTATTTGTTAGCGGAAAATAGAACAAACTATGAACAATTTGAAAATAATTCAGTTCTTATATCAGAGTTCTGTCAAATAAACAATCAGAATGTAATCATTTCGTCACATAAATAGCATTTTTTATGGGGCGACGATACAATACATCATATTTTAAATAAAATAGTTGATTTTTATTTAATTTTTATTTAATATTTATATAAAGTGTTTTGCAGATCCAAAAAGCTCATAGGGCTGTTCATCTGTTTTTTAGAAAACAGATAGTTGATTTGGCGTGATTTTCCACTTCTGTTATTCCGGCCCTCGGGCAGGAATCCAAGAGATTTTCCGAAGCAGGCATGCTGGGCTGGCTTTTGAAAAGCGGTATTGCATGCGCAACAAATAGTATGGAGTGGGGTACTATGTATCAGGTAAATGATCCAATGCTTGCATTGATTTTGCGCTTTGTTGGAAGGGGGGAATACCTTGATCCTTGTAACGAAGAGTTCATTAAGGGGCAGATTCATACAATCCAGGAGCATGTTGAAAAATTTCCACCTGAGGAGCACCAGGCAAGAGCACTGAAATGGATTGAGAAGCATGCCAAGCAGTACAGAAAGAAATGGGAAAAAGCACTGGTTTCTGCCAAGCTGTACAAACAGAAGTGTGCAGATTGCCCTCTTCAAGGTTCCAATCACCAGCAAAGTTGTGAAGTTCACAGTAAATGGCTGCTGCTGTTGCGGCAGTACACCTCCGATGAAATCAACTCAGAGCGGTATATCGAAGATTCGCTGGCATTGTTGACCAGCCACAAGAATGAAATCAAACAAATAAACACGCCACTGTCCAATCCATACTTGAACTCCGCAATGAATGCCCTGGAACTGATGGTGCTCATCTCAGATAACTATAGAACTTCAATTATTTCAATGAATTACAAAATAGCAGACAACTTTTTCCAAAGTTATATCAAACTTTGGAAAAATAGCTTTAGCATGAATCGATGGGAGCGTTTTTTAGTTCCCGCTTGATTTTTAACACGGATGAAGTTAGTTTATCGACGTATTTCATATCTGCAAAAAGTGAGGGATCAACATCATCCAAAGTTCCTTTCTTACAAAAGCGAGAGTAGCTCAGCTGGTAGAGCGCAACCTTGCCAAGGTTGAGGTCGCGGGTTCGAAACCCGTCTCTCGCTCCATTGCTTGGATTCTTCAAAGTCAATACAATCAATAGTCAGCTTAGAATTGATAAGGTCTCTAGAAGATTTTTCTGCCTTTTTGATTTCCTTTGTTTTACCACAATTTACCCCTAAAAAAATGGCACTTGCCCACCTACATCGCTCTCCTGTACCAACAAAAACCAAACGAAGAACGATTCCTCATCGAGTCTGGGGTGTTGGAACATCAGG